>CAYYDE010000004.1:22007-150841 GCA_964470525.1 uncultured Candidatus Peribacteria bacterium
AGCATCACCAGGATTTCCAAGTCAATGATGAAATGTTTCTTGGACATGTAATGGAACAAGTGGTACGCCAGTAACATGTACAGCAAATCGCCTAAGTGATACAACTACAACACCAACATGTGGAACAGCTCAACGTACATTTTGAGCAAGTGAAACAGGATGGGGAAATTTCACATTTTGTACAAATGGAACGCCAAATCCAGCATCACCAGGATTTCCAAGTCAATGATGAAATGTTTCTTGGACATGTAATGGAGCAAGTGGTACACCAGTAACATGTACAGCAAATCGCCTAAGTGATACAACATGATGATTCTCATGTGATTCACTTGTTGCAAATCCTGCATCAAGTCATAATACACCTTTGAATACTGTTTTAACTTGTAGTGCGACGAGTACATCATTATTTAATATAGAAGTGCGTAATTCTTCACAAACAGTTGTTGCATCTGGAAGTACTTCTACTTTAAATGTAAATAACTTATGAGTTGGTACATATACGGCTACTTGTAGAGTTGGATGACAAGCTACAGCTATTCCGATTTGTACAACAACACTCAATGTCACTACTGGTTGAGGTGGATGAGGAGGATGTACTCATGGAGGAATTATTGGACCTCAAACAAATCCTATTACAAATACTACACCATGATTATGTGAAACAGGAAGAACGGCAGAAAGTTTTCAATTTACTGTAAATGGAAATACTACACAATATTCATGGCAATGTAGTGGACAATCATGAGCAACTTGTGGAGCAAGTTATACTTCTGGGTGAGGAGGATGAACTCCACCATGAGGTTGATGATGAGGAGGAAGTTATTGTGGAGATGGAAGATTAGATAGACCAAATAGTTCTGGAATGATGGAACAATGTGATTTTGGAGGTGCAAATCCATGGTCAAATTGGCCAGCATGGTGTGGAATTCCTGGAACATCTTGAGCTTGTCAAATTGATGAAACAACGAGTCCATGATGATATAGTTTCTGACCAGAATCAACTATTCCATGATGAGGAACTATAACGATTCATCCTTCATGAAATGTGCTTATTGGACATGGAATGAGTGTATTTGGAAATGCAAATAGACAAGCTACGATTACAAATGATTCAAATAGTGATATTTATATTGATAAAAAACTTTGTATCAGCCAATCTGATAGCTTGAATGTTATCAATTGAATTCAAGAATTATGTTCATCATCAGAAGTTTGACGTTTAAATGCTGGACGAACAAGAACTCTATCTGTTTGAGAGAATTTCTTTTGAACTACTGATACACTTGGTACAAGTAGAACTTTTTGAGATGCAAAAATCATCACAAAAATAGAATGAGTTCCTGATACTTCTTTTCTCAATGCAGTACTTGATGTAAGGGTTGCAAAACCTTCTATTCAAAGTGCTGGATGATGAGCGGGATTTGTAAAAGGAACAAATGTGTCAGATGTGCGTGCATTAAGTACAAATTTTTGACCATTAAATCCAGAATTAAATAGAAACCTGATACTTACAAGTTTATGAGTTGGAGCTCTTTCAAGTAATGTTGGAAAAGAAATTCAAGTAGGAAATCTATTACAAACTTCACGTGAACAATGAAAACAAGATGTACAGGCTCTTTGAAATATTACAGTATGATGAACTCAAACTGCAAGAACAACTTTACCAACTGAAAAATTTCAAGGAATAAATAATGTTTTTATTCATAAATGAAATCTTACATTGAATAATGTATCTGGAGTTTGAGCAAATAGTACGTATATTGTAGAATGAAATTTAACTCTCAATGGAAATATTTCTTCAGATCATAGTATATTATTTGTAGTGAAAAACTGAAATATTACTATCTGAAAAGATGTAACTCAGATAGATGCTATACTTATTGCAATGGATCAATTCATTGAATCTGATGGAGCAAAAACAAATAATATTCTTACGGTAAATGGAGCTTTATATTGAGATATATCAAAACTTATTGAAAGTAGAACGTATGTAAAATGAAGAGGAGAATATGTTGATGTTGGTACAAATGTACAATTTACATCAAAAGTATTTACTTCACCACCACCACTTCTTTCAAAATTTTTATGAGAATTTATTCAATGAGATAAAATGGCAAGATAATTGCAAATAAAAAATCCTTTCTTTTGAAAGGGTTTTTTATTTGCAATAGAGAGAAAAATGGATATATTTTATATAAGTTATTTACACAGAGGTGGTAAATAATAATTTTTTATTTTATTTTGTGAAAAATAATGAAGAGAATCTCAATTTTATCTTCTCTGCCTCCTATAAAATGAATTAGTGCCTATACAGTACCATTTCTACAAGAATTGGAGAAAAATATTCAAGTTAATTTTTTTTGATTTAAAGATATTTATCCGGAGTTTTTATATCCAGATGGAACGAAAAATTTTGAATTACAAAGCCCATCATTTTTCAATACCGATATTAAAAATCAAATTACTTGGTATAATCCTATTTCTTGGATTCGAACTTGATTTCAAATACAAACAGATGTTCATGCTCAATGGTGGAGTTGGGTTTTAGCTCCAATATATTGAATAGTTTTATGAATTGCAAAACTGAGATGAAAACAAATTATTTTAACAATTCATAATGTTTCTCCTCATGAAAAATCATTTGTAAAAACTTTTTTTAATAATATAATTTACAAATTATGAGATAAATTTATTGTTCATAGTGAATCAAATAAACAAGAGTTACAAAGAATTATTTGAGATCAAAAACAAATTGAAGTTATTCCTCATGGAATCATTACACCAAATTTCCAAAAAGATACAAAGGAAAATCTCAGGAAGAAATATAACTTAAAAATGAACGAAAAAATTATTCTTTTTTATTGAAATATAAGAGATTACAAATGACTTGATATAATACTTTTTGCTTTTTCAAAAATTATAAAAAATCAAAGTAATTTCAAACTTATTATTGCTTGACCTTGCTGGCAAGAATGGGAAAAATACCAAAAAATTGTTGATGAAAATAATTTAAATAATTCTATTTTAAGAATTGACTGATTTATATGAGAACAACAAACTTGAGAATTATTTACACTTTCAGATTTACTTGTTTTACCGTATAGAAATTTTGACTCTCAAAGTTGAGTTATTGCAACAAATCTATGTTTTAATCTGCCAGTAATAGTTAGTAATTTATGATGACTCACAGAAGTGATTCAAGATAAAGATTTGATTTTTGAAGTAGAAAATATTGAAGAATTAGAAGAAAAGATTACAAATATTTTTACATGAGATAAATTACAAGAAAAAAAGCAATATTTATCCAGTTTAAAAGAAAAATTTGAATGGCAACATATTGTTAAAAAAACTTTAGAATTTTATAAAAAATAAGATGAAAAAATTAAATTATTTACTCAAAAGAACTTTACACGAAATTTTTATATGATTATACGTTTTCTTCGACTTTATAATTCCAGACTTTACTCTTTTTTCACCTTTAAGAAGTTTTTTATTAAAAATTTTCACATTTTCAAAATTATGAATATCAACAAGAATAAGAAAAAAGCAATACTTAACAAATATAAACAAACTAAAAATTTGAAAAAACTGTTTTATAAATAGATGAAATTTATTTGATAATAATGCTAAAATTACCATAGGAGATGATTGTGGAATATGATACGACAATAAGTTTCTTACCTCTATGCACTATGAAAAGCAAAATATTGAAAAAAAAGATTTAGATTTTTCTACTTTCTCAAAAGAAATTATTATAGGAAACAATGTTTGGATAACCAGTAATTGTATCATTTTACCTTGAAGTAAAATCTGAAATAACACAATAATTGCTTCTTGAAGTGTAGTGAAATGAGAGTTAGAAAGTAATTTTTTATATTGAGGAGTTCCAGCAAAAAAAATAAGACCAACACAATGATTTATTTCTAAAATTAAGTAATATGAAGAAAGTTTTAATAATCTCAAGTCACGCTATTTTACCTCCCTATAAATCAGGATCAAAATTAATCTATGAGTTTTCAAGATTTTTATCAAAAAAATATGAAATCTATATTTTACATTCTAATGAATGAAAATATGATTTTATACTAGATAATAATCTCATTTTTTTTGACTTCATAAAAAAATGAAAGTTAAAATTTCTTGATATCACTTTCATTTATAAAACAATACAACTTATAAAAAAAGAGAAAATAGAAGTTCTCATAATGCAATATCCTTGGTTTGCACTTCATTTATTTATTGTAAAACTCTTTACAAAAGTAAAATTTGTTATGCATGAACATAACATAGAATATGACAGATTTAAAAGTTTTGGAAAAAAATGGTGGAAATTCTTATATTTTTATGAAAAAATCGCATATAAATTAGTAGATGATGTTTTATTTATAACAAAAACCGATAAAACCCTAGCTCAAAATACTCTATGAGTAAAAAATAAATGACAAATTTGTAATTATTGAATCAATACAGATTATTTCAATACAGAAAATAATTCAGATAAGGCAAAAGAATTAAGAGAAAAATATAATTTAAAAGAAAATGAAAAAATAATATTATTTTTTTGAAGTTTTAGTTATTTTCCAAATAGAGAAGGATTAAATATCATAATAAAACATCTTATTCCTTTATTAAACAAATCAACTCTCAATTATAAAATTTTTATATGTTGATGATGAATAGATAGAAATACATATCAAGACCAAGAAAACATAATTTATACTTGACTTATTCCAAATATTCAAGATTATGTAAAATGATGTGATATTATGATAAATCCTATTCTTTCCTGAGGTTGAGTAAAAACAAAAGTTATAGAATCTCTTGCTTGTGGAAAAACTGTTATTTCTACTCAAAAATGAGCTGAATGAATTAATGAAAGAATAACAGATGGAAAACTTATCATAGTTGAAAATAATGATTGGGAAAAATTTATACAAGAAGTTATAAAAAATATTAATAACAAAGATTTTGTTTCCAATTCCTTTCTGCAAGAATATGAGTGGAGTAACATTATTAATAATTTAAAAATTTAAAATGAAAGATTTTTTAGTGAAACATAAATTTATATTATTTTTTCTATTTTGTTTTATTATATTTTATTCTACTTTCATACAAGCTTGATATGTAGGATGAGATGGTATAAGCATATATTATCCTGTGCAAAAATTACTTACAGAATGAAATCTGAATTTTTGGAATAATTTCAACACTCAATACGGAACATACTATTTTTCATTGTGATTTAGTGATATAGCAATAAAATCATTCTGAGAAATTTACCCTATGCAACCAATCTCAATCATTTTATTTTATTCATATTTTATGAGTTTTTTATGAAATGACTCTTTTTATTTTATAAATTTCATTTGAGTATTACTTATAATTTTATTTTCATATTTAATATTAAAAAAACTCTATACAGGTAATCTATTACCAATAATATGAATAATACTTATCGGTTTTATCTCAATACTAATAATATGGGCAATAATACCACAAAACATTATTCCAGCTTCTTTATTTTTACTTATAAGTATTTTTTTTATTTTAAAATATGACCAAACAAATCATATTAAATATTGGAATTTAGCTTTATTATTCTTATTTTTTGCAATTTTAATTAGAATTATATTTGTACTATTTCTCTTTTGATATCTCGTATATTTTATAAAATGAAACATTAAAAATGTACTAAAAAAAATAGTTCACTGATTTGTTGTTGTAATAATAACTTTTTCTTTTTTCCCCCTATCAAATATAAAATACTTCTGAGATTTTAATTTTATTTGATATCTCAATAATGATTATCGTCCAAATCCGATTTGATTTGAAAATACTCCTAATCATATTATTAATAAGTGATTTACAAAAATTAATATTGAAAATCTACATCATATACTGAATGGATTTACTTATTATTTTAAATGAAATATTCTATATTTTACCCCATTATTTTTATTAGTATTCATATGATTTTTAAAATTCCCAAATAAACGATTTAAGATTTTTTTCATTTTAGTACTTATAGTAAATCTTTTATACTATTCTAATGTAAGAATATTGCTTTTTGGAAATGAAACAAATAGTTTAATTTCTTCATTTTTTAGGTATCTTCTCCCAATTACTATATTGTCATTTTTATTTATTCCCGTACTATTCCAGAAACTTAGTAAAGTTTTGATTTATGTTTTTTTGTTCCTATACATTTCAGTATTTAGTTTTTACTGATATTCCTATAAGCACTGAGCTAGCTTAACTTATTATAAAGAGATAAATACTCAATATTTAAGCTATTCAAAAAAAATCAAAAATATAATACCTCAGTGAAGTACAATATTTTATGCTCCTCGACAACCTCAGAGATATTTTACTGATACATTATTTGATTATAATTGGTTCTGTTATTATTGTATTCCATCTCATATAAGATACCAACATACAACTGATATTTTAAATAAATTCCTAGAAAATAACGAAAGAATATACTTTGCAAGCTATATGTCTCCTTATAATACATTAACACAAGAAATGGAAGATTATTTAAGAGAAAGATACATTTTCGAATATGTAGAGTGAAGTGAATTTAGAAGAGAAAATTTTAACTTCTACATTATTCAGAGCATAAGAGAATAATTTATGTTTCACATTTCATTTTCTTAAAATTTATAATATAAACTATAAAATGAAAATATTACAAATATCAGACAGTATTCAAAATATATGATGAGCTGAAAAAACTATGTATGATATAAAATCTAATCTAGATAAGAAAAATCATCAAGTTTTTTTATGGGGAACTCAAACAAAGCAAATCAATCAATCTGTTTTCTCAATATTTAACCTAAAATACTTCATTCAGCTCTATAAATATCTAAAAAATCATACTGATTTTGATGTTATTCATCTTCATAAATTTAATTCTATTCTCAGTCCATCTATATTTCTCGCAATAAAATGAAAATGAAAAATTATTCTCCATATTCACGATTTTTCATTTTATTGTCCCAAATTATGAGTTACACAAAATTGAGAAGAATGTAGATGATGAATATTTCATTTTCATTGTAATAGATTTATAGAAAGAGGGGTTTTATGAAATACCATTTTTGATTTTATAAAATGGTTAAAATTTATAATAAACAGATATTTTATAAAAAAATATGTTGAAATTTTCCTTTGCCCATCAAAAAAACTTCAAGAATATATGATACAATCACTACAACTTCCAAAAGAAAAAGTATTGTATCTGCCAAATTTCATAGAAATCGAAGAAAATCATCAACCAAATCTTAAAAAAATAAATGATACAAATTTTCTTTTTGTATGAAGACTTTCAAAAGAAAAATGAGTTGAGATAGCTGTTAAAGCCTTTGATATATTAGTGAATAAAGAATGAATAAAAGACATTTATTTTGAAATTATTTGAGATTGAATAGAAAAAAACAATTTAGAAAATCTAGTAAAGTCTTTATGACTTGAGAATAACATAAAATTTCTTTGAAAAATAAATAATAAAGAATTACAAAAATATTATGAAGTTTCTATTTGACTGATTATTCCAAGTATTTGTTTAGAAAACAATCCTCTCGTGGCAATTGAATGAATGAAACATTGAAAAACAATTATTGCAAGCCATATATGATGACTTTCAGATTTAATAGAATGTAAAAAAAATTGATATCTTTTCAAAGTATGAAACTATATTGAACTTGCAGAAAAAATAAAACAACTTTATAAAAATCAAGTTGTAAGTATGGAAATGTGAAAGCACTGATTTGAAAAATTAAAAAAAGAATTCAACTCTGAAATTTTTTATAAGAAATTAATAAAAATTTACAATGAAAAATAAAATTATTATTGAGTTTACGTGACTCCCTTGATCTGGAAAAACTACTTTAACAGCAAAATTAAGTGAAAATCCATTATACAAAAATAATGTTTTTTTCATAAATAATTATATGGAAGACAGCTTAAATAAACAAAATTTTTATAAAAAAATAATAACAAGAATACGATTTATTTTTTCCAATAAAAATATATTTATAAATCATTTCATTTTATTTATAAAATGATTATTTCATTGAAATTTCAAAATATTATTTACCTATTCTGCACAAAGTTTTCACTTATCAAATATCAAGAAACAAAAAAATGATTTTTTAATTGCTGATGAAATCTACTTACATAGATATTTTTGATCAATACTTCATTCTGGAAAGAAAGTAAATAAAAATTTATTAGATTATTTGCTAAAAATCAGTGATACAAATATTTATCCAATATTTATTCATTCAAATAATACAATATCATTAGAAAGAATAAAACAAAGAGAAATAAATAATTCACTCTCTTTTGATAAATACTCAGATAAGCAAAAATTATCTTTATTAGAAAAAAACTGAAATTTATCTGAATACATTACAAGAAAATATTGTGAAATTCACAATAAACCTTTTCTAGAAATATCAACTCATACTTCTATTCCAGAAAAGTATGAACAAATATGTCAGCACATTGATGATATATTAAAAATTTCATCTTAATTTTATTCTCTTATTTCCGAGAATCCTCTCCTTACTCTCATAATTTCTTTATAATTCATCATTCAGATTATCAAAAAATATCCGCATCCTCACACAAACAAGTACAAAAGATTTTGAAGTCTAAAATTATCATCCAAAATAAATATCTTTTCTTTATACCAATATACCAAACTTGCGAGCACAACAAATGTAAGCAAGTTTTTTAATATAAATTGATAATCAAAAGAAATTTTACAATTTTTATGTACCATATAAAAACTTGAAAATGCAATAATTCCCCACGAAATCACTGTTGTTAATCACGCTCATAAAGCTCAAAACAAAGGTATCATTATCAAATTCAAAACTATGTTTAAAAACAAAACTCAAAGCAATATTAAAGTCCTATTTTTTGATTTTCACAATCCCATAAGTATAGAAAAATTCAATAAAAACATAACCTTAAAAAATCAAAATATTGCTACATACGTTAAAAGTTCTCAAGAGAATAAATATTTCTCTCAAAAAAACACCACTGCAACCACATCTCCCAACACACTCAATAGTATTCAAATACTCAAAGAAAAAACCAAAACATACTTATAAAAAAAATTCTGAAGAAGTTCAAGTTTATGAAATTGTTTTTTCGTTACTATTTCACTTACTACAGGAAAAATAAATCCTAAAATAGGAGCAAATAAAAACGTCATAAGTATTACAAGACTTATAAAATTTGCATAATATCAAGCCATTTCAGTTCATAAAAACATCAAGACCATTTGCTGATCTATTTGATCCAAAAGCACCAATGCATTTGATCACAAAGTTGCCCAAATACCAAATAAAATGTATTTTTTTATATCACCTTCCTTCAATTCTATTTTTCACTCTTTTACGGTATCAAAATATTTTTTGAAAAAAAATCAAACAGAAATCACCAAAGCTCCACTTATCCCAAAAAGCCAAGCAAAAGAATACATTGTCATATTTCCTATATCAAAAAAAAGTACTCCAATCACTCAAACAGCTATCAAAAATTTTCTCAAAAAGTCATTAAAATGTTGTACAAATATATCCTGAACTGCATGAAAAAATCACTGGAATAAATGAAAAACATTCAATGTCAGAAAATATATCAAAAAAACTTGTAATACTCAAACACTCTCGGCACTTCCTAAATAATTATTTGCAATATTTTCAAGAAATACAAAAGCTAGTATTCATATTATTATAGTAGTAATTCATTTTATTATAAGACTTAAGAAAAATAATGTTTTAAATTTATTATGGTCTTTGTTTATATAATGTTTTGGGAGATAATAATTCATGGTTGCATTTAATCATAAATCACTAAAAATAGCAATAATAGAAATTATACTCACTATACTATAAATAATACCAATATCTGCAACTGGTAAATCATTTGAAACAACCACTCGTATCAAATATAAAAGAGGAGCTCAAAAAAACGTAAACAAATACATCCAAAATCATTTTTGAATAAACTTTTTTTTGAGAGTTTCATCTTGGTAGAGTATTTTTTTATTTTTACTTTCTTGCATAATGGCTTTAAAAACAAATAATCAATAGTTTTTAGTATTATACTGAAAAACTATTGATTCCAAATTTTTTCGAAAAAAGTTTGAGCAAAATAAACTGAAAATAAAATATTTGAAAATATACCTGAGATGTATGAGAAATATAAACCAAATAAAAACCTCTCTGAAAAGAGAGGTTTTTATTTGGTAAGAATTAGTTTAATTCCATAGTAAGAACAACAATTTTTGTAACTTCAGCTCTTGTAATAGAATCACTAGGTCTAAATACGAGAGAACTATTTACTTCTTGTCCGTTTACGATACCAAGATTTTTAGCAGTTTGTACATATTTTACAGCCCATCCTGATACATCAGAAAAATCAGAATCATCAGCATCTGCAAGATCTACTCCAGCAGCGAGAAGAAGCATTTTCATACTTTCAGCTCTTGTAATAGAATCATCAGGTCTAAAGTTTGTATTACTTGCATCAATAAGACCAAGTTCAACAGCTTTTACAACTGCTCTTGCAATCCAAGAATCTTTTTGTACATCACCGAAAGTTGATTGTGAACCATCAACATCATCATAATCATGTCCAAGACCTCTTAAAACAATTTTTAAGAATTCAGCTCTTGAAGCAGAATTTTCAGGTCTAAATGTACCATCTGGATATCCAGAAATTACTCCAGCAACTGATAATTTTGCAATATAGTCAAGAGCAAAAGTGCTTCATACATCTGAAAATGTAATTTTAGAACCATCTGGTTTTGTAATTGTTACTACTCCTGTAGATTCATCTTTATCAATATTTGGTTTTGTTGGAGTCGTAGGTGTTGTAGGATTATGTTCACCAACAGTTGTTTCTACTTCACCAACTGAAGTGGTAACAAGACCAACAGAACCTGCTGGATAGTAGTAAGAACCACCACCTCAACCAGCTCCTCAGCTTGATGGAGGAGTTACTGGAGGAGTAGGAGTTTCACCGTATCCATAACCATAACCATATCCGTATCCATAACCTGATCATGAACCAGATCCTCAACCAATTCCAAATACTCCTGATGCACTCAAAGCAAGAAGGAGAGAACCAAGAGCTACAATAGAGAGTACTCTTGAATTTCAAGTTTTATCTGTAAAAATATTTCACATACATAATAAAATAAACATATAAAGGTCTCCCAAAAGAGCTTATCTTTGAGAGAAATTGAATAGCACTGTAATATTTTTTTGAACAAAAAGTATATTACAACAGCATTATTATATATATTTTTTTAGGAAAATCAATTTTTTTTTGCATATTACACAAACTTTTCTATAATAGAGAAAATAATTTTGTAATAAATGGCTCTTTTATGCTAAAATATTTTGTTTGATATATTGGGTGTTTAAGTATCTTTTTGTTGTGAACTGCATGAGTTTTTTTTCAAAAAATAGATTGGAATGTATATTGAGATATTTTTCTGGTTGTATATATGATATTGCTTCTTTTTCTATTTGAGTGAATATTTGAATATGTAAAAAGAGTTTTTCAAGTGAAAGAAAAATTTTCTTTTGATATTGTTGCTGAATATGTTTTGAAATATAGACATATTTTGTATCATGGAGGATTTTTTCTTTTGTTCCTTTTGTATGGCTGGAATATCCCTTTCTTTTTTGTTATTGTCTATGTTGTTTTGAGTGTTTTTTTCTATCAAATACCAAGTTTGTTTTTGTTTATAGCAGCATGATGACTTTGAGCTTTGTTTCCTCTTGTTTGGAGTACAGGATATAATACTTTATTTCTTCAAAATGTAATGACACTATTTTTAATAACTTGATTATTGAAAAAGTTATTTGAAGTATATGGTATTGGATATTATAATCCTCTAATATTTCTAAAATGACAAGGAATAAAAGACGTAAAAGAAAACTTTTTTCTTCTCTTTCATGTGATCTTATTTGTGTATTTTGGTATTTTAATTTGAAGTTTCTCATTTGAAATATTGCGTCATTTTTTGTATCTCAATTTTTGAGTATTATTGATAGCATACATTTTTTTCAAAATTTTAGGATATAAAATTGATTTTTCTTTGCAAAAAATGTCTCTGAAGAATACAGAAAATTGGAATTATTTGATTATATTTCTTTCTGGATTTTTGATAGTTTGAGGAAATATGTTTTCTGAAATTTGGCAATTTGTTCTTGCTTTTTTGCTTTTTTTCTGAGTATTTTTAGGTTTGTATAGTGATATATTTACTGTGATAAAAAAATATATTTTTAGAAATATTCGTTTTGTTTTGACAGTTTCTACTATAGGGATTTTTTTATCAATATATTATGGTTTTCCTATTTTGAAAGATGTTTTTTCTCCTGAAAAAAAAGCAGAACATATTATTGATCAATGATTGCAAGATCTTTTGTTATTGTGAGAAGATGTTTGAGATGAAACCTTTTTTATTCCTGAAATACCTTCTTTTTCTGAACTTGATTTTGATCAAAATTTAGCTCTAAATTCACAATGAGAAAAAGTAGTGATATTACAAAAATTTTTGAATTTTTATGGGTTTTATAATTTTGGTTTCTCAGGTATTTATGATGAGAAAACCCAAATTGGAATGCAAAGATTTTTGTATGAAAAATGCGATTGGAATCAAAATAATCAATGAATTTTATGACCTTTATGAAGAGAATGTATTTTGAACTTTCTTTATACACAAAATCAGGAACAATAAGCTATTGATTTTATAGAGATTTTTTATATAATGAGTGAGATTTTAGTTTCTAAAACATAAATATGAGAATTTTTCTTTCTATTGTATTAAATGGACTGATTTTATTTTTTATTTGGTATTTTCTTTGAGCTGATGCTGTCACAGTGGAATGAGGAAATTATGGATGGAAAGCATATTTGCTTTGAGGGATCATTTTATGAGTTTTAAATGCTACTGTGAAACCATTTCTGAAAATTCTTTGATTTCCATTATTTTTCATCTATCCAATAGTTGTTTTGGTGATAAATGCTATTATTCTTTGGCTTTTAGGAATTACACTTAATGATATTTTAGCATTAGATGGGATTCGTTATCATATTGATGGAAGAACAAATTTTGTTATAGCAACGATTCTCGCAGCATTTTTTAATGGACTCTTTGGTTTATTGTTTTGAAAAAAATAATCAAAAAATTGCTTTTTTACTTTTTTTCATTACATTATTGCACAACTATTTAATTTTTAAGTACAAAAATATGTATTCTATTTTAATAAATATTCAAATTGTTATCTCTGTTTTGCTTATTGGGATTATACTTATGCAAAATAAAAATGTTTCTCTCAATCTTACAAGTATGTGAGGATGAATGGGGGAAGTAACAAAAAGAGGAACAGAAAAAGTATTACACAATATTACTGTTGGGCTTGGAGCTTTATTCATTTTAAATGCAGTAGTCTTATTTATTCTAAAATAATGAAAAAATTACTATACTTTTTCTAACTAATAAAGTGAATTGGTGTTTAAAAAGGGTAGTAATTTTTTCGTTTATATTTTTAACAAAATTTTATGAATCAGGAAAATGCAGATCGATTAAAGAAATATGGATTTTTTATCAGTATTCTTGTTGCCTGCTTGTTGTTTGCTCATATTATGTATATTTATCTTTATCATGATGCGGAAAGTACTCCGGTAGAATGATGAAGTGTTTCAGAATGAGTTATTTGACCAATGAGTCATTTAAATCCACTTATATATTCAAATGATTATAATGAACATATTATAAATTTTTTATATCGTTCATTATTGAAATATGATGAGAAAGATAAGAAAATTGTATGAGATCTTGCAAATTGTGATATTAAAAATCTTCAATATATAGAATGTTATTTTAAGGAAAATGTGTTTTGGTCAAATGGGAAACCAGTTACTGCAAATGATGTAATTGCTACCTATACTATTATCAAAAATGCAAATTTGAATCCAAAAATCAATAGTTTATTAGAAAAAACTGTTATTGAAGAAAAAGCTGGAAATATTATTTTTAGAAATACGATTAAAGATGTTAATTTTTTAAGCGTTCTTCTTCAGCCAATTGTTTCAAAAGAAACTCTTGATAACATTGGAAATAAAGAATTAACATGAGAATTTAATGCAAGAAATGGAATTTATTCTGGACCATATAAAGTAGAAAATCTCAGTTATGATGATAGTTTGGGAATTCAAAAACTTATTTTAGTGAAAAATGAGTTTTATACTGATGCTCCAGTACTTGTGTATCGTTATATTTATAAATTTTTTAAGGATAAAGCACATCTCTCAAAACATAAAGAAATTATCAATATTTTTTATGATGAAGAAAAAATTATTGGAGATACAGTGCCAAGACTTGGGAAACATAATTTTTTTCTGAATAAATATGTTACTTTATTTTTGAATGAAGAAAAGATAAAGACTATAGATTTGAGAGAATTTATTCTTTCAAAAGTGAATCGTAATGATATCGTGAAAATGCTTCCATCAGGAAATTTAGCTGTTTCAAATTTATATCTTTTGGATGAAGATATTGCTGCTCCAGAACAAAAAAATAATAATATTGAATCAATCATGAGTAAGCTTTGATATTTTTCAAAAGATACTCTTAAGGAAGATTTTGTAAAAGAGTTAAATGTTTTAAAAAATAAATCACAAAACATCATAGAAAATCCAACCCTTACATATATTACAGAACCATTTCAAACAAAATATAATTTTCTATGAGAAGATAATATTCTTATTACTGGAAATACTCAATGAAAAAATGTAGATGAAATTTTTATCAATGGGTATAAACTTTCATGATATAATAAAGGAGATGAAAATTTTTATTATCGTTTAAGAACAGATTTTGATAATATTCGTGCTGGGAAAAATGAATATCGTATTGAATTTAAGTCAGGAAATCAAACAGATTTTGTAGAAGATTTTGTGATTACTTTTAGTAGTGTTCCAGAAAAATTACTTGATTTAGAGAAATCGTTTTTTGAATGAGATAAAGAAAAGGATGAGCAAAGACAAAGTGAACTTGAAACAGAAATTGCTAAAATAGATGCATTAGAAGATAAGTTTTATTATAACAAAAATTATGAAAAATTTGTCTTGAATATTCGTTATCTTGACAATAAAGAAGATTTTAGTGTTACAGCAAATATAATAAAAAATATTTTATCAACCTATGGAATAGGAATTGAGATGATGGGAATTTCTACTTCTGAACTCAATAATGAAATGATTCATAATACTGAAAGTTATGATATGCTTTTAGTTGGATTAGATTTATGATATTTTAATTTTAATATATTTCCATATTTTCATTCAAGTCAAGCAAGTGGAGGATATAATTTTACGAATACAAAAACTTTAAATCTTGATTTGGCACTTGAAGAGTTAAAATCAAATGTTTTATCTCCGGAAAGAACAAAAGAACTTCAAGTAAAAGTATTGAGTTTGATTCAAGAAAGATTTGTAGCAAAAACATTGTATACAAAAGAGGTAACCTATCTTGTTGATAGAAATATTAAGGATTTTGAAATGAAACGTCATAACTATTCACCTCTTGCAACCAATCAATCTATGAATTATGCGTATATTACAAGTGAAAAACATATAGATTTTCAAACAAAATGATTAGGTAATTTCTTTTCTTTCTTAAAAAATATATTTTTCAATGATGTATAAAGATTTCAAAAAAGAGATAATATTAAAAGCATGGAATGTGATCAATGAAGATACAAAAATTAAAAAAATTTATTTTTTTCATGGTCTTATTTCTATTCTTTTTCTCTCTTTATTGTTGGTATATCAAGTAATTTATACCTATGTAGAGTTGTTTAATAAAAAGGAGGAGGCTCTTGTTGTGATTTTAAACTTTTTTCATTCAAGTTATTTTATAGAAACTCTTATTGCTTTTGGAGTGTTTATTTTGGTGTATATCATTATAAGTCCTATGTTTGAATGAGCATTGGTTCACTATCTTCACAAAAAAAATACCAACACCGAAGCGAGTTTTACTCAAGCATTTGGGGCTGGGTTGTACCGTTTTCTTCCTTTATTTGAATACAATAATATTTTCAATCAATTTCGATTTATTAGTATCATAAATATTTATCTTTTTTGTTTAAGATTTATAGGAGTTGCATATATTTATTACCTTTCAGCTGCATTTTTGTTTCTTTTGTGAATTGCAACGATTATAAATATTTTGTTTTCTTATGCGAGATTTGAAATTATTCTCAATAATAAAAAAGCACTTGCTTCTATTTCATCTTCGGTAAGAATTGCTTTGTTCAATCTATGAACGACAATTCGTATTTATTTTTTCTTATTTTTGGTAAATATTCGTGTTATTATTAACTTTATTGTTTTTTTATTATTTCCAATATTGATTGCCTTGATCGTTACGTATATCAGTTCAAAAATATTTCTTATTATTACTTTAGGAATGGTAATATTTACTTTTATTTGTCTCATTATTCTTTTATGATATTTATGAGGAGTATTGGATATTTTTAAAACAGCTATTTGGTATTTTGCATATCAAGAATGACTCAAAAATCTTGATGATCATGAAGAAATATCTGAGGAAGACGATAATTAAATATTGACAAATAGAAAAAATATATATAATCATAATACATTGGGAATATAGCTCAGTAGGTAGAGTGCCAAAGTTGATTGATATTAGTTGATTGTTATCATGATTCATCAATCTTTGGAGGTCGCAGGTTCAATTCCTGTTATTCCCTCCATTTTTCTCCATTTTGTGAGAATTATGGTAAAAAAAAGTCCGTTTAGGACTTTTTTATTGTATGATTTCTCAAGGAAGAGTAAAACTATTATGTGGAATAATTCTTCCTGGATAGGTGAGAGTTTTGATTCAAGTTTTTGTATGATCTCAGATGATGACTCAAAATTTTCTCAGTCCAGTATCAATAAGTTTTTCTTTTATCATAACTTTGACATTTGCTTTGTCATGACGAACATTTGCAGTAATCATACCTCATCAAATGTTTACATGGTTTCCAATAATTGAGTCTCAAATATAACTCAGATGCGCAACATTTGTATGATCTCAAATAGTAGAATTTTTTATTTCAACAGCATTTCCTATTTTTGAATGTTCTCAAATAATGGTATTTCCTCTCAAATATGTGTTTGGTCCGATGATAGATCATTTTCCAATATAAACATTTCATTCAATGTAAGTACCAGATTTTAAAATTGCTCCATCTTCAAGAATAATGTTTCCTTTTATAGTAACTCATTCTTCAATTTCTCATTGTATTTCAGTTCTTGTAAGAGCATTCAAAAATGAACTATTTGCTTGTAAAATATCCCAAGGATATCATACATCAATATATTCGTTTTGTATTTCAAATGCATAAAAATCATGATTTTTGATATATGTATTTAGAGCATCAGTGAGTTCGTATTCTCATCTTGGAGAAAGAGGAAGATTTTGAACTATTTTCAGAATCTCATTTTTCATTTTAAATCATCAAAGATTTGCCAGATTTCCAATGTATTCTTGAGGTTTTTCTACAACAGAAAGTATTTTTTGATCTGCATTTACTTGAAAAATTCAGTATTTTGATGGATCATCTACTTTTTTTGCTAAAACTCAATATTTTTCTGATTCAAGAATCATTTTTACATCACTTGCATCAATAATAGAGTCACCATACAAAATAAAAACATCTTCGTTACTCACAACATTTTTCAGAGCAGCTCCAGTTCCAGGTTCATCTCATTGAGTAATATAGGTGAGAGGAATATTTTTATAATGCATTCAAAGAGTTTCTTTTATCAGTTCTTCTTTGTATTTTACAATGATAATAATTTCACTCACATATGGAACAATACTTTCAAGAGTATGTTCTAAAATAGATTTTCCAAAAATTTTTATCAGGGGTTTTGGAATAGTATGAGTGAAAGGTCTTAATCGACTTCCTTCTCCAGCTGCAAGAATAATAGCTTTCATAGGTTTTTGTTAGAAAATATATTGAGTTTAATATATTTTTTATTTGTAAAAATGCAAGGAATCTATGAAAAAAATAAAACAACCCCCTTTTTGGAGGTTGTGATGGAGCTACGCATGTTTCCATTCATACGAGCTTTGTTTGTTGATGTCCTGTAACTTTGTCAAGAACTTTTGGAGTTCTTGCAAAGACAGTGACTCTATGACTTGTTGGTAGAGAACCATCAAGTTTTTATATTTTTGTTTTTGTTCAATGATGATTTCCATTGAAACTTTCTGATCCAAACAGGCAAGATAAAACTTGCGTTTGAAGCTGAGAACTTCAGCATCAACTTTTTGCTGTAAATCTTGTCTCTCTCGAAAATCTTGCGGAATCTCCGCATATTTGTACTTATCAAAAAACAGAACTTCTTTGAAAACTTCTACCATAAATACCAGAACAAATGCTATTGACCACATTTTATCACCTCTATCATGGAAAGAAAGTTCTTGCATTGTAATGAAAATGATAGAAAAGTCAAAGAAAAACCCCAATTTTTTAAATTGGGGTTTTATAAGATTTAGATCTTGATATCCACACGGCAAGCAGAGAGTATCTGATTGCGGAAAATAGCAAGTTTTCTTGAAATCTCTAAACGATCAAGCTCTTCAAAGTTTTTACTTTGATCCACTTGTTGTATGAGTGCTGTGAGACTTTTTAAAATTATAGGTTTTAAGTTTTGAAACCTACTCTTTTCACTTTCTCGTTTTAACTTTGTAAGGCTTATATTATTGATCTGGTGAACAAAACTGTTTAAAGTCTTGAGTTTAACATTTTGTTCTTTTGAATATTTTGTTTTTTTCATTTTGATTTTCTTTTCCTCTTGAAAAAAATTCACATAACATAATTATTCACTGATCCACAATTTTTCAGGAGGGTGGAAAAGGGATATATGAATGCGAACATAATAATTAAATTGCATGATAATCCATTATTCACTTCCTTACTGAGAAAGTATTTTAATTGTACGTAATTTTGATAAAAGTCAAGAAAAGTGAAAAATATAAAAAACTGCTCAAATTTAGAGCATTTTTCATTTTTTGATATAAAAAGCCCTTAAAAATCAGTAAAAAAGCTATTTTTTTATTTGATAATTTTAAAAAAATAAGTATAGTATTTTCAAGTAAAAAAGCTTTTACGCCTTTATTTTTTAGCCTTTGTTTGTATGTCAGAAAACGAAAACTTGAATGATGAAAATCTTAATGATGAAGATCAAGGAAAAGAGGAACAATCAGCACTTCCTGTTTCTACTGGAATCGTATATGAATGAGATGTAAATAGAAATATCAATGATGAAATGGAATCATGTTATCTGGATTATGCAATGAGTGTTATTGTAAGTCGTGCTTTGCCAGATGTAAGAGATGGATTAAAACCAGTTCACAGAAGAATTTTATATGCAATGCATGAAAATGGGTTGAAAGCTTCAGCAAAATTCAGAAAATCAGCAAAAGTAGTGTGAGATGTACTCGGGAAATATCATCCACATGGAGATAGTTCAGTATATGAAGCTATGGTACGTATGGCTCAAGATTTTTCTTTGAGATATCCACTCGTTCATGGGCAAGGGAATTTCGGTTCTATGGATGGAGACGGAGCTGCATCAATGAGATATACGGAAGTGAAAATGACAAAATTATCAGAATTTATGCTTGCTGATATTGAAAAAGAAACGGTTCTTTTTAGAGACAATTATGACTCAACAGAAAAAGAACCAAGTGTTTTGCCAAACCGTATTCCAAATCTTTTGATGAATGGGGTTATGGGAATTGCTGTTGGTATGGCAACGAATATTCCTCCGCATAATTTGAGAGAATTATGTGACGCAATTTTTTATTTAATCGAACATCCAAGTGTGGATGATGTGACGATTGAAGATTTGATGAATTTTGTGAAATGACCAGATTTTCCAACAGGATGAATTGTGTATGACAAAGAAGCTTTGTTAACTGCTTATTCTACTGGAAGAGGAAGTGTGATTATTCGATGAGTTGCAAATATTGAAGAAACATCAAAAGGAAGAAAATACATCAATATTTCAGAAATTCCTTATTGATTGAATAAAGCAACCTTTGTGGAAAAAATTGCTGATTTGGTAAAAGAGAAAAAAATTATTGGGATTTCAGATTTAAGAGATGAATCAAATAAAGATGGAGTAAGAGTGATAGTTGAACTAAAAAAAGATGCATTTCCGAAAAAAATTCTCAATCAACTCTACAAACTCACTCCACTTCAAACGAGTTTTTGATACAACACCATTGCTTTGTGAGAAGCTGGAATGCAACCAAAATTGTTTAATCTCAAAGAATTTCTTGTTGAATTTATCAACCACAGAAAAGATATTATTAAAAATAGAACGACCTATGAACTCAGAATTGCGCAAGCGAGAGCTCATATTTTAGAATGATTGAAAAAAGCGCTTGATCATATTGATAAAATTATTGCAACGATTAGAGGTTCTGATAGTAGAGAAGATGCAAAAGTTGCGTTGATGGAAACGTTTGCGTTTACAGAAATTCAAGCAGATGCTATTTTAGAAATGAAATTGAATAGACTGGCAGGACTTGAAAGACAAAAAATTGAAGATGAATTGAGAGAAAAAATGCTTCTTATCACAGATTTACAAGATATTTTGGCAAAACCAGAAAGAATTATTGCTATTATCAAAGAAGAAACGCTCTACATTAGAGAAACATTTGGAGATGAGAGAAAAACACAAGTAAATAATTCAAAACTTGGAGAATTTAATCAAAAAGATGTGATTGCAAATGAAGAAGTGGTTATTACTATTTCAAAAAATAGCTATATCAAAAGAATTCTTTCAAGCTCATTTAGAACACAAAGAAGAGGTTGAGTTGGGGTAACCACAGCAACGAAAGAAGAAGACGAAATTAAATTGATTTTATCAACAAAAAATCATAATGATTTATTATTCTTTACTTCAAGAGGAAGAGTGTTTACGCTTCCAGCATTTGAAATACCAGAAGCAAATAGAATAGCAAAATGACAACCAATTATCAATTTATTATCACTTGATAAAAATGAAGAAATCTCATCAGTGCTTGATATTACTGAAGAAAAAAATAAATATTTATTCTTCGTAACAGAAAAATGAACGGTGAAAAAACTTCTTATGGATGAAGTGAAAAAAATCAGATCAAGTGGACTCATCGTTCTCAAAATCAAAGAAGATGATGAGCTTGCTTGGGTGAAAACAACTTCTTGAAATGATCATATTTTCATTGCAACAAAAGAATGAAAAGCAATTCAATTTATTGAAGACGATGTGAGACCTATGGGAAGAGCAGCTTCTTGAGTGAGAGGAATTAAGCTCAAACCAAGCGATGAAGTAGTGGAAGTTACTATCGTTGCAGAAAATGACAAATATGTGTTTGTGGTTACAGAAAATGGGATGTGAAAAATTTCAGATATCACAGAATACAGAGATCAAAACAGAGGTGGTTCAGGAGTAAAAGCGATGGCAGTTACTGCAAAAACTTGAAAAATAATTGGAGCAATGACATTGACTGATGAACAAAAAACAAATACTGATATATTATTGATGAGTAAATCGGGACAAACCATTCGTATGAATTTGAAATGAATTCGTGTTACTTCAAGAGTAACGCAATGAGTGATTTTAACAAAAATCAGATGAGAAGACGATATGATTGTAAGAGCAAGTTTGATGAATGCAAATGATGGAGAGACTTCAGCATTGACTGAATCATCAGAAAATGAAGAATAGAAAAAAAACCGAAGCAAAAGTTTCGGTTTTTCTTTTCTATGAAAGAAAAACTTTCTTTTCTGTCATTTTTTTTTATAATAGATTCAAGTATATTTTAGATATTTATAATGTTTATGAAAAGAATTATTACATGAGTAAAACCAACAGGAAATGGAATGCATGTTGGAAATTATTTTTGAGCTATTCTTCCTTTTTTAAAGGTAGCAGAAGGAAAAGAAGCATATTTATTTATTGCGGATTATCACTCACTTACTTCAGTACATGATGCAAGTACTTTACAGAAAAACAAATTTAATCTTTTATGTGAATACTTTTCACTTGTTCCTGAAGACTCAAATATTACTATATTTGAACAATCAAGTGTTGGGAGAATCAATGATTTTGCATGGATTCTTTCAAGTGTAACTCCATATAGTTTGATGTTGAGAGCTCATGCTTTTAAAGATGCTCAAACAAAAAATTCAGAGATCAATATGGCAGTATTTAATTATCCAATTTTGATGGCTGCTGATATTTTAGCATATGATATTGATTTGGTTCCTGTGGGGAAAGATCAAATACAGCATTTAGAATTTGCTCGTGATATTGCAGGAAATTTTAATAAAATATTTTGAGAAACTTTGAAGCTTCCTGAAGCATTTATTGAAAAATCAGTGGAAACTATTCCATGAACAGACGGAAGAAAAATGAGTAAGAGTTACAATAATTTTATTCCTCTTTTTGGAAATGCAAAAGATATTAAGAAGGCTATTATGTCAATTGTGACAGATGATACTCCTTTAGAGGCACCTAAAAATCCTGATACGTGTAATGTATTTTCTCTTTTAAAATTCTTTGCTTCTCATGAGCAACTTTCAGAAATTCGTAAAAAATATCTTGCCGGGAATTACTGATATGGACATGCAAAATTAGAACTTTTAGATATTTATTTGAAATATTTTGAGAAAGCAAGAGAAAAATATGATTTTTATCAAAAAAATCCTCAAGAAATTTATAAAAAACTTGAAATATGAAACCAAAAAGCAAATAATATTGCAACTCAAAAATTTTCTCACCTGAAGCAATCAGTGTGACTGTAATTATTTTTTAATCTCTCACAAACATGAATTCGGGACACATTTACTTTATTTTATGAGTTTCTGGTGCTGGAAAATGAACCTTAATACAAAATATTAAAAATCTCAATATTTCTGGGATTCATATACCTCTTTCTTATAAAACTCGTGCAATGAGAAAAACTGAAATCAATGGAAAAGATGCTTGGTTTGTTTCGCGTGCTGAATTTTTCTCTGGAGTACAAAATTGAGAGTTTTTAGAATATGCATTAGTTCATGATTTAGATTATTATGGAACAAAATATGAAGATGTAATTGAGCATGGTATTTTTCAGGGAAAAATTGTGATAAAAGAACTTGATATTCTTTGATTGCAAGATTTGAGAAAAAGTAATCCAGAATTAGATGAATCATATACTACAATATTTTTAAATATTCCAGAATCAACTCTGAAAGAAAGAATTGCTCAAAGATGAGCTTTTATGAGTGACGAAGAATTGGAAAAAAGATTAAAGTCAGCAATTTTTGAAGAGCAACATGCACGATCTTTATGTGATTATATGATTGATGCAACTCAATCTCCAGAAAAGGTGTTAGAAGAAGTTTTAAAAATAATTAAAAGAAGATGAAAATCCATATAATAAGCCTTTTTCCCAGTGCATTTGAGTCTTATTTTTGATCAAGTATTATGAAAATGGCACAAGAAAAATGATTGTTTTTTCCATATATTTATAATTTGTGTGACTTTTCTGTTCAACCTACGAGAAGAGTAGATGATAAAGCATATTGAATGCATGGACAAGTAATTTCTCCAGAACCATTAGCTCGATGTTTAGATTTTTTATTCGAAAAAATTGGGAAAAAAGTTCCTGTAATATTTATGTCTCCAAGTTGAGATCTTCTCACACAAGAAAAGTGTGAAAAGTATTGTGAAATTTTGGTTCCTGAATGCATTATTATTTGTGGTCATTATGAATGAATTGATCAAAGAATTATAGATATTTATGTAGATCATAAAATTTCTATTGGTGAATACGTGCTATCAAGTGGAGAATTAGCAAGTATGGTATTAATTGATGGTTTAATACGCTTGATTCCTTGAGTTTTGGGAAATTCCCTTTCTTATGAAGAAGAAAGTTTTTCACAAAAATTAAATAGACAAAAAGAGTATCCTGTGTATACTAAACCAAGAACTTTTCAATGAAAAGAAGTTCCACCAATACTTCTTTCTGGCCATCACGAACAGATAGAAATATGGAAAAAAAATAACTTAACTTAATGAATATGGATGTAATACATGATTTTTTCTTTTTTGTTACCAATTATGATTATATTGGTTTTCTTCAATCTCTTTTAGAAAATGTAACACTTGAGTTTTTTTTGTATGCTTTGGTGATATATTTTTTTGTTATTTGGATTGCTTTGATTATCTGGGTCTCAAGGGATATAAGTAATAGAACATATAATTGGTTGTATCAGATAATTTCTATTTTACTTGTAATTGTTTGAACACCATTATGAGTATTTTTATACTTGATGATTCGTCCGGGAAAAACTTTGTTTGAGCAGGAATATGAAGAAGAATATGATGATGAGCAAGAATATATAAAAGAAGAATTTTTATGTTTTTCATGTCATAAGAAAATTGAAGAAAAATTTCGTTTTTGTCCTCATTGTGCAATTGAACTTCAAAAAAAATGTTGAAACTGTTGAGATGAAATTCAAGCAAATTGGAAAAATTGTCCATATTGTTGAACTTTTCAAGAAGAACAAAAAGAACAAGAAGAAAATATATCTGATGAAACGAAGAAGAAAAAAACTACAAAATCAAAGAAAAATTATGAAAAAATTTCAGAAGAAATAACACAAGAAGATGAACTTATTTTAAGTGAGGAAAATCATACTATTTTTACAACTGAAGAAGAACATGAACAAAAAAAATAATCTTATAGAAGATTATTTTTTTTGTTCATGTTAAACCAAGGAATATAGAGTCAAATGAGTCAATCACAAAGAGTACTCCATAAACGGGAAACAACACTGATAATAATAGCAATCTCAACTGGGAGAATAAAACTTAGAAGAAATACCAAAACTCATTCTCTTACTCCAAGTCCATTTGGTGCAAAAATAGAAACAATTCCAACAACTCATGCAAAAATCCAAGCAAAGAGTAGAAAACTAACATCTCAAATTCAAATACTTGTCATACTCATAACGAGAAAAACAAAAGAAAATCATTTTATAATCATTGAAATACAGTATCATGCAAGATATTGTATGATAGATAAAAATCATAAAAATTCATTTTCGTGTACTGGTTCTTTTTTTAGAAGACGAAAACCGATATTTAATAAAGGATTAAATACTTTTGGATGAATAAATATCAAAAACCCAATAAAAAATAATCCACTTAATATTATATAATTACTTTCTTGAGTTCCAAGAAAATACCAAAAAATAAATGGAAAACTCACTACTAATGATGCAATGATCTGAAAAATATGTTCGTAGATACAAGATATAAGACTTCTTCTTTTTGAGATTCCTTTTTTTTCAAGATAGAGTACTTTTGTAATAATCATAGCAACCTTTCCAGGAAGATATTTAGAAATCCAAGAAATAGTATTGATATAGAGGATTTCTTTTTTTAGTACTTTTTCTCTTTCTGGGAGGAGAATATACCATAACCAAGTCAGAGAAATATAAAAAAGAATATATATGAGAATAGAAAGAAGTAAAAATCAAATATCAAATGAAAAATTGTATTCTAAGACAGCTTGATAGTTATTTGAAATAGTTTTTCAAAAAAAATAAAGAGTCGCAACGAAAAAAAGAATAAAAGCTATTTTTTTTCCAATATTGATAAATTGCATATGTTATTTATTATATTTTAATTTTTTTGTTGCTTTGAGATTTTCTTCGATCAGAAATCTATTTTTTGCAATTAAATCAGAAATAATTCCTAAAGAAAAAAGACTAATCCCAATTGTAATTAAACTTCAAGAGATAATCAGAGACTGAATCATTCATCTTCCTATATCACTTGTAAAATAATAAAATAAAAATCTAAATGTTCATCAAAATCCAACGAGTAAGAACGGAATACTCATGACTAAAAACACTTTTAATGGTTCATACATAGTGTACACTCGTAAAATATCAAGTGTTGACTTCTTAATATGTTCAAAGATATTTTTAAAAAGTCTTGATGGACGAGTTGGGAGGTTGGTAGTTATTGGAACCCATTCTATCTGAAGTCATTTTTTGTATGATTGAATAATTGTATCAATAACGTAACTAAATTTTGAAGTAACATTGAGTTCAAATAATGCATCTCTGCTATAGGCACGAAAACCACTTACACTATCTGGAAGTTTTTCTTGCACTACAAAACTCAGTACGACATTTCAAAGTCCTTGAAGAATTTTTTTATACCATTTAAAGTGTTGTACTTCAGTTGGTTTTCTATTTCCAATTACAATATCTGCGGTTTCATTCAGAATTGGTTGCACTAAATCAGGAATATATTTACTTGGATATTGATTGTCAGCATCTGTATTGATTAGAATATCAGCACCGTTTTGAAGTGCATTTTCCACTCCTGCTTTGAAAGCAGTTCATAATCATCTATTTTTTTTGAAGCGAATAATATGATGTACTCAAAAATCCTTTGCTATTTGATAGGTGTTATCAGTTGAACCATCATCAATAACTTGATATTCTATTATATCGATACCATCTATTTTTTTGGGAAGTTCTTGTAGTACTTTTGGAAGATTTTGTTCTTCATTTTTGCATGGAATCTGAATAATTAATTTCATAAAAGAGAGGAGTTATATTTTAAAATTATATGGGAAAAAGTCTTTAATCAGGTATTTCTTGATGATTCTGATCTTCTTGTTGTATTGTCATTCAAATAAGAAATATCAATAATCCACTTATAAATGCAATGATATATGAGATTTCTCAAAGTCGAAGAGTTTGTAAAAGTATTACATATGATCAAAATATTGAGAGAAAAAAACACAGACAAGTTGTAAAAAAAGCATAATAGATACTCTTTGTTTTATACATATATTTTTTCTCAATATCTTCATAGAAAAGTGTTCATACTCATGAGATGATAACTCATATAAGAATAATATTTTCATTTATATTCTCTGAACTCCATCAAAAGATATGTATTTGTTGAAAGAGTAAAAGAGTAATGTAAGCAATTAAAATACTTGGAAAAAAAATATTTCTATTTGTAATACTTATTACTTGTAAAGGAGGAATATTATCTCTTTTTAATCATTCATAATCTACTCTTGACCATGAAATTGGGTGAATTTTATGGAAAAGAAGAAATATATCTTTGAGAATAATTCAAAGAAACAGGAGAAATAAAAATATTTTTGTATCATGGAAAGATCCATTGATATACGAAATTATTCCTATGATTCCTAAAATAATATATGGGAGAATGATATTGATTATGAATGATGATTTCATGATTTTGATTTTTTAGAGAACAAAAATTGTAAAAGTATACAAAGTAGGATTACTCCACATGCAATAAAAAAAACATTTTTATCAGTAATTTTTACTCCAATAAGATTGAAGTAAAAAGTGAGCAATGGAAGTATTGAAATACTAAAGGCAAAACTCAAAGCTCATTTTTCTAGAATATCAATTTCTCATTTTTTAAAGAAAGTTTCTGTGATAAAAAATCAAGGAAAAAATAGTAAAAAGATACTTCATATGATGATGCGAAATATTTCATGTATTTGGTGTTCTATTGGAAACCAAATGAGTAGAGCAGTAAAAAGTGTGGTTAGTCATAAAAATCACCAAATGTATTTATTTTGATTCATGTTGTAATTTTAAAAATATAAATTCAGGATCTGAAAATATTACTTGAAAACAAAATGCATTTTGAATATTTTCTGTTGGTTGTCTTTTTCCAATCCATACATAAAGATTTTCAATATCAGCATAAGTTTGCTGGATCATTTCACACTTTTCTGGACCACTACTCTTCCACCAAGTATTCCAATTTTCATTATTCCAGCGATTTTCGTTAAAAAGTCATGGGGCAATAATAGGTTTTCTGGTATATCCTTGAAGCCAAGGAGAATAATTCTTATGTGTTACCATAATCACAGCATCTTCCTCAACTAATGTAGGAATTTCTTGAATTTTGTCAAATTCTATTTGACTGATAAGAGCATGTGAATTATTTGAAATATATTGATAATATGTGTATCCTTGTAGACTAAAAAACAGAGTTGTGGTGAAAATGAAGATTTTTTTGTAGTTTTCAAAAAGAAATCCAAAAAATACTCATACCAGCAAGATCATAAAAAGATCAAAAAATATATAGAATCTGTTATAAAAGAATAATCATAAAGAAGTCCAAAGAGCCCCAATTATGAAACCAAAAAACCAAAGTTCTGGTTTTTGTTTTTTCTCAAAAAAAGATTGCATAAGAACATATAATCCTCAAAAACTTCCTGCTATAATGAAGATACTTGATTTTCCAAATTCACTACTACTAAAAAAAGTTCCACTTTGATCAGATCATACTGTAGTGACTAACGGTTGAAGAAGTTGTAAGATTTGGGGTTCTAAAACACTTATATAAAATCCAAAAGCAAGTATACCAGCACTTCAAATTAAAAGAGATTCTTTCCAAAGTATTTTGCGTTCTTGAAAAAGTTGTAAGAGAAAATATCAGAAAAATAATAATAGAAAAAATACTCCTGAAGGACGATTTATTATGAAAATACTCATAAGAAATGGAAATGCAAGAAAGAATTTTTTCTTTTGGAATAAATATAGAGTTCCAAGAAGAAATAGGATTCAAAGAATTTGTTTATAATAATTCCACCAAAATGCTTTATATTGAACAATTGAGATATAATACAAACTCATAGCAAAAAGAGCTGGAACATTTCCATGATGTTTTAGGGTAAGAAATACAAATATTCCTACTCATAAACTGAGAAATACGAGTCCCCAAGTAATTAAAAAATCTACATCATATCCAATTAACAAAAGAATATTGGTAAGAAGTCAGAGTCATGGTTCATAAATTTCTTGAATCCATCTTTCATGTGCTTGAAAATCAATATTTGGGAGAAGTTCAAAATAACTTAAAAAGTATTCTCTATAAATTCCAGGATCATATCCAAGAGGAATATTTCCATCAATATATGGAAAAAAACGCAGAAACCCAAGTAGAATACAGAGAGAAACAACACAAAAAACGAAATATTTCATTCTCAACTAAATAAAAGAATATTTATATAAAGTATATTGATATTGTCATTTTTACAAGTTTTTCTCGTGGAAATAAAAAACACAAATATCAATTATTTGTGTTTAGAGTTTGAACCAACGAATCAATTTATCAACAAAAGAAAGTTCTCCATTTTCATCTTCTTTAATAAAATTTGGAAGAATTTGTTTTAAATCCATAGTGATAGAATTATCAATTTGTAAATCAAGAATACGGATTCCTTTTTGTAAAAGATTGAGTCGCAAAATCACAGCGTTTTCTCCATCATAGATAAATGTATATCCAGCTATTTTGGAATAATCATAAAAAGCATTATTGATTTTCAATCACAAAGGAAGTACAGATACTTCAATCACATCATCTGAATTATTTTCAATAAAAAAACTAATTCCAGAAATAAGAATCACTAAAAAACTCATTACATATTGTTTGGTAAGAAATCACCATACTACTAATCCAATTATAATTGAAAGAGCTATAATATACCATAAATGTCATCTTCATTTATCCGATGAAAAAGTCCAAGAATATAAAAGTTCCATTTTATGTAAAATTATCAAGTATTACTTTAAATATGATCCAACTCAGAGATGCAAGTATAAAACCTCAAAGCGCAAGTAAAACAGTCTTTTTTCATTCTGCTGTTGAGTTTTCTGTTGCACTTCCGATAGCTATTTTATATGCACCAATAATAATAAATATAAGTGCAACTGTTCCAGCAACACCCATAAGAAAATCAGTTGCTCACATAATAATCTTTGGGATATCATCGGTGTTAATATCACCACTTCTGAGTTTTTCAGCACTCACTCATTGTAAAATTCATCAATCGGCTAATGCTTGTTGATTGATGAAAAATATTCCTATAAGAGAATAGAGGATTTTTTTCATACTTGCGATATTACTAAATAAGATTGTATTGAGAGGAGTCAGATTTTACTGTATTGTACGCTTCAAGAGTTGGATTGTAATAATCTGTTAAAAATTTTACCAGTTCATGTTTTTCTAATTCTGTAGCACGAATACCAATAGATTCAAGACTTGTTTTTACGGCATTTGTTCTTTGAGAGAGTCATTTTTTCATAGTATTTACATTTCTGATTTGTCCTTTGATTTTAATGAGTTCATCTTGTCCATTGATAGATGCCCAAAAACTTTTAAATTTTCAAAAAAATCATAAATCTCTTACACTATTGTCTTGTTCTTGGTCAACAGGAATAACAATATAAAAATCTTTTTTCATAATTTGAGCAACTTCAATAAGTTTTTTGAGATATTCTATATATTCATAGGTTTGATTTTGCAAAAGAGGATTGGTTTGTTTTACTGCAAGAGAATTGAGTTTATTCAGATATGCTTCAATATCAAGTTTGGTTGAACGAATAATAATTTGAATCGGAAAATCAATCGAATTCAAAAATCTCTGAAAGCTCATAATAATAGCATCTTGTTCTTCGATACTTTTTAAAAGAAAGTTTATAGTACTACATTTTAAAACAACACGAGCAGATGAATCTTTCATTAAAATCACATTATCTCTTATTTGTGAAAATGGAAGATATCTTTGAGTTGTTTGGTCAGCATTTACTTTTTTTTGATTTTTTACTGGCATAGGAGAAAAATTACAATATTTTAAATTTTATCAAGTTTTTGAGAAAGCTCTTCAATTTGTTTGGATTTATCTCTGAGAGATACAGTATTATCTTGTTTCTTTTCACTATTTGTGATGTATCAAAGATCAAGAGGAGAAAAACTATCGATTCATTGTTTCCAAATTCTTTCTTTATAGTTTATATTGAATCGTAAAATTGCAAGCATAAAAGGGATAAATGTCATTTCATAATGCTTAAACAGAGCAATGAGTAAGGTAATTCCAAAAATAATGATTCATGGAATAGCAGCAATTTCTTTTCCTACTTGAGGAGCTAATCCGTTGAATATAGCATATGCGATTCATCCTCATACCATAATAATTGCAAGTTGACGCAAGCTGAGTCATAATACAATTGGATCTTCATTTTCTATTTGAACAGGAATTTTATATTGCATAACAATCATTTAAAATTAAACTTTGGTCTATTGTATCATTTTTTTTGATTTTTATCAAGTATTTTATGAAAGTTTTTTTCAAAAAACACTTTGAGCAATCAAGTCTTCTAAATTTTGCATTATTTTGTATTCTGGTTCGGTCTCATGATCATATCATAATATATGAAGAATAGAATGAATCAGAAGTTTATAAAATTCATATTCTGATCAAAGATGATATTCTTTTCCTTGTGAGATAATTTTTTCTTCACAAAAAACAAGTTCTCAAGCAATTTCATCATTTTGTAAATGAGAAAAATCATCAAAATAATGAAAGCTCAGTACATCAGTTACGGAGTCTTTTTGTCTGTAATTTTTGTTGAGTTCTTGTATTTCTTCTGGAGAAATAAAAATGATGTTCAGAGTTCATAACTGCAGTTTTTCAATATTTTTTCAAATAGTTTCAAAAATATTTTGTATAATATTTTCTTGGAATAAAAAACTTGGTGGAGAAATGATTTGGTATTGAAACATAGAAAAAATTATTATTATTATGTCTTATTATATAAAAATCTTGAAAAAATCAAAAATCATATTGAATTCTTTCAAAAAAAGGGTATAATACTTCTACATCTGCTGTATTGGAGTTTTACTTGGTGCATTTTTTCCTTACACAAAAAAATGAATCGAGAAATGCTTTAGAAATTATTTTGCTGAGAGAAGTTTCTTTCAAAGATAAGTAATGGGTTTCTCAAAACTTTGGAAACAAAGGAATACAAAACAACCAAGTTACCATATTTGCGGATTTTAAATATATAAAGAAAAAAATTATGTCACTTTTGACGGAAGAACAAAGATTACAATTAGCTCAGGTATGATTACGTGCGCCAGATGTGAATGAAACATGTATTGGATGTTGTGCTTGTGTTGCAATTTCTCCTGAAGTATTTGATATGAATGATGAATGAGTTTCTGTAGTACAATACAGAGAAAATTATGAAGATATTTGAGTGGATGATTCAATTATGGCATGTCCAGTAAACGCTATTTCCTGGAAAGAATAACAAAATTGTTATTCTTTTTTTTGTAATGTTAAAAATATGTAAAAAACTCAATTATTCTATATTTTGACATATGATAATTTTTATTTTTTGTTAAAAAACAAAAACAAAAAAGCAAGCATTATAAATAGTTTTTTAAACTTTTTAACATTATCAGAAAGAATTTAACACTATTGTACTATTTTTTGTAGCAATTTTTTGAAAAATCCATATTTTAGATGGTAATGTATTTTAACATTTACCATTTAAAAGATATGAAAATTAAAGTTATTAAAACTCGTGATTGAGACTTGGTTCCATTTGATAAAACAAGAATTGAAAGAGCAATAGAAAGAGCATGTGAATCTCTTGGAATGAAAGATTTTTCTTTCATTGATGATGTTGCAAATGATATTGTTGATACTTTGACAAGCAGTCTTGTTGCTTCTGATAATGAAAAAGTTTTGGAAATTGAAGAAATTCAAGATGTCGTTGAAAATAAATTGATGGAATTTGGTTATTTTGAAGTAGCCAAAGCATATATTATCTACAGACAAGAAAGAAAAATAGAAAGAAAAAAAATGCTTCAAGAATCACAAGAAAAATTGAAACAAAATGAACTTGAAATTACAAAGTCTGATGGATCAAAAGAATTATTTAATATTGAAAAAATCAGAGATACATATAAAAGAGTTTCTTTTGGACTTGCAAGAACTTGTAAATTTGAAGAACTTGAAGCATCACTGAGTAAATATATTGTTGAGGGAATGAAAACAAAAGATATTCTCAAAATGATGATTAAATCATGTATCGATCTCGTTACAGTTGAAAATATCCAATGGGAAAAAATTGCTGGAAGACTTATGATGATTGATTTGTATAAAGAATCAACAAATAATAGAAAAATTGATTTAAAAAATATTTATTCTCCAGAAAGTTTTAAAGCACTTATGGATGATTATATTCAGGCTGGACTGTATTATAAAGATTTTTATAAATATTATTCTGCAGATGATATATTAAAAGCTTGATCAAAATTGAAAAAAGATACTGACTTTACGTACAATTATACAACAGTACTCATGTACAAAAAAAGATATCTCCTCAATCCAAATAAAATTATTAAAGAACTTCCACAAGAAATGTATATGGCTGCTGCATTATTTCTTGCAATTCCAGAAAAAGAAGAAGACAGACTTGATGTTGCATTTAAAATTTATGAATATTGTTCAAAAGCGATGATTTCGCTTCCAACTCCAACACTTCTCAATTCAAGAACGAATTATCATCAACTTTCAAGTTGTTTTAAACTTAATATCGATGATGATCTCAGAGCTATTTATCACGGAATTGAAAATATGGCTCAAATTTCAAAATTTGGTGGATGAATTGGAGTATATCTTGGAAATATTCGTTCAAAAGGTGGAGCTATTAGAGGAGTAAAATGAGTATCTGGATGAGTAAATCCTTGGATTAAAGTTATCAATGATACGGCAATTGCTGTAAACCAACTCTGAGCAAGAGCTGGATCAATCTCAGTAACTCTTGATATGTGGCATAGAGATATTTATGACTTTTTAGACCTTCAAACCGAAACTTGAGATATTAGAAGAAAAGCTTTTGATGTATTTCCTGCTGTTTCTATTCCAGATCTTTTTATGAAAAGAGTAGAAAATAATGAAGATTGGACTTTATTTGATCCAAAAGAAGTAAAAGATGTAACAGGAAAAGTACTTCAAGACTATTTTGGAGAAGAATTTGAAGCATTTTATAAAGAATGTGAAAAAAATCCAAAACTTGAACTCAAAGAAAAAGTATCAGCAAAAGATCTTTTCAAGAAATTTCTAAAAGCAACAGTAGAAACAGGAATGCCTTACGTGTTTTATAGAGATACGGTAAATGCACTCAATCCAAATAAACATGCATGAAATATTTATTCAACACAACTTTGTACAGAAATTTGTCAAAATACTTCGCCTTCAAAATTCGTAGAAGAAACGCTTGAAGATGGAAATATTGTTATCAAATATACTCCTGGAGATTCTGTTGTCTGTAATCTTGCTTCAATAAATATTGCAAAAGTAAATGATGATAAAACGATTGAAAAGGTAATTCCAATTGTAATGAAAATTCTTGATAATGTAATTGATCTCAATTATTATCCAATGAAAGAAGCTGAAATTACAGCAAAAAAATACAGATCAGTTGGACTTGGATTTTTGTGACTTGCTGAATATTTAGCAGTGAATAAAATTGCATATGACAGTGGAGATGCAAGAGAAATTGTTGATAAATTGATGGAAAAATTTGCGTATGAAGTATTTAAATCATCAAATACTCTGGCAAATGAGAGAGGAGCATACAGTTTATTTGAAGGAAGTGAATATTCAAAAGGAATTGTACTTGGAAAAGATGAAAAATGGTTTAAAGAATCATCAAAAACAGATTGTGATTGGACAACATTACTTCAAGACATTCAAAAATCAGGACTCAGATTTGCATATCATCTTGCACCAGCTCCAAATACTTCAACTGCTTGAGTTGTTGGAACAACAGCTGCAATGCTTCCAATTTATAAAAAATATTTTGTTGAAACAAACATGGTAGCACCAAGTTTGGTCGTTGCACCAAACTTAAATTCAGAAAATTTTTGGTATTATAAAGAATACGTAAATATGAATATGAATGATGTTATTGATATGGTTTCAGTAATCTATAAATGGGTGGATCAATCAATCAGTTTTGAATGGATTATCAATCCAGCAAAAGTAAGTCCAAAAGAACTCTATGAATATTACATGAAAGCACACAAACAAGGAATTAAAACAGTGTATTATGTAAGAAGTATGACACTTGATGTGAAAGAATGTGTAAGTTGTAGTGGATAAGAGCTTCTGTCACTTTTGTAACCAAAAGTAAGAGGAAAGAAAAATTCACTTAAGCTTAATAATAAATAAAAATTTATAAATTCGCAAACTATCAAAATTTTTTGATAGTTTGTCATTTGTTAATTTTTAAACCTAAAAACTATGACACAAGAAATGATGCAAGCAAATTTGATTTTTAATCCAAAATGAGATGATGCAGTTGTAAATAGAACGATTATAAAATGAAATACAACAGGTCTTTTTCAGTTAAATGCGACAAAGTATGCATGGGCAAAAAGTATGTATCAAGTGATGGTAGGGAATTTTTGGCTTCCTGAAAAAGTTTCTGGACTTTGAGAAGATGCAATTCAATTCAAGACAGTATTAAGTGATGATGAAAGAAGAGCTTATAAAGGAATTTTATCATTTTTGATCTTTTTGGATAGTATCCAAACAGTAAATCTTCCAAACTTTTCTGAATATATTACAGCTCCAGAAGTAAACCTTTTATTATCAATTCAAGCATACCAAGAAGCAATTCATTCTCAGTCATATGCAACGATTTTGGAAACAGTCGTTGATTCAAAAGATAGAGAAGAAATTTATTATTTTTGGAGAGATGATGAACATCTTTTAGAAAGAAATACATTTATCGGAGGAATTTATCAAAAATTTATTGATAATCCAAATGATGAAAATTTCTTTGCTGGAGTTGTTGGAAATTTTTTACTTGAAAGTATTTATTTCTATAATGGATTTGCATTTTTTGATACATTAGCTGACCAAACAAAAATGGTTGCAACGGATAGAATGATCAATTATATCAGAAGAGATGAATTGACTCATGTGACAATTTTTGCAAATATTATTAAAGAAATTAAAAAAGAATTTCCTCAAATCTATAACGAAAAAGTTATTACGGATATGATGAATATTGCAGTAGAACAAGAAATAAAATGGTCAAAACATATTCTTTGAAAAAATATTATCGGTATGAGTCATGCAAATATTGAACAATATACGAAATATTTGGCAAATAATAGACTTTCTATGCTTGGAATTGCACCTCTTTATTCAGATGTGATTACAAATCCGTATAAACATCTTGATAGACTTCAAGATAATAATTCTGAAAAAGGGAATTTCTTTGAAACAACTGTTACAAATTATTCTCAATCAACTTCTATGAACTGAAGCTGGGATTTCTAACAAAAAAACAAGTTTTTAAAAACTTGTTTTTTTAATCTCTTGCATAAATTTCTACTTCCATTTTGTCACTTAATGTATTGTTGTTGATATAATCAAGGGTAAGAGTAACAGTATATTTTCCAGGGTTTTTATATGCATAATTTGGATTTGGTTCTGTAGAAGAAAAACCATCTCAGAAATCCCAAAAATATCTTGTAATTTGACCTTCACTTCCAGCTGATAAAAATGATATTTCTTGTCCAACTGGAGCGCGAGAAAGACTTGAAGTGATTTTTACATTTACTTGTTGTGGTTTGAGAACTAGTTTTTTTGAAATAGAATATTCTTTTCAAGTTCTCGTAACCACAGTAAGAGTAATATCATAAGTTCCAGCTTTATTATATTTGTGTCATAAATTGATGGCATCTCTTTCTTCTACTACACCATCTCCATAATCATAAATAAATTTTACAATGTCATCATTTTCTACTTTACTTTCAGAAGCATCAAAAATTACATTTGTCGGAACATATTCGCTCTCTGCTTGTACTTTTAAATCAAGTATTGCTTCTTTGGTTGCAGTTTCAATATAAATATTTTGAGACATTTCTATAGTATCTTCTGAATTTCTTCTGTGTTGAAAAATATAATGAACGACAATCATATATTCACCAGGAGTATCAAATGTATGAGAAAAAGTTTTTTGAGATCATTGAATACTTCCATCACCACCAACATCCCATTTTATTTCATTGAGAGTATAGAGAATATTATCCGCTCTTATTTCACGAGCATCAATCATAATTTCACTTGGAACTCATATATTTCTAAGAATATAATCACCAGTTCTTGGTTCATATCCGAAATCTTCTAGAATGTTCTTATCAACAGAAAATGATAGTTCTTGAGAAATTTTAATTTGTTTTGGGATATTCAGTTCTTGGGTAATTTCTTTTACTTGTCATCTAGTATTGGTTATTTTGACACGAATGGTTTGAGGTCCATATGTTTTAAAAGTATGAGTAATTTGAGAAGATTTTTCTAATTCATCAAGATTTGATCTTAAAAATGTTTCTTTTCCTTCAATATTCCAGAGAAAATTTTCTATAAAACCATCTCCAGCACTTGATTTAATATCTTTTACTTGAAATGTATAGGTGAGATCGTTATCATATGAAACATTTCCTTCGATTTGAGCATTCATTTCATTTTTATCAGCTTGGATAATAAATATTCTATCCCAAGCACTTCCTTTCTTTTGAGGGTTTCTTATAATCATTCCTACCATACTTTCTTCAAAATATACTTTTCCAGGAATGAATCTTGGTCATGTAAATGCAGGAGTTGATATATCTTCTGGAAGATACCATTCAATCGTTCAAAGGTTGCTTATTGCACTTGCATCGAAACTCAAAATTTTTCCTCCGTTTGGACGAATGGTTTCGTCTATTTTTACTACATTACTAATAGAAATACTTTTTGGAACATCTGTTACAATTTTTTCCAGAGTTCTTCCTGTTCTATCTTGTCATACTACTGTTAACTCAATTGTAGTAATTCCTGAAGTATTAAAATTTTTAATAATTTCAGGAGAGTTATGAATTTCTTCTCTTGCATTAAATTTCCAAATATATTGGTCAATACGAAAACCTTGTCTTGCTTGTTCTGTGTTATATTGATTGAGATCAAATTTTAATTCAATTGGTCAAACAAGATTTTCAAAATTTGAGAGAAGAGATCATTCTTTTCAAAAATTTTCATGTACTAAAAGAGCATTATCAAAAACTTGAACACTTCCATACGACATTTCTTGCCAATTTGGAAGACTACGAATTTTTTTATCAACTACAAGCCAGAAAGTTCCAGTTGTAAATGTAAATATAAATAAAATAATTGATACAATTGTTGCAATAGTTTTTTTTCTTTTGAATTCTTTTTTTGTAAGAAATGCTTTAAAAAGAAAAATAATCAGAAGAATAGTTTGTAGGAGTACTAAAATACTAAATACAATGGTTGCGGTAGTGAGAAGAAACGAATTGATTTGATTGAGATTGATTCCAAGATTATTAAAGAAACTTACATCTTGAAGCGTTTGTGCATTGAAAACAATAAAAGACAGAAATCCTCCTCATAAAATAAGCGCAATAACAAAAATAGTAAGTAAAAACCCAAAAGCAGTTTTTACATCCATTCAGCTTTTCTTTGCTTTTTTCTCAGGAGTTTTTTTATCAATTACAGCAGTTTTTACAAAAATTTCTTCTCAATTATGACTTGGAACAACTTTTGCAATTACCTCAAAAGAATTTTCTTCTATCTTGAGAGTTCCAACTCATTTTTGTTCAATAGAATTTGTATCAATTTTGAGTCAACATGTTTTTTTTGTTTCCAAAAGAATATTTTGGTATACAGGAAAACGAATAAATTTCGTATTTTTTACAATACTTTCTTTTTTAAAAATAATTTTTACACTTTCATCCTGAGGAATAATTTGTACAAAATCATATTTTTCAGAATGAAGGATTGCAATTAGATCATTGATATTTTGGATATTGATATCAAAAACAGTTGATTCTTGATTTGAAACATTATTTGCTTGAATTCCTTCAGCATTATTTTCATTGAGAATATTTTCTAAAGAAATCTCATTTTTATTGTTTTCAAGAGAATTATCTTTTTCAGAGTTTGACATAAAACAAAGTTAAAAATATATTTATAACTATTATAACATATTTGTACCTATTTATGCAAATATTTTTTGTGGAAAAAAAAAGAACTGATTTCAGTTCTTTCCTACACTCTCATTCTTGTTTTTCAAGAATTTTTTTGTTGGCTTGTTGGAGCAACAAAAAGAGGGTTTTGGTTTTTTTGAGTAATTTTTATTTCACCATCATCTAAACTTTCTATCAAATTTTGAGTTTGAATTTCCATTTGTTTGATTTCAATATTTTGCTTTACACTAAAAATTGCTTTGGTAACTTTATATTCAATTTCACTCATAAGATTTTTAAATTTTTCAAATGCCTTTTCTTTATATACAACCAAAGGATTTTTCTGAGCATATCATTCAAAAGCAACATTTTCTCTGAGTTTGCTCATTCCATCAATATGTAACATCCAAAGTTCATCAATAGATTGGAGCATAATTCTTCTTTCAAATTCAAAAAATTCTTCTTCATCTCCAAAATTTCTTCTCAAATCATCAATATTTTCAGAAACTTTTTTTGCAATATGTTCTCAGAGATCATTATTATTTGAAATATCGTTGGTATCAATAAGGGAAATACCAAGAAAATCATTTACCTTTTGAGGAATTTCATCAAATTTTTCTTGACTGACAAGAGTACTTACAAGTTGAAATATTTGATGATATACCATTTGTTTGATATCAGTATCAATATTTTCACTATCAAGAATTTTATTTCTTTTACTATAAATAATTTCTCTGTGTTTATTCATTACATCATCGTATTCTAAAACATGTTTTCTTGAATCAAAATGATATCATTCTACTTGTTTTTGTACTGTTGTTACTCTTGATGTGAGAGATCCACTTTGTGCAATTGGTTCATCATCAGGAAGAGAAGCAAACATTGGAGAGTTAAAAATTCCAAATAATTTATCTCATCCAAAAATTCTCATAATTTCATCATTTGGAGAGATAAGAAATTGTGTCATTCCAGGATCTCATTGTCTTCCAGCTCTTCATCTTAATTGATTATCAATACGTCTGGTTTCATGTTTTTCTGTTCCAAGAATGATGAGTCATCCAAGTTCAACAACTCATTCACCGAGCTTGATATCAGTTCCTCTTCATGCCATATTTGTAGCAATGGTTACTCCTCATTTTTGTCACGCAAGAGATACAATTTCTGCTTCTCTTTCATGGTGTTTTGCATTGAGAACATTGTGTGGAATTTTTTCAGCAGTGAGTTTTTGACTGAGATATTCTGATTTTTCAACAGAAATAGTTCCGACTAAAATTGGTTGACCACTTTGAGAAAGTTCTTTGATGAGTTTTACAACATATTCAAATTTTCCTGTTTCATTTTTAAAAAGAAGATCTGGTTTGTCAATTCTCGCAATTGGTTTGTTTGTTGGAATTACAAGAGTTTCAAGAGCATATACTTTGTAAAATTCTTCTTCTTCTGTTTTGGCAGTTCCTGTCATTCAGGCAAGTTTCCAATACATTCTAAAGAAATTTTGAAATGTAATGCTGGCAAGAGTTTTTGATTCTCTTTTAATTTCAACTCATTCTTTTGCTTCAATAGCTTGATGGAGTCCATCAGAATATCTTCTTCCAGCAAGCACTCTTCCTGTATGTTCATCAATAATAAGCACTTCACCATTTTGATCAACAAGATAATCTCTATCTTTTTTGTAAACAGCGCGGGCTTTGAGAGCATTTTCAATATGATGAAGATCATTATATCTATCAGAAACATAGATATTATCAATTCCAAGAATTTTTTCTATTTTTGTGATACCAGCTTCTGAGAGAGTTGCTGTTTTTTGTTTTTCATCAATTTTATAATCATTTCATTCACTCAGTTCTTTGCTGAGCAGTGAAAATTGTAAATATTTACTTGTTGGTTCATTATCTGGCATTGAAATAATCAGAGGGGTTCTTGCTTCATCAATTAAAATCGAATCAACTTCATCAATAATTGCAAAAAACAAAGGACTCATGACTTTTTGTTTTTTTGAAACAACCATATTATCTCTAAGATAATCAAATCCCATTTCATTATTTGTGGCATACACAATATCTGCATGGTATTGATCAAATTTTTCTGTTGGAGATTGATTATGGGTAATGACACCAACTTTGAGTCAAAGAGCATTATACAACACTCCCATTTCTTCAGAATCTCTGCGAGCAAGATAATCATTTACCGTTACAATATGAATAGGATTTCCAGAAAGCGCATTTAAATATGCTGGAAGTGTAGCAACAAGAGTTTTTCATTCTCAGGTTTTCATTTCACCAATGTGTCATTCATGGATTGCTAAACCTCAAATAAGTTGCACATCATAAGGAACCATATTCCAAGTGATTTTTTTTCCAGAAGGCAATTCAAAATTGCTTCCATTGAGGAGTTTACAAGCTGTTTTATGGTTCGCAAAAGCTTCTACTTTTATCTCATCTAAGAGAATTTTAATAGTTTTTGAATCATCAGCATTGTGAAAATCAAGTCCTTCAAAACGGCTTTTGAGTTCAGATGTTTTATTTTTTACATCTTCGAGAGTAAAATTTGCAAATTCTGCTTCTTTTTGATAAATAGCTTCTACTATTTTTTTATAATTGGCAATTTTTTTCTTATCAGGATCACCAAAAATAGCTTTAATAATTTGGTCTAACATAGAGGTATTATTTTAAAAATATTTTGTAATTGAAAACCAACTTATTATATGGAAATCTTCAAAAATACAAATTTTTTGATTTTTTATAGAAACATTTTATACTGCTTATAATTATTTCATAATAGATCCATATGCTCGCACATATTTCTGGAAAGATTCTTCATATTGATTTTACTCATGTTATTGTTCAAACTTCTGGTGGAGTTGGATATGAACTTGTGATAAATGAATTGGTGTACTCAAAAATTTTTGATAGGTGAGAAATTTCACTTTTTGTGTATCATAGTATTTCTGAAAATGGGCAAGCATTATTTGGTTTTATTGATATTCAGGAAAGAAATTTTTTTAAAGAGCTCATTAAAATCTCAGGAGTTGGAGGAAGAGTTGCTCAAATGATTTTGTCTTTATGAGTTCCAAGACTGAAATCAGCCATTGCAAACGATGATAAAAAAACACTTGAATCAGTGAAATGAGTGTGAAAAAAAATGGCAGAAAAAATTATTTTAGAATTCAGAGATAAAGATTTTATTTCACAAGTGGAAACACAAGATACAAGTACGATTTTGCAAACTCATATTCCAAACGATATAGAAACTCAAATTCTCTCAACTTTGAGTTTGATGTGATACAATACAAAAAAAGTACAAGAAATTCTCGCAGAAGTTCCAGAAAATTTCACAACAATTGAACAGATTTTACCGTATGTTATTAAAAAAATGTAGGAATTCCTACATTTTTTATTTCTTCATATAAAAATAACATTGCTCATTTCCATTATAGAGTTTTCTTTTTTTGTATTTTGACAGATTTATAATTGAGTCAAACTCGCTATATGCTGTAATTACTCCTCATTTTAAATCACTGTTTTTATCCAAAATCATATTCAAATCTTTATAAAAAGCTTTTAAATCATCATCTTTGAGTCTCAGACCATATGGAGGATTTGAAATCATCATTCCAGAGAGTTTTTCTCTTTTGTATTCTCTGAAATCTTTGACTTGAAAATCTATCGTATCATCAACTCCAGCCAAACGAGCATTTTCTTTGGCAATTTCAATCATTTCTGGATCAAGATCACTGGCAATTACATGGTATTTTTTTGAAAATATTTTTGAAGCAGCATCTTTTCTGAGAGCTGAAAAAATGCTTGGTTTCACAAAATCCCAATTTTCAAACGCAAATTTTCTCTGTAATCATGGAGCAATATTTCTTGCAAACATAACAGCTTCAATCGCAATTGTTCCGCTTCCGCAAGTAATATCATAAAACGTATCAGAATATTTCCAATTACTTAAAAGTACCAAACCAGCAGCAAGAGATTCTTTGATAGGAGCTTCTCAAGTATCTTTTTTATATCCTCTTTTATAGAGCGTTTCTCCTGAAGAATTTGCTAAAATATAACATGTATCTTCATGAAAAAATGCAAAAACTTCAAAATCTGCTTTTTCTCTATCTTCCATAAGATATTGACCAGATTTATTTGTGATTTTATCAACAATGGCTTTTTTAACGATTTTTTGAATAGCAGGAGTACTTGAAAGTTGTGATTTTATAGAAGTCGCTTTTACAAGGACAGGAGCATTTTTTGGAATATATTTTTTCCAATCGATGCTATATGTCAGATCAAAAAGAGCATCAAAATTATTGGCTCTTGGAGATTCTTCGAGTACCATATAGACTTTATTTCCAACTCTTGACCAAAGATTCACTTGTATCATGGTTTCAAAGTCTCCTTCAAAAAAGACAAGTCTATCTTTTACTTCTGCAATAGTTCAACCTTGTTTTAGGATTTCATTTTTTGCAATTGCTTCGAGTCATGCGCTACAAGTGAGGAGGAATTTCATTTTTTCTTGTTTAAAAATTAAATTTTGTTATATTTATGAGAGCGTATATCTAAGAATATTTTTAAAAAAACTTTCGAAAACTCAACCAAAACGAAACTTCGTTTCGTTTTGGGATTCGAACAGTTCTCAATTATTTTTTAAAAACATTCTATATTTGCATACTCTTTTTTTATCGAAAATATTATTTTGTTTCGAAACATTTTTGCTTATTATATGAAAAATACTTTTTGAAACAAATATTTAAAAAATAATTATGAATATATCTATTTTTATGGCAATTTGATGCCAAAATCTTTGAGATGAACTGATTTTGAAAAATGAAATTCAGACGTTTCGTGAACTCTATAAAGACCAAAGTCCGCAATTTCAAGTGTTTAGCTACGATACAAAAAATATTTTTTATGTAAATGATGAGATCAAATATTTTGAATATTTTCCGATTGATATCAAAAAGTGAAGAAATTTTTTGAGAAATGTGAAAAATTTTTTTACATTTTTAAAAATTATCAAAAATTCTGACAAAGTCATTTTTGGATGATGAGGAATATTTTTTGATACAGAAACTTGAAATGCCTCAAATCCTCTTAAACAATGGCTTTTTCGTGCAATTATTACAAAAATGTTTCAAAAAGAATTGATTTTTTGGGGAGTGAGTATTGATATCAAACAAGAGAAAAATAAAAATCTTCTCAAAAAGATTGCACAAAAAGCAGATAAAATATTTGTGAGAGATCAAAAATCATATGATTTTTTACAAAATTTTTCTCTTTTTTCTACGATTATTCCAGATCCAGTTTTTTCAGATAATGGAAAAACTGTAGAGGAAAATCAAAAAATCTCATATTTGCAAGCATCCATAAAAACTTCTGAGTTTCAAGTTTCGGATCTGTATAAATATAATTTTGAAAATAAAACAGTATGACTTGCACTTCGCTCTGGTTTTTTGAAAGAAGAACAGCAAACCATAAAGCATATAAGAGATTTTATTCTCAAATCATGAGGAAAAGTGATGTTTCTTCCACATAGTTTTCACCCAAGTGATGATCAAGCAAATGATAAAAAATTTTTAGAATCATTTGTAACAGAAGGAAGTACTTTGAAAAAAAATATGCAAGAAGTCTATGACGTGTATCAAAAAAAACACATTGATTTTTGTATCTCAATGCGTCTTCATTCAATGATTTTATCACAAGTCTATGAAATTCCATTTGTGGCTTTGCAATATGCACAGAAAACTGAAATTTTTAATAAATAAAAAACTCACGAAAGTGAGTTTTTTTTATATTAGTTAGCAATGTAGTTTCATGTTGATGTAGTAATATCCAATAGACCAGTATCTATATTAGGTATTCCAATTTCAAATCTTGTAGCTTCATTTCAATTGTCTGTTAATGCTTTTGTTGCAACATTTGAAACATTTTCAAAAGCAGTTGAGAGTTCGTATCTTTGACGTTCTACTCACGGTCCTCAGTTTAATGTGCTTACTCCATATCAATAACCAAGTGTAGCTCCAGAAGCTGCAGGGTATCAATCTTTAGAATCTCTTGGTACAGCTATATATTCTCTGAGTGTTCAAGAGCTTACTGTTGCTGGATATTGTGAGTTATCTCCATATGATTGTTCTACAGCAGAACGAACAGCTTGAATATCTTGTATTCTGTTACTATCTCTTGCTTTTTGGATTTGAGAAGTATAAGTTGCTGTTGCACCAACTGCTAAAATCCCGATAATCGTAATTACTACGAGTAATTCAATAAGAGTAAAACCTTTTTTATTTTGTAATTTTTTCATAATAGAAAATAGTTAGTAAATAAAATTACACAATAATTGTATTGTATTTTCTTTTTTTGTCAAAAAAATTGACTTTTTTAAAAAATATATACAATTAAAATATATTTGTTAAGAATTTACTATGTTTGAAAATGCCTTTTGGATGTTAATATTTGCTATTTTCTTTTGATTTTTTATATACATTTCTTTTTTTTATTTTCGTTCAAAGAAAAAACTTTCTTCTCAGGATATTGAAAATTTTCAAAAGAGAATTCAGATTATTTCAAAAGAATCTTCATATAAAACACAAATTCTTGATTATGATGTTGTGTATCATAAAATCCTTTTGAAACTTTGATATGGAGGAACATTTTGAGAAATTTTGAAACAAAAACCCATTGTGATTGATGATATCAATGTCATTTGGGAACTTCATAAACTCAGAAATAGATTGGCTCACGAATTTGATAATTTTGATGAAAAAATGCTTTTGATAAAATCCAAGCAATTTTATAAAGAGATTCAACAACTTTTGAAAAAAGTTTCTTAGTTTTTAAAATATTATTATGAGAAAAATTTTTGCATCTCTGATGCTGTTTATTTTTGTATTTCAAATTCCATATATTACTCGTTCTGAAGGATTTTCAGAAAGTTTTTTCTATTATGGAGATCGTGATAAAAATGGAAAAATTGATACATTTGAAATACATTTTAATCAGGAAATTCAAGGGAATATAGATTTTGAGAAGTTGATTTTGTATTCTGATGCTGGATGACTTGCATCATACAAGTTGGATAGTATAAAAGGAGAAAATATATTTTCAGATTTTTTTATTGAGGGAAATATTTTGCGTATCATGATTCATGAACAGGATTTACAAAATATTTCTTTGAATATCAATCACACCACTACGAGTCATTTACGTATAAGAAATAATTCATGAATTGGTATCAAAAGTATTTCTTGAGAAGAAATGAAACTCAGTTATACTACTAGTTTTTCTCAATATAAAAATATTGCATATAAAGATTTTTCTTTTGATGAGGATGTTTGAGAAATCCCAGAAAATGAAGAAGAGCAAGATATTCTTATAGAAGATCCAGAAGAGAATGTTGAGGATGAAATTATGGAAAATGATCAAAATTGAGAAGAAAATTCTTCTCAAGATGAAGATGATATATTTGAGGAATCAATAGACGAAGCAGAAAGTTCACAAGATGAAGTTCAAAATGAATCAGAACACATATGAGACGACGAAAATATTGTTGAAGAAGAAGGAGAAATCTCGCAAGAAGATCAAGAAATATCTCCAGATTTTCAAGCAGAACTACATTTTCAATCACCAAGTTATTTGCTTGATAAAACAGCATGACTTTCTGAATATGAATGTGATAGATCATATACAGATTGTCGTATAAATTTTCAACTATTCGTATCAGAAGCTTTTCAAGAATTTAAAGCTCCATCAAATAAATATGCTTGTGAATGGGATTTTTGAGAACTTTCTTTTGACTCAGAATCACAGAAATGTAACCCAAATACTGTTGTGTTTCCTGTTTGAAAATATTCTATTTCTTATAAAGTATTTCTCAAACAAAATCCTCATATATTTATTCAGCATGAATTTTCTCTTGAAAATAAAGGATATATTGCACCGATTGCAAAAAGTATTTCTTCATATATTTCCTCTCCAGCAAATATTTTTATTCATTCTCCAAATATTGAAATACAATCATGAATAAATGAGGAAAATTATTGTATCAAAACAGATTGTCAAATCAATTTGATTTATCATCCAAATGATGAACAAGAGCGTTGTGAATGGTTGTTTCCATGATGAAGTTTTTCTGAAAGAACCAATACAAAATGTAATCCTTGATATGTAAAATATCCTATTGGTTCTTATATGGTGACACTTCGTGTATATCAACATAATAATCCATGAAACTACAAAGAAAGTACCTTTCACTTTGTAAATTCACCTTGATATGTAAAAGAAATGCCGTGAGAAAACCCTCCAATCAATACGTGAGAAATATTTGAAAGTATAGAAGACGATGTACGTATTGTTTTACAAGGATCGTTATGAAAAAATAAAATACTTGATGAAAGTACTTTGATTTGTTTAACGCAAACTTGTAGTGTCAATTTTACAGCAGAATGATGAAAAAAAGGCGTAATATATCGTTGGAAGTTGTGAAAAAATATTATATTTGAATGAAAAAATCCTTCAGCAATTGTATACGAATCTGGAGAATATGAAATTGAATTATCATGGTTTGATAATGAACAACTTTTGTGACAAGAATTATTTTTTGTGAAAGTGTGAGCAAAAATGCTTTCTGTAAAAACGCAAGCAGAGCAAGAAGAGATTTTGAAAAAATACCCTCTTAAAATCACGAAAATATTCCCAAATCCTGTTGGAGTTGATAGTAAAGAATTTATAGAAATTACAAATAATGCTGATACTCTTCTTGAACTTGAATCATGTGTTTTAGATGATACTTTAGGAAAATGAAGTAAAGCATATACTTTTCCCTCATATCAAACGCTTTTCCCAAATCAATCCAAAAGATGGTATTATTTTGATACTCAAATTCAAATTGGAAATACGGGTTTTCAAGAACTTCATCTTTTTTGTGAATGAATTTTAGTGGATTCTCTTTCTTGGAATTTTTGAGTTCCAGAGTGAGTTGTTTTATATAGAGAATGGATAGAAAAAGGTATTTTAAATATTAAAAAAGATACAAAAACTTCTGAATTTATTATATCTTTCTTGGATGGAGAAAAACTCTCTCAAAAATTTTCAGATTTTTCTGATCAATCATGGAATGATGTAAAGCGTGTTATGAAAGCCATGGAATCAATACCATCACTACAAGACTCTGATACAAAACAACTTCAAAAAGATTTTCTATTACAATATATTTATGAAACTTTTTCACAAAAAATTTCAAAACAAAAAAAGTGAATAAAAATTTCAGGAAATACGCTCCCAAATACACATATTGTTTTTCAATTTTTGTCTCAAAATGATGAACAAATGCTTCAACACGAATCGTTTCAAACTCTCAGTAATGATGATGGATATTATGAAAAATGGTTTTCTTCTTTTTCAGTTTGAGATTTTGAGGTATATAGTTTTTTGCATATTTCTGATGAAAATCTTGTGCAAATTCCAAAGACCAAAAGTTTAGAAGTAGAGAGTGAATATTTAGAATATATTACTCCAGCGCTGAAAGAAAGTTGAACTGAAATCATTCAAGCACATATCACTCTTCAGTGAAAAACTGCACAAAATAAAACTATTACTTCCTCAAAAATTATTTGTAGAGATACACAAAGTTGTAGTGTGAATTTTGATGGAAGAAAGAGTACATGAAAAAATATTTCATATTTTTGGGATTTTTGAAATGGAAAAACATTTTCTCAGGCAAATCCTGCAGCATATAATTTTTGAGTTGGAAATCATATTGTTTCTTTAACAGTGACAAAAGCAGAAGTGTCACATACTGCATATTTTGCGGTTCAGGTCATTCCAAAACCTCCAAAAGAAGTTATATCTAAAACAGTTACAACATCAACACCACCTCTTTCTTCTTCACAGACATCAATAGATTGAAGTATTTCTTTTCCAATAATGTATCATTTTTTATATTCTGGATTGATTTTATTGTTATTTTTAGTATTATCTGTTCTAATTTTACGACAAAAAAGTATTTTGTAACATATATATATGAACGAATTTATTCATTTAATAGAATCATCACCATTTTTTTGAGCATTGATTTGAAATACGATTATTGCTTTGGGAATTATTATTGTAGTAGGATTTTCATGAATGTTATTGAAAAAATTACATAATATTCTTGATGCTATTACAGCATTAACAGTGGGATTATTATTATGAATCGTATTTTTATGATTTTTTCCAGAGCTTTTTGTTTCTTGATCACATATAGAATCAATCTGAGTTAGTATTTTGGTATGAATTCTTTTATTTTATGTATTAGAACTTTTGTTTCATTGGCATCATTGTAAAGATTTATGACATACTCATCATGATCATAAACATGAACATGAATCATCAAATCTGATTTTGACAGGAACATTTCTTCATAATATGTTTCATGGAGTTGAACTTTTTGCTGCATTTGCAATAGATTTTCGTTTTTGAATTGCTATGAGTATTGCTATTTTATTGCACTCGATTCCACAAAATGTTGCAAATTTTGTTATGAATCACAAAAAAATCAAAGTTGTTTTGGTTGCAGCAGTAGCAGGAATATTTTGAAGTTTACTCACTTATCCTTTTTCTGAATTTCTCATAGAATATAAATATATAGTACTGTGAGTGATTGCTGGAGGACTTTTGTATACTTCTTTGGCTGATATTTTTCCAAGTTTTAAATCAAAGGGAAATATGAAAAATAAACTTTTATATCTTCTCTGGATTGTGGTATGAATTGTATTATTTTTTTGATTTAATGAAATGGCACACCAAGAACATTCTCATAATCATGAAATGGAAACACATCAGCATAATGAACATGAATAATTAACCCGAAAAAATATGATAATTTTAGCAATTGAAACAAGTTGTGATGATACATCTTTAGCAATTTTTGAAGATGATGTATTATTGAGTATGGATACAAGAAGTCAGATTCGTATTCATAATATAACCGGATGAGTAGTTCCAGAAATAGCAGCTCGTGAGCATGCAAATGTGATTTTTGATGTATTAGATGCTGTATTACAAAAATCAGGTAGAACCTTACAAGATATTGATGTTATAGGAGTAACAGCATATCCAGGATTGATTCCATCTCTTCTTACTGGCTTGACTGTTGCAAAGACTTTAGGAAAAATTCTTCAAAAACCAGTGATAGAAGTCAATCATATTCAGGCACATATTTTTGCAAATTATTTAGAAAGACAAAAGGCAGATATTACTTATCCATTGGTATGCTTGACAGTTTCTTGATGACATAATGATATTTATTTTATGAAAGATATGTGGAGTTTAGAAAAAATTTGAACTTCATGAGATGATGCAGCAGGAGAAAGTTATGATAAAGTTGCAAAAATGATGTGACTTGGATATCCATGATGACCAATTATTTCAGAATATGCTACAGAATATACTGGAAATACTTCTTCATCACTGTTTCCAAGAGTTTGGTTAAAAAAAGATGAATATAATTTTTCTTTTTCATGATTGAAATCAGCTGTAAAAAGAGAAATAGATGCAAGAAAAGCTCAAAATAATTGAGAATTAGAAGAACAAGATAAGAGAGAAATATCATATGAATTTCAAAGTGCAGTGAATGAAGTACTTTCTCAAAAGCTGATTCAAGCAGCAAAAGATTATAATGTTTTGAATATATTACTTGCTGGATGAGTGAGTGCAAATGATGATTTAAAATGAAGAATTGCTCAAAAAGCTTGAGAAAATGCAATAGGGTTTCTCAGTCCAACTCGCAAAATTTTTTGTATGGATAATGCAGCTATGGTTTGAATTTTAACATACTATATGATGCAAAATAAACATTAAAAAAACCGTAAATTACGGTTTTTTTAATGTTTTAATCCATATCATTTTTTGAATAATACCAGACACATTCAAAATAATATTAAATTACAAAAAATCAGTGTTCATAAAGCAATTTCTATCTGAATATCACTGTTTCAAAGCATAGCATACCTCAAACCATTGATCATATAGTAAATAGGATTGAGTTGTGTGAGAATCGCCCAAATACCAGTGAGAACAGAAACAGGGTAAAATACTCATCCTAAATAAATCATAGGAGTGATGATAAATGTTGGAATCATATTGACATCATCAAACGTTTTTGCAAAAAATGCACTGAAAAATCCAAGCAAACTAAAGAGACTTGATGTGAAAAATACAAATAAAAATCAAATTATTGGATGCACAATCTCTATAGGAGTAAAAAAACGAGCAATAATAATTACAATCGTTGCTATAAGAAATCCTCTCACAATTCCTCCAGAAATATATCAGAGAATAATTGCCCAATTTGGCATTGGAGAGGTGAGAATTTCTTCAATACTTCTTTGAAATTTTGCTCAAAAGAAAGAACTTGATACATTACTAAAACTTGCTGTTATCAAACTCATCATGATAAATCATGGAACTAAAAATTCAATATATGGCACATTTTGTATGTCTCAAATTTGAGAACCAATAAAAGTTCAAAAGATTAAGAAATATAAAGTAGTTGTTACAACAGGAGGGAAGATAGTTTGCTTCCATATGCGTAATACTCTTTTTGTTTCTTTTGTGCTTAATGCAAAAACCGAGTATAAGAGAGAATTCATATACATAAAATTATACAGCTAAAGTTTCAAATAATGATTCAAGTTCATTGGTTATATTTATGATATTGGTGACTTGAATATTTTTTTTGAGAAATTTTTCCATCAAAGGATTTAGAGATTGAGATTTTTGTATTTCTACATGAATGTTTGTAGCAAATTTTTTGAGATGAAACTCACTAAAGTCAGACTCATTTATTTCTTGAATATTATTTACTTCTATTTCAAATTTATGATTTTCCATACGAGCAAAAAAATCTTTTTTTGAGCTATTTATGATAATTTCTCCATTTTTTATCACAGCTAAAGAATTACATAATTTTTCTACTTCTTCAAGATAATGAGTCGTGAGAAGTATTGTCGTTCCAGAAGCATGGAGCTTTTGAAGAAAATCATAGGTAGATTTTCTTAGATTGATATCAATTCATGCAGTTGGTTCATCTAAAATCAAAAGTTTTGGTGAGTGCATTAAAGCTCTAGCAATCATAAGTCTACGTTTCATTCCTCCAGAAAGTTGCATAACTTTTCCATCAGTTTTATCACTGAGTCAGAGTTCTTTGAGTAAAAAATTTGCTCTTGGAATACTTTCTTTTTGGCTCATTCCATGATATCCAGCTTGTGTTGTAAGTACATCAATAACACGAGAAAAAATATCAAGATTGATTTCTTGAGGGACAACTCATATAAGTTTTTTGGCTTGAGAAAAATCTTTTTCAATATCGATTCAAAAAATTTCCACACTTCCTGAAGTTTTTTTCACTAAATCTGTGAGAATTCAAATAATGGTTGATTTTCCAGCACCATTTACTCACAAGAGCGCAAAAAAATCTCATTCTTGTATTGAGAAATCAATATTTTTCAGAGCTTCAAAATTTTTATATTTTTTTTGTAAATGAGACATACGAATTGCGTACATATACTATTGTGTTAGAAAATAAGAAACATTCTAATAGAGTATTAGAGAAGTTCATCTATTTGTTGTTCGAGATCTTTGAGTTCGTCTGGTGAGGGAGAAAGTTCTCATTGTAATTGTGCTTTTTGAAGCTCTTGTTGTGCTTTTTGTCTTTTTTCTTCTAATTCTTTTATATAGCGTTTTATTTGAGATTGAGTCATTTTTGGTTTTGAACCTCCTGGTGCAAATTCTGTCATAGTATTTTTTTTGAAATATTTTTTGTATTATAGTGAAAACTCAGCAAAAAACAATTTTGCTTTTGAAAAACAAATGATTTGAATATAATAAATATGTTTTTATTGTCACTTTTTTAAGGGAAAAACGTTAATAAATTAGATCTGTTTATTTTTTATCTTTTACATAAAATATGAAAAAAATTATAAAAATATCTCTTGTTTCCGTTGGAGTTATTATGATTGGGGTTGGAGGATATTATGCATATGATACATTTTATTCACAAACATCTTCGTCTGGATGAGACCAATTTGGATTTGAACAAAATATTTCTTATACTGTTGAGAGAAAAGATTTAATTTCAAGTTTAGATTTTTCAGGGAATACAAAAATTAAAAATCAACAAAAATTAAAATTTCCTTGAGAATCAAAAGTTACATGAGTTCGTGTAGCTCTTGGAGATAATGTAAAAGAATGAGATTTAATTGCAGAAATTGATAAAGCAAATGTATTGACTGAAATTGAAATTTTAAAAATTCGTCTTACAAATGCACAATTACAACTGAAAAAAGTACAAGAAAATAGTACTGATATTGAAGTAAAAAGAGCTGAAATAGAATACGAAAAATTGCAAAATGATTTAAAAAATAAACAACAAAATTATGATTTTTTTGTGAAAGATCTTGATCAAAAGATTCTTGATGCACAAAAACAACTCAATCAAAAAAAATCATATTTTGCTATTGTTCAAAGGGAAATTCAAAATTCTGTAAGTGATTTGAAAAACTCACCAGATACACAAACTCAAGAAATTTTGCAAACTCAAAATAGAATTGCTGCTTTGGAACAAGAATACCAAAAAGAAGAAAAAAATTTTCAAGCTAATCTCACACAAAAACAAAAGGAATATTTTCAAGCAATTGAAAAAGAATATATGAATATTCAATCTTCATTGCACGGTCTCAATAAAAATTTCCAAGAAGTTGATCAGCTTCTTCAATTTCGTAATGAAGGAAATTATGATAGACAGCTTTCTATTTATTTTTCTGCAAAAGATGGAAAGTATAAAAATCTCTCTGAAAATTCTATGCAAGGAGCATATGCAAAATTTCTGATTTTAGAGGATGCTTTTAAAAAAATGCCAGAAAAATATCTTATTCAAGATATTATTGCGTTGAGTGATATACAAATTGATATGTATAATGATATTTGGGTTGCAAGTGATAATATGATGAAATGACTTGATAATAGTATTGAATCAGAAACTTTAGATGCTGGAAAAATTTCATCGTTTTATTCTATAGCAAGTAGTTTATATAGCCAAGCATTTGAGAAAAAAACAAGTATTCCAAATGTTGCAATTACTTTGAATAATCTTAAAACTCCAGATGAGATAGAAAAAGAAATGAAAAGAGAACTTGAAGACAAAAAAAATCAAATAGTATCTTTGAAGCAATCATTACAAAAATTAAAAGATACTCATACTTTGACGCTTTGAACTTTGGATTATAAAATCGTGCAAGAACAAGAAAAAGCTCTTGATTTGGAAAAAGAAATTCAAACACTTGAAAGAGAATTTCAACAATTGAAACAAAATAGAGAGTATGAAATCAATATGAAAAGAAAAGAAATTGATATTCAAGAATTAGAATTACTTCAAGCTCGTAAAAAATTAGAAGAAGTACTTGATACAAGCAATAATCAAGAATTAGTTACTGCTCAAAATGATTATAAACAGGCAAAAGTTGTATTGGAAAATGAACAAGCAAAAATTGCAAATTACGAAATACGTGCACCATTTGATGGAATTATTACTCGTGTGGATTATGCAGTTGGGGATAATCTTGGAACAAATGATGAAAAATATATTCTTATTGAAAATCCAGAAATTCTAGAAATTAGTATTTTTGCTGATCAAGTAGATATTACAAAATTGATGAAATGACAAAAAACACAAATTCGTTATGATGCTTTTGCTGGAGTAGAGTTTGATGGGGAAATTATAGAAATTGATTCCACTCCACAAGAAAAAGATGGAATTACAAAATATGAAGTAAAAATTTTAGTAACCAAAACAACGGAAAAAATATTTTCTTGAATGATGGCAAATGTAGTGATTGTAACAGAAAAAAAAGAACAAGTACTTTGAGTTCCATTTACAGCTGTTCAAGTAGACCAAGAAACAGGAGAATCATTTGTAATGGTGATTGATTCTTCTGGAAAAAAACAAAAGAGAAAAGTGGAGATTTGATATTCTGATGGAAATAGTACAGAAATTTTGGAATGATTGAAAGAATGAGAAAAAGTGTTAGAAATAGATTATGATGCAAACGCTTTTACTCCACAAGATTTTGAAATGGGATGATTTTATTAAAAAGAGAGTATTGTTTTTATAATTTTTTAGATATGTTATTAGAATTAAAAAATATTGTGAAATCCTATGAACTTGGAGAGGAAACGTTTCATGTGTTAAGTGGAGTGAATTTACAAGTACAAGAATGAGAATTTTTATCTATTATGTGACCATCAGGAAGTGGGAAATCGACTCTTATGAATATCATTGGAATGCTTGATACTCCAACCTCAGGAGAGTTTTATATTGAATGAAAAAGAGTAGATAGTTTATCTGATAGAAAACAATCTCGTTTACGTCGTGAAAATATAGGATTTATTTTTCAAAATTATTCTTTAATTCCACGTTTGAGTGTTATAGAACAAGTAAAACTTCCACTTATGTATCAAGGATTTTCTCAAAAAGAAGCAACACAATTATCTCAAGAAGCGTTAGAAAAAGTAGGGTTAACATGAAAAGAAAAAAGTATGCCAAACGAACTTTCTTGATGACAAAAACAAAGAGTTGCGATTGCAAGAGCAATTGTGATTTCTCCAAAGATTATGTTAGCAGATGAGCCAACATGAGCCCTTGATACGAAAACGAGTAATGATATTATGGATATTTTTCATTCTTTGAATAAAGAATGAAAAACAATTCTCATTATTACCCATGAGCCAGATATAGCAGCTCAAACAAAACGCGTGATTTCTATTCGTGACGGACATATTGTAGATACAGTATAGTTTTATCTTTTTATCCTGAAAATATGAATTTTTTTATCCTTCTTCGACAATGATTTTCTTCGATTTTGGCGAATAAACTTCGTTCTTCTTTGTCGATTCTTGGGATAGTTATAGGAATTTGTTCAGTAGTAATTATGTTAGCTATTTGAGAAGGAGCAAAACAATCTATTTTGTCTTCTTTTGATAGTGTAGATAATTTAATTTCTATAGAAAAAAAATATTGACAATGAGATATGATGAGTAAATCTTCTGTATCTAATCCTATTTCTTCTCCAGAAATTATAACTATGGAAATGGCTCAAGAAATAGAACAAAAAGTTTTTTGAGTAGAGTCTGTAGTATATGCTGCAAGTGTAAGTGTTTGGGATATGAAATATAATTCTAAACCACTCTATGGGCAATTAAGTGGAATTTCATCTGATTTTTTACAACAGAAATGATATAAAATTCAATATGGAAGTGCTTTTTCAGAAAAAAACTTTCAAGAAGATGAAAAAGTATTGATTTTATGACATTATTTAATTTCTGAACATTTTGGAAAAACAAATCCTATTTGAGAAAAAATTTATATTTGATGAAGTCCTTTTATTGTAGTTTGAATTTTAGAAAAGAAAAATTGGAATACAGATTATTCTATGTTTATTCCTGCTACGACAGCAGTAAATCGTTTATGAGCAAAAGAATTGTACAAATTAGAAGTATTTACTGATAAACAAAGAGCTGTAAATGATGTAAAAAAAGATTTACAATATTTTTTATTTCGTAAATCTTGAGTATTTTCTCCAAGTGAAGCTCCTTTTAGTGTTCGTACAAATGAAGATGTGTTAAAACAGGTAGATCAAATAGTTGGGAATATGCAATTACTATTGTGAGCGATTGGATCAATTGCTTTGATTGTGGGAGGTATTTGAATTATGAATATTATGCTGGTATCTGTTACGGAACGTACTCGTGAAATAGGGATTCGTAAAGCAATTGGAGCAACGAAATTACATATTTTGTCACAATTTTTAATAGAGGCAGTAACACTTAGTATGATCTGATGTGTGATTGCTGTATGAATTTGTTATAGTTGAGTGTATGCAATCAATAGTTTTGTTCCAAACTTTCAAGCTGTTATTACTATGAGTGTTGTGATGATTTCAAGTATGGTGTCTATTTTAATGGGAATTATTTTTGGTCTTATGCCAGCCTGGAAAGCAGCACGTCTGAAACCGATTGATGCGTTGAGATTTGAATAAAAAAGACTCTTTTAGAGTCTTTTTTATATTTCCTTTCTTTCTTTAATTGAATTGATAAGAGTGATATTATCAGCATATTCAATATATCAGCTTGAGAGTCATCTTGAGAGGCGAGTGAGTGTGACAAATGGTTTGAGTCATCTTTTTTCTATTTGTTCTTTTATATACATAGAAGTTGCTTCTCATTCAATATTTGGGTTTGTGGCAATAATGAGTTCTATTTTTTTTTGAGAATTATTGATACGATTGAAAAGAGTTTCAAAGTTGAGATCTCAAATAAATACACCATTCATAGGGGAAATAGCTCATCATAAGATATGATATTTCCCATCAAATACATTTGATTGTTCGATAGAAATCATATCAAGATATTCTTCAACGACACAAATAATATCATCTTTTCTTTCCGAATTATTACAAATGCTACATGTTGTTATATGTGCATCAATGAGGATTCCACATATTTCACATTTACTGGTTTGAGTTTGGATTTTCTGGAGTTGATTTGCAAGAGTTTCAAGATAATTTTTGTTACTATTGAGAAGAAAAAATGCAAGTTTTGTAGCTGATTTTTCTCAAATTCATGGAAGAAAAGAAATCAATTGAATGAGTTTTTTCAAGCTCTCAGGAAGCATAAATAACAAGACAGAGAATAAAATAATTTTCAATAGTCTATAAGAAAAAATATTTTTTGCAATTAAAAAAGTTTCAAAATATATATTTTGAAACTTTTTTAATTTCTAAATGCGTAATTTCTTATATCTTTCACTACTATAAAATCACTATCTTTTGATGATTCCATCATTTGTACTCATTCCCATTGCATCAGATTTGAAAGACTTTGTAATTCAGCTATTTTAACATCTAAGATATCTTTCTCAATACTCAGAGAGTTTCTCTTTATATCAAGAGTTCTGATATTGTATCATTTTGTAGCATTTACATTGAGTGTCCATACGTAGTAGATTCCTAAAAATCAGATAAACAATAGAGTGAGTATATATGTCGAATTTACTCCAAGTTGAAAACTTTCTCTTGTTGTTTTTCTTTCTGATAGAAATCTCAAATGTCCTCTTTTTATAACGAGTAAATTTGGATTCATTGCTCTTCTCTTATTAGGATGTAATTTTGGTAATTATATTTTTCTTGCACATCTTGCTTTTGCGCTCCTAGATCTCGAGTTGTGTTTTATTTCATCGTTTGTTGGAATAATAGGTTTTTTTGTAAGAATTTCAAGTTGTTTTTTATGGTGACACATACAAACTATGTCATGACAAATACAATCTTTTGATTCCATCTTAAAAATATTTTTTACAATTCTATCTTCAAGTGAATGAAAGCTAATAACAAAAATATTTCCTTTAGATTCTAAAAGTTCAATTGCATCTTTTAATGATGTTTCAATCACTTCTAATTCTTGATTTGCTTCAATACGTAAAGCTTGAAAAATTCTTGTTTTGCTTTTTGGAAATTTTGAAAGATTTCCAATAAAATCTGAAAGTTGTTTCGTAGTATGAAATTTTCCTCCAGTTCTTCTATGAGCAAAGATTGCTTCAGCTATTTTTCTTGCCGAAGGTTCTTCTCAATATTCTCGAAAAATTTTGAGTAAAGCATCCTTACTATAAGAGTTCACTATCTGACTTGCTGATATTCATATTTGAGTATCAAATCTCATATCGAGAGGACCATCTATTTTAAAACTAAATCCTCTTTCTCCATCATCAACATGAAGGGAAGAAATACCAAGATCGTAATAAATTCATGTTATTTTTGTGTATCATAATTCTTGAATTCTTTTTGAAAGATTTGAAAAATTATCATGTATAAAAATAAGTTCTACTCACGATGTTTGAAATTCTTGTTCCAATTGTGGTTGGGCAAGAGTAAGATTTCTCTTATCAGCATCAAATCATATAAAAGTATCTCACGGGTTCATTTTTTTAATGATTTCTCTTGCATGTCATCACATTCCAAGAGTGCAGTCTACTATAATATTCTTCTTGTTTTTAAAAATCTTGATATGTTCTACAAGTTCATTGAGTAAAACAGAAATATGAAGTTCTTTTGTACTCTTTTTTCATCAAATTTTCTGCATTTTGTTAAAAAAATGTTAATAAGTGATTTTTTTGTTTTTGTTTAAGTCTTTTTGCATGTATTGTTTTATCCTTTTTTAAAATAAAGTCAATACAAAGTTTTAAAAACTATTAAAAAATGTCTAGACAAATGTTTTATTTATTTTAAGAGAAGATTTTTGAGTTTTTAACAGAGTTTGAACATTTGAGTTTTTCTGCTATAAAAAGTATAAAAAAATATGTAATTTTTGCAAGAAAAAATTTTTATGGATGTACACAATTTTGGTACAATCATGCATTTTTTTATTTTTATACTCTATAATTTTATTGCAATAGAAATGTATATATTTTCTGATAAAAATTTGATTTTTTCATAAAAAAAATTAAACTATGACTAAATTAGTAATATTTAGTACATAATATGATAGAAATAGAAAAATTATCAGTAAAAGTTGGAGAAAAAAGTATTTTACATGATATCAGTATAAATTTTGAAATTGGGAAAAATTATTTAATTCTTGGAAAAAATGGAAGTGGAAAATCTTCTCTTGCTGGTTTTTTAATGTGAAATCCTGCTCTTGAATATGTTTCTGGATCAGTACAATTCGATGGAAAAAATTTGCAGGAAATGACAGTAGATGAGAGAAGTACTGCTGGATTATTTTTGTCTTTTCAAAATATTCCTGAGATTCAATGAGTAAATGTTCGTGAATATCTTCGCACTATTTATAATGCAATGTTGAAAACTCATTTTCCAGATACTCCAGCTCTCACTCCATTTGTGTTTAAAAGATTTATTAAAAAATATTTGGAAGAGCTTGAAATTCCAGAAGTTTTTTTGGAAAGAGATTTACATGTTGGATTTTCATGATGAGAAAAAAGAAAGATTGAAATGCTTCAAGTAAAACTTTTGTGACCAAAATATATTATTTTTGATGAAATAGATTCATGACTTGATGTTGATGCATTTAAGTTAGTAGCTGAACTTATTGTGAGTTTGAATACAAAAAATAATTCTATTATTGTGATTACACATCATTTTAAAATTGTAGAATATATTGATTTTGATACAGTTTATGTTTTAAAAAATGGAAAACTTCACAAACAGTGATGAATTCAAATATTAGATGAAATTAGAGAACACGGTTTTTGAGAATAAAAAAACGGTTCGTTAGAACCGTTTGAGAAGTCTGACTCAGACTTCTTTCACCCCTTATACATCGGATAATCACTTTTCCCTGAAGGGGAAGGATTTCCTGAAGAAATAGGAGGTTGTTCCTCTTGAGAAGGATATATGATTCGGAATGTTTTCCAAGCGATGACAAGACCAGTTGGGCATAAAATCCATACGAGACAGAGAGCTGTCCATAGGATAATTTTGCGCAGGACCTCATCTACAACTACTTCATCTAACACGAGAAGAATAACAAAAATTGCTACTATTGCTAGAATGATCATCCCGATGATAGAGAGGTTTTTTCTAAACTCCCTTTCTCTTCGAGCGTTTTCATAACTTCTGTGTATTTCTTCCAAAGATTGCATATTTGATTGAATCATCACATTGTACCTCTTTGTTGTGTATGAATATGAAAACTAATTTATTATAAAAATAATTTTATATATGTCAAATCCAAAAAATATAACTATTTCATGAACATGGGATTTCAGTGATGAAGTTACATATGATAATGAACTTATTCCATGAGTGAGTGAAACAGTTGTGAGACAGATTTCACTTGCTAATGCTGAACCAAAATGGATGTTAGAACTTCGTCTTAAGGCTCTTGATATTTATCGTATGAAAAATATCCCAAGTTGGGGACCTGATATTTCTCAACTGGATTTAGAAAGTATTTATTATTTTGCAAAACCTGCGTGAGCTGGAAATAATAAAACATGGGAGGATGTTCCTGAAAATATCAAAAAAACATTTGATCGTTTATGAATTCCTGAAGCAGAAAAGAAATCACTTGCAGGAGTTTGAGCTCAATATGATAGTGAAACAGTCTATCATTCTTTGAAACAAGAGCTTGTGGATCAATGAGTTATTTTTGATGATTTGAGTCACGCTTTAAGGGTTCCTGAATATGAAGAAATTATTAAAAAATATTTTTCAAAATCAATTCCTCTTTCAGATCATAAATTTTCTGCACTTCACTATGCTGTTTGGAGTTGAGGAACATTTTTGTATGTTCCTGCTGGAGTGAAAATTTCTGAACCATTACAATCATATTTTCGTATGAATGTAAAATCTGGATGACAATTTGAACATACACTTATTATTTTAGAAGAAGATTCTCAAGCGCATTATATAGAATGATGTAGCGCTCCAAAATATGATGAAAGTTCTCTCCATGCTGGATGAGTAGAAATATTTGTGTGAAAAAATGCACATATGCGTTATTCTTCAGTAGAAAATTGGAGTTTAGATACCTATAATCTCAATACAAAAAGAGCCATTGTGCAAGAAAAATGACATATAGAATGGGTATGAGGAAATCTTGGATCAAATACAACTATGTTGTATCCGTGTAGTGTATTATTGTGAGATTTTGCAAGTGCTGATCATTTGTGAATTGCGTTTGCTGCTGCATGACAAAATCAAGATACATGAGCAAAAGTGATTCATATTGGAAAATCTACTTCTTCTAATATTATTTCAAAATCTCTTTCAAAATGATGAGGAATTGCAACTTATAGAGGATTGGTAGAAATTAAAAAAACGGCAACAAATTCTGTAGTAAAAGTGGATTGTGATGGATTGATGTTAGATGCTATTTCTTCAAATAATGCTATTCCTGTGATCAATATTTGAAATGCAACTTCTACCGTGGCACATGAAGCCAGTGCTGGAAAAATAAATGAACAAGATTTATTTTATCTCATGAGTCGTGGAATTTCAGAATCAGAAGCAACATCAATGATAGTGAATGGATTTATTTCACCTATTTTAAGAGAATTACCTTTAGAATACGCGAGTGAGATGAATGTGTTGATTTCTATGGAATTTGAATGAGGATTTTAATTATCATAATGTAAAAAATATATATGAACCAAATAGTTCAAAATAATTATCTTAATAAAAGTGGTTTTTATCTTATTGATGATACTTCTCCAAGAGTGATTGATGTTTTACCAGGAGTCAGTGTAAAACTTTTGCTTATCAATAATAAAAAACCAATAACTTTGAATCTAGAATCAGGAGCAAAGGTAGATTTTTATGCTTTTTTATATGAATCAACTCCTCCAAAAATGTTTTTTCATCAAAATGAAGAACATTCTTCACTGTCTATACATGCGCTTTTTTACAATAAAATGGTTTCACTTCAATCACAATTAAAATCATATATTCATGCCCATCATTGTAGTTCTCATATCCAAATTGTAGGGATTATTGAGAAAGAAAGACTTCAGTTGGATTCAATAATTGAAATTGAAAAGGACGTACATCAAGTGCAGGCTCATCTTGAAATTGAAAATATTTTTATAGGAGATGAATGAAGCGTTTCTTCTATCCCAACACTTTTAGTGAGAAGTGATGATGTTGTTGCAAGTCATAGTTCAAAAACACATCGTTTAGAAAAAGAAAAATTATTTTATTTAATGGCACGTGGACTTTCACAAAATCATGCGGTTTCTCTTATGATTGATGGATATTTTCAAAACAAATTTTCTCAAATAAAAGATTTTGATAAACATATTTTTCAAGATCTCTATGATACATTTTTTACTTTACGATCATAATTTGGGTTGAAAAATTTTCAAAATATTTATAATAAAGCAATATTTTTTATTCATTCAAAAATTTCTTATGGATTTTAGAAAAGATTTTCCTATTTTTACATCTCAACCAGATCTTGTATTTTTGGATAGTACTTCTTCGAGTCAAAAGCCAGCATATGTTATTGATGCACTTACTTCATATCTACAAACAGGATATTCTAATATTCATAGAGGATTATATGATCTTGCCATTCAAAGTGAAAAAATGTATTTTGATAGCAAAAAAAAGGTAGCAAAAAATATATGAGATGTTGATTTTAAGGAAATTATCTATACGTATAATTCAAATTATGCACTCAATATTATTTCACAAACTCTCAAATATAATCAAATTCTCAAAGCATGAGATAAAGTTTTGCTTTCTATTGTAGAACATCATTCAAATATTGTTCCGTGGCTCATTTTAAAAGAAGAAATCTGAATTGAAGTAGAATTTGTAAAAGTTACAGATAATTTTGATCTTGATTTTGATGATTTTGAAAAAAAATACACTCCAAATACCAAAGTCATAGCTCTCACTCATATTTCGAATGTTACCGGACAAATTTTTGATTTGGAAAAAATTGGGAAACTCAAAAGACCAGAAACACTTTTTGTCGTGGATGCGAGCCAAAGTATTCCTCATATGGAAGTAGATGTGAAAAAAATGAATTGTGATTTTCTCTTTTTTACCGGACATAAAATATTTGCAGAAGCCTGAATCGGAGTATGGTGGTGAAAAAAAGAAATTCTTGAAAATTTAAAGCCAATATTTTCTTGAGGTGGAGCAATCAACGAAGTAAAAGAAACATGTTTTAAATCTTGAGCTCTTCCATTTCGTTTTGAACCAGGGACTCCAAATGTGAACGGAGCACTTTCTCTTCTCAAAGCTTTTGAGTACATAGAAAATATTGGATGATTTGAAAAAGTTGAAGAAGTAGAAAAAAGTTTAGTAGAATATGCTTTAGAAAAATTTCAAAAATTTCCACAAATTCATTTGATTGGAAGTAAAAATCCTCAAAAAAGAGTGTGAGTTTTTAGCTTTTATATTGACTCAGTACACGCACTTGATATCGCTGATATGATGGCAGAACATCATATTTGCATCAGAGCTGGGCAACACTGTACTGAACCATTTATGGATTCACTCTGAATCAAAGCAAGCGCAAGAATGAGTTTATATATTTACAATACCTTTGAAGATATTGATAGATTTTTTGAAGTATTAGAAAAAAATTTTCTATAAAAAAATAACCCCGGGGTATAAATACCCCGGGGTTATTTTTTTATTCAATAAAACTCCATCAATAATATGTTTCAACTATTTGTGGAAAATAATATTTCCTTTTTTCAAATCCATTGCTGTCATCAAGTCATACTATGTATAAAGGATTTTGTCATTCATCAAAAGCTTCGTATGAATATGTCAAAACTTCATTTTCGGAGGTATTTTCAAGTAAGATTGCGTAATCAAAATTTTCTCTATCAAAAATATACGGAGTTCCACTTTCTCAAATATTTCCATCAATGAGAAGATTTCCACTCAAAGATGAAACAGGAGATTCTACATCTGAAATGATTTGAATTTCTTTATTTTTCAAAAAAATATTTTTATCAAAACGTAAAACTCTGACTTTTGATGAAATATGACTGAGATCAATTTTTACTGAAAATCTTGTAGTATCTCAGAGAAGTTTGGGAGTATTTGGAGCATTACTTTGATTATTTGGATTAAATGAAATGAGTTGAGTGAGAGTATCATTAAAGACTCATATTGTTTTTTTCTCTCCAGGTCAAAGTATTCCAACAGCATATCGACGAGCAAAATCATCATTATCTTCTACTTGAGAATTGCTTGTCACGAGACTGGAAATATTTCCATCATAAAAACTCGCTGTAAAATCATCATTATTTCCACTATCATCGATTCCATCAGGAGTATTTATCCATTCTCATCATTCGCAAATAGCAGGAAGAGGAGGTGTGTCAAATTGTATGAGTCATCCACTACAGGAAAGAATATCTTCTCACAATCCATCAGTATTGGTGAGAGTAGAAAATTTTCATACGATATTTTCTTGATTTTTTTGATGATTTTTTATTTGTTCTTGTTGAAGTTGATTATCCAAAAAATACGTATCAATATTATGCATATTCCAAACAATCAAAGCAAAAAGTCATAATACCAAAGTCATCAAAATCACCAATACCATAAAAAAACCATCATTATTTTTTTTCATTTGTATTTGGATTAGTGAATAAATGAGATTCACACACTTGGAAAATCATAATTATTTAAAATATCCTGAAAAGTCATTTCGTAAAAATCTGGAAATGCTTTTGTAGTGAAGCGAATATCGATTTTAATATTTTGAGAATTTTGTATTTTGGTGATTCAGAGTTTTGAGAGAAAAACGTGAGGAAAGTATCAAATTTTTTCTTGAGAAAGATTGGTAAAAAAGTTTGTTGGATCAGTTTTGTACTGAATAATTTCGCTTTGATTCAACAAAATATATGCTGGATGCCAACGAGAATATTGTTGTACATCTCACAGCGTAAATACTTCATTTCGTACATCATACGCTCCAAGAATGACTCCAGAAGTTTCATCTCAAGAAGTCAGAAGGACTTGCGAAAATCATTTTAAACTTCCAGGAAAAATATCTCAAGAAATACTTTGTACTTCAGGAAAATCTTTTTTCCAATTTTGCATTTGAGTTTTCCAATCTTGAATATCTCAAAAAGCCCTTGCTTTGAGGTGGACGGAAGTGTATCCAGTCGCTACCAAATCAAAGTAAAATATTGCTCAGCTGATCAAAGTCACAATCAGAGTAATACTTACAATGAGTTCTGCAAGGGTAAATCAAGAATTATTTCATAATATAGGAAATTTTTTCATTGGCAAAAAGGGAAGTTTTTACTTGATAAATAGTGTAGGAAATACCCTGAATTTCTTTGGTACCAATCACCGTAATTTCGTGAAAATTTTGAGTGATATCTTCATCAAAAAATCACAATCTTTCTCACGCATCTCTCGGATCTAGAGAAATATCAAAACTATTTCCTCAATGGGTAAAATAAAAAGTATTTCCCACATTGAGTTCAGGAATTTCTCAAGTATGTAAAAGATCTCACACATAGCTATGAAAATAAATATTTTGCAACGCTATTTTTGTCTCAAACTCTCTATCCATCAAGAAGCTAAAGCTCAGCACGATGCTCCCAGCAGTCATCACAAGAATCGTGACTCCCACGATGATTTCAGCCAAAGAAAATCCAGAAAAAGAATGTTTCATAAAAGAAAGGGATTATATTTCGAGACAATAGAGGTGATAAGGTCATTGACAATCTCCAGTTGTATAATATAGCCATTGGTTATTATTCGTAGTATAATTATATCATAAAGATGTATAATACAGATTTGTTCATGCATTAGTTCAATACGTCCAATTATTACAATTATTTGTTGTTGCTGTATTTACTCTATATGTATCTCAAGATACCATTGTTCCTGTCCAAACATATTTGTTTGTTTGTGTTCATCATCTTTCATCTTTATCAATTAAGATGCTATTAATTCATGTGTTGTTAAATGTAGCAGGAAAACCAAAATCTGGACGAATAAAATAATTAATCGCTGTAGTATTATCAAATATAGTAACTCATTGGGGAGTGACTATTTTACTATGTAGAAAAGGAAATCTTCATTTGAGAGGAGTGTTGTTATCAGATAATAAAGCCATCCATCTTTTTCCTTTTACTGCAGGTAATGAAGCTGCATTATCTGCGAGTCATTGACATATCGCATCTGCTCCTCAAAGTCCTCAATGACCTCAATTGTATGTTTGACTCGTAATAAACATGATTTTTGGAGTTTTTTTAATACCAAGTGATTCTGAAATTGCTTGGAGACTCATCGTATCACGTTCAAATATTCCTCATACTTTTGAAAGTATTGGACTACTGAGTGATTGATTTCATGCATCACTTGGAGTCGTTGAGAGCTGTTGAAACGCTTGCACTCCCATGAGTGCAGCAATTGCCCCGAGCATGATGATGGCTCAGGTAAGAAAGTTTTTTGTAAGAGCGCTTACAAATGCTATAATTTTTGTTTTCATAGTATCAAAATTATAAATATAAATTTTTTAAAACATTATTGTGCGAGATCTGCTCCGTTGAAATTAATCCATCCAAGCATTTCAGATTGAGCATATCAGGTAGCAGTTCCATTGTTATGAAACGTGACTCATGACATATTTATCCATCCAAATATCTCGGATAGTGCGTATCATGAGAGTTGTCAGGTTGTCATATTTCTAGTTACTGATGCTCCACAGCTTGCTTCAAAACAAATCCATCCAGCTATTTCACTACTTGCCATACCAGTGACTCCAGAGTCATACACTTCTATATGAAGCTTGATCCATCCGAGAGTTTCACTCATAACATAGTGTTCAAATGGTACCATCCATCCTTCGGCTCTGGCTTTGAGAGTGAGGTCATAGGTATAATTTCTGTTTGCAATGGTTTGGTTCAGAAGTACAGCTGAAATAACATTTCTATTATAAAAAGGAATATCTACATCACCTCTAAAATAAAATGTTATACTACAATTACTATTTTTTGGAATCATAAATCATTTTCCGATTCAAGTTCCTGATGGACTTGAGAGACAATTATTGTTTTTCCATAATATATTTTCTACTCCATTTGACCCAATATCTATGACAAATTTTTCTCATGGCAGTCAGCTATCTTGCCAAGAACTGGCATTGTTTGGATCTCATGAGAGTGGAGAGATGACAGTTATAGGGAAATCATAAGATTTGGTATTTCCAAAGGCATCGATATATGAAGTATTTTGTCCGTTCATTCAGATTCTAAAAAAGGCATCTTGAGAGTGAGAATTTTCTATGGTATAGGTAAGACTTTTCCAATATCCATAAGTTTCTCCTCAGAGTCATCCGATACGAGTTGAGGTTCCAAAATCATTGTTTGTGGCATCACTCGATGGTTCAAGAATTTGTTTGGTATTTCACATGTATGTGAAGGTGAGAGGAGTGGAGGTAAATCCACTTGATTTCATAGAGAGTGCTGTTGGAGTGGTAAAATTGGTTGTCCAAGTAGCAAGAGGATCAATATTTGTGACTTCAAAATATCACATTATTTTTGAGGTTGTCGTGATAGAGCTATCACCACGAGCATGAAGAGTGAAAAAACACGTTGTTTTTCCCATTACGTCATATCATCCAGTTGAACTATTATACAGACATCCATTTCAGGGTTTCCAGAAAAGATTATTTGCAATTCCTTCTTCTCAGACATCAAGAACGGTACCAATATTTGAATTATCAAAGCTTGCATTTGCTGCATTAGTGAATTCTACTCCACTTGAAGTAAGTCAAAGTTTGAGTTTAAATTTGGCCCTTCCGTCTGAGTTATTGGTGATTTTATACTGAAGAATTTTTTCTCATCCATAATATTTATCGGTAATTCTTTGTGAGGTTCCAAAATCATTGAGTTTTCCATCCAGTGGAGTTCCGTTTGGGGCAATATAAGTAATGACAACATCATTTGCATTACATACAACTATTCCACTTTCACAATTGTTTACACCAGGATCTGGGGAAGGAGAGATACTTCCTCAGTTCTCACCTCAACCATTATTTCATCAACCATCAGGATTTGGGAGAGTCGAGAAAGTATAGGTAATACTTGAGATACAATTTATTCCGTCACACGCTTCAACGTACCAATTATAGGTTGTTCCATAATTGAGACCTGAATATCAAAAACTAGTGGTTGTTTGATTTTCACTTACGAGATTTGGAGTATGTGTTCCAAGATAGATATTATAACGAACATTATTTCAACGAACTCCATACCAAGAAAGGATTCCAGAAAGAGGAAGATTATAACCACCATTATTTGGAGTAGCGAGAAGCGGAGCATTGATATTTATTTTACATCAAGGAGTTCCATCTGTTTTTGGAGTATATCCACTACCACATCCAGTCCATTGACATGTATTGCTAAAAATTGCTCCTGCTCAAAGATTGGCACAATTATAATAAAAATCACTTTCAGGCTTCATAACTCCACTTCCAGAGCTTCCATCACAAGTTTTGTATTTCCATCATATTTGAGATCAAAGAGTGGTTCAAGGCATATATTCTACATCATTTTCTCCATGATAATACGTAAATGATGGATTGAGCACTCATTCACAGCTTCCATAATTTCCAGTTCCACCATCTTTACTTACAAGTGATACTCCTGAGAGAAGACTTGGAAGGTCTGTAGCATAAGAGATAGGTTTTCCATTCATATCATATCAGAGATTGAGAGATTGTCCGTTGAGAATCACTTTTGCAATATTTGGATATCCATTTACATCATTACTTGAAATATCGAGTGTGGTGGTTTCGAGTGGATTCACAGCATATAAAAGCCCAGGAAATCATAATGGGTTTCTAGGAATAAAATTTCCTTCTACATACGCTACCAGATTATAATCAGGATTTGCATAAGCTTGTTTGAGAGGAAGTTGCGCTACAAGATTTTCTCTTTTTTGTAGAGTGGTAGTGAGTTGATAGGAAATTCTATCTCTACTAATACTATACATATAAGGAAGTTTTGTTTTTGGGTCAACTGGTACTTTTACCATTCAAATTTTTCCTGCAAGATATTCAGTAAAATATCATTGCGTTGCAAGAATAGGATTTCCAGGAGCAACTATTGTATTATCAATAATTTGAGTTGCACCACTTCATCATTCGTGAGTTGGATAGAGAAGAGAATGATTTCTTCTATAACTATCAAGATACACACGAATTCATTGAATATCAGTGACTCTTTTTGCATCATTTCCATTTTTAATATATGAAAACGAACTAATCGTTGCAAGAGTGACAAGAATAGCAAGAATAGTGATAACAACAATGAGTTCAACTAAAGAAAAACCTGATTTTTGTTTGAGTGTATTCATAGGCTCAAATGATTATAAAATATTAATGGCATTTTAACATATAAAAAGTAAAAATCAAGTGAAAAAATATCTGGTAAAATTTTGAAAAAATTTTACAAAAAAAGAATTATTACTAAAATAGTAATAATTCTTTTAAAGAAATACTTTATTTATTCATATAGCGAAAAATTTTAAATCTATTGCTTTCAAAACTTTTTCAAAATAGGAGATAAAAAAGAAGAAAAAAAACAAAAACAGTTATAATTCAAACAGGAATCGATATTTGATACATTTCTTGTATTCACAAAAGAGGGAGAATATAGAGATTTCAAATGACACTTATTCCAACTCACAACATTGATATAATTGTTACCAAAAGAGGAACTACTAAAAAAATTAACATAAAATAAAGTTATAAAATAACGATAGTATTATAATATAAGAAAAAACAATTCGCAAGTTTATTTTTTTAAAATCATCAAAATATGAATGAAATAATTACCTTTTATAGCAAAACTCCACCAAATAAGTTTGTTATGGAAAACTATACAGTAAAACACGCAGAAGAAAACAGAAGCTGTAGTGATAGTATAGAAGTATATTTAAAAATAGAAAATAATATTATTACAGACTGGTCTTTTGAAGGAATCACCTCAATTATTACAACAGCCACAGCATCTGTGTTTTGAGAAAGTATTGTAGGAATGAATTTGGAAGAAGTGATGACAAAAGATTATTCAACAATTGTTGAGCTTGTAGGACAAGAAATTTCTCCACGTAGACAAAAATGAGCTGTCTTTGGATTACTCGCAACTCGTAATGCGATTCATAAATATCTCAAAGACGGAAAAACAGACGATCTTTTAACCGTATTACCAGAATAATATGATAAAACTTTCAAAAAAATGAGACTATGGGCTCAAAGCTATGGTGTATCTTGGGAAACATACAGAAGAAATTACAAAAATTTCAGAAATTTCTCAAAATCTTGGGATAAGTGAATGATTTTTACGTCGCATCATCAACGATCTTGAAAAAGCTCAACTCGTACAAACTATCAAAGGAAGAAACGGGGGAGTGCGTATTTGAAAAACACTCAAAGAAATATGTTTGTATGATATTTTTTTAAGTGTATGAGAAGAACTCAATATTACTGATTGTACAGCATGAGTGTATTGTCAAAAAAAAGAAAGTTGTATTACAACTGATGTGCTTTGATGATTACAAAAAGGGTTTAATACTCTTTTGCATCTCTATACACTTGATAAAATAATAAAAAAATAAAGACTTTATTTAAAGTCTTTATTTTTTTTATTGAACATCTAATTTAATAGAAGGTCCCATAGCATTACAAATGAATACAGTATTGATGTATTTTCCTTTTGCTCCACTTGGTTTTACTTCTTTAATCGTATCGATGAATTTTGAAAGATTTTGCGTAAGTTTTTCTTTCCCAAATGATAATTTTCCAAAAATTGAGTGAACATTTCCTTGTTTATCAGTTTTGAATTCAAATTTCCCTGCTGCAATTTCTTTAATAACAGCTACGAGATCTTCTCCTACTGTACCAGTTTTTGGATTTGGCATAAGTCCTTTTGGTCCAAGTACTCTTGCGATTTTCCCCATTTGTCTCATCATTGAAGGAGTAGCCACACAGATATCAAAATCAAGAGCAGTTTCTCCACTTGCGATTGAATTTACTAATTCTTCACCACCAGCAACAACTGCACCAGCAGCTTTTAAATCAGCTTCAGAGTGAGAATCAGAAAAAGCACAAACTTTTACTGTTTTTCCTGTTCCATTTGGAAGAGAAAGAGTTGTTCTGATCATTTGATCAGCATATTTTGGATCAAGATTAAGATTGAAATGAACTTCTACTGTAGGATCAAATTTTACAGTATTTGTTTTTTCAAGAAGTTCAATAGCTTCTTCAATAGAGTAAGCTATTTCTTTGTTTACAAGCTCTACAGCTTTGTTATATTTTTTCCCTGCCATAATAATAGTTTTAAATAATAAAGGTTATAGCGAATCTTTTTAGAAAGATTCTTCCTTAAAAGGCTTCGGAATTATAGTAAAAAAAAAGAAAAAAGCAAGTTTTATTTTTTGTTTTTTTCTACTGGATCATATCATCATTTTGACCAAGGCATACATCTTAAAATTCTCAAAGTTCCTTTTGAGACTCATACTATAGTTCCTTTTTTTTCTATTGCCTCAATCATATATTCACTACACGTTGGAATATGACGACAATAAGGAGGTTTATGCAAGGATTTTGCCCAAAACGAATGATCTGGGGAAAGATATTTTTGATAGTTTTTTACAGCTTGTATAAGGATTTTTTGAGAAATATTCATAAGTATTCTTGAGAAATATTAAGACAATTATATAGAAAATTTTAAAAAAGAAAAGCCTCTTTGTAAGAAAGAGGCTTTTTATATATTTTCATTTTTGTACAAATGAAAGGTTGTTGTTTGTCAACGCATCAAAGTCCAAAAATAAATCTTTTCTCTCTTCATAGACTCGGAGAGTTTCAGGAGTGAGGTAAGGATTTGAAAGCTGGATGACACGTCGTCCTTGAAAGTTTCCTTTTTCAAAAGCAATTTTCACTCGGGTGTCTTGATAAAAAAATGCATCAAAGCTCCCATTTTGCATAGCTCTTTCAAGTCCTAATTCAATATATTTTGCAATATCAGGACGTGTAGGAGAAATAAACAAAAAATATGGGTTTGGGTAGAGAAGTAACAGATTTTGATCAACTTCAAGAGTTTCTCTTGCTCCATCTGGGAAAGCCCAATCTCCTGTTAAAAGGCGTTCAATTTCTCCGAAGGGTTCATGTATCCCTCTTGGGAAAACATCAAATCTGCCAGCACCTAATTTATAAAAAAGAGACTGGTATTTTGTTGTTTTCACTACAATGAGATTATTTGCTTCTAAGATATCGGTATCTGCCCATGTACGGCCTTGCCCAAATCGAATACCGAGACGAGAAAAATCATGAACTTCAGATACTTTTGCAAGCTTTTGACTCAACGCGTGATATTTCTGTTTTTCGTCTTCTACCCAAGATGCTTGAGCTTCGACTAATACTCCATGATTGTTTGGAGTCAATAACCCCGGAGTATTCATCATGAGTACTCGTGCCCCGAATAGACCTTTAAAAATATCAATACGTATAGGAATCAAAGTACTTTCAAGGTTTGGTTCGGTAGCAGCCCACATAACGGTAAGCTCCCCATATTGTACATCTTGGGAAACTCTTTGTTGAGTAGCTTCTCCTTGGCTGTCTTGTCTGATTTCTTTGAGTGTACATGGAAATTCAGGTGCATTCGGAAGAATTACTTCCTGTAAGAGTTTTTTACAATACGAACCATTTGCATCACTGGGATTGTGATTATATACAATCACGCATTCAGTAGAAGAAATAGCATGATGAGAAAACATCAACAAGAGTAATAATATATATTTTTTCATAATCCACTTCCTGTAAAAAGGAGGAAAAAATAGAGATGATACACATCAATGTATAACAAGCTTTAGCTTCTATATCATACTTATTTTTACTATTTGTCAATAAGAATTTTTACACAAAAAAACCGAGATTCTCTCGGTTTTGACTATTTTACAAAATCAACGATTTTTGTAAATACAGTAGGATTTGTAATTGCTAAGTTTGATAAAACTTTTCTATTTAAAGAAACTGATTTTTTATACAAAGCATTGATAAGTTTTGAATACGTAGTTCCATTTTGTCTTGATGCAGTATTGATTCTTACTGTCCAAAGTCTTCTGAAATCTCTTTTTTTTGTTCTTCTTGAAATATAAGAGTTTAATCCAGCTTTCATCCAAGCATTTTTTGCTCTTGAGAAAACTCTTGAATTGAGCATTCTGTACCCTTTTGTTGCTTTTAAGATTTTTTTATGTCTTTTTCTAGTCATAAGACCTCTTTTTACTCTAACCATATATGTTTTATTTAAGTAGTAATTGACGAAGTAAGGTATTTATAAAAATATAAATTTGCAACCTTCTCGCGTCGAAAATAAGTTTTTACATAAAAGGAATTTGTTGTCTGATTTTTTTTGCTTCTACCCCAGAAACAAGAACACCATATTTATTTCTTCCTTTTGATTTTTTACTTTTTCCAGAAAGGAGATGTTTTTTCCAAGCTTTTGCAAGTTTAAATTTTCCCTTTGCAGTCACTTTCACTCTTTTCTTTACTCAACTTCTTGTTTTTAACATAAGAATGTGTAGTTATAAAATAATATTATTTTGGAGACATCATCACAAAAAAATTACTTCCAGCTCTTGTAAGCTTTTTATCGATTTTATAAAAATCATCAAGCATAAGTACGAAAGATTCAATTTTTTCTTTTGCAATATCTTCATATTGATTTTCTCTTCCTTTTAAAAAGAGAACAACTTTTAAAGGATGACCAGCCTTTGCAAACTTTTCAGCTTGATTTTTTTTCACTTCAAGGTCATGTTCACCAATTTTGAAGGTAATTTTGAGTGTTTTTAAATCAGGAGCTTTTCCTTTTTGTTTATTTTTTTGATCAAGTTTTTTTTGTTTATACAAAAATTTCCCATAATCAAGCATTTTTACAATTGCGAAATCTCCATCATTTCAAAGTTGCATGAGATCAAGACTGAGTTCAGAAGCTTTTATTTTCGCATCTGAAAGAGACATATCTCAAAGAGCAACCCCTTCTTCATCAATCAGTTTTACTTTTGATGCTTTAATATCATCATTGAGTAATTTTCTTTTTTCCTTCATGTATTATATTAGGCTTTTAAAGAAGTATCTAATTTTTTTAGCATAAGAGCGAATTTAGATTTTTTTCTATCACCATTGTTTTTATGAATGATGTTTTTCTTTACAAGTTTATCAATATTTGATTGAAGTCCTGATTTTACAGTAATTCCATCTTTTTTTGTGTTAAACAAAATTGATCTTGCAGCTTGAGCATCACCATTTTTAATAGCAGCTTCAAATGCTTTTCTTGTTTCTTTATAGACACTTTTGAAATGATCATTTCTTGAGTGTTTTTTCAAACTTTGTTTGAGTGCTTTTTTTGCAGATTTAATAATTGGCATATTTTAGCGTAAAATAATTATAAAATAACAGTTGGGGCTAGTTATCTCTATTACCAAAAGGCAATATACCGCAGCATTATATGAAAAAAAATAATTTAGTCAAAAGAAAATACAAAAAAAGTCGTACTTTTTGAGATACAACTTTTTTTATAATTTTTATCTTAATTTTCCACCTTTTTTTTCAACTTTTGATACAATTTCTTGAATCAATTTTGCTTTGGTTTCATCATCTATTGTTCCTGTCATGGATTGAATATATACAGTAAATGACATACTTCTTTTTCCAGGAAGTTTCTCTTCATTTTCATAAATATCAAAAAGTTCTACTTTTTTAATAATATTTTTGTCTACTCCTGCAATCGTATTTGCAATTTCTCTTCCGGCAATATTTTTTTCTACTACAAAGGAAAGATCAAAGTTATTTTCTTGAAAATTTGAAAGTTCTTTTGCTTTTGTTTTATTATAGGCTTTTGTAAGAAGTTCAGAAATATCAATTTCAAAAAATGCAACTCTTGCTTCCACATCAAATCTTTTTGCAATATTTGGATGAATTTCTCATATTACTCAGATTTCACTTCATCTTGCTACAATTTTTGCCGTTCTTCCAGCATGAGCATATTTTGGAATTTTTTGTGTATTTTCAAAGAAAAAGTTATCTACAAAAATAGTCTTTAGAAAATCTGAAATACTATTTTGAAGATCATAATATGGAATTTCTTTTTCACTTGTCATCACTCAAGAAAGAAGGTATTTTTCTCAGACATCATTTCCTTCTTTGAAAAAAGCTTTTTCTATTTCGAAAAGTTTGAGATCTTTTCTGTCTCGAATATTTTCTTCAAGTCCTTTCATGAGGTTTGGGATGAGAGAATTTCTCATATGTGTCGCCTCTTCTGAAAGAAAGTTTTTGAGAGGAACACATTCATGAAGATCCATATTGAGTTTTTGGAGAAGAGAATCACTGACAAAAGAATAATTATATACATCAAACCATCCACGAGCAGTAAAAAAAGAACGAATATCATTTTTTATAAGATAACTTGGATGTTGCACAATGGCTCAAAGATTGATTCTTGGAACAGTTGTTACAATATTGTTATATCCATGAATTCTCGCAATTTCTTCAGCAATATCAGCTTTTGTTGTTAATTCTTTTCTCCAGAAAGGAATTTCAAGAGTGTTTCCAGATTTTTGAATTCAAAGATGTTGAAGAATTTTTTCTACATATGAAGATTCATAGTTTGCACCAATGAGTTTATTATAAAACGCAAGATCGTATTCTTGAAGAATTTTTTCTTGTTTTTTTGGATAACTATCAAAATAGCTGGTGCATTCAAGATTTGGATGATTTTTTTGGAGTTCTTTCACTATTAAGGCTGTTGCTCTCTGAGCTGTTTCAGGAAGAATATCTTTTTCAAAAATGTTGAGAGAGTCTGTTCTTATCCCAAGTCTTTTTCCTGTCATTCTTAAAATTGCTTGATCAAAATGAGCTGTTTCAATAAGAATATTTTTTGTAGTGTCACTTACAGCACTTGATTTTCCACCAATAATTCCTCATAAAGCAAGTATTTTTTTCTCATCTGCAATAACAATGTCTTTCTCTGATAATTCATATGTTTTCTCATCAAGAGCAACAAAAATTTCACCATTTTTTGCATATCTTATACTGATCGTTCCCTCAATAGTATCGGCATCAAAAATATGTGCTGGTTGTCAATAAAAATACAATGAATAATTAGAAGCATCTACTAAAAGACCTTTTGAAGTATGACCAGCTGCTTGAATAATGGTTGTAATTTCTTCTCTTGCAGGAGTATTTGAAACGTTTTTTACTCATAATAAAGAATATCTTTTTACTCCTTCTGGGATTTCATTTTTTACATTTCATACTGGAAGGTGAGAAAAATTTTGAGTTTCATATGAAAGTTCAAATGGTTTTCAATAGATAGTTGAAATTTCTCTCATTATTCAGATATATGAAAAGAGATCTGGTCTATGATTGATGGCTTTGTTGTCTATTTCAAGAATTTCGTCATTTTTTCAAAGTACATCACACAGAGGAGTTCCTGGTTTTGCTTGAAAGCTTGAAAGATCGACAATTTCTTTTTCATCTTTTGCAGGAAAAATATCGGCAAGTCAAATTTCTTCAGCAGCACAAATCATTCCATTACTTTCAACTCCACGAATAGATGTTTTTTTCATGACAATTGGTTCTCATTGTCCATGCCAAACAACACTTGCTCCAATTTTTGCAACTGCAACTCCTTGACCTACACTTAAATTTGATCATCCACATACAATTTGAATATCAGAATTTTCTCCTATATTTACCATACAAACTTTTAAAGAATCTGCATTTTCATGATTTTCTATTTTTGAAATTTCTCCATATACCATATTTGTAAATTGGGATTTTTGAGAATGAACTTCTTCAACTTCTGCTGTATGCATAACGAGTTTTTGAGCACAAATATCAGCATCTTCAATATAGGGAAGATATGATTTTAAAACTTTATATGAGATTTTCATTTTCTTTTTATTAGTAAATATTTGCTTTAGCATAAAAAAAAACTTGAAAAAATCAAGTTTTCTTATGCAACATGAGTAATATCATGTATTTTAGATTTTGTTGAGTCAATTAAATTTTGTTTTTGATGTATGTGAGATTTCATAATATAGAAAGATTTTGACATTCTTTGTATAATAATATGTTCATTTGTTGCTAATGCATTCAAAATTTGTTTCCCGGTTAAGAGGTGCATCTTTTTTGCATCTTCTGGAATATGTATATTTTCACAAATTCAGCATATGATTTTATATTCTCATTCTTTACTTTTCGTACTGGTACAATGTATAGATATATGAGGACGTTTGATTAAAATATCAGAAATAATATTTGCATCTTGTTGTATATTTATAGCTTCTGTTACGAAAAGAGCTGTGTTTGAAGGAGATCATATCATGGTAAGTATCAAAGTCAAAAAATATTTATGTTTCTAGATTATAATATATAATTTTTAAAGTCAATGTTTATTTTCTTGCGATAAAATAAACTCTTTCAGATTCAATATGAATATCTCAAGAATGAAAATCTAATAATTCTAAGATTTTAAACCCTTGTGTTTGTAATTCTTTTTGAATCATATCAATTGGAAAAGAATTTTCTTGTACGACTTCTTCAATGAGGTCATAACGTCCATCATCGGATTTTTTAAATATTTTTATAAGCCATTCATAGTATGTTTTTTTATCAAACATTTCTAAACAGACACTGTCATCTCAAAAATTATAAAATTGTGCAAATTCTCTTGTAATATTTTCAAATTCGAAAATGGTATTAATATCAAAAATTAAAATTCCTCATGGTGAGAGATGTTTATAACTCATAGCAAAAAAATTTTTCCATTCTTGCCATGTTAATAGATGACAAATAGAGTTGTAATTACATAAAATGACATCAAATTCTTTTTGTAAATCGAAATGTGTCATATCTCAAAGAAAAATTTTATTTTCTGGAAAAATCTTTTTTGCTCTTTCTATCATATGTTCATTGATATCGAGTCAAGTAAGATCATATCAATATTTAAAGAATTCTTTTGCAACTGTTCCTGTTCAACATGCTGTTTCTAATATGGTGTGTGCTGTAGGAAGATGTTTTTTTATAATGGTATGTAAAAATTCTACTTCTTCATCAAGAGGAGAGTTGATTCATCTTACTATATCATCATAATAATCTAAGAAATGTTCATAGGTTTTCATAATTTTATTTATAGAATTATTTGATTGAATTATAAAGGGAAGAAAGAATTTTGCAAAAAGTTTTGTTAGAATAGAAAAATGGTATAATAGTAAAAAATATTTATTTATTACTTTATTATGAAACAAATTTTTTTTGTTGGACTTTCTTCTAAAAATGACAAAGTTGGAAATCAGCTTCCAGCTTTTGATGTTTCAACAAATTCATGAAAAATAATTCAAAGTATTTCTGATCAAATTGGAAATGATTGAATTTTTACAACAAATCTTGTTCCTTTTACCCCATTACAAGATGGAAAAATTCGATATCCAACAAAACAAGAAAAAATACATGGATTTCAGCAACTTATCAAAAATATAGAGGATAATAAACCCAAAGTAGTTTTTTTATTTTGAAAAGAAGTTTCTGATTTTATTTTTAAGGAATTACAATGAGATCAAATCTCAGATTGAGAAATATTAAAAAATGGAATTTTATTTATTGCTGTACAACATCCATCATATATTTTTGTGTATAAAAGAAAATGTATTCAAGAATATGTACAATGAATTGTTGATAAAATTCATGTATTAAAAAAGACACTTGATCTCTTATAATCAAGTGTCTTTTTATTAAATACTATTTCTAATAACTTCCTCAATTTCGTTTGAGATTTCTGGATTTTCTTTTAAAAATTGTTTTACATTTTCTCTTCCTTGTCCAAGTTTTGTTTCACCGTATGAGTAAAATGAACCTGATTTTTTGATAATTTCAAGATCTGTTCCAGTATCAACAATTTCTCATACTTTTGAGATTCATTCATTATACATTACATCAAATTCTGCTTCTTTAAATGGAGGAGCAATTTTGTTTTTTACTACTTTTACTTTTGTTCTATTTCCAGTTGCTTCTTTATCAACTCCAGCTCAGGTTTCAATTTTATCCTTTCTTCTTACATCAAGTCTTTGAGATGCATAAAATTTGAGTGCATTTCCTCAAGTAGTTGTTTCTGGACTTCAAAACATTACTCAAATTTTCATTCTAATTTGGTTGATAAAAATCACTGTACAACCTGTTTTAGAAATAGGACCAGTAATTTTTCTGAGAGCTTGAGACATAAGACGTGCTTGTAATCCCATATGAGAATCTCACATTTCTCCTTCAATTTCAGCTTTCGGAGTAAGTGCAGCAACAGAGTCTATAACGATAAGATCAACAGCTCCAGATCTTACAAGAGCATCAACTATTTCTAATGCTTGTTCCCCATAATCTGGTTGAGAAACAATAAGATTTTCTATATCGACTCCAATTTTTTGTGCATATGCAGGATCAAGAGCATGTTCAGCATCAACAAAAGCAGCTGTTCCACCAGCTTTTTGCATTTCAGCAATAGCATGGAGGGTGAGAGTTGTTTTTCATGATGATTCTGGACCATAAATTTCTATAATTCTTCATTTTGCATATCATCCTCCAAGAGCCACATCAAGAGATAAACTTCATGCAGATGTTGTTTCCACATTCATACTTTCTTTATCTCAAAGTTTCATCACAGATCCTTTTCAAAATTGTTTTTCAATCATTGCAAGAGCATTTGCTAAAGCTTCTTTTTTATCCATATATATTTTTGTTATGAAGATAATATATTTTGTATGTAAAATTATTATATAAAATAAATATATAATTGCAAATTTATTTTTTAAAATTATTTTACTCTATAATTCTCTTTAAGTCATTCAAATGTTCCAATGGCTATATTTTGTCATGAACATTTTTGACAAATAAATGTGTATTCGTTTTGTTTTGGACGTTGTGTTTCAACGATTTCTTCACAATCTTTACAATAAAATGATACATCTCATCTCTCTTGAGAAAATGTGATTCTTTTTTCTCAAAAATCATCAACATTGAGTAAATCTGAATAATTGTTTGGCATATAAATATATTATTAAAATAAGCTTAAAATTTCTTCTTTTTTTTCTTTAATACCAAGAATATTTCTTTTGTGAAGTTCAAGAAAGGCTTTAAGAGTTGCTTCCACATCCACTATAGCGTCATGTGCTCAAAGAAAATATTCTCAAAAAAGTTCTTTATAGAGTTCTCAGAGTTTTGGATATTTAAATCTTTCTCCATTTCATCTAATTGCACAAAAATCTACTGTGGTTTTCATCGTACAGATGATTTGTTTTGGTTGATAGAGATATTCTTTTTGGAGTCTTTTGAGTTCTAATTTTAACATGTCTTCATCATATTCTATATTATGTCAAATAATTGCATCACAACTGTTGATTACTTGGATAAAATCTTCAATTTTTTCTTCAATATTTGGGGCATTCTTTACATCTATATCATAAATATGGTGTACTTGGCTTGAATCATAGGGAATAGCGATTTTTGGTTTTATAAATTGGTTAATACGTTGTGTTTCTGTAAAAACTCCATCTTTGAGTTCTCAGACAATTCAAGCAAATTGGATGATATAGGGTTGAAGGGTAAGATCAGTTTCTTTTTTGTTTATAAATCAGGTAGTTTCCGTATCAAATACTAAAATTTTCATTTTCTCAAAATTATTTTCTAAAGCCTTCTTAGTTTAAAAAAATATTGAAAAAAAGCAAAGAAAAATTAGAAGTCAAATATATTCAAAAAATATTTGACAAATATAAAAAAAAGGACTAATATTACAAATATTTTATTTTTAATAAAAATGCCTATGAAAAAATAATATTGATACATTTTTTTATTTTTTTACTATTTTTTTATGAGAATTTTTTTTATAGTAAGTATAATGCTTTTTTGACTTTCTACTGTATATTGAAATTTATCTCTTTCTTGACCAGAAGTAGAAAATCATAAACAGCAATGATATGTGCTTTCCGATGGGTCTTCACAATATTGAGTGTGTACCAATGAAAAAGATAGATTTAACAGAGAATTTCCAAATTATATCAGAAGTGAATGTTTTTCCTATCAGAATCAATATCATTACTTTATTTGTGACAGAGGGGGATCTGAGTGTAACATAAGACAAAATTCTTCTTCTATATCAACGTACGGAGAAACTCAGGTACTTCCAAGTATTTCAGCAACAGTCGTGATTCCTCATAAGGTTCAACTCGATAGATTAGTTGCGAGTGTCAAGGAGAAAAATGATGAAAGAGTTACGAATAATTTTTTAAAAAATGTGCAACAACTCTGAAAACAATACAAAAATAATCCATCGATTTCTTTGATGGCATCGTATTTAGAACAAGAGACTCAAAAGATTCTTACATGATTTCAAATGTCTGAAGAAGAAGCATTTTTATGTACTCTTGCGGGAACTTGTGCATCAAATAATATGAACCAAACTGCTCAAACATCTTGAGCATCTTGAAAGAATTTAGACGTTGTGTGATATGCAAATGCTCATTTTGTAAAATCATGAGAATCACAAGAATTTTCATTTTCAACTAAATGAGATACCAAGCAAGATGGACTTTTTGTATACAACATCTGAGTTGGCTATATTGATGGGAAAAAATACGATGCAACAAAGTTAAATACTTGTACTTTTGCTACAAAAATAAAAAATTCAGCCGGAACCACGGTGTGTCAATGAGTGGATAAATATAGTTTAAAATGAAATCAAACTCGTCTCCAAGATCATGAGGGAACCTATTGGCATGAACACAAAAAACCATATTTAGAATGTCAATTAGAGGCAAATAAAAATTATACCTATGAAGTTACTTCTCAAAATTGTGCAAATATTTCAGTAGATGTAAAAAATGAAATGGAACATGTTTCGTGATATTCTGAAAGGACTTTTGTAAGAGAAAGTATTTCGGATGATTTATTTCCATGACAAAAAGCAAATTTGATTCAATGAGCAATCAATATGAATGTAGATTTTTCAGGAAATTGGAGTAGTTATATTTGGCTTTTAAAAGATGATGATGTATTATCATTAGAATTTATTCCAGAGAGAAATTTTGCAAAAACTCTAACTATACATATGGGAACTTGATACAATTGACATCCATTTAATAAGTATATTTGAGTGATTTCTGAAAGTCCATGAAGTATGGAACCTGTAAAAAATTCTCAAGCTTGTTGGAGTCCTTTTCTTGGATTTTCTGATGAAGTAATATCACGTTTAGTGACAGATGATGGAGAGTTAGATACGAATTTTAAGGATGAAAATTGAGTGCCATTGTTTTGTGGATTAGAGTTTGGAAAAAAATATTATCTCAATGTGCGTGTATGAGAAGTGGTTCCAGAAATCACTCAAGTGTGAGGAGAGCTCGTACAATTTGAAAATAAACCAACTCCAAAAGATCATCAATTTAGAATTCCAGTTCGTAAACCACTTGAAAGATGAAATTCATGTCAAGTTTCACCAGATAAACATTGTTTTGTTGGATTTATAGTACAATCAATACATCAACCAACTGCAAAAACAGGTATACAGCAATATGCAAGCAGAATTTTTACTGGAAAATCAACTTCGACTCAATCATGAGTTTGGCAAGCAACGAGTTTTTCAACTTCTTGAGTGCAAAAATGTAATGGTCGTGGAAGTTATCATGGATGATCATGTACGAGTCTTGGAGCAAGATGTGTTTCTGGAAGCACTGTGTATTCTTGTGAAAGACAAATCACGATACAGTGTTGAGAAGCAATCAAACTTCCATTCACACAAGATCCTCGTACCAGCAATGCTGAAATGTGTAAACTCTGAGCAGTGTCAGGTACAAGAGCGGTAGGAGATGCTATTAATACTCGTTATTACGCATGGGAATGTATCAATGGAAATGCAAAAATCTCATGTAGAACGCAATGAGAAAATCAATAAAAATACAAAAAAAGAAATGATGAAAATCATTTCTTTTTTTATGCGTCTTTCAATTGATAAAAATTTCTTCAAACTCTTTTTATGAGAGCTCTATTTTGTAAATTCATATAGATAGTCGAACTTTTTACTTTTCTTACTTTGAGAACTTTTGTGATAATTTCTTCTGTACTCATAGCTCCTTGATGTTTTTTCATCACATCAACAATGACATCAATGACAGCTCCTGGTTTGTAAATTCCCCAATCTTTGAGAGCATAAATTCATCTTCCAACAAGTACAAATTCCTCGTTTCTGATTAGTTCATTATGTACTGTATTTATTTTTACAGTTTCTCACATAATGTCAGTAATTTTATTTGCAATTGAAACAAAATGCATAGGAATTTTTTCTTTTCTAAGAATATAGACAGCTTTGTCTTTGAGAGTTTTTGGATTGAGAATTTTCCATTTTGTGAGACCAATAAGGTGTTCTTCTCATTTTACAATATCTTCATACACATCCATTACAGAATCAATCAAAACAGTTTTAAATGTTCCATGATCTTTGAGATTGAGTTTTATAAGTTCGTATAAAGAATTTTTATCCATTACATCTTTTTTCTTTTTGAGAATATTTAAAGCTTCTTTATGAATGAGATCAATAGATTTTTTACTAATTTCAGGGAGGTAAAAATATGTATGAGTTCCAAGTTTTGGTTTTGATTTAATGATATCAAAATCTGACATGATAATAGTTTCAATCACAGAAGCATTGATATTTTTTTCTAAAACAACATTTTGAATAATTGCATTGATGAGTCTATCTTTTGTGAGCAGTCATGCATGATCTTTCAGAACTTGTTCTGCAAAATCTTGAATTTCTGAGAGCTGAGTTGCTTTAATAATTCTTCCAATCTTTTTAATACCACTATCCTCGATTTGTCTTACTCTTTCTCTGGTAATTGCAGGATGAAAAGAATCTCCAATATTTTGAAGTGTTTCTTTTTCTCCATTCATTCCAATTCTTTTCTCAATAACGAGTTTTTCTTTTTGAGTCAGAGAACTTAAGATTTCTCTAAATGAAGAGAGAATACTTTGCTCATTGAGTTGTACATTTGTATTTTGCATATGTATCATAATTAGTTCGTAAGAATATATTATATAGTTATTTTAGAAAAAAAGTCAAGTTAAAATGGTAATTTCATGTTATTTTTTTCATCAACTTTGCTTTCGTGTTGAAGAAAATCTTCTAAAGAATGTATTTCTGGGGCATCACTATTAAAAAGAGTAGGAATATTTTTTTCTCTTGAAAGAAATATTCATCATACAATAGAAAATATAGATCCAACAATTCATACAAGTATTCCATTTCAGAGAATAATTCATTGCTGAAAAGTTTTGAGTCCTTCAATGATAAAAATTGCATTACTTATAGTCAAAAGAAGAAAAATTGACAAAAAAGTTATTCCAACTCCATCTTTCATAAAAATATGAAGAATATTTTTATAAATTTCTTTATTTTTATGATGAAATGCTAAATAAAGAATACAAATATTAAGAAGAAGTATAATAAATCCACTGATCCCAAGAATTTTTGAAAAAGCATTATTGATAATACCAGATTGAATGATTTCAATCCAAGGAAGAAATAAAGATATAAAACTTAACACAGTTCAAAATATGACAGTTTTTTGAGCATTGTTCATATTTATACCATCAAATTTAATCATACTTAACACCCTCAATACAGTTCTTTTTAATCTTCTATTCTTCGCACTTATTCTATATGACATATGAAAAAATTATTTTCTAATTTATTCTTTTTTTACATAATTTTTTCAATAAGTAAAGTTTATACCTCTTTACATTTTATTCTTTTTATGGCTTTTATTTATTTTTTGATTGTTTGTATTGATTTAATGGAAAAAATTATTACAATAAAAACATTATATATTTTTTCTAAAAAATATGAAAATCCAAAATAAATTTTTTGATGTTATTTTATATTGTGTAAGTTTTTTTGTTCATATTTGGAGAAGTTTTCAGGCATTGTTTTTATCACAAAAAAATGTGAAAAAGTGAGTTTTTTTGAAAAGTCTTCATTTTATTTTTCGTGTGTGGCCAAATTATTTTTGGAAAAAACCAAGAATGATGAAAATAACGTCAAGCTTGTGACAATTTATTAAATACGTATTTTATAATAATAAATAAATGATTACAAAATCTCATCAATCTGGATTTACATTGATTGAAATTATGGTGTGAATCCTTATCTCTACTATGGCTTTGACTGCATGATTTTATGCACTTAATCTCATTACTCTATCGAGAGTGAAACTTATAGAAAAAACACAAATTACCAGAGAAGCTTTTTATCTTTCTCAGAAATTATTTGAAGAAATAAAGGCTTGATGAACACTCGACTATGAAGAATATTTTAATAGAAAAGTAGTGAATATGACTTGAGCTATTTTGACATCAAGTGGACATTTTGTTATTCAAAGTGGGTTTTGAAATTTTTGACCAAATTGAGTAGTGCTTTCACCATCATATGGGAATGGAATATATTATTGTACAAGTAGTGGAAGTGCGTTTTGAACAGGAGGATGTATTTCTTCTCATAATGCAATGGGGTGAAATGCATCAATACCTGCTGGAAATTATACTGGAATGCCACAAAGATATGGACAGTATGAATATCAATTTATTGATTTTGCAAGTGATTGGAATGGAGATGGAAATATTCGTGGAGATCAAGATGATGAACATCTGGGAGAATGACCTGTTGCATTCACTGGAGCGGAAAATATAAAAGAACTCTATCTCATTAGTGGTGATGGGAAGAAAAGAACATTTTTTCGTTGGAATGTTATGCAAGATCCGGATGCTCCATTATGAGCAACTTGTGATGCTTCTACAGCAACTGGAAGTGGATGTTTAGGGAATATTGAAATCTTGAAACTTATTTGACAGGATATGGGATTGAGTCACAATGGTGTGGGGATGGGAGCGTATGATGGAGTAATTGATACATGGAAAATTGATCCAGCATTTGCATGATGATGAGATATTGTGGCAGGTTCAAATACAATAAATTATTGGCAGGGAATTTTTTCTGATACGGTTCATGTGAAAGATTTTAAAGTATTTGGATATCCAAATATAGATATGAATCATGCTTGGAAAAATGATGCAAGTGATGCGAATGTCAATCCATATGTAAGAATTGATATGATTTTGACTCCGAGTTGGAAAAAAAGAGTTCAAATGAAGTGAGAAGTACCAGAAATAAAAATCTCAACTACTTTAAATTTGGTAGAATATTTTTCTCAATAATATTTATTTAATATTTTCGTTATGCAAAGAAATACGTGATGATTTTCAATGGTAATAGCAATCGGACTTTTATTGCTTGTATCTTTGTCTGCCTTTGTTTTACTTGATACTATTATGCCTTTTGCAAAAAATACGAAAGGAATTGAACAGTCTACTTCAGCATATTATTTTGCTGGTGGAGCTATTGAACAAGCATTATATCAAATGAAATCTCGTTCTGGAGCAAATATTACTCAAGAATATCATTCTTGAAATTTATTATGAACAGGTACTGGATTTTTGTATCAAACGACTTCTTCAGGAAATACGATTCCTCTTGAAGGATTTTGAAATAGTGAATATGATAACGATTTTAATCAGTTTTCTGTCGCAGAGCAAATTCAGTTAGAAGTTTGAAGAAATATGGTGAATGATTGGAATAATGTCAATTTTCAATTTCGTATTCCATCTTTTACATGATGATTATTGAGTTTAAGTGGAACAACACAACCACTCATTCATTGGAGTTTGACCAGTGAAAACAATACTTTAAATGCAAGTGGAAGTTGGATACAAATAATAGATGTAAATAATATGACAAATAATCCATCAATAAACTGGAAAATAAATGATAAATTATGAATGGATTTAACAGGTACTGGAAGAACTTTTAGTAGTTTTTACAATAGTAATTGTGAAGGAACTTCTTCTTGATGTATTCTCAAAATGTCACTTGTAAATAATTTACTTTTAACAAATGGAAATAGAATTCCGTATTTAGAATATAAAATAGATTTTCCATCTGGAAATTTTGTTCCACTCAGACATACTCGTATAGAAGCTTCTGGACATGCGTATGGATATAAAAAAGACTTGGAAGTGTTTATTCCACAACAAACATTGAATCAAGCATTTGATTTTACTATATTTCAATAAAGTTGAAAAGATTTCTTTTCAACTTTTGTTTACCAAATTTTATATGAAACAATACCTTATTACAGAAAATGACGCTCTTCAAAGACTTGATAGATTTTTGAAAAAATTGCTACCAAATGCTTCAGCATCATTGATTTATAAACTCAATAGAAAAAATAAAATTAAAGTGAATGCAAAAAGGCAAGATAATGAATATAAACTTCAAATTGGAGATGAAGTAAAACTTTTTTTGCGAGATGAAGAATTTTTAGAACTCACACAATCGCTTGAAAAAAAAGAAGTGATACCAGGAAATTTTCAGCTTGATACAAAAAACATTGTGTATGAAGATGCAGATGTGTTGGTGCTCAATAAAGAATCATGAATAAATGTTCATCCATGAGATCATAAAACGAAAGAATCAAATGTAATAGCTCAAGTACAAGATTATTTATGAAATAAGTTGAATAGTTTGACTTTTAAGCCTTCTTTAGTACATCGTATTGATCGTGATACTTCTGGGATTTTACTCATTGGAAAGAAAAAAGATATTCTCACACGTTTGGTTGCTGATTTCAAAGAACATACAAAAGTGAAAAAAATATATTACGCAATAGTGTTTTGAAAACTTCCTCATTATCGTGGAAAAATAGATGAAAAACTTCTCAGAATTGAGTGAGCTAAAAATGAAGATAAAGTACAAGTCAATGAAAAGTGACTCGAAGCACTGACGTATTATCAAGTGTTAAAAGAAATTGAGATTACTACTTCATCGGGAAAACAAATTATTTCAGAAGTTGAAGTTGAAATAAAAACTGGAAGAATGCATCAAATCAGAGTTCATATGGCACATCTTGGATGTCCAATTGTTGGGGATAATAAATATTGAAATAAACCATTAAATGCATATATTTCAAAAAAATTTTGACTTCAAAGACAAGCACTTCATGCTTGGAAAATAGAATTTTTTCACTATGGGAAACAAAAAATACAAAAACTTGAAGCAAAACTCAAGCCAGATTTACAAGAATTTCTAAAAAATATTTGACAAAAATAAATAAATAATTATAAAAAGTTCTTGAAAGTATTTTTTAATGGACAATATTATGAGTAATGAAAATTTTTTAGAAATTGATTTTACATCTTGTATTAGGAAATTACCTCATCCTGTTACGGGTCAATTAACTCTTGTAACTGAAATGACATCAGAAGAAATCCAACAAGCTGAGGAAAATGTGTCTTTTGATAGGGAAGTAGCAGATCTTATTGAAGGGAATATAATAAAAGTACATACATTGATTCCAGAAACATCATCACAAATATATGAAGAACATCTTGCATAAGATGTTTTTTTGTTGCTCTGGAATTGACTTTTGAGAGAAAAATATATAATAACATCATACTTTAATAAAAGGGAAAATATGAAGAAATATTTTTGCACTCTGATAATGGTTTCAAAAAATCCCTTTAGGGGTTAATTTTTATATGCAAAAAATATTTTTAATTTTTAATTAATTTTTATGTTACAATTATCAAAATTTCCAGTAAAAACTCTAAAATCAGCACCAAAAATATCAGATAATCTTTCAACATCATATCTTTTACAAGCAGGATTTATTCGTCAAGAAATGGCATGAGTGTACAATTTTTTGCCTCTTGGTCTCAGAACCTTAAGAAAAATAGAAAATATTGTAAGAGAGGAAATAAATGCGCTTGGAGCACAAGAAATTCTCATGCCAGCATTATGAAGTAAGGAACATTGGGAACAAACAGGAAGATGGGATTCTATAGATGTTTTATTTCATCTCCCAGCAAGTGATAATAAAGAATATGCACTCAATCCAACTCATGAAGATTTAGTTACTCCTTTGATGACAGAATTTGTACAATCGTACAAAGATGTAGAGTTTTGAGTGTATCAAATCCAAAATAAATTTAGAAATGAAAAAAGGGCAAAATCATGACTTTTGAGAGGAAGAGAATTTCTTATGAAAGATTTGTATAGTTTTCATCAAAACGAAGAAAATTTACTTACTTATTATGAGTCAGTAAAAAAATCATATAAAAAAATATTTGAAAAACTTGGAATTTGAAAAGATACTTATGAAACTTTGGCATCTTGATGAGATTTTACTACTTTACATTCTCATGAATATCAAACTATTCTTGGAATCTGAGAAGATGAGATTTATATTTGTGATGATTGTCATACTGCACATAATAAAGAAATTGTTGATCTTGAAAATGGATTTTCTTGTAGTAAGTGTACAAGCAAAAATCATAAAGTTGAAAAAGCATGTGAAGTAGGAAATATTTTTCCACTCATGACAAGATTTACCAATGCATTTAACATGAAATATACAAATGCAGAAGGAAATTCAAAAGAAGTGTTTATGTGATGTTATGGAATCGGAATTTCAAGACTCATGTGAGTTATTGCTGAATATTTTATGGATGAAAAAGGTTTGGTTTGGCCAGAATCAATTGCTCCAGCAACACATTATATTATTGTAATGGGAGAGCATCTTGAAACAGCAAAAAAATTAGCTCAAGAACTCGAACAAACAGGAAAAACTGTGTTGATTGATGACAGAGAAAAAGTTTGATTTGGACAAAAAGCAGGAGATTGTGATTTGATGGGAATTCCACATAGAATTGTAATCTCAGATAAAACAATAGAATCTGGATGATATGAATTAAAATCAAGAACTTCAAACGAAACAGAAATAATTTCTTGGAATGCATAAAAAGAAGGATTTTCCTTCTTTTTATATTTTATTTTCTTTGCATATATTATGATAAAAATTTATTTATTTTCAGATACACATAAACATTTTCAAAGTGCAATTTGTGAATATGAGAAACGACTCGGACGTGAGATCTCAGTGATACAATTAAAACCATCCAAACGCAAAGAGGAAAAAGAAATTATTCTTGAAGAAACGCTTGTTTTACAAGAAAAACTTCAAAAAGAAAAATGATATAAAATCCTTTTATATATTACTGGAAATATGTTTTCTACTCCTGATTTTTTTAAATTTATAGAAGACAAAAAGCAACATTTTTGAGATATTATTTTTATTGTTTGATGAGCATATGGAGTGGATTTTTCATTATTGGAAAAAAATATAGATTTAACTTTATCTTTTTCTGAATTTACATTTCCTCATGGAATGGCATATTTGCTTTTATTAGAACAATTGTACCGAATTTCTATGATAAAAAAATGAACTTGATATCATCATTAAAAAACTTCACTTATATGAGTGAAGTTTTTTTGACAAATATATGTAAATATGTTATAATAAAAAGGTAAATTATTATTTTTTCTAAAAATATGTCAATCGATACTCCACAATCATTTGATAGAGATTTGTGTCAAATATCAGAAAAGTGAGTGTGAATAAATGAAAAATATTCTCTCAATGAAAGAAGTAGATTTTTGCTTGAAAATACAAAGTTTGATACGAAGATTTCTCAGGAAGATCTTGTGTGTTTACGTGAGAGATTTGAGAAGGAAAAAACACAAATTTCCCAAGAAGTTGCAAAAGAATGGGAAGATTTTTTTGATCAACAAAATTCAAAAGAATCACCTTTTTGAGAAAGGCAAAAATATGTTGTTCAATCAAAAGATACATTGTGGAAAATTGTAAAAAATAATTATCCTCAATACCAAACTCCTAAAGAAATCTCTGATGCAGTGAATATGCTTGTCTCACTCCAACCAGAAGGAATATGCAAACAACGTCTTTTGCAAGATACGCATATATCTGGAGGAAAACGAGGAAAAGATGGTATCATGGGAGATAATATTCAAATTTGAGATATTATAGAAATCCCAACCTTTCAAGAATTTTCTTCTTTTTTACCTCTAAAAAATAAATAATCATGAATAATCAGCTTCATATTTCATCGTTGCCAGTCAGGCTCCTTGATGTCTCAGTCGTGAAAGTAACTCATAAGCATGATCAAAAAGCATTGCAAGAATTATGATATGATGTTACTTTTGAGTATCAAAAATATATTTCATCACAACAACAACTTTTACAGTTTTATGATGAATCTCAAGATCCACAATATCTTTTTGATTTTTTGGAAGAGAGAGAGAATTTTTTATCTGGAAAAATCTCATATCAACCAATTTTTCCTCAGGAGCATTTTGTTCCATCTGTGAATACAACTACTGTTTGAGTGAAAAAAGATGTTGAAAATATTGTAGATATATCGTGAAAACAGCAGTTTCTTGTAGAGTGAATTTTATTGTTTTGAGCAGCAGTTTGATCAATTATAGTTGTAAAAAATTATGATAAAATTCTTACTTTTTTGCAAAAAATATATTCAAAAAATATTCATGAAACTGGTGAGGGAGACATTTCTCAAGATGAAAATATTTGAAAAGAAAAATGTGAAGAAATATGAGATTGGATACAGCAGTTTTCTGAAAAACTTACTCAAAAGAAAAATATCTCAAACTATGATTATCTTGTGTTAGAACATAATTCTCTTTCTCAAGAAGTAGAAGAATTATATATTGAATACGAAAATGATTTAATAGAAATAGTGGATTTTCCTCATTTTAAAGAACTATATGAAAAATTTTCTTTGATGCGTAAGCAATTTAAAGTTTTTCAAAAAAATTACGAAGAATTTCTTGAAAAAAAACAGGAAAAACTCAATACAATAGATATGTTTTTGAAAGATGGAGTTGTATATCAAACAATATGAGTTGAAGAGAAACAAATTGAAGCACAAGAAATTATGGTGATGACTTCAACATGAGAAACAATATATGCTTCTAAAACACATTTCTTTGAATTACAAAATTTGGATGACGTACAATCATTGGAAAGTATTGATTTTGAGCAGGTTCAATCTTTATTTGAGAGACAAAAAGCACCTTTTTATTTCTCAGAAGAATATACTTTGGATGAAGTTTTAGTTTTTTGTGATACATTACAAAAATATGTCAAAAAAATTGAGCATTATAAAGAAGAAAATCTTTGAGAGATGATAGATATTCTGAAAAAAACACTTTTATTTTTAGGAATAAAAAGAATAAATGTGTATAATGCAAAAGATTTCAAAAAAATCTTGTTAAAAATCCATCCAGATAAACATAGTTATAAACAAGATTTCTTTTTACAAGAAGCATTGTCAGAAATTACAAAACATATAAATATGATTCATGATCTTATCAAAAAAGATGAATATGCAACATATTTTAAAATGGAAATAGATAATGATGATGAATAATTTAATAATTTTACTCTTTAATTTTTATTATGATGAAAAAAACTGCACCATTAACTTCTCTTGATGTACCAACTACATTACAAACATTAGTATATCCAAATCCCAATGAAATCTCTATATTTTTAAACTGTTTGTCACGTCCAACAGATAAAAATGCTGTAAAAAGAGAAAATCTTTCTCTGAAATTCTTTGATTTCCTCAGAGAAAATTTTCAACCATATATTTGATGTGAATTGGAGTTTTTTATTAAAGGTAATCCACATTTTTCATATTTTAAATGAGAACTTCAAAGAATATGAGAAAGTGGAAAAATCACAGGAGTTGCTCTTTTTTGTAAAGTACAAGCAAAAAAATGAGAAATGATGCAAATATTTCCAATAGAACTTTTTAAAAATGAGATTGAGTTTCAAGTAGTAGGACATCCAAAAGTTTGACAACCAGTTACACAATCTGTGAAAGATCAAGTTGATGAGGTTTTAGAACAATTGTAAAAAGGGAGAAATATTTGACAAAAATAATTTATTGATTATTTCAAATAAATAACTATACTGTCTCCTTGTTTTTTAATATTTTATAATATGCATTTATGTAAGCATTCTGATGAAAACATAACTAAAAAATGAATTTTAAAAAAAGTTCAAGGAATTTTTCAAGAAACTGTAAATAGAGTTGTATCACATGTTATGCATATTGTGTCGAGTAATACGAATATTCGTTATATTTATGCAAATGAATTTCAGGGACCATTTCAAAATATAGATTCGGAGAGATTGATAGAAGTTTGAAAAATTACAGAATGAGGTATGTGTGATCACCTTTTAACGCATTATGTATTATATTTCTTATCAAGAGGTGGAACATATTATTGTAATGGACGTTTTTATTCATCAAACGAAGAAATGTTTTCAGAATATGATAAATATGGTATGGAATATGATTTATATTTATCATTTTTATCTGGAATTAAATTTTATGATCAAATTCTTGATTTTCAGTTTGTTCAAAAACATACTTCTACTATCAAACACTACTTAGAGATTTTAGTCTCAACTACAGATGTAACAGAAAATGAAAAAATTTATTTTTCTCATATTTTAGATGAAAATTTAGAAAAAACTTTTTCTTCAGAGCAAGAACAAAAATATATGCTAAGATATTTATTTTTAGCAGATTTACTTGGGTTAGTAGATGTTTGATTTATGAAAGATTTTTCTATTTCATCAGTCATGATAGAATCTACTAAAATAGGAAGATATGATGTAAAACCTCTCTTTATGTTGGATATTTTTAATGAAATATTTGGAAAAAATCAGGTATTGGATGTTACACAAGAAAATTATCAAGAAATTAAGGAAAAAATTCAAAAGGCAAGAGAAAATTTTTTGATAAAATTATGAGTACAAGATTTCATAAATAAAAAAGAAATTTCTCAAAAATTACTAGAAAGTTTTTGAGAAAAATAAAAAGGAGAGCGGAGCTCTCCTTTTTCGCGATTAAAACTGCGAATACATTTTTCGATACTGTCGTTTTGGAATTCGCTTGGAAGCGAGTTTTTGCCAATAAATAATAAAAGGAAAAAAGTTTCTGAGTTTTTTATATCCAGTCAAATTTCCTTTTTGTCTTTCTATGCGTGCAGAAACTGTTGCACAAAGTCTGAGGAATAATGATATACGATAGGATAAACGAAACATACGAAATCTCCAAATTATCAGAATTTAAAGTACGAGTTACGCTTTCGTAGGATATGATATTGATTTTAGGAGAAAATGCAAGATTTTGATGAAAGGAGAATTTTTGAAAAAATTGACAAATTATAAAATAATGTACAATACATTTACAAATCACATCAAGAGGAAAGAGTTATGGAATATTTGTCTTGGCTTATGGTTTTGTTGTTCGCTGTAATATTAGTAGCATGGATGAGCCGTAAGTATGTAAAAAAACAGAAATACTTAAAATCTCTCAAGGAGTCTGAATCTTCTTCTTTGGATGAAGAGAATATCGTTGAGATTTATAGTGGTGAGGCTTCAGAAGAATATATTGATGATGTTCTTCGAAATATTCAATGTACGCTTGCTATGGTTATTCGAAAACCTGTGGTCGCAAATATTACTTATGTGAGACCTTGGTTTGTATTTCATTCAAATGTTGGAGAATTTCAATGTTTGATAAGAAAATCGGATTTTATTCTCAAAAAAGGAGAAAAACAGTGTAATTCTCGCTTACATCTTGATGAAATCACTCAAGCCCTGAAAACAATCGGTGTGCTTGAGTGATGAAATAGAAAAACAGTTCTTAGGAACTGTTTTTTGTTTTTGTCTGAATTTTTCAAGAAATTGTAAAGAGTAAGATTTAATATTACACTCTCGTAGTGTTTTTTCCATCATCAGTTTCAACATCTCCATCAACCACTCCATCAGCTGGAGGAGTTTCTTTTGAAGCATCGGCTTGTGCGTAAATTGCTTGTCCGATTTTCATCATGATTTCTGATAATTCTTTTGTTTTTTCATCAAGTTCTTCTTTTGTTACATCAGCTTTTGTGAGAAGTTCTTTTACTGTAGTAATTTTTTCTTCTGCTGATTTTTTATCTTCTTCAGATACTTTTTCTTTGTTATCTGAAAGAGTCTTTTCTGCTTGGTATACTGTTGATTCTGCTATATTTCTTGCTTCTACTGATTCTTTTTTCTTTTTGTCATCATCTCTTGCAGCTTCTGCTTCTTTTACAAGTCTATCCACTTCAGCATCATCCATACCAGTTGAACCTTGAACAGTAATATGTTGTTCTTTTCCTGTACCTTTATCACGCGCTTTTACCTTGAGAACTCCATTTGCATCAATATCAAATGTAACTTCAATTTGTGGCACTCCTCTTGGAGCTGGAGCAATTGAGTCAAGCATAAATCTTCCGAGAGATTTGTTATCTAAAGCCATTTCTCTTTCTCCTTGAAGAATATTGATTTCAACTCCAGGTTGGTTATCAACAGCAGTTGAAAAAGTTTCTGATTTTGAAGTAGGAATCGTTGTATTTCTTGGAATCATTTTTGTTGCAACTCCTCACATTGTTTCAATAGAAAGTGAAAGTGGTGTAACATCAAGTAGTAATACATCAGTTACATCTCATCCAATAATACCAGCTTGTACAGCAGCTCCAAGAGCAACAGCTTCATCAGGATTGATTCAAGCATTTGGTTTTTTCCCAAAAAATTCTTCTACTTTTTTAATAACAAGAGGAACTCTTGTTGAACCTCAAACAAGAAGTACTTGATCAAGATCTGATGCAGAAAGTCCAGCATCTTTGAGTACTTTTCTACATGGTTCAATAGATCTTTCTACTAAATCTCCAATAAGTTCTTCAAATTTTGTTCTTGAAATACTTATCATAAGATTTTTTGGTCCTGAAGCGTCAACTGTGATATATGGAAGATTGATATCATAAGATGTTGTTGAAGAAAGTTCTTTTTTTGCTTTTTCAGCTTCATCTCTTACTCTTTGAAGAGCCATTGGATCGTTTCTGAGATCAAGAGCTTGTTCCTTTTTAAATTCATCAACGATATAGTCCACAATTCTTTTATCAAAATCATCTCATCCAAGATGTGTATCTCCATTTGTGGCAAGAACTTCAAAAGTTCCTTCGTCTGATAATTCTAAAACTGAAATATCAAAGGTTCCACCTCAAAGGTCATATACAGCAATTTTTTCATTTTTATTTTTTCCAGCTCCGTATGAAAGTGCGGCAGCAGTTGGTTCATTTACAATTCTTTTTACTTCAAGACCTGCAATTTTTCCCGCATTGATCGTTGCTTGTCTTTGATCATCATTAAAATAAGCAGGAACCGTAATTACGGCTTGAGTAACAGTTGTTCCGAGATATTTTTCAGCATCTTCTTTGATTTTTGCAAGAACATAAGCTCCAATTTCTTCTGGTCTCATAGTTTTTCCATTAAATTCAATAAGAGCTGCTCCATCACTTCATTTTACTACTTTGAAAGGAACACTTTTAATTTCTTCTTGAATTTCATCAAATTTTCTCCCAATAAATCTTTTTGCTGAGAAAATAGTTCCTAAAGGATTTGTAATAGATTGTCTTTTTGCTGGAGTTCCAACAATAATATTTCCATCTTTTGCTGCAACAATAGAAGGAGTTGTTCTATTTCATTCTGCATTTGGAATAACTTTTGCTTCTCAACCTTCCATAAAAGCCACACAAGAATTTGTGGTTCCAAGGTCAATACCGATAATTTTTGACATATTTTTATAAATTAACTAGTAAATATTAGAAAAATTTTCTAATTCGTGAATATTTTATTCAAAAAAAAATTCTTGTCAAATATTTTTAGCACATTTTATGTTTTGGTGCTAAAAATAGTTTTTTGAACAAAAAATCTATGGAATTCTTGATTTTTTTTGTATTATGTGATACAATCAAAGAGTTAGTTTATAATTATTATAGTATTATGTCTAGATTGGATCAAGAAAAATGAAAAGATATTTCTTCAGAAAATAATAATTTTATGTCAGATGAAATGGGAAAAACTATTGCTGAGATTCGTAAAGAAGCAAATCAATTAGTAGAAATAAAATATACATTTGATAGAAATTTGTTTCCTTCATTTAAAAATGAAGTTGTATATCAAAAAACGTTGAATTCTTTAGTTTCTTTAGGGAGAAATATCGTATGAGAATTTCAAAATGCAAACACAATGGATGAATTTTTGGAGATTCTTTGAACGCTTGATTATGCACCAAAAGATGTAAATTATGGACCATATTATTCAAGTGTGATACAAGGATATTTAGATGATAATTATGTTTTTTCTCATAATAATCTTTCGGTTATTGCTTGATGAAATCTTCTCACAAGAGATTTATGAATCAGAGATACTTTTGTACGACTTTTTGGTGGAGAAAAAGCATTACTTGAGAGAGCAAAAAAACATTTTATGACTCTTCATGGTTTCAGATGAGATGAAGTAGAATTTAATGAAGAAAAGTTTCTTCTTGAGTTGCAAGTATGAAGAGCTGTAGCAACAATATAAACTTGAAAAAAAATAAAAATATAGTATACTAAAGAAAATAATTTATAATATTTCGGTATGTCAACACAAGAACATTCACCTATCTTTGAAATTCTTGATTGAGAAAATAATCAAACTCTTTCTCAAGAGGTTCATACTGTCTGAGAAAATACAGCTGCTGAGGTTTTACGTGCTTTATATAAAGAAGAGTGATTTTTACGAATTTTATGAATTTTGCCATGAGAAAAATTTAATCCATCAGTTCATGTAGAAGCTCTTTGAGTTGTTCGACCTCTTCATAAACAACAAACTTCTGCTCAATATGAGGAAGAAAATTTGCAAAACGCAGCATAAAACCATAATTTTTATGGTTTTTTTGTTGTTTCAAAAATAGGAAAAGTTGATTTTTTGAGAAAATTGGATACAATTTTCTTGTTATTTTTTAAAAAAAGAAGTATGAAACAATTATGTGTTATTTTTTTATTGAGTTGTGTTTTAGTTTCTTGTAGTTGAACAACTCAAGAAATCTCTCAAACTCCAAATGAAGAAAATCAACTTTCAGATATTCAAGAGCCAATTCTTCCAATTCATGAAGCTTCTACAGATGCTGAAATAGAATTTTCACAAGCACTTGATAATTTATTAAATGAAATTGCAAATGAGCAAGAATAATATGCTTCAAATGTGTATTGATGTAATAGAGAGCAGAAAAATGTTTCAGCCTCTTTTATTTACGTCATCAAATTTGAAAGGATTTCATATTGAACTTGCACTTCTTATTGAACAATTATTTCAACATTTTTGAGTTGATTCTCATCATATATTTATACTTCCTGATGATGGAGAAACGCTTAAAATTGAAACAATTCGTCAGTTTATTGCAAAATCACATATTCGTTCATCACAAAGATTTCAGATATTTTTGATTGAAAATATTTCAAGACTTTCAGTACAATCAGCAAATGCTTGTTTAAAGTTTTTAGAAGAACCTGGAGAGGGAAATGTAGTATTTCTTACCAATACTTCAGAGTCATGAGTATTAGAAACGATTTTATCACGCGTAAAACATATTTCGCTTCAAACAAAACAAGAATTACAATGAGATCCGTTTTTTTTAGAATTGTTGGAAGATTTTTATCATAAAAAAAATACCAATCTTCTCACATATTTTTATTTTGATAAAAAAAGACAAAAAGAAGAGTATTCACATTTTTTTGTTTCTTTGCTATTTTTTGCAAAAAAATATAATCTTTCTGCGGAAGTATTTGATGAAATCGAACAAAATCTTTCCTTTTTAGAACAAACATCTATTGCTCCGAAATATTTAGTTGATAGAATATTGTTGTTGTTGCATAAAATCAATATTTGATAAAAAAGAATTATGAAATATCTGTATTGTAAAGCTTTTACGTTGATAGAAATAGTTGTTGGAATCAGTATTTCCATGATTTTAATGGTGTCTTTGAGTTTGTTTGTAACATCTGGAATGCAACAAATTACTTTACAAAAAAATATTTTAGATACTCAAAAACAAACTCAAATTTATAAACAAAAGATGGAAAATATTTTTTCACGAAATATTCTTGGTGTTCAAGCCGTTGGAAGTGGGGTATTTTTGCAAACAGATATGTTTTTATGAAAATGAAATGGAGTATTTATTGCTCCAAAAACTTCTTCGTGATATTGTTGAGTTGATCCTGATTTGGAAACAACACATATAGAATTATATGAGTTTGTGTGATATGAATGAATGTGAGGAGATTTTTTTAATGGTAGAGTTTTTTCAAATGAAGGAAATGATGTTTTTACTTTCTCATGATCAGGGTTTTCAGGATCTGTATTTCCAACAGATGTAGTACTTTCATGATCACAAAGATTTTTTACTGATTATGGAAATCATCAAGTTTTTGTGGATGATCAAAAAATATATGGAAAATGAATTTTTGGAAGCCAAACATGATATCTCAATACTCCAACAGGAATAGCTTTTGGATGAGGAAAAATATTTGTGAGTGATACTGGAAATAATAGAATTGTTTCATTTGATGAACATGGAAATAATTTTGAAGAAATTTTGAATTACAAAGACGGAATTTCTGCTCCAATGTGACTTTTTTATACAGGATGAACATTATTTATTTCTGATAGTGGAAATGGGAGAATACTCAAATATTCTTCAGAAGAATTTTCAAACATTCCTGAATTTGTTGCAAAATTTACTCCAACTCAAACACAAACTTTGACTGGAATGAGTGTGAAATTTTTGTCTCATACTTGATGAGAAATTTTGCTTTCACATTCTGGAACTTTGAGTTGGTGAGGTACAGGAAGTATTGTTTGAAATAATTTAGAATACGAATTTGATGAAAGAGATGTTTTTGCTTGAAGTGAAGATAGTTTTACACTTTCATGATTGAATAATTGAAATTTCTCTCAAACAGGTTCGTATATTGCTGAAATAATTCTTTGAAATGAAACTTTTTTTGTCCCATATTTTACACAGTGAGATGGAAATATTTTCACAAAATCTGATAATACTTTAGAAATTTTTGCAACGGGATTTTCTCTTCCAACTGGAATATTTGGAAGTTGAGGAAATATTGTTGTAAATGATTTTATAACACGAGAATGGCAAGCATTTGATATTGAATGAAGTTTTACAACAAGTTGAGCGTTGTCTCAAATAGATTTTTCTTCATTACCACAACATCCTTTGGTATATAGTATGTCTGATTTTGTGGTGGAACCAGATTCGTTTCAAATCGCAATAGAAGAAAATATTTTTCATGTGAGTTTTGATTATTATATCTATTATGATTGTATAGACCCAGAAAAAAGTGCAAAAAGAACAATGATTATGAAGAAATATCTTGATTAAAAAATCACCATCATTTGATGGTGATTTTTTTGTTCATTTTTAGTTGAGATTTTTTTCTTTTGTGATACGAAAACTCAATATTGCAATTGTTATAATTGCGATACTACAAGCGAGACACGCAAGACAGATAATTGGAATTTGTAGTTCATTGAAAATAATGTATCCGTTAAACATCATTCATCCAAGAGCGAGCACGAAAATGGTTTTGAAATAATTTTTGTTTTTTGATTTCATTCCGAGAAATGCCAAAAGAAAAATAATCGGATACACCACCATCGCGATAGCTGAAAAAGGAATTCCAAACATCCAAGCAAAATCTTGTAAAAATAGATTTGAACAAGAAAAAATATCATTCACATCACAGAAAAATTCACTCACTTCTCCAGTATTTGCCAGTTCTGCTTGAAGGTTATAGGCAGCAAAAGTAAGATAGATTGCATTTCATAAAGAAATAAAAGCAAGAATAAGTATTGCGTAGATTTTTTTCATAAGAGTGTTTTAAAGAATTAAAATATTTTTTATTATATGGAAAAAAATCGGATGTAAAAAGAAAAACCATTGACAAGAGAATTATTTTATATATTTGTCAATATGTTTGCATTTGAAATTATAAAAATACTACATATAGTGTTTATGTATTTCGCGGATACGAAAAAATTTTATTTATTTTTTTATGTATTATGGCTATTTTTAAAGTAAAAAAGAGAAATGGAAATATTGCCACTTTTGACGAGGAAAAAATTAAAAAAGCAATAAAAAATGCCATAATCGCAGCTTGATGAGATGATTTTTCCAAAATTGAGAGTTTCACGCAAGAAATTACCAAAAATATTATTTTGAGATGAGAAAGTATTCCTGATGTTGAAACTATACAAGATGTTGTGGAAGAAGTTTTAATCAAACATCAATACAATACTGTTGCAAAAACCTATATTCTCTACAGGGAACAAAGAAGACTTGCGAGAGTTGCAAAAAATGTCACGGTAGAAGTGGGAAATACGATGGAGGAATATTTGCAAAAATCTGATTGGAGAGTGAATGCAAATGCGAATTCTGGATATTCTTTAGGATGATTGATTCTCAATACTTCTGGAAAGGTCACGGCAAATTACTGGTTGTCTCATATTTACCCAAAAGAAATTTGAGATTTGCATAGAAATGCGGATTATCACATTCACGATTTAGATATGTTCTCTTGATATTGTGCGGGATGGAGTTTGAGACAATTATTAGAATTATGATTTAATGGCTTACCAAATAGACTGGAATCAGCACCTCCAAAAAATTTGCAATCGGTGGTGAATCAAATGATAAATTTTTTAGGAACACTTCAAAATGAATGGGCTGGAGCGCAAGCATTTTCAAGTTTTGATACCTATTTGGCTCCTTTTGTTCATAAATATAAAAAAGAAGTAGAACAAGAATTATCAGACACACAAGCAAATTTTTCATCGAAAAAAGAAAAAGATGATTATATTTATAAAAAAACTTATAAATATGTTGTACAACAAATGCAAAATTTTATTTTTGGTTTAAATGTTCCGTCAAGATGGGGAACACAAACTCCATTTACGAATATTACGCTTGATTTGAATTGTCCAGAAGATTTGCAAGATACAGCATTATTTCTTGGAGGAATAGAAAAATGATATTATGAAAAAAAATTTTGAGAACTCCAAGAAGAAATGAATATGATCAATAAAGCATTAGTAGAAGTCTACACGGCTGGAGATGCGAAAGGAAATGTTTTTACTTTTCCAATCCCAACATATAATATTACGCAAGATTTTGATTGGGAAAATGAAATTGTTGACGGAATTTTTGAAATGACAGCAAAATATGGAATTCCGTATTTTCAAAATTTTATTGGAAGTCAATACAAAAAAGTAAAAAATCCTGACGGAAGTTTTTCAAAAGTTCCAAATAGTGAAGCGTATACTCCGTGAGCTGTGAGAAGTATGTGTTGCAGACTCCAACTGGATTTAAAAGAATTACTCAAAAGAGGAAATGGACTGTTTGGAAGCGCTGAAATGACGGGAAGTATTGGAGTGGTAACCTTAAATATGCCTCGTATTTGATATAATTTTGCTGGAAATAAAGAGGATTTTAAGAAAAGAGTTCTCTATCTTATGAACCAAGCAAAAACTTCTTTAGAACTCAAAAGAAAAGAACTCAGTAAATGGCTTGATGCGTGACTCTATCCGTATACAAAAAGATATTTGCATTCTTTTAGAAATCATTTTTCTACCATTTGAATCAATGGAATGAATGAAGCAATTTTGAATTTTTCAAATGGAAAAGAAGATATTACAAGTGAATTTTGAAAAAATTTTTCTATAGAAATTCTTGAGATGATGAGAGAAAAATTAAAAGAATTTCAAGAAGAAACGGGAAATTTGTATAATTTAGAAGCTACTCCAGCAGAATGAACAACCTATAGATTTGCCAAAGAAGATCAAAAACAGCTTCCAAATATTATTCAAGCTGGGACTTTTGAAGCTCCGTATTATACCAACTCATCACAACTTCCTGTTTGATTTACTGATGATGCGTTTGAGGCTTTAGAATACCAAAATGAACTGCAATGTAAATATACTGGAGGAACGGTTTTGCATCTCTATCTTTGAGAAAAGGTAAGTGATGGAGAGGCTTGTAAATCCTTGGTGAAAAAAGTTTTAGAAAATTATCAGCTTCCATATATTACGATAACTCCAACTTTTTCTATTTGTCCAAAACACGGATATTTGGTGTGAGAACATGATTATTGTCCGAAGTGTGATGAGGAAATTTGATATGTTTGAGAGAGGTTTGATGTGGAGGTGAGGAAAGTTTATACGGCGAAGAAGTAATTTTATTATTTTTTAATTTTACAACTATGAAAACAACAAATTTACAAAGAACAAAATGTGAAATTTACACCAGAGTAATGTGATATTTCAGACCAGTAAGCCATTTTAATATCTGAAAAAAATCAGAATTTTACTCTCGAGAATATTTCAAAGAAACAGTAAGCGCAAACTCACAATTTATCAATGATTATAAAAACTAATGCTGATTTCTTGAATTCAAAAAACAACTTTGCTTGATTATCCAAGCAAAGTTTCTTGTATTATTTTCACTGCTGGATGCAATTTTCGATGTTGATATTGCCATAATTCAGAATTTGTTTTGCCAGAAAAAATAAAACTCATACAAGATTTTATTCCAGAAGAAATATTTTTTCGCTTTTTGGAAACAAAAATCTGACTTCTTGATGGAGTTGTTATTTGTGGTTGAGAACCAACTCTCCAAAAAAATCTCCAAGAATTTTGCAAAAAAATAAAAAATATGTGATTTCTCGTGAAACTCGATACCAACGGACAAAATCCAAAAATTCTTCAAGAGTTACTCAGAGAAAAACTTCTTGATTATATTGCGATGGATATTAAATGAGATTATGAAAATTTAGAAGATCTCTTGTGAGTAAAGTATGAAAAACAAAAATATTTTGAAAGCATTGAAATTATTAAAAATTCTCAAATAGAATATGAATTTCGAACAACGCTTATAAAAAATTATCATTTGTTAGAGGATTTTGAGAGAATTGTACAACAAATTTCAGGAAGTAAAAAATATTTTCTACAAAATTATAGATCTTGAAATACGCTTGACAAAAACTTTTCTTGAAAAAGTTTTTCATCACAAGAATTACTTGAATTTAAAAAAATTGCTGTGAAACATATTCCAAATACTTCTCTTCGATTATAGCAGTTTATTTTTTGATTTTTAAAGAAAAAAAATATAATAAATGAGAATAATTCTTAAAATAAAATTATGTATTGTACTCATTGCTGAAATACAGACACAAAAGTGCTCGATTCAAGAGTCACAGAAGATGGAAAATCTATCAAAAGAAGAAGAGAATGTTTGAATTGCGGAAATCGTTTTAACACATTTGAAAAATACGAAAAAGTCTCTTTACTTGTTGAAAAAATTTCTGGAAAAACAGAAGAATATAAAGGTGAAAAATTATATGATAGCATTGTAAAAGCATTTAATAAAAGAGGAGTGAGTGTGAAAGTGATCGACTCAATTATGTACAACATCGAGCAAAAACTCATGAATAAAAGAAAAATTTCTTCTCGTGATATTTGAGCTTTTGTTGTAGAAGAATTAAAAAAAGTAGATGAAGTAGCATATATTCGATATGCTTCGGTGTATTATAATTTTTGAAATGCTGGAGATTATGTTGAATTTATAAAAAGAGAAATAAAAAACTAAAGTAAAAATTAAACGTGCATTCACAAAAGTGGAAGAGAAAAAGAACTCATTATTTGAGTTCTTTTTTATAATTTTGATTCAATAAAAAATTTTAAATTCTGAATAAAAATATTTTTATCAAAATTTTGTGCGTGTTTGCGAATACTTTGAGGATTCCATTCAATCGTTTCAAATTGTTCAATGGCTTGATTGAGACTTCTCACACTTTGATGTGCAAAAAATATTCCAGTTTCTCACTCTATTACTGTTTCTAAAGCTCCTCATTTTTTGTATGCAATGACAGGAGTTCCAGAAGCCATTGCTTCAATTGGGACAAGTCCAAAATCTTCTTCTGGTGGAAAGAGAAATCCTTTTGCTTCTGCGTAGAGTTGTCTTAATTCTTCACGGCTGACATTTTTTTTCCAAGTAATATTTGGTGCAGAAATTTTCTCGAGTTGTTTTTGAAGTTTATTTGTTGTATTTGTGACAATCACAAGAGGTTTTTGATTTTTATTGAACGCTTCAACGATTAAATCAAATTTTTTATAGGGAATGACTCTTCCAACATAGAGATAAAAATCTTTTTTTTCTGCGAGAAAAAATTGATCTGTTTCTACTCACGGATAGAGTACCGTACTTGAAGTTTTATAATATTTTGAAATTCTTCACGCAGTATTTTGAGAATTTGCTAAAAAATAATCCACTCTTTTGCTTGCTAGAAAATCCCAAAGTCTGAGACGATGAACGAGTTTTGGCATAATCCATTTTGCAAGAGGATTGAGGAGACCAAATTCCATCATATTGAGATATTCATGATAATGACTCCAAAAATAACGAGTTGGTGTATGACAATAACAAAAATGCAACGTTTCAGGTTTAGTAATAATTCCTTTGCTTTCAGCACTTGAAGAACTTATGACAATATCGTATTGACTCAAATCAAAGCTTTCAAATGCGTAAGGTCTCAGCATCAAAGCAAGTTTATGAGAACGATTCAAAAACGGAATTTTTTGGATAAAACTGGTAACAATTTTTCTATTTTCAAAAAGAGGATTTTTTTCTTGAAAGAAAATAGAAGTATAAATATCAGCATTTGGAAAGGCTTCCAAGAGATGAGAGAGCACAAGTTCTGCTCCTCACCAGTCTTTTATCCAATCACAGACTATGGCAATTTTTTTGTGTTCGAGAGACATTTTTTATTTGGGAAGAAGTATTTTTATAACTAATCAAGGAGAGTAATGATATCATCAAAATTATTTTACTTGTCCTTTTTTTCTGAAATCTTTTTTTGTTTTATTTCTCATAAAAAATTTTTATCAGTAATTGGATCTTTTCCAGTTTGTTCTTTCAATTCTAAACGAGCTTTTAGAGCAACTCAACCTCAATCTTTACTTGCTTTTTTGAGTTCTGGAATTCAAGAAGCATCTCTTTCCTGAGTAATATCAGTGGTAGCTTGTTCGGCAAGCATAGTTAAAATAAGTTCTGTTGGAGTCATTGCATCTCTCAAGTTTCAATTTTTCATTCATTTATGTTCCATCCAAGTTTTATTATCCATACCAGAATAAGCTTTGTATACTTCATTGGTAAGTATTCCGTACGATTTTTCACCTCATCTTTCATCCCATTCGCTTGTAAGTCATTTTCTTACTGGAATTCCACGAAGTCTTATATCTATCCAATCTTTTGGATATCATTTTTTCTCATAAGTGTCTATCATTCTTTTCATAGAAAGTTCTGGATCTTCTATTTCTTGAATTCTTTCATATCAAACTTGAGCAAGCCATCTTTTAAATGGTTCTGCTTTGGGAGATGGAATTGATTGGATGATTCTTAAAATTCCTTCAGTATTTGCACAATTTATTTTTTGAGTTCATCAAGAAGTTTTGATAGGAAGGGGGGTAGCAATTTGCCCCCACCCTTCTGAAAGTTGATTGTCTCTCCTCCTCATATCTTTTATATATTGATTTGGATTTGTACTTTCTGTTAATACTTCTATTACATCCACAATTACAAAAAACCATTCATTATTATATATAATTTTTCTGATTTCTTTTCATTCAAAAAGTGCAATTTTATTATTTGTTTGCATGTATTATTTTAAAAATTACTTATATTTATTATAATAATTTTTTAGAATTTGCAAATTATTTATATATTTTATGTATAATTATTAAATATTCTTATTGTTTAAATCCTTCACTTAGTGAAAAATAATAATTTAAGATATTTAGAGAATTTAAAGTTTTGTTTTTCAAAAAGAGGATTTTTTTCTTGAAAGAAAATAGAAGTATAAATATCAGCATTTGGAAAGGCTTCCAAGAGATGAGAGAGCACAAGTTCTGCTCCTCACCAGTCTTTTATCCAATCACAGACTATGGCAATTTTTTTGTGTTCAAGAGACATTTTTTATTTGGGAAGAAGTATTTTTTTTATTATATGGAAAAAGGGGATTTGGGCAAAATAAAGTTTTTATACTTGCATATTTCAGTATCATTTTTTAAGTCATCTTAATATGATTTTATAGTTTTCATAATTTCATCAATTTCTTGTGTATGTTTTTCTCATATTGTTTTTTCAAGAATATCCATTAACTTATCTTTCGTCTTAAAAAATTCATCCTTTTGTTCTTCTAATTCAGGATTATCAAAAATAGTATTTTTTATCAAAACGTCATTAATATATCTTAAAAAAGCGTAAATTATCATAAAAAATTTTTTTATATTGTACTCAATATCTATTTTTCATTTCATATCAACAAAAATATCATAATCTCATTTTTCAATTTTATCCATATCGTGAAAAATCGAAATCATATTGCTATGAGATTCATTTGATAAAATATTATAAATTGATAACCACTCTGGAATTTTTAATTCATCTGAAATAAAGCTTGTTATATTGAACTGGGGATAATCTTTTATTATTTTTCAGTTTTTCTTTAACTGTTTTTTTGCTTCATGTCAAAAAATTAAATTAAAATCAGATGAATGAAAACTAATAAAATATAATCTCATTAAACTTTCAAAAGCTCATCTTAAATTTATAGATGATTGCAAATAAAATCAATCAATTATATTTTTATAAGCTCCATATAAAAAAGGAATTGTGTTTATGATAAGTAAATACTGTTCTCAATAATATCATTGCCATTTTTTTCTGTTAGAAAATTTTAATAATTCTAAAATTCAATTTAAAACCTCTATTGATGTTTCTGATATTGGCCAGAACCCATTGTATTTTTTATTAAACCAATCTTTGTGGTTTTTTGAAAAACACTCTATATGTTTAATAAATTTTCAACTTCAAGAATACATATTTACAAGATCATTTAATTCTTCTGTTATTTTATCCATATTTTCTAATAATAATTAATTATTGACACAACGAACATAATTTTCTATTATGCTCCAACTAAACATATCTTGATATCTTTTTGTTCTACTTCCAGTAGAAACTCATTTATAGTCAACTAGCCAGACTCAATCAATACTATATTCTTTATTTTCAGTTGTCGTCCAATATCCTTTTTCAGTATCTGTTTGATATCATCTATTATAAGGAAGATACTTAAAAGTAAAAAAGTTTTCATAAGTCAAATTAAATCAATTCCAATCACGAATAAAAATTGATAAAAGTTCTTCTTTCGTGGGTAGTCTCCAAGTTCAAATATTAAATCATCCGACATCTAAATTTTTACAAAAATTTTCTGCTTCTTCCCGAGTAAATTTTGTATAATTAATATATTCTTCTCAACGAAGATTATTTATTGAACTTCCGTTTGAAATCCAATAAAGATTAGTTTCATCATCATATATAATAGAAGTATCTCAAGGTTTATTTCAATATAACTCTGAATTATAAAAACTAAACTTAGTATTTTTTTTACATATTCCATCTTGTTTGGTGTATCACTCATTACAACTTTTCAGAACAGGTAGATCACTATATTCACTTATGAGTTCTCAATCATTACAAGTTTTATAAATATTATATGTATGAATTCAATTATTAAGCTCTTTTTCTCATATTCAAGCTATATCTCTATTACTATGAAGAATTGTTCATCAAAGAGGGTTTACACAGTTATTAAATGTTTTATCTTCAATGATATAAATAACTTTGACACTATCAATAGGCACAAAAGACTCAGATATCTGCTTTATATTATAAAGCTGTCATTCTTTAATTCAAAATTTGACTTCTATTTTAGTATAAGATTTCTTAACTCATCATCACTCTCTATACCAAGTCTGCAAACTTTTTCAAGAGGAGTTACCACATTGTCATAATTCTTTTGATTCAGTTTTTTGAGTTCATTTATAATATGTAGTAATTGTTTGACAAAGTAAACTATTTCAATCTATGGAATTTATTCATAAATTAATATTAACTACATCATAAATATTAGATGCGACAAAAATTCAACCTTTTTCGTTTAAAATATTAGATAAATTTGGTTTATTTAATATATTTGTATAGTGGTTTCATAAATTATCTTGAAATGAAGTAAAATATGGTAATGTATACATACATTTATTGTTTTCTAATTTATATTTTCCGCTACAACTGATAGCAATACAGTTTCACCAAGAGTTATTTTGAAAAATTTCTTGTCATTGTCAGTTTTCTATATGACATTTTCTAGTAGTAATTTGATTATTTTCATTTATATGAGTTTCCACTTTCTTTATGCAAGTTCAACCTACATCATTATATCAAGAATTACATCTAGTAAATCTACATCAAGTAGAAGCTAATTCAACTCAATTTTCAAATGTAATTATTTCTTCTCACACCCAATTTGGTCAATAACAAACTTTTTTCTCAGTTGTTTTTTGATTATTTAATTCTTTTTTAATATCTATATAAATATCTTTTGTAACTATTTTAGTGCATTTTGATAAACCGTTCCTTTCATATCAAGAATTGCATTTATTAACTCTACATTCTGACCATTTACTTCAATCCCATTCTTGTAATCAAATTCAGTTTTCTATATTACAAGATTTTTCATCATTTTTTTGTAAAACTTCTAATTTCTCTTTTAGTAAATAATTTAGGTAAGAAAGTACAAAATTATTTTTATCTGAAATTTTATTTTTTAATAGAGTTTCTATTCTTCAAATAATTTTTTCTATATCTAGTATTTGTTTATTTTTGTTTAATTTTTGAAATTTCTTTTCAAATCATTTATAAACAGTATCAATCTGTTTTTTGTACGAATCTTGTTTTTGAGTTGAAAGTTTTGTTTCTATATTAAATTCAGCAAAAGATATGTTTTGTAAAAGTAAAAAAGTAATTACAAAAATAGATAATACTTTTTTCATAATTTAAAAGTAAAAAAATAAAAAGTGACTCCTACAATCACTCAATTTTTTTGCTATGAAAAAAGAAAAATAATTTGATTAAAAAATAAAGTTTCGCAACAAAAAAGGAGTAATTATCCTAAGACGCCAAACTCATAAAATACTTTGTTTACGAAAAAACAGAAGAGTATATTATATGGATAATTACTCCTACTTATTTTTTTCGTAAACTAATACAAAAAATTTTATGAATTTGGCTCCGTTATTCTACCAACTTTCCAAAAAATTGCAAAAAAATAAAGAACGAATATTTCGTTCTCTAAAAAATGAATCATTTACTATGATTTTCCATAATAGTTTTTCAGTTCTTTTTCTCAAAAATTTTTGGTATCTGCTAAAGTGTATCCAAGAAATTGAACTCATTCCTCAACTTTTTCTGGTGAAGTTGCTTCAATCTCCACAAAGTCAGGAATTCCTTCTATGCTATCAAAATCATATCTGATGTCATTGAGTACATAACTTTCACGAAATTTTGATGATGAGCCACATTTTGTACAACCAAGAGATTCTAAAATAAATACAAAATCATCATAATTATCAAAATCACACTCAAATTCTTGAGCTTGTTTAAAGAGAGAAACAGCATCATTTTTTACTTTATATGTCAGGGTATTATGATCTGCGTATTTTCTGAGACGAATTTTTTTGTGATTTTCTGTTATAAAAAATTCAGCTTCAATATTTCATGAAAAAATCTTTTTTCCACCAGCATCAAGAAGTTTTTGTGTGAGATCTTTTTTGGAAATTTCTAATATTTTTACTTCGATTTCGTTCATGGTTGTATCAGATATAAAAACAAAAATAAACTATAATATACTTTCTTAAAATTCTTTTTTGGATTGGTGAGAAATCTCCAAAACCATTCAAGTTTGAGTTTTAAAAATATTTTTGGAGCTCTTTTTTCTGTTCCTGCCCAGAAATCAAACGTTCCTCATTGAGAAAAAGCAAGCAGAGAATATTTTTGAATTTTTGCTTTATTTTGCTCAATCCAAAGTTCTTGTTTTGGAGTTCCAAGTCCAACCATCAAAATATTTATGTCAGATGTTGGCATATTTTCTAAATGAGAAAAATCAAATTCACTGTATCCATTTTGCGCATAAAAAACAGGAATTTTAAAATTTTCTTCAACAAATATTTTTGCTTTTTCTATCACTTCTTGTGATCCTCCGTACAAAATAAGATTTACTTTTTTTTCTTTGAAACAAGAGAGAAATTGTACGCTAAAATCTGTTCCGTTGAGATTGTGAAGTTTTTTGTTGTATTTTTTTTCATAAAAAAGTTGCAAAGCAATTCCATCTGGAAGCAAAAAATCAGCATTTTTTAAAGCTTGAAAATACTCAGATTTTTCATCTTTGAGAAGATTATTCGCGATAATATTTGCAAAATAGAGATAATGCACGATTCAAAATGTGTTTGTTTGATAGATTTCAAGAATTTCTTCAATGATTTCAGAAGTGTTTTTTTGTGAGAGTTTTTCTAAAATATTCATTTTACAATTATTTTATTGATAAAACGTTTCAAGAGCTTGAACTTCTTCTTCATTTAGATATCTCCAATCTCCAGAAGCTAAATCTCAAAGTGAGAGATTTCAGATTTCCAATCTTTGTAAGTTTACTACTTGATTTGCAATAGCTTCAAGCATTTTTTTGATTTGATGAAATTTTCATTCAGTAATACTGAGAAAAAATTGATTTTCTCACAGCATTTCTACTTTTGCAGGTTTGGTAATAAAATCATCAATTTTGACTCCATTTTCTAGTTTCTTTTTATCATTTTGTGAGATAGGAGAAAGGGAAGTCACAAGATATTTTTTGAAAATATCTTTTTTTGGAGAAATGATTTTGTGAGTTAACGCTCCATTATTTGTTAAAAGCATGAGACCAGAAGTATCAATATCCAGTCTTCCAACTATGTTGATAATTTGACTATACGGACAATTTTGAAGGAGTTCTAAATAACTCATGTGTCATCCATCATTTTTTTTACTACTTACATAATTTACTGGTTTATTCAGGAGTACATAGACAAATTCTTTATATTCTACATTTTCTTCACCAATATGTACTATATCTCAAAAATGGAGTTCAAAATCCTTATTATGAATCGTTTCTCCATTGACTCCGATATAATCATCTTTTATGTATCTATTTACTTGTGTTCTGCTTCCGTATCAAAGGTTTGCAATAAATTTATCAAGTCTCACGTGTTGTATTTTAGGAAAATAAATTGCTTCTATTATATAGAAAACTTCTTATTTTGAAAGAAAAAAATTTTTTCCTTGATTTTTTAAATTATTATATATACTCAAAATATAAAATAATATATAAAATATATAATATGGTAGTAAAGATTTTTTCTCTTGCAGTGAATGGTTTACAAAGTGATGTGATAGAATCAGAAGTAGATATTCAACCATGACTTCCAAGTTTTACTATTGTTTGACTTCCAGATCAATGAGTACAAGAAAGCAAAGAAAGGCTGCGTAGTGCAATAAAGTCTTCAAATTTTAAACTTCCAACCAATCGTATCACGGTCAATTTAGCTCCAGCAGATATTCGCAAATCTTGACCAAGTTTTGATGTGTGTATTGCTGTTGGTATTTTATCTCATATATGAGAAATTCAGACAAATGCGTATACTCAAACTTCGATATTTTTATGAGAACTTTCGCTTGATGGAAGTGTGCGTTGAGTGAGTGGAATTTTGCCAAGTGTAATAGGAGCAAAACAAAAATGATTTTCATCTATTTTTGTACCTTATGATAATTATTTTGAAGCAAGTATTATTGAGGGAATTGAAATTTTTCCTGTTCAAAATATGAAACAACTGGTGGATTTTCTCAATAATACATGAAAATTATCTTTTCCAGAACGTATAGAAAAACAAGAAATTTCTCAAAAACTTCCTCAAGAAGATTTTCAATATATTTTATGACAACATCAAGCAAAAAGAGCTTTGGAAATCGCAGCAGCAGGACTACATAATATTATTTTATCTGGACCTCCATGAAGTGGAAAAACCCTTTTAGCAAAAGCATTTTCAACGATTCTTCCAGATCTTACTTTGGAGGAAAAAATTGAGATTTCTAAAATATATTCTGTGTCTTGACTTTTGAGTAAAGAACATCCAGTGATTCAGGTACGTCCATTTCGCACGGTGCATCATACAGCAAGTGCTGTGAGTATTGTATGAGGATGAACAAAAGCTCGTCCATGAGAAATTTCTTTGGCTCATAAATGAGTGTTGTTTTTAGATGAAGTCTTAGAATTTCCAAAACCAGTTTTGGAGGTGCTTCGTCAGCCAATAGAAGATGGTTGTATTACGGTCAATAGGGTAAATTCTACTTTTACCTATCCAGCAAAATTTGTACTTTTATGAGCTATGAATCCTTGCCCATGCGGATATTTAACAGATCCAGATAAAAATTGTATTGATACTCCAGATCAGATAAAAAGATACCGTGCAAAACTTTCGGGTCCAATGATGGATAGAATTGATATAATGATTGAAGTGCCAAAAGTAAAAACACAAGATTTTTCTACAAAAATAGATTATTCTCAAGTGGAGAGTTCGACGCAGATCAAACAAAGAGTAGAAAAAGCTCGACAGATGCAATTGCAAAGATTTTCAGGACTTCATATTTCTTCAAATAGTGAAATGACTTCAAAAGATGTTCAAACTTTTTGTCAACTTGATGAAGCATCAGAAGCACTTTTAAAACAAGCAGTGAGTACTTTGCATCTTTCAGCACGAGCATATTATCGAGTGATCAAATTAGCTCGTACGATTGCAGATTTATGACAAAGTGAACATATTTCAATAGCACATATTGCAGAAGCTCTAAGTTACAGAAAAAGTGAGGAATAAGCAGAAAAGTTTGCAAATATCAAAATTTTCATATAATTGCTGGGCATAATTTTTCTTTCTCGTATCTTTCTTTTGGAGATGTATTGTATGTCTGTTGTAGAAGTTCAAAGAAATCATCGAAAAATCCAGCAAAAACTTCCAGTGGATCTTTTTACTCAAAAGTGTTTGCAAGAAGAGTATTGCCGATTTTTGGCAGTATCAGCTGTGATTTTTCACGAAAAAAAAGAATGTGTTTATCTTCCTCCTCTTTTAAGAAAGGGATGGGAAAAACACATACAACGATACCTTCATAATTATTATGAAGTGATTGAGCAAATTGGTTTGCCAGAGGAAAAACAAAAATTCACCCTTGTTGGAGTGAGTTGTATGTTGTTTCAAGAGCTTTATGCTCAATCCTTTGGCTATCCACTGAATTCCAGTGTGTATCATGAAGATGCATCTTATTGTGAAAAAGTGGCTTAAAATTTTAAACTCCCCTTATAATAAGGGGAGTTTTTATTGAATACTCCAGTCAATTTCTTTTTTATTTTGAGATTTCAAAATTTCATTTATTTTACTAAATACTTTGCTTCCAAAAAATCAACTATGAGCTGAAAAAGGAGAAGGATGTGCGGATTCTAAAATAAAATGTTTGCTTGTATCAATGAGACTTTTTTTACTTTTTGCAAAATTTCCCCAAAGTACAAATACAATTCCAGAAGTATTTTTTGAGATTTCTTGTATAACAGTATCTGTGAATATTTCCCAACCGATTTTTGCGTGACTGGCAGGATTTCCAGCTTGTACCGTGAGAATTGCGTTGAGCATCAACACTCACTTTTTTGCCCAAGGAGTGAGATTTCCACTCTTTGATGCAGGAATTCACAAATCTGCTTCTAATTCTTTATACATATTTTGCAGACTTGGAGGAAGTTTTGGTGTTTCCACAGAAAAGCTTAATCCATGTGCTTGGTTTGGTCCGTGATAGGGATCTTGTCATAAAATTACTACTTTGAGATTTTCAAAATCTGTGAGATGAAACGCAGTAAATACTTTTTCAAGTGGTGGATAAATCGTGTATCCAGCATTTACATCATCAACAATTTTTTGTTTGATATTTTTGTAATAGTCTTTTTGAAATTCGTTTTCAAGAAGCGTCATCCAAGAAGTGGGAAGGGGATTTTTTATAGCAGTCATGAAAAATTTTTTATTAAAATAATTTTATCTTTGCGTTTGAGTGATTTTATTTCGTTTTCTCGTTTTCTTGCTTCGCTCATAGAAGTAAAACTTTCATAGTACACGAGTTTTACAGGACGACGATATGATGTATATTTTGCTCCAGTTTTGAGTTCATTATGAGCAAAAACACGCTTTTCTAAATCAGTTGTGTATCAACAATACAAAGTTTCATCATTGCATTCCAGCAAATAGGTAAAATGTTTTTTTTGCATAGATTTTGTAGTAAGTTGAAAAAATTATAGGAAAAATTTGAGAAAAAACAAGAAAAAATCCCATTTTATGGGATTTTTAGTTTTTCTGACAGATTTCACAATTCTTTCAGGCACTACACTTTATTTCTGCTCCGGCAGCTTGATCAGTTATATCATAGATTTTATTCCATCAAGCGCGACAACTTGGCATGATTACTTTTGCTTCAGAGGTGAGAGAAGTATTTGTATGAGCCTGACACATTTTACATGTATCATTTAATGAACATCTGATATCTGCGCCAGCAGCAGTATCCATTACCTCAAATGTCTGTGTCCATCCAATTGGGCAAGAATCCATCATTATAGGAGTATTTGCGGGAAGAGTGTTTATGTTAGGTGATTGACATACTTTACATGTTTTTCATATTTCACATTCCAATTCTGCTCCTACAGCAGTATCAATTACTTCAAATACTTCCATCCATCCAACTGGACATTCAGCAAATACAAGTTGAATAGTATCTGCATAATTGTTTTGTATACTCAAATATATTTGACTTCCTGTTCATGATATTGATGCTGTTTCGGAAACAATAACTGTAATATTTCCGATATTTTCTCAAGAGTTTATAGTTCCAGAAAAGTTTTGAATATCAATTCCAGTAAAACTTACTGGATTATATAATTCATGAAGAGGAAGACCTTCTTTTTCACTTCCGCTTCCAACGAGTAACACTCATAATTCATCTCATTTGACAAATATGTATCTATTTTTTACATCTCTTTGAGATGCATAACTGGTAGAAATAAATTCATTTGATTGAAAAGAAAGGGGATTTTCTAAATATCAAAGAAGTTGATGTGCATTTTGATTTGCATTGACTAAATATGTATAAGTTGAAGTATCCAAAGGATCTATTGGTGTTTTTGATGCTTTAATAATTTGACTTATATTTTCTCAAACTTGTCATTGATATCAAATGATATTTGTGTCTGCTTGGATTTCAATATATTTTTCAGGAATTGGATATTTTCCTGTTTTTACAAAATGGGTTCTGAGTCAAGTATCAAGAGAAGTGAGAGTACTCATACGAGAACTATCTCGAGCTGATTTGGTATAACTTTGAAAACTTATGAATGCTATTGTAGCAAGGATTGCTAAAATAGTTATGACGATTATAAGTTCTACGAGTGTAAAGGCAAGATTTCTACCCCCCCCCACAATTTTCGGAAGAATCTCAGATGTGTTTTTTATTTGCATAAAATATGTGTTATAAAATAAACAAAATCATTATATACTATATATTTTATTCTGCAAAATTTTTTTATCAAAAAAACTCCCAGAAAATAGGGAGTTGTAAAAGTTTTAATCCAAATCTAAATATTGATCAATTCTAATTTGCCAAACAAATTCATCCACATGCGAAACTAAAATCATTCCTCATTCAAACGCATCAAGTGCTTTTGCAATCACTGGAATATGTCTAAAATTTATGTGGTTGGTTGGTTCATCAAGAATAATGATTCCTGGTTTTAAAAATACCAAACGACAAAATGCTACGAGTCATTTTTGTCCTTCTGATAAATCTCCAATACGAGTTTTCATGATTTCACCTGTGATGAGAAAACCAGCAGCAGTACTTCTCAACTCTTGTTCTAGCATGTTTCCATCTCCAGCTTCAGATAAACAATCATATACCGTTTGGTTAAAATCAAGATTTGAAAAATCTTGTCTATAGTATCCGATTTTTACTCAAGGAGCAGCTTTACATCCATCTTCAACACCGTTTACAATTTTTTCTAAAAGAGTTGATTTTCCTATACCATTTGGTCCAGAAAGGAGTAAATGATCATCTTTTCTGAGTTTAAAATCCACTTGTTTTGTTGTTGGTTCATCATTTTTGATAATTGTAACGGAATTTATTTCCAAAAGCACTCATCCAATATCTTCTTGGAGAGGAATGGTAAATTCACGAATCGTTTTATCTTCTCTTCTGACATCTACCATTTCGTCCTCGAGCTCTTCTGCGGCTTCTCTCATCTTTTTTGCTACAAGTCTGAGTTTTCATCCTTTATGAGCAAAGACATTTGCTTGGTCTTTTTTGGCTTGTGCTTCTTTTGCCATACGAGCATTGAGCATATTTTCTTTTTCAATATTTCTTTTAATTTGTTCAACTACTGCATAATAATCTCCCACAAATTGCTCAACTTTTTTCGTGTGAACATCCAAGTATAAAACTCCATCAGTAAAACTATTCAAAAATTCCGCATCGTGGCTAATCACAAGAACCGTATTTTTATAGTTTTGGAGAAATGTTGTTAAGTGCCAAATTCCTTCTTTATCAAGGTTGTTGGTTGGCTCATCCAAAAGCAAAATATCTGGATTTTGAATTAAAGCAGCAGCAAGCAAAAGTCTGGCTTGTTGTCCTCCTGAAAATGCTTTAATTTGTTTTTCAAGGGGAGCTTTGAGATTCACCGCTTCAAGAACTTCACCGATTTGTTTATCAATATTAAACACCGTTTTATCTGGAAAATATTTTCTGAAAAAATCTTGTACTGAAAGTTCTTTATCTTCCGCAAGAACCACTTGATATCCAGTAGCAATTGTGAGTTTTTGATCAATATTTATCAGTCCAGCTTTTTTTTCAAGACCACCATTGATGAGTTTAAAAATCGTACTTTTTCCAGCACCATTTTGTCCCATAATGGTAATTTTTGAGCCTTTTCTTACATTAAACGAGACATCTTCTAAAATTGGTTTTCTAAAATCATAATGAAAATCAACTCATTTAAAGCTGATAACCGTTTCATTTGTCATTGACATTTTTTGTTCAAAATTAGTATTTAAAGTCGCAATCATTATATGAAAATTTAGAAAAAAGCAACTTTTGATTTTTACTCTTTGCTTTTTTGACACTATAAAAAAAATATGATAGAATTATCATAGTTACAAGTTATTTTCTATATATGTCACATCATCATAAAAATCACTCAATTTCACCAAGTTATCAACATGTAAAAATAGTTGAAATTGAAAATACTCAATGAAAAAAAGCAAATTATATAGCTATTAAAGATGAACAAGGGAAATATATTTCAGTTTTATCTGAGTGAATTTCACAAAAATGAGAAGAAAAAATTCTCCATATTTTGAATAATCCATCTCAAAAATTTCAACTTACTGAGAAAAATATTACTGTTTCTCAAAAAGTAAGTACTTTTATTGTATCTTTTCAAAATACATTTTCAGATAAAATTCATGAAATTTTAGAGAAAGAAAGTATCCATAAAAATATTTCTCATCCAGAAATTTCGGGGTTTTTTGAGTATCAAAATAAATATGGACAAGTTTTTTTTGTGTCTGTACATCAAGGAAAAGTCATAAGTGTTGGAGAAAACGATCAAGATGTTTCTTCACAACAAAAATCTGCAGTACAAAGAATGTTAAATGGAAAGTGAGAACAAGCATTTGTAAAAAAATATAAAAATAATCATGTTCAAGAATTTTTTTCTTGAGAAAAATTGTTACAAAATGATCTTCATTCAAAAGAATATAATATTTTGTATAATCTACAAATGTTGTTTCATGCGAAAAAATCTTTTTTTGCAAGAGATGATATTGATCTCAATCAAAAACGTATTTTTGCGATTTCTTTCTTGAAATCTTTGAAAAATTTGTTTCCAGATTTTCTAAAAAATATGAAAGTGAATTTTTCAGATACTCATTCTGTAATTGAATATTTTCAAGCTTTGTATCAATTTGTATCAACAAATTGAGAAAAATACTCATCAGAAAAAGTTTTGAGAGAAAATTTGATCGGAGAGTTTAAAAATATTGAAAAATATTTTGAGACTCCTGTGTATGTTTGAATGAAGTTTCAAAAAACACAAGTAAACACAATTTTAAATAAAAATGATAGATTGTTTTTATATAATTCAAAAGATGGAAATCAATATTATATTTTACTTTGATATCATAAAGCACAAGATAAAAAATTTATTTCTCAAGCCGTTCCAATCACAAGAAATTCACAATTATCAGAAAAAGAGAAACTTCAAATCAATGCTGATATTAACAATCTTACCAATTATTCAAAACTTTATCCAGTAGAAAGAGCTGTTTTTAAATCAACACTTGATTTTGTAGTTGAGTATTATAAAAAACAAGAACAAAACTCTTGAGAATCTGTTTCAAAAGCTGAAATTGAAATACATTCTTCCAAATCACAAGAATCAATCAACTTTGATATGTATCAAGCTGCTGCTGGACAAAAAGAGACTTTTTGAAAGAAACAAACACAAAAAACATCACAACATACTGCTTCAAAAACTTTTGAGAAAAAAAACAATCAAGAAAAAAAATACAAAATACAACAAGTACAAAATACTCTCCAAAATGTGGAACAAAATATATGAAAAGAAGTTGTTCATATCAAGAGTGTAGAGGAATTAACTCTGAAACAAATTGCTTGAGTTTTTTGAATTTATAATGATTTAAATATACATTTTTGAATTTTTTGAATAGCAAAAAATCCAAAAGAAGTTATCAATTGAGGAAAACAACAACTCAATTTGATGTATAGACGAATTCATAAAGCCGTATATCCAAGAACTGGAGAATCTTCAGAAGATGAAAAACTTTTTAGAAGTATGCGTCAATTGCAAGATATAGAGTTTTTTGAAAGATGATGGAATGCTTTTGAGGCAAATATTTTTACAGCACAAGAAAAACTTCATACAACAAAAAAAAGAGAAACAAAAAATCATTGAGAAAAACCAGACAAACAAGCACTTCATTTGATTCAAAAATTAAAACGAGATTGTTTTTTGGAAAAATGAGAATATCAGATACCAAAGTATAGAATTACTCGAAAACAAACAGAGCAACTTTTAGATTTTTATACAATATTGGCTGAATATTATGGAATTTCTAAAGATGACTTTGCTATTTCATGAATTCATGCAAATATTGTGTTTCGTTCAAAAGAGAAAGGAGTGATAAACTTTTTGGATAAAATTTCTCATTTTCTTGAACAACTTGATCATTATAATCCAATGAAAAAATCAGCATAAAAAACTTCCTTTTAAAGGAAGTTTTTTATAAAAATCATTGAATAGTTTCTTGAATTTTTTCTTGAAGTTGATCAGGATTGAGAGGAATATCATTATTAAGAATAATAATTTTTGTTTCTGGAGAATGAAATGTATCTCATACAATTCATTTTTTATAGTATGAATTGAGTTCTCACACCATTTGAATAATATGTTCATCAATAAAAGTTCCTCTGTTTTGAATTCTTTGGATCAGAGTATCATCACAGACTTGTATTTCAATAATGATGTCAGGTTTTGGGAGAGAAGAAAATTGTTCTTCAAACATTGCATTAAAACTTTTTAACGCATTTCCATGAAGTTTGATATCAGCATAAATAAATGGTTGGGTAAGAGCAAAATCAAAAATGACAGGATTTTTTTGTGCTTGAAGAAATCCTTTTGTAATTTCTCATACATCTGTTGCAAGAAAATAATTTTGGTTATTGGTCCATAAAGTAATGTCATTTACTTTTCATCCAGTTTCTTGAATGATTTTCAAAAAAGGATTGTCTTGTGTTACTTCGGTAAATACACTTGCCGAGAGATAATTTTGAAGAGCTCTTGTCAGAGTAGTTTTTCCAGCTCCAGCAGGTCAAGTAAGTGCAATAACAGGATATCTTTTGAAATATGTCAGAAATTCACGAAGAGTCATCTCAATATTTGGAATCTCAAAATTATTCTTTTGGAGAAGATTCATAAACATAATATTATGAAAGTATTATGTTTAATTATATAGGATTTCAGAAAAAATTGCAAAAAAAAGAAGATTTTCATAGAAAATCTTCTTTTTTGAAGAATTATTTTACTTCAATAGTAGCTCCAGCTTCTTCTAATTTAGCTTTAATATCATTTGCATCATCTTTAGAAACATTTTCTTTTACGATACCTCCATTATCAGCTAAGTCTTTTCCTTCTTTCAATCCAAGACCAGTTACTTCTCTAATTACTTTAATAACAGCAATTTTGTTTCCACCTGCTGATTTTAATTCAACATTGAAAGCAGTTTTTTCTTCAGCTTCAGCAGCACCTCCAGCAGCAGCAACCATAACAGGAGCAGCAGCAGAAACACCGAATTCTTCTTCCATAGCTTTTACTAAAGCATTTAATTCAACAATAGTTAATTCTTTAACTAAGTCTAAAATTTTTGTAGCATTTGCGCTTAATTCAGCCATAATAACAAATATTAAATAATAAATAATTAACAAAATTCAATCAAACAAATTAAATCATAATGATTGAATTTGTCAGTTGTTAATATAATTTCTAGTTTTATAACTAGAGAGGAAGAAAAATATATTTTTCTTCCAACTAATCATAAAATTATGCAGCTTTTTCTTCAGTAGAAGTTTCAGTAGCAACTGTTTCTTCTGTTGTTGGAGCTGGTGTTGATTCAACTTTTTCAACTTTGAGATCTCCAAGTTTTGCTTTTCATGAAGTTTCAACTTCTTTTGCAGCAGCATCAAGAAATCTTGCCATTCCAGAAAGAGGAGACATCATAGATCCCACAAGTCTTCCAAGAAGAGTTTCTCTTGAAGGCATAGATGCAATAACTTTTGTTTCTTCAAGTCCTTGAACTTCTCCATCAAAAATCGATGCAGCCCAAGTAATTTTTTGAGTTTGAGCTTTTTTATCAAATTTTGCAGTGATAAAAGCATTTGTTTTACTTAAACCAGCAATAGAATCATCTTTTGAAGCAATAACTCCAATTTGTCCTGGAATAAGTGAAAGATCTAAATCAAGACCAAATACTTCTTTTACAGCAATTCTTACAATAGTTTTTTTCGCAAGAGTGTAAGAAGTGTTTACTGTTCTAAGAGATGTTCTGAGTTCTGAAAATTCAGAAACAGTCATCGCATTTGTTTGAGCAAACCCTACTGATTTTGCAGCTTTTAATTCGCTTACAAGATGAGCAAGGATTTCACTTTTTTGTTGTTTTGTAACTGCCATGAGTTGTTATAATTATGGATAAATAATACTTTCTAAAACTAAAAAAGTTCTTTTTATCTTATGCAAAGACAAAAAGAACTTAAGTTTTTTTATTTTAATTCAAAACTTTTCTTTTGTATCTCGGTAGGATTTCTGTTTGTACCTACTGTCTTTGATAGAGAAAGTAATGCAATTATATGGAATATTTTTTAAAGTCAAATTTTTTATAGAAAAAATCTCAAGCTATTCTGCTTGAGATTTCTCTTATTTTTGTAAATCTTTTGTTTTTTGCATTCTTGCATAGAATTTGTCAACAGCACCTGTTTTCAAAATTCTTTGTTCACCTGTATAAAAAGGGTGATTATTTGAAGAGATTTCCACTCTTATTTCATCATCTTTAATAGTTGAAAGAGTTTCTAAAACATATCCAGAAGAACATACGAATTTTACCAATTTCGATTTTGGATGAATATCTTTTTTCATAGTCATAATAGTGTTTAGTTGTTTCGCTTCATACGAAAACAAAATATAAAAATATATTTGGAGTTTTTAAAGTAATTTACTTTAAAATGGTGCCGAAAGAGAGACTCGAACTCTCACGCGTGAAGCACTGGCTTCTAAGACCAGCGTGTCTACCAATTCCACCATCCCGGCACAAAAACAAAAAACTTGTTACAAAATGTAACTTTATTTAAAAAAATGGTGGGCCGAGTAAGGATTGAACTTACGAAGGCATAGCCAGCGGATTTACAGTCCGCCCCATTTGACCGCTCTGGAATCGACCCAAAAAAATATAATGCTTCATACAAAAATTTTATATTCTACATTATATTTTGTATTGTATGAAAATGGAGCCAATAATCGGATTTGAACCGATGACCGTTCGCTTACAAGGCGAATGCTCTACCAGCTGAGCTATATTGGCTTAAATTTGTATTTTGCTTGATTGCGAGACATATATTATGAAAAAAGTTCAATATGTCAAAATTTTTTTTACAAAAAGTTTCTTTTTGATATACTTAGACGAAAGAAGCATTTATTTTATCACAAAAAAGAGTATGGAGAAAACTATATTTCAACAAATTCAGAATTTTCTTCTTCATGAATGATCAAAACAAAAAATTATTGTGGTGTATGGACCTACTGGATGTGGAAAAACAGCACTTTCTTTAGAAATTGCATCTTTCCTCAATACAGAAATTATTTCAACAGATAGTAGACAAATTTATAAATATCTTGATATTGGAACAGGAAAAATTCTTCCTCAAGAAATGCAAAATATACCACATCATCTTCTTGATTTTTTGATGCCAAATATGGAGTTTAGTGTGGCTGAATTTCAAATAGAAGCACAGAAAGTGATTGAAAACATTCATGAAAATAAAAAAATACCTATTTTAGCCTGAGGAACAGGATTATATATTGATAGTTTATTGTATGATTTTCAAATTCCAAAAATTCCAGCAAATGAAGAAATTCGTCAAAAATATGAGAAAATGGCACAAGATTTTTGAAATCAAGCAGTATATGAAGAATTACAAAAACAAGATCCAGAATATGCAAAAGAACTTCATCCAAACAATTTGAATTATGTGATTCGTGCTTTGGAAGTGAAAATTTTGACAGGAAAGTCAAAAATGGATTTTCGTATTCAAAAAACCTTAAAATATGATACTTTATTTCTTACTCCATATGATGGAGAAAGAGAAAAATTGTATCAAAGAATCAATATTCGTGTGCAAAAAATGTTTGATGATTGACTTATACAAGAAGTGAAAAAACTTTTAGAAATGTGATATACAAAACAAGATGTTGCGTTAAAAACTATTTGATATAAAGAAGTAATTGAGTATTTAGAATGAGAAATTTCTTTGCAAGAATGTATTGAAAAAGTGCAACAATGAAATCGTAATTATGCAAAAAGACAACTTACTTGGTTTCGATCATATGAAGAAAAAAATATATAGTTTTTTGTATAAAAATGTGTGTTTGTCAATATTTCTTTTTTGTCAAAGCAAGAAAACTATGATACAATAATGATAGTTAGTTTATAAAACTTGTCATTATGTCAAAAATCACTGATTTTTTCCAGAAAAAAACACCACAAAAACCTTTGGGTACTGATATGGATGATTTGTTTCGTGTTGGTGGAACAAAAACAGCAACAAAAATAAAAAATTCCCATCTTTCTCTTGGGCAAACTCATGATGATGATGAAAATATTATTTCATTTGTAAATGATTTGTTTTTATCTTCTTTACAAAAATGAGCATCAGACATTCATATTGAACCATCAGAAAAAAATATACAAATTCGTTTGAGAATTGACGGAAATTTTGTTTTATATAAAACATTAGAGTTGGCAAAAATAGAATCCTTAATTGCCAGAATTAAAATTATGGCATATTTAAGAATTGATGAAAATAGACTTCCACAAGATGGAAAAATCAACTTTAATCTTTTTTGATGAAAAAGTATTGATTTGAGAGTTTCAATACTTCCAACTATTTATGGTGAAAAATGTGTTATTAGAGTATTGAAAAAAGAAGAAACTCCACCAGCTTTGTCTGATTTATGAATTTTGCCATATAATATGGTAAAAATAAAAAAACATCTCAAAGATACTTCATGAATGATTTTAGCAGTTTGACCAACTGGTTCTGGGAAATCAACTACATTATTTTCACTTTTGAGTCAATTTAATGCACAAGAAAATAATATTTCTACACTTGAAGATCCAGTGGAATATCGTATAAAATGAGTGAATCAAACACAAATTCATCCAACGATTGGTTTGGATTTTGCAACGGGATTACGTTCTTTACTGAGACAGGATCCAGATATTATTATGGTGTGAGAAATCAGAGATGAAGAAACAGCAAAACTTGCAATAGAATCTTCTATTACTGGACATTTGGTATTTTCTACACTTCATACCAATAGTGCAACCCATACAATTGGGAGACTTCTAAATTTATGAATCGATCCTTTGTTGTTGTCTTCTTCTCTTAAAATGATTATTTCTCAAAGATTAGTGAGAAAATTGTGTCCACATTGTAAACAAAAATATATTCCAGATGAAAAATTGCGAAGTGTTTTATATGGAAAAATAGGAAAATATATCAAAGACAAAGAAAATCTTTCTTTGTATAACCCTCATACCGATGGTTGTGAAAAATGTAATTTTACAGGATATAAGGGAAGAATCTGAATCTATGAAGTATTAGAAATGAATGAAAAAATAGAAACACTTTTATTGCAATGAGCCAGTCGTACACAACTTGAAATTCAGGCAATTTGAGATGGAATGGTAACGATAAAAGAAGATGCACTTCTCAAAGTCGTGATTTGAGATACTAGTTTGGAAGAAATTTTAGCGGTTGTGTGAAGTGGGTAAAAAGATTTGTATTTTTAGAGAAATTATGTTATACTGATATAAAGTGATGTAATTTAGTTTTTTTAAAAAATACACATGACCAATGTTCTTTTAGAAAAACTGTTGAATGAAGCTTTCTTTGATGAAAAAGATAAATATGAAATCAGACAAATATTTTATTTGCTTGATGATACAAAAAAACAAAATATCTTAAAAAATTTTGATTATATTGTACAAAATATTTATAAAGCTAAAGAAGACCTCAGACAACAGCAAGAAATTTTACTCTGAAAAGCGATTACAAACATTGAAAATATGATTTTAAAAGCAAAAGGAAGCGGAGTAAGAAAAGCAACAGGAGAAAGTATTTCTCAGCTCAAAAAAATAATCTAAATTATTTCCTAAAATAAAAACAAAATGTCAAAAATGAATGAAAGTAAAACTTTATCAGAAAGTTTAGATAATAGTATTGATACATGAGTTCTTGAAAGACTCAAAGATTTAGAATGATCGCTAGACTCAGATCTTTTTATTAAATTTCAGAAAAGAATTCTTGGTATTATTAAAGAAAGTCCAGAATCTCAAGATATTGTAGTGAACGAACTTGATAAAACACTTATAGTTGCACAAAATTTGCAAGACGCTTATAAACGTACTCATCAATCTATTTTGCAACCAGCAGCAAATGATGAAATTTTTTCTCCTCGCACATATTGAGGAAAAGGGAATGCTTGAGATGAACAACAAGCAGCATAAAAACACACTTTTGGTGTGTTTTTATTTTTCTTGAATATTTTTAAAGTTGATTTTCTGATTTTTTTCATATAATAATCTGGTATTTTATAAATATTTTTCATTCATGTCACAACCAGCTTCAAGAGAGGAGCATCCTCTTCCAGAATACAATCCAGACTTAGAGAATTGATATAAGTCTTTAAAACACGAAGTTATAGATTTTTTCAAAGATTTGATTATTATTGTATGTATTGTTCTTTTTATTCGTGCATTTTTGATTCTTCCATTTCAAATCAGTGGACAGTCAATGTATGATAGTTATTATGATAGAGAATTTATTATTGTAGATAGATTGAGTTTATTGGAGCTTCCAATTTTTTGATCAATTCGTGAACCAGCTCGTGGAGATGCTGTGGTATTTAATACTCATATTGATGGGAAAGAATATTTCATTAAAAGAATTATTTGATTGCCATGAGAAACTATAAAAATTGAAGAGGGGAAAGTATTTGTCAAAAAAGTAGGATCAGATGAATTTGAATATCTTGATGAGACATATTTGAATGAAACAAATTATAATTCAACATATGTAAGAGGAAGTGATGCTGAAAAAATATATGAACTTCCAGAGAGATGATATTTTGTGATGTGAGATAATAGAAATGGCTCAACTGATAGCAGAAGTTGTTTTGCAAGTTGTGAATTTGGAGAAAAAGAACCATATATTTTGAGAGAAGATATTGTTGGAAAAGTATTAGTGGATTTGGGGTATTTTAATTTGAAAAAATTTGGATTTATTCATCCAGATCTTGGAATTGATACTTCACCAAAGTTTTTTTCATCACCTGCTATTTATAATTATGATGAAGTACAATAATGAATGCTTTTTTTCTGATAGATAAACCGTTATGAATCACCAGTTTTGATGTTATTCGACAATTGAGAAAGATTTTTCAAGTAAAAAGAATGTGACATACTGGAACACTTGATCCGCTTGCTACGGGTCTTGTTTTAGTTGCAGTTGGAAATTATACAAAATTGATTCCATATTTTGAAAAAGATATGAAAACATATGAGTTTAAAATTGCACTCAATGGAGTTACAGCCAGTTATGATTTAGAGCAAGAAATTCAATATATTTCATCAGAACAACAACAATATTTTCAACAGCAAATTACTCGTGAGATGATAGAGGAAATTTTGCAACAAAAATTTACTGGAGAAATTTCACAAATTCCTCCAAAATATTCAGCACTGAAGCTCAATGGACAAAAAGCATTAGATAAAGTGAGAAAATGACATGATTTTGAGATGAAAGCAAGAAGTTCAACTATTTACGAAATAGAGATTTTGGAATATGAGTACCCAGAAGTATTTTTACGTGCAAAAGTAAGTGCTGGAACATATGTGAGAAGTATTGCTCATGATTTATGACAGATATTGGGATCAGGAGGGTATGTGACTTATTTAAGAAGAACGAAAATAGGAAATATTTCACAAAAGTTTGCTCAAACACTTGAAAGTAGTACATTTCAACCATTGAGTATAGAAGAATTATTTCCTCAAATGAAATGTTTAGAACTTTCAGATTCTCTCAGAATTCGTTTAGATCAATGACTTCCAACACATATAGATTTGTGAGTTACAGACGGAGAATATTTTATAAAAAATGAGCAGAAAATTACTCATATTGTTCAATATCATACCTGAGTATTGGCATCCCTAAGAAAAATATAGAAAAAGTTAAAAAAAACTTTGACATATCCTTTTTTTTTAATACAATGCTTGGGCTTTGTAAAGATATGGGTTAGTAGCTCAGCCGGTAGAGCAGCGCCCTTTTAAGGCGAAGGTCGCGGGTTCGAATCCCGCCTGACCCACCATTTTTTAAAACAAAGTAAAAGCACTGCCAAGATTGCACTCTTGGCAGTGCTTTTTTGTGATACCCTTTTTA
>CAYYDE010000005.1:0-143989 GCA_964470525.1 uncultured Candidatus Peribacteria bacterium
TGTACAGGATTTGCTACACAGGCTCCTCAACTCCATGAATATCAACTATTACAATTCACACTTGATGTTTCTGTAACACTAAGAGATCCATTTGCACATCTCAATGTTCCAGTATACAACGTACTTCCATTTGATGGAGTTCCTGTAACTGTTCTTTGCTGAGTTCTTGTTGATCCATTATTCAATTGTGATGTAAGTGTATATCATCATACACTTGATCATGATGGACAATGTGTGATGATTTCTATACAACTATTCCCACTTTGAGTATATCAAGAGTTACAACTTATATTTGATATTGTTTCAAGACTCATTGTTACAACTCATCCATTACAACTTGCTGTTGATGAATATGTTTGTGTTCCATTAATGATTGATTGATTTCTTGTGAATCATCTTGTTTCATTATGATTCAATGCTGGTACTGTATAACCACTGATAGTTGTTCCCAAACAACTACAAGGTGCAACTTGTACAGATGATGTTGGATGATGTGATATGAATGCATTCCATTCTGCTGGAGTTTTTAATGGTATAAAAATATTATTTCAGCTTCATATTTTTGTAACTCTTTGACATATATTATGTTTGAATATATTTTTTGGGTCTCATAGTTCATAAAAATCTCCTGTATATTCAAGATTAGTTTGAGTTGCATTTGTTTGTAGTATTCACATCATACTCAGCAGGAAAATTCATACAATTAGTAGATAGTTTTTCAGAAACATGCTTGTATTTTTATATTATATTTTTTAAAGTATAGTATATAATTTTTCATCTGTCAATCTTTTTTTGATAATAAAAACCTCGCTTTCGCGAGGTTTTTATTTGAAAATTTTTATTATCTATATTGAGTATTTAGATATTGTAATACTACTTTTTTTACAATCAAAAGCATATGTCTATTTTTATCACTGAGTTTTCTTTTCAAAAGAATATCAATATTTTTTGAAAAAGTTTCAAGTCTTGCAATATATGTTTTAGAGAATTTTTTCTCCATTTGAGGAAAAAGTGCTTGAAGTTGTGTATTTAATTTTGTTACATTTGCATCATATTTTCTAAATTTTACATTTGCTAATTCTACATCTATCAAATATATTTGAGAATTATTTAAAAGTCTTTTCACTTTATTATCAATGGCAGAAGATTGTAAATATGAATATTTTTCCATATCTTTCTCAAATGCTTGAATTTGTTGTTGAATATATACAAGATTTCTTGATTTTTGAATATCATCACTAAACAATTTATAACGAATATCAATACTATCAGCTGCAAGCAAAACATTTCTATTTTCTAAAGCAGTTAACTCAAGTTTTTCTTTTAATTTTAAAAGTACATCATCAGTATATTTTGTATAATTTGCATTATAAAAACGTACCATTTCATTTTCAAGACGAATTTTTAAATTTGAAAACGTATTATTTGCAGTAGAATCTCATAAAAGAGTTAAAAGACTTGCATTGATTTCAGTATATTTATCTCTTACAAATCTTACTTCTGTTAAAGCACCACTATTTGATAATACTTCTGGAGCAATCACATTTGAATTTGCATCAAAATATCTATTTTTCAATGTATTAAAACGAGTATTCAATGATGAAATATCAGTATCAGAATGAAGAACTCAATAATTTTGTTCAATATGTGAAGAAAGAGAATTTCTAAAATTTTCTATCAAAATATCTATCAATCTATCAATATCAAGTTTATGTGATGATAAAGTTGGGTTTGCTTCAAAGTTTTTATCTCTTATTTCATAAAGAGCACTTGTTAATTTTTCAATATATTTTTTTTGTGTATCTTGAGAAAATAAACTTAATTCTCCAGCAAATGAAAGATAACTTTCTTGAAACGCATTATATTTTGTATCAAAATCTATTTTTGTACTATATAGAGATTCATAAGCAGTATGAAAATCTCTTACAACAGATAATGAAGAAGCATTATTTTCTATTGCAGATTTAATAGTTGATTTATATGTTGCTAAGTTTGTTTTATATTTATTTTCTGTAGTAGTAATACTGAGTTGAAATGTCGATTGAAGATTTTTATATGCATCATCTACTTTTTGAATTTGAGATGATAAAATCGTTTTTTGAGCATCACTGACTGTTGTATATTGATATTGTACATTATCTTTGAGAGATCCAAGAGTTGAGAGTTCTTGCGTTACTTTTGCTGTTATATCAGCTTTGATAGCAATAAATTCATTCACAAGATCATTTTTTGAATTTGTAGAAATTTTCCCAAGAGAAACAAGATAATTCAATGTACGAATATCATATCACAAGGTCGTTACAGCATCATCATACTCTTTTGAAAGAGCTTGAAGTTTTGTATCAATATCTTGAAGTTTTGCGACTCTAAAATCTCACAAATTTTTCTCAAGTTTAGAAATATCTTGCAACAGAGATTCTTTATTTGTAAGAGCAGATACAGATGAAAATTGAGAACAAATTCCAAGTGTAATCACTCCAATAGCAAGAATTTTATTTTTTGTCATCATAAAAAATACATTAAAATATAAAATAGCAATAATAAGCTAAAAAGTACTTCCTATTATTCACAAGATGCTCAAAGATTTTGTCATGTAATCATCTTTTCACTTACACATAATACTGTTTTTCTTAAATTTTCAAATAAAATTTTACTATTTTTCGTATCATCTAATACTTTTATGAGTTCTGTATCAAACATTTGTTTATTTCCTTTATAAAAACTCACTAAGTCAAGGTTTGAATCATAAAAATCTTTATACTTGATTGAATAGCCATCTTTGAGGTTTTGTTCTAATCTCTGTGTTAACAAAGAAAGACGAGATGGAAAATAATATGGAAAAAGATCTAAATATTTTTTTTGTCCTGCTTCAGAAGCAAAATATTGCATAATACTTTGTGCAAGTCATAAGTCTTTTGCTTGATTATTGATCACAAAATAATTATAATCAATTGCTAATGCTCAGCTTCATTGTGTATATGTTGGAAATACTGATCCTCTGAGAAATGAACGATTAAATCATTTTCTATCAATTTCTTCTAACAAACTTGGATATCAAAACAACATATGAATTTGTCATTGACTGAATAAATCTACATTATTTTGAGTTCCTGAAAGTCCTTGAGATACAACATCAAATTGATTTACCGCACTCTCATCACCATATAATTGATAACGACCAAGAGATGATACAAATGCATTTGCATTATTTGAAGCAAGTGTTTGTCATCCATCTTGAAGAAAAAATTGAGTAATAATATCTGTTGCATTTCTGACAGAACTTCAATTTCAAATTCATAAAAGCGTTTTTCATTCCTGAGAAAGACGTGTTACAAGATCATTGATATATGACCATGTAGAAATATTTTCCCCTCTGAGTTCTCTAAAATTATAAAACGTTCCCAAAGGTTGATATCCAAGAGGAATTCCTCTGAGAATTTCCATACTTCATTCTTGTGTTTCAATACTTTGTATCAAATCTTGTGAAAATACTATATCATATTCATTTCTAAATGTATCAACACTCGCAACATCTGGACTTGATGGAAAAAGTTGTGCATCAAAATATTTTCCTTCTGAATTATTCAAGACAAAAATATCAGGAGCTCTTCCTGTTAAAAATGCTCAAATTAACGCATTATAATATTCATTATAATTTGAAAATCATACGACTTCAATTTGTGTATGAGCATAATTTGGAAACATTTCTTTAAAACCTTCTAAAAAAGTTTGAAATGTCTCTGTTTTATCAAGTGTCCAAATAGTGAAACCTGAAATATTTGGTTGTTTTGAAATTGTTTTTTCACCAGAAACTGTTTTTAAAATAATCACAAAAATTAAAACAATTATGATTCCAATCACAGCAAAGATTATTTTGTTTTTATTCATAATAAGAAAATTTAAAAATTAAATATCAGAAAGCAAATGAAGATGAATATGCATTACTTCTTGTCATCATAGAGTTCCAACATTAAAATGCAATTTATAACCATCTTGTACTCATAAATCTTTTGCAACTTTCTTTGCCACAAAAAACATTTCTGCAATCACTTCTCTATCTTGATCTTCGAGATCATTGATTGTTGGAATTTCTTTTTTTGGAATAATGAGAAGATGTGTTTTTGCTTTGGGTGCAATATCTCGAATCACAATAATATTTTCTTGTTCATACACGATCTGTGCAGGAATTTCTCTTTTAATAATTTTTGTAAAAATACTCATAAAAATTAGTAATGAATTAAATTTGTTGATGAAGCTCAATTATTTAGATTTGAGTTTTGCATATATATTTGTGCTAAAAAGAAAAAACTCATCATATTCAATACTAGAAATATTCAAAGAAAAAACTTTTGATTTCTCATCCATTGCTGAGAAGATAACCTCTGTTTATAAAAAGCTTTCATTAAAATTAAAGCAGATAAACACACTACCAACATCATTATATGTATTCAAATAAATAAAAAAATCATAAAAATTTTACTTTTAGAAAATATTACTATACTGAAAGAAGAGATGTTTCGTAAGAAAATTATAATTTTTTATTATTTTTTTGCAAATTTTTAAGTTTTAGTATATAATAGAACTCAAGTAGTTTATTTAATAAATTCTTTCTATGGCTGAATTAAAACACAACTGAAAAACTTTTTATATATCTGATGATATTCATGCTCAATTTCCAGAGCTTATTAAATTGATTCTTGCAACAGAATCAATGGATGATGAGGAAAGACAATATTGGTTTGATATTATGCCATCTATGAATGACAATCAAATCGATCGTTTGTTTAATATTTTAGAAACTGAAAGAAGAAAACTTGAAGAACTTGAAGTAAAATATCAAGAAGAAATCAAGTCTCTCAATGAAAAACATCTTATAGAATGGCAAGAATTTCAAATGAAAGATTCAAAAAGAAAAATTGCTGAACAAGAGAAACAAGAAAAAGCAGAAGATCCAGATGAAGTTTTAAATATGCTGAATAATTTATAAAAAATACCTGAAAATTTTTTCAGGTATTTTTTTAGTTTTTTTGACAGATTTTATAAACTTGATCAAATACTATACTATCTCAAACATTAGTACTCCAATTTGAAAGTTTTCCAACTTCTGTCCATCAGACTCAACATCTTTCAGGTATAAGAGTTTTGATTCACATAATAATATTTCCTTCACAGATTTTATAAACTTGATCAAATACTATACTATCTCAAACATTAGTACTCCTTACTGGAAGATTTCATAAATCTGTAAGTCCATTACAAGTCTCTGGAACAATAGTTTTTACTCTATGAGAAAGGTCTCCTTCACAAATTTTATAGTCTTGATCAAATACTATACCATCTCAAAGATTAGTACTCCAATTTGAAAGTTTTCCAACTTCTGTCCATCAATTTGTACATGTTCAAGGCATAATTAATCTAATTTTTTGAGTAAAGCTCGATTCAATTTTTACAAGAGTTGATCCTGTTCCTACCATATCATTAGCTGGATTTGTATCAAAAACCACTTTGAGTTCTCACACATTCACTCAATTTGGAAGAGTTCAGGTAAAAGTCTTGAGTTCAATTCCTGTAAAACTTGTCTCATTTCTGAGTTTTTGAAGTGGTTTATTGATTTCACTTCATGTATTTACCAGTAAAATTCATAATTGAGAACCAACAGAGGTAAAATATCTTTTTGAATAGTCTAAATTTGATGCGTATGTTTTTTGTAAAAATGTGGTTTGAGGTTTTTCTAAATATCATCCTACTTGAAAAAGATTTCTATTGAGATTTGTTGAATATGTGAAAAAATTTTTATCTCATACATCAACTGGAGTGTTTGAAAATTTTAATAATTGTGCTGTTTTTTCTCAAATTTCTCATTGATATCAAATCGTTACTCAACTACTCAAAAGTGTAATTGCATTTTCAGGAAAAGGAAGTTTTCCTGTCTGAACTTGAAAAATCCCAAGTCATTTTTCAATATTTTTCAGAGTTGTCAGCCTGTTTGCATCACGGCTTGATGCGGAATATCAACTAAAGCTTACAAACGCAACCGTTGCAAGAATTGCAAGAATTGTTATAACAATAATAAGCTCAACAAGGGTAAAAGCTTGGAATAGTTTTTTATTTTTTAGTATTTTCATTTCTATTATATTAATAATAATGTAATGTTATTTTAATGTTTTATACATGATTTGTCAAAAGTTTTTTTCTTCTTAAATTTTTCAAAAAACCAAATCATTTGAGTTTATAAAAAATCTTACAAAAAAACAACTCTTTCGAGTTGTTTTTTTTGTTAGAATTCAGAATTTTCTTCCATTTGAATCAATACTTTTTCAAGATGTTCATGAGATAAATCCACTCATTCATCATCTGGATCAAAATACATATTATCTTCATCAATATCTTCTTGAGTTTGAAGTCCATTGATTTTTCTGTATTGTTTTCCGGCTGGAATCAATCTCCCAATAATAACGTTTTCTTTCAATTCTTTCAATTTATCAATTTTTCCACTCACTGATCATTCAACAAGTACTCTCACTGTTTCTTGAAACGAAGCAGCAGAAAGCCATGAATCAGTATAAAGAGAAATTTTTGTAATTCAAAGAAGAAGTCTTTCTGCAATTGGAGCTGATTTTCCATCAGAAAGAAGTTTATTTTTCTCATTATCATATCTGATAATATCAACAATATCTCATGGGAAAAATTCACTATCTCATTTATCAAGAATTCTCACTCTTGAGAACATTTGTCTTACAATAAGCTCGATATGTTTTGAGTTTACTGTTTGTCATTGAGAAGCATAAATTGCTTTAATTTCATTTACAATATATTCTTGTGTTTTTAAAATTCCAGCTACTTCCATCAATTTTGCAAGATTGATATGTCATTCTGTCAATCTTTGACCTTTTGTAACATTTGTTCCTGATTTTGCAAGAATATTCATACCAAATGCTACTTCAAATTCATGAGTTCTTGGTTCTTTATCTTTTACAATAATTCTTCATGCTTCAATTTTTTTCACAATTCCAGCATGAGCAGCAATAATTTTTCATTTATCTTTTGTAGATTTTGCAATTACTTGTCTTTCTTTCACGTCTTGTCATTCTTTTACTTGTATTGCATAATCTTCTAAGAATAAGTATTCTTCTTCTTGTAATTCAGATGCTGTAATACGTACAAGATTTGATTTTTCTGTTTGAGTAATACGAATTTCTCCATCCAAATGTGCAATTGCTGCTGGATTTTTTGGAGATCTTGCTTCAAATAACTCTTCAATTCTTGCTAAACCTTGCGACATGTCTCATCCTTCTTTTACTACTCATCCAGAGTGGAAAGTACGCATTGTTAATTGTGTTCCAGGTTCTCCAATAGATTGTGCAGCAATAACCCCAACTGGAGTACCATCTTCTACAATTTTATTCAACCCAAGATCAAGTCAATAACATTTTTTACATACTCATCCTTCTGTATCACAAGTGAGAACAGAACGAATATTTACTTCTTGAACAATATTTTTATTCAATACATCAAGTACTGCTTTATCGATAGTAGTTCCAGCTGATAGAACAACTTTTCCTTTCCCATCTTTTACATCACTTGCAAGAGTTTTTCCATATACTCTATCTTCAAAACTTTCACTAAATCCTCATTGTGATTCTCTGTATACTGTTTTATAATGAAGTGTATGACAATCTTCTTCTTTTACAATAATATTTTGAGCAGCATCTACAAGTCTTCTTGTAAGATATCATGATTGTGCTGTTTTTAAAGCCGTATCAGATTTCCCTTTTCTTCATCCATGTGTTGCAATAAAATATTCCAAAGTTGAAAATCATTCTTTCAGAGTTGATTTAATTGGAAGCTCAATAGTTTTCCCTGTAGTTGAAGCTACAAGTCATTTCATACCACACAATTGTGTAATATTTCACCAATTTCATCTTGCTCAAGAATCAATAAAGTTAAAAATATGATTTTCTTTTCCAAAAAGAGGTTTCATTTCAGCTTCAATAACTTTTTTAACTTCAGCCCAAATAGCAACTGATTGTTGATATTTTTCATCATTTGTTAAAAATCCATGCCAATATTTCTTTTGAATATATTTTACTTTATCATCAGCTGCTTTTAATAAATCTTTTTTATTTTCTGGACTTGTCATATCAAATGCAGAAATAGAAAGTCATGAAAGTGTTGAATATTTGTATCAAAAATTTTTGATATTATCTACAAATTTTGCTGTAATTTCCGACCCAAGTTTTTCAAAAGATTCTGAAAGAAGTCTTTTAATTACTCATTTTTTCAAAACTTCATTGACAAATCCAAGTCATTCTGGCACAATTTGATTAAATAAAAGTCTTCCATAAGTAGTATCAATAATTTTTCCATCAACCCTTACTTTTACAAAAGCTCTCAAATCTACAGCTTCTGCGTCATATGCTTGTTCTAAGTCAGTAAGAGAAGCAAAAATTTGTCCTGTTCCTGAAGCATTTTCAGCAATTTGTGTTAAATAATAACATCCTAAAATCATATCTTGAGAAGGAGCCACAATTGGTTCTCCTGAAGCTGGTGAAAGAAGGTTTTTTGAAGTTACCATCAATTCTCTTGCTTCTTTTTGAGCAGCTTCCGTAATTGGAAGATGAACTGCCATTTGATCTCCATCGAAATCCGCATTAAATGCCGTACATGTTAATGGATGAAGACGAATTGCCTTTCCATCAATAAGTACTGGACGGAATGCTTGAATAGAAAGTCTATGAAGCGTTGGTGCTCTGTTTAAAAGTACATACTTTCCAGCAATAACTTCATCAAGTGCATCCCATACTTCTTTTCCTCATTCTTCAATAATTTTTTCAGCATGTTTCACATTATACACTACTCCATCTTCAATAAGTTTTCCAATAACAAATGGTTTAAATAAAGTTAAAGCCATAGTTTTTGGTAACCCACATTCATCTATTTTAAGATCTGGTCCAACAACAATAACTGAACGTCCTGAATAGTCAACACGTTTCCCAAGAAGATTTTGTCTGAAACGTCCTTGTTTCCCTTTCAGTACTTCTGTAAGAGATTTCAGTGCTTTTTTATTTGCAGAAACAAATCCACTTCTTGAAGTTCTTGTTTCTCCAGTAATAAGCATATCTACTGATTCTTGAAGCATTCTTTTTTCATTTTTCAGAATTACATCTGGAGCTCCAAGTTCAATAAGTTTTTTCAAACGATTATTTCTGTTAATTACTCTTCTATAGAGATCATTCAAATCAGAACTTGCAAATCTTCAACCATCAAGTTGAATCATTGGTCTCAAATCTGGTGGAATAATTGGAAGAGCTTCCAAGATAAACCATTCTGGTCTTTGTCCTGATTTTAAAAGATTTGAAGCAAGTTTAATTTTTTGTAAGATTTTTTTCTTTTTAATTTGTGTTGCACGTCTGAGTTCATCTTGTTGATCTTTAATAAATTGTTCAAGATCAATTCTTTCAAGAAGTCTTTTCAAATATTCCGCACCAGTTCCTCCGGCAAATACATGAGGAAATTTATCTCTCAGAACTCTATAATCAAGTTCTCAAATAACCTCTCCTACACCAAGAAGTTTTAATTTTGATCTAAGATCTTCAAATTCAAAAGTAAGGTCATCAATTTTTTTCAATAAAGCAGCTTCTATTGCTACAAATTCTTTTTCTTTAAGCTCTTTTGCTTCAAGTCTGATTCTTGTTTCATTGAGTTCTTTTTGAACTTCTTTTTGAAGTTCTACTTTTGAAACTTTATATGTATCTTCAAGATTTTTATTTGCTTCTTTGAGTTGATCTTCATATACATCTGTAATGATGTACGATGCAAAATATACAACTTGTTCAAGTTTTTTTACTGGAAGATCTAAAAGCAATCCAATTCTTGATGGAACTGATTTCAAAAACCAAGTATGTGCAATTGGAGCATAAAGATCAATATGAGCCATTCTTTCTCTTCTTACTGAAGATTTTGTAACTTCTACTCAACATCTTTCACACACGACTCCTTTATAACGGATTCTTTTATATTTTCCACATGCACATTCATAATTTTTTCTTGGACCAAAAATTTGTTCACAAAAGAGTCCACCTCTTTCTGGTCTTTGTGTTCTATAGTTAATCGTTTCAGAAATAAGCACTTTTCCGTATGATAAGGCTCTAATTTGTTCTGGGCTTGCTATTCCAAGCGAAATTCATGCAAGATTATCAAGATTTTTTCCTTTGGTAATATCTCTTTTTCAGATATTTTTACTAATTTCAGAAAAATCTGTAATTTTGTCATTTAAAAAATTATCAAGATTTTTGTCAAACATTTTTTGATGAGTTAAGAGTTAAAACCTTACTCCAACCCTCTTTCTTCCTTTTTTAGAAAGAGGGAGTGAAAGGAATATAATATTTTAATAATGACTATTCAGCATCATCTTTAGAAAAATCAAGATCTGACGTATTTTCAAGTTTTAAAATTTCTTCATATCTATTTTTAATATTTTCTTCTTTATCTGAAAGTTCATGTTTATCAAGCAATTCTATATTTAAAGCAAGTGCTTGAAGTTCTTTTACTAAAACATTAAATGATTCTGGAATATTTGGTTTTTTAATTGTTGAGTTTTTTACAATTGCTTCATAAGCTTGTGTTCTTCCGGCAACATCATCAGATTTAATAGTAATCATTTCTTGTAAAATGTTTGAAGCAGCATATGCTTCAAGTGCCCATACCTCCATTTCTCAGAATCTTTGTCCTCAGTTTTGAGCTTTCCCTCAAAGTGGTTGTTGTGTTACCATAGAATAAGGTCCAACTGAACGAGCATGAATTTTATCTTCAACCATATGATGAAGTCTGAGCATATATTTCACTCAAACCATAGTTCTTTCTTTAAACGGAGTACCTGTTTGTCCATCATAAAGTTGAACTTTTCCATCTGACTCAACACCAGCTTGATCCATCAACTCAGAAATTTGTTCTAAACTCATTCCATTTAAAACTGGAGTCGCAACTTTAATACCAAGTTTTTGTGCAGCAGCTCAAAGGTGTGTCTCAAGAACTTGTCCAATATTCATACGAGAAACTACTCAAAGTGGATTCAAAATAATATCAACTGAAGTTCCATCAGCCATAAATGGCATATCTTCTCTTGGAACAATTTTTGAAACAATTCATTTATTTCCATGTCTTCAAGCCATTTTATCTCATACTTCTATTTTTCTTGTTTGAGCAACAAACACTTTAATTTGTTTAAATGCTCCAGTATTGAGGTTATCTCCTTGTTCTTTTTTAAGAATATGAACATCAATTACTTTTCCTCATTGTCCTGAAGGAAGTCTGAGAGAAGAATCTTTTACATCTTTTGATTTATCACCAAAAATAGCTCTGAGAAGTCTTTCTTCTGGTGAAAGTTCTTGTTCTCCTTTTGGAGTAATTTTTCATACCAAAATATCTCCTCATTCCACATATGCTCCAACTCTAATAATCCCATCTTGATCAAGATCTTTCAATTTTGAAAGTGAAACATTTGGAATATCATCAGTTGTTTGTTCAGGTCCAAGTTTTGTTTCTCTCACATCAATCACATATTCTTTAATATGAATCGAAGTAAAATGATCTCTTTGCATCAATTTATCACTGATAATAATTGCATCTTCATAGTTGTAACCATTCCATGGCATATATGCAACAACTACATTTTTTCAAATAGCAAGTTCTCCATTATCAATACATTGTCCATCAGCAAGAATATCTCCTTGTTTAATTTTTTGACCACTTGAACATACTGGTCTTTGATGAATCAACTCATCATGATTTGATCTTTTAAATGTTCTGAGTTCATGAATTACTTTTTCTCCATTACTATAAAGAACAGTAATATGTTTTGCATCCACTCAAATAATTTCTCATTCTCCTTTCGCAACAATAACGTATCCTGAATTTTCTCAAACAATTCTTTCCATCCCTGTTCCAACAACTGGAGATTCTGGTCTTACAAGAGGAACAGCTTGTCTCATCATGTTGGTTCCCATTTCGGCACGAGTTGCATCATCATGTTCTAGGAACGGAAGCAATGCTGTATCGATTGACATCGTTTGTTTAGGAGAAACATCAATATGTGTAATTTCTCTTACATGTGAAAGAGTTGGTTCAGAATTATATCTTGATCCAATTCTTGTTTTTTTAAAGTTTCCATATTCATCAATTTCAGAATTTGCTTCTGCAATGACAAGTACTCTTTCTTGATGTGCATCAAAATAATCATAATCTGGAGCAACATATCCTCTTACTTCAATTTCTTTTGCTGAAATTTTTTCTTTAATCGTTTTTGCATGTTCTGCTGAAATCATTTCTTTATCAGCAAGAATAACTTTTCCATCATCTCAAACAATATCATTCAAAGCAATTTTATTGATTGCTGATTTTCCATCGTTTTTTACTGAGTGAAGAACTTTTCTAAATGGTGTCAAAATAAATCCATATTTATCTACTCTCGAATACGAAGCAAGATGAAGTACCAGTCCAATATTTGGTCCTTCTGGAGTGGCAATTGGACAAATTCTTCCGTATTGAGTTGGATGAACATCACGAACCTCAAACGAAGCTCTTTCTCTTGTCAATCATCCAGGTCCGAGAGCAGAAATTCTTCTTTTATGAGCAAGTTCTGAAAGTGGATTTGTTTGATCCATGAATTGTGAAAGTTGAGATGAAGAGAAAAATTCTTTCAAAATCGCAACCAAAGGTCTTGAGTTGATAAATGTTCCTGGTGTTGCATCTTCAAGTTCAACAATAGTCATTCTATCTTTTGCAATTCTCTCCATTCTTTGAAGACCTACTTTAATTTTTTCTTGAACAAGTTCTCAAACTGCTCTTACTCTTCTATTTTCTAAGTGATCAATATCATCAATTGCATATCATTCTTTTCCAGCTCTTAAATGAAGAAAATATTTCAAAGCTTTTACAATTTCTTCAATAGATAAAAATCTTCATCCTTCGTCTGTATATTTCGTGGTAATTCCAAGTTTTTTTTCAATTTTCATTCTTGCAATTTCTCCAAGATCAAATCTTTTTTCATCAAAAAATGTTGTTTGAAATAATTCTGCAACTCTTTCATCTGTTGCAAGATCTCAAGGTCTGAGAACTTTATAAATAGAATGAAGTGATTCAATCTTATTTTTTGTTTTATCTTTTTCAAGAGTTGGTACAAAGTGAGTTGCTATAATATCATCTCAAACATCACGGAAAGTATCAAGAATTTCTGCATTTGTTTCAAGTCCATATGCTCTGAGTAAAATAGACACTGGAAGTTTTCTTTTTTTATCAATTTTTACGTTAATAATTCATTTTTTCTCAATATCAATTTCAAACCAAGAACCTTTTGCAGGAATGAATTTCAAACTAAAACCATCTTCACCAGAAGTGAAGAAAATTCCTGTTGAACGAATAATTTGAGAAACAATAACTCTCTCAATTCCATTCACAATAAAAGAAGCTGTATCCGTCATAAGAGGAACTCCTCCTAAATATACATCTTGTTCTTTAATTTCTCATGTTTCTTTATTCAGCATTTCAAGTCTTACTTTGAGAGGTGCTTCAAAATTGAGATTTTTCTTTTTACAAGTTTCTGCATCAAATTTTGGTTCTTCTAATACAAAACCTTTGTAATAAATATCTATTCTTTCTCCTGAAAAATCAGAAATTGGAAATACTTCTCTAAAAGCTGAATCAATTCCTTTTTCTAAAAATTCTTTATAAGAATTCAATTGTACTTCAAGAAGTTCTGGAATACCAGCCACACTTACGTCATTCGTAAAATAATGTCTTCATTTGATGTCGTATAAACTTCAAACTTGCACATTGTTTTCGGGGGTAGATTTTTTTGCCATTTTTATTAAATGTTTTAAAAAATAAAATACAAAAAAACGCCCTCCCCGTACCAGAATTACACAATCAAAGGGAGTGCTAACGGGAGTAATTATATTGAAAATGCGAAAAAGTCAAGATTTTTTTGAAAGAAAAATAAAAGATTTTTATTAAAATATACGAAATAATTTTTTTTCTTGCAAAACTGATGAAAAATATTATAAATAATTTAAATTACTTTATTAAATTATTTCATATTTTGTTCTAATATAGGATAAAATCAAGGTAATTTTTCGGATAGAAAGTAGTTATACGCAATTAATTTTGGAGCACATTAAGAAAATTTTATAAACTTTCATTAATAGGAGACAATTATGACACAAAAAACAATTACTAAAGAATCATTCCATGTAATTGGAATAAAGATGAAAACATCCAACCAAAGTGCGATGCAAGATATTTCGCAAATATGGAATAAGTTTTTTTCAGAAGACATTAAAAACAAAATTCCGAATAAACTTAGCGAAGATATATTTGCAGTATATACTGAATATGAAAGTGATTATACAAAACCTTATTCTTATATTCTTGGATGTTCAGTAAGTTCACTTGATTCCATTCCGGATGGGATGGTAGGAATGATAATACCTTCAGCACGATATGAAATATTTATCGCAAAAGGCAAGATGCCTGATAAAGTCGTCGAGACTTGGCAACATATTTGGCAACCAGAAATTGATGCGAAAAGAGCTTACAAAACTGATTTTGAAATTTATGACGATAAATATGGAAATCCTGAAAATTCAGAAGTGGAAATATACATTGGACTGAAATAATGTGCTCCAAAATTAACTCACTCCGCTTCGCTCCGTGCCACGCTGCGCTCTCCTTCTTTCAGTCGTCGGGGCGTATAACAAGGGATATACGGTTCAGCCCTCGGCTCGGGCTTCACCCAAATTTTTCTTCCACTTCGTTCCAGAAAAACTTCGTATATCCCTGACGTTGTGCGTCATGCAGTAAGATACGAATACATAAACTAAAAATTAGAATTGATTATGATTGAGAAAATTTATTTAGGACTTATACTGATATTTTTTATTCTTGCATTTGCGATTAGAAATATAAAGACTTATTTGTCGACCAAACAATCAATTAGAGGGGAATCTTTAAAGTTGACATTGTCAATATTGGTTTCGACAATAATATATGGATTGATTTTATTACGATTGACAATTATTAAGTCTAATTGGATTTTTGAATTTGACTTTTCTAGTTATTTGATAATTAAATATATTGGATTAACTATTGTTTCATTTGGATTTATTTTAGGGATACTTGCATTGATTGCTATGAAAAATTCTTGGCGAGTTGGAATAAAATATGACCAAAAAACGGATTTAGTTACAACTGGCATTTATAGATTTAGCCGAAACCCATATTTTTTCTCATATGACATACTTATATTTGGATATATTCTTATTTTTCCATCTATCATCTTGATAGTTTTGTATCTCACACTTGCGATTATTTTTCATAATATGATTTTAGAAGAAGAAAAATATTTACAATCTGTCCATGGAGACTCCTACATTGATTACAAAAGAAAAGTAAATCGATATTTGACTATTAAATAAAAATGCACGAACGCACAACACATGGTATAGTGCATGCGGGTTTCAGCGGATTGCGAAGGTTTGTGGCTCGTAAAAAAGGTCGGTGTAAACTGATAGGAAATCGCTTCGTAATCCCGCACGACACCATACCATCAAACGTTTATCAGATATATTTCTTTTGGATTTTAAAAAGGATTTGCATTTTTCATCATCAATTCATAATAATAGTAAAATGAAAACAAGAAAAAAATTAATCAAAAAATATTACTAAAAAGAATCCTGAAATATGGATTCTTTTCTTTTACACTCTTTTCATCGCTTCCCTATACACTTTTTCACTTTCACGTTTTCAGATAGAAACAACTAAAATGGTAATTTCATTTTTTATGACTTTGTAAACAATTCTGATTTTTTTATTATCAACATACACTTTTTTCAATCAAGAAAGATCCATTCACATTTTATTTCATAAATCTTTTCACAACTCTGGTGAGAGTGCAATTTGTTGAAGTTTTTTAAACACTTTCATTTTCACTCACACATCCAACTTCGAAATATCTCCATCAACTTCTGGGAGAAAAACTATTTTGTACATAATATATTATAAAGAAATATTATGTTTTTGAGCCATTTCTTCGAGTGAAATGGTTTTTGTTTGATGTAAATCTCTTTGTTGAAGTGTCGTGTAAATCTCAAAGTATTCCATCATTTCTTCAAACATTTCATATTGCTGAGAAGAAATGAGTACAGCATCAAGCTTATTATTTTTTAAAATTCATATTTTTTCTACTTCATGATTTTTTACTTTTGAAACATACGAAGAAAAATTTTTTACTAAATTTGAACTTGAAACAAGTTCTTCCATTGCATATGATGACATATTTTAAAAAGTTATGTATTATTTTATGTATTATTTTATGTATTATTTTAAAAAATACAAATATTTTTCACTTTTTAACACAAAAAAATCACCTCTTCTTTACTTTCATAAAAAAGTTACTAAAATACAATAAAATTACACTCTAACTTTTCGTGCAATGATTTACAATAATTTTTCTGACTGATACAAAAAAACTCTCATCAATTGTGAAAATAAAATAAAAGAAATTGGATTTAAAGAATTAACTGAATTTGATATTTTAATAGAAATTATTAAAGAATCAAAATGATGAATAAAAGAATTATTCAATATTTATGGAATCAATGAAAAACTTGTCATTGAACTTCTTTGAGTGGAAGAAATTTTTTGAAAAAGTTTTCATAGAAAATGAGTGTATTCTGGTATGAATAGTTCTTTAAAAGATACGATTTTACTCAGTGTGAAAATCGCAGCAAGTTTCTCAAAACCAAAAGCTTCTTTAGAAGATTTTTTGCTTGCATTGATTCGTAACAATGGTTGGTTTGTTCGTTTGTTAGATTTTATTGGAATCAACCATATTGATATTGAAAATAATCTCATCGATCTCAGCAATCTCGGAAGTATCGATGGAATATATGAAAAACCTTTTTCTCATCCACAAAATACTGATAAAGAAATTGATAAAATTATTGGGGCAATTACTGACAATCTTTTTGGAGGAAATAATCAAAATGAAGCTCCAACTCCTTTTGATAATAACAAAAATCCGAAACAAAAAACTGATTCAAAAACTCCAGCACTTGATTTTTTTTCATCTGATCTCACAGCAGAAGCTCGTGAAAAAAAACTTGATAGAGTTATTGGAAGAGATACAGAAGTAGAGAGACTTCTTTCCATTTTAAATAGAAAAACAAAAAACAATCCTGTTCTTGTTTGAGAACCATGAGTTGGAAAAACTGCCATAGTAGAATGACTTGCAGCAAGAATTGTTGCGGGAGAAGTTCCGTATTCTATGAAAGAAAAAAGAATTCTTGCACTTGATATGTCATCTCTGCTTGCTGGAACAAAATATAGATGAGAATTTGAAGCTCGTATCAAACAAATTATTGATGAAGCTTCAAAAGTAGAAAACGAAGTGATTATTTTTATTGATGAGATTCACACGATTATTTGAGCCTGATGAGCAGAAGGAACTCTTGATGCTTCAAATATTTTAAAACCTGCAATGGGAAGATGAAAAATTAGAGTGATTGGTGCAACAACGCTCAATGAATATCAAAAATATATTGAAAAAGATTCAGCTCTTGAGAGAAGATTTCAAAAAATTGTAGTAAATGAACCAGCTTATGATGATGCTCTTGAAATTATTTCTGGACTCAAAGAAACTTTTGAAGAATATCACAATCTCAATATTACTGAGGAAGCTGTAAAAGAATCTGTTGAACTCTCAACACGTTATATGACGGATAGATTTTTACCAGACAAAGCTATTGATCTCATCGATGAAGCATGTTCTCTCAAAAGTATGACCTATCATCCTTGAGAAGATAAAATCAAACAAATTAAAGAAAAAATTGTTGAAGTACAAAAACAAATTGAAAATTTTGTTATTTCTCAACAATATAAAAAAGCTTCTCAATACAAAGAAAAACTTCAAAAACTCGAACAAGAAATTATTGATTTTAAAAAGAAATTTTCTATTCCAAAAGAGAAAAGACTCAAAATTGATGCATCTGATATCAGAAAAGTTCTTTCTATGACTACCGGAATTCCAGTTCAAGATCTCAGTAATAGTGAAATTGATCGTTTAAAAAAATTACCAAAAACATTAGAAAATCAAATCATTGGACAAAAAAATGCTATTCAGTCCGTTGTGAATTCTATCATGAGAAGTAAAGCGTGAATTTCAAATCCAAATAGACCTCTTGGAAGTTTCTTATTTTTAGGACCAACTGGAGTCGGAAAAACAGAACTTGTGAAAGTATTAGCTCGTGAATTTTTCTGAAATGATGACAATTTGATAAAAATAGATATGTCTGAATATTCTGACAAAACCTGAGTTTCAAAACTTATTTGAGCAAATGCTGGATATGTTTGATATGATGAAGGTGGTCTTCTCACTGAAAAAGTAAGAAAAAAACCATATTCAATTGTTCTGTTTGATGAAATTGAAAAATGAGATTTTGAAGTATATAATCTCCTTTTACAAATCATGGATGAGTGACATCTTACTGATAATAAAGGAAGAAATATTAACTTCAAAAATACTATTATCATCATGACTTCAAATATTGGACAAGAAGAATTCACTCGTGAAGCAAAAAAAATTGGTTTTGAAATTTCTGAGTCAAAAGAAAAAGAAGCAACTGACGATTTTAAAAAAGCAGAAGAAGCTATTAAAGAAAATCTTCCTGATTATTTTTCTCCAGAATTTCTCAATCGTATTGATAAAGTCATTGTTTTTCAACCTCTGGATAAAAAATCTATCAGTAAAATTGTTGAGTTAAAATTAGAAGAACTTTCTCAAAGACTCCAAGAAAATAAAAATATTTCCCTCAAATATGATAAAAAAATTATATCTTTTATTGCAAAACAAGTATATAATCCTGAATATTGAGCGAGAGAAGTAAAAAGATTTATTACCGATACTATTGAAGATAAAATTGCAACAAATTTGATTTTTTGAAAAATATCTGATACAATTACACTACAAATCAATAAAAAAACAAAAGAAATTGATGTAGTATAAAAAGCATTTGATAATTTTTTCTCTATGAATCGTATTTTAATGGTATTTTTCATATTCTGAATCTGTTTTCACCCAAATATTTTATTTGGGTTTTTGGAGGTCGGAAGTCTTGATATGTACAAAAAAATTGATAAATGAGTGTATGATTTAGAAATGAATTATGTTTCAAGAGAGTTAAAATGATGAGATATGAATGCTACTATTGTTGAAAATTTACAACATATAGATGATATGTATGGACTCAGAAATTGTTTTGAAGAAGAATTTTCTGGGCAAGAAATTACTCAAATTGCCAATGATCAAAATGGAAATGCTATTTTATTTGAAAAATTAAAAAATTGTGTTGATAATGAAAGTCTCCCTATTTCAACCTTTACTCAATATCAATCATTGATTCAAAAATATTACCAAGATACTCTTGTAAAATCTGAAAGTAAAGCAGATACAGTACAAAAAATCGCAACAGTTTGACTCTATAGCGATGGAATAGAAGAAAATTCTCCTTTTGATTTATTAGTCGACCTTGCAAATATAAATCGTATTATTTTTGAAGAAGAATTCAAATACGAATGATACAATAATTTTGATATCTCAAAATATTTAGATGATAGTTTTGATGGAACTCTTTTTGATGGACCAAGAAATTATAGTTTTCCCTCAACACTTTGAAATAATTCATTTTGAGAAACATTTCTTTCATGAAGTCAAAATTCTCCAGAAAATATTGGTCCTATTTTTCAACCAATAGAAATAAGTGATGGAAATATGTTTGCTTGTAATATCAATGATTCTGGACTTTCTGATGAAACTTTTCAACTTTTGACTTCAAATGCTGGACACAACAATTCTGGAAACACTTGAAATAATTGAAATATTCCTGTGAGTGAATTCAATGATGAACGTTGACAAAATCAAAAACAAGCCACTCTTCCAGATGATTTTTTTCATTGAGATGAATATGCTACCAATTATTCAAAAATAAATGATAATGCATTTTGGCCTTGTAGTAATTTTTTTTGTATTACTGTTGAAAATATTATCTATAAACAAAATCTCCTCAAAGGAAGAAATACTATTGCTATTGAAACTCTTATAAATCGTTCAAATGAGCATATTTATAAATTTGTAAATTCTTCTTTGGTTCCTTCTGCAATGACTACAAATAATTTTGAATTAGGATTTCAAGGACTCAATCTTGCTGATATTTTTCATGTCGGAATTCAAGTAACTACAAAACCTGTTCCGTTTTTAAATGTAAATAAAGATGATTCAAAAAAATGAAGAGATGAAACAGAATTTGCTGCAAAAAATTTACTTACTAAATATTATAGTAATATTGGATTAGATTATAATAGAGCAAACGATATTTCACTTTTTACCAGTGAAGAAAATACACTCAAAACGCTTTTGAGTAGTACTGAACTTCCTGTTTCTCACACAACACAATCACAAGAAGAACTCCAAAATTATCAAAGAAATCTTGCTCGTCAAAATGATTTTCTCTCACATTCTATTGATAAAAAAATAGCTGAAGATGATATGCAAGAATTTCAAGCACAATTTACAGAACTCCAACAATTTACACAAAATTTACTTGAATATTCAAAAAATCTTCAAGCTCTTGCAAAAAAATTAAATGAAAAACCAAAACAATAATTATTATATATTGATAGTATGTTAAAAAAAATATGTTGCATTCTCTTTTTTACTCTTAGCTTTTTCTTCACAACACAAGCCAATCAAAGTTGTGAAGCGAAATGTCCTATTTATGAATGAACTCCAGATTTTTTAATCAACTATACTCAAAATCTTCGTAAAGTTATACAAAACATCAATGGAGAAGTCAAAAAAAACACTCCAAGAACTTGAGTTGATCGTGATCTTGGAAGACTCAAATCACGTATCACAAAGTGATACAATCTTTTTTCAAGTTGGTGAGGATATTTTTCATATTTTCGTTTTTATGTAACCTATACTATTTCAAGTGAATATATTCCAGAAATTTGGAGAGATTATGATATTCTTGATCGTGAAACAAAGCAACTTGATAGATACATAAAATCCGTATGAGAAAATGGATATCAAGATATTTCTCTCACAAAAATTCAAATATGTGAAGGAGTACTCCAATGTAATTTTGAAGGAAATATTATTGATGTGCTTATCGCTCTTCAAGCAAATCATGAAAAAATAAAAGAATATTTTCGTTTGAGTATTTTGTGAGAAAATTCTTCAAAAGAACTCAAAGATTTTCAACTGGTTGAAGAAAATTTTACTACAGAATTTCGTAAATATTACAATGAAAATACTACAAAAAATTGTTCAAGTTGTTCTGGTGCTTATTGGACTATTGTAAAAGAATCAATGGAAAGAATTGATCAAAATATGGAATATGCTTCTGCGTGAATTCAAGAATGGAAAAATGCTTGGGATTTACTTGTTGGATGAGTTGATGCAAGTACAGCACAAAAAATTGAAAGAGATCTATTAAAAAAAGAACTTGGAAGACAATGAGTTTCAGCAGAACAATGAGAAAAAATTCTTCAAAATCTGGATGAATTTAATGCTCGTTGACTCTCAACAGTTATGAGTAATAATTTTATTACCAATAGTTTCAACTATTTTGTAAAAATGATTACTCCTCAAATCAATGAATTTAATGAAACCATTACACAAAGTTTTGAGGACGCTCAGGGAAATAAAAAACCAGTTGTAAGTATTGCTGATTTTAATCAAACAGCAAAACAAATTTCTAATACATCTCTTGTACAACAAAGAATTGCTGAACTGTATAATAAAGAATTACCAAGTCTTTGAGTTGGAAATCGTAGTATTGATGAAACCGTAGCAAAATTGATGGAAATGCATTATGATGTGAGTAAAAGTGTTGAATATCTTGATAAAGCCGCAAAATTTTTTGAAGCCGTTTGTTTGTATCAAGCAAATGGTATGTGAAAATGTAATTAAAAGAAAGTCAAAAACAAATTTTGACTTTCTTTTACTTTGTTTATAATATTTTCATACCTTAATAATAAAAAACACCTATGTGAAACATAAAAACACAACACGAAATTCAAGTGATGAGAGAAAATGGAAAAATTCATAAAGAAATTTTTGATGAAATTAAAAAAATGGTAAAACCATGAGTAAATGCTATGGAAATAGATAAACTTTGTGGAGATATTTGTAAAAAATATAACGTATATTGCGGATTTAAAGGAGTATATGACTTTCCAAGAAATATTATTGTTTGTGTAAATGATTGTCTCGTGCATGGAATTCCAAATAGTAGAATTATTTTTCAAGAGTGAGATGTAGTAACGTTTGATTTTTGAGTGAGAGACAAGAAATTTTGACTCAACACTGATGCAGCTTTCACGATGATTGTTTGAGATGGTCCACATGATTTAGAAGTGGAAAAATTTTTACGCGTTTCTCAAGAAGCACTTTATAAATGAATTGCAAAAGCAGTTCCTGGAAATAGAGTTGGAGATATTTGAGCTGCAGTTCAACAACATGTAGAAAGTCACTGATATCATATTGTGAAGGATTTAACGGGACACGGAGTTGGATATTCTTTACATGAAAAACCATATATTCCAAATTTTTGAAAGGCTGGAACGTGAGAAATTCTCAAAGAAAATATGACTCTTGCTATTGAACCAATTGTATGATTTTCAACTGGAAGAATTAAAGAAAAAGGATTTGAAATTTATACAGCAGATGGTGGATTATGAGCACAATTTGAACACACAATTGTGGTAAAACCTGGATACCCTGAAATTATTGTGTAAAGTTTTTCAAAAAAATATTTCATTTTAAAATTACTTTTTTTCTATAAAATATGAAAAATTATCAAAAAAATATTTTATTTACTCTTGGATTTTTCGCTTCTGTTTGAATAGGATTGTATCTTGGAAAAGATTATTCTGATTTTAAAAATACCCCTCATTATCACGCAAATTTTTGATTGTTTATTGAATGAGAAAGGAGAGATTTTTCTGATGATCTGTATATGGAAGATGTTTTTGCTTGTAAAGTTTGAGCCAAAAAATCCCCACAAGACCGAGTTCACTTACATGAAAATAATGGAGAAACCATTCATGTTCATCACGATTGAGTAACGTGGTGACACTTTTTTGCAAATATTTGATATAATTTTTCTCAAAATTATTTAGAAGATCGAGAAAAAAATTTCTATCAAAATAATGAACAATATAGACTTGTTTTTTTCATCAATTGACAAAAAATTGAAAATCCATTTAACACTCAAATCAATTCTGAAGATGTCCTTCTTATCGTATACTGAAAAGAATCCGATGAAGAAATTTTGACAAATTATGACACACAAATTTCTCGTAATGCTTGAGAATACAACACCAAACCAGATCCTGCGAGTTGTAGCGGAAATCAATATAATTTTTTCAAAAATATTTCAGATATTTTTCACTCTCATAATCACTAAAATATTTCGTAATTTTTATTCTTATGTTTAAAAAAACAAAACTTCTTTTTTCAAATATGTTTTGAAAAAATCCTACAATTTCACAAAAACCTCTCACTGGAATTTCTATTTTATTTGTGATATTTTTTGATATATTTTTATTTTATAATATTTTTCAATGATATTCATATCAAAGAGATTTTATTGTAGCACCATATGAACAATACAGTTGTAAAAACTTCTTTGATACAAAAGATACTCAAGATTTGGTAAATAATATCAATATTCATTTCAAAAACCAAGCTCGTCATATTGAAATTTCACAAGATCTTTCAAAAGCATGTAAAAATATTCATCAACAGCTTCTTGAACTCACTTTGGATCAAGAATACCAAAATTTCATTGATACACTCACTGAAATAAACGACCAAATTGAGAAAAAAGAACAAGAAGTGTACACATATGAAAACCAATATTCTCAATATTTATATGAATCAAGTGCTGGAATTTATTCATCAAATGATCGTTTATCTGAAATAGAAGCTGGAAATGCAAAAGTAAATTATCAAAAAATACTCAATGAAAAAAATGCTTTGCTTGAACAAAAAGAATTGCTTTTGAATGAAATTCAACAAAATACAAAATTTCAATCTCTTTCTGAATTCATCCAAATAAATAGACAAAATTTTGAAGCTCAATATCAAAAATCAATTTTTTGGTATCCAGTAAAAGTAGCATTATTTCAAGCTTTTTTACTCATTCCATTATTTTTTGGTTCATTGCTTTGTTATAGTTATTTTTATAAAAAACAAAATAAAATATTCACAATTTTGTTTTCAAACCTTACTTTTATAACTGGAATTTTTGTCTTTATACTTTTTCTAAAATTTGTATATTTTCTGCTTCCAAAAAAATTCTTGGTAGGATTTATAGCATTTTTAAAAAGTCTTTCACTTGGATTTTTATGGAATTATATTTTAATCATTTTATGAGTATTACTTTTTTGAGGAATTATTTATGCATCTCAAAAAGCAGCAGAAAAATACGAAATTCTCAAAAAAGAACAAGAACGCTTAAGAATTGAACAAAACAAGAAAAAAATCATGAAAGAAAGATTTCAAAAATCTGCTTGTATCGAATGTTGAGACAAACTCTTACCAGACAGTGATTTTTGTCAAACATGTGGAATGAAGCAACATGATGAATGTAGCGAATGTCATGCAAAAATTCCAAAAATATTTGATTTTTGTAATAAATGTGGAAATAAGAAAAAACAATAAAAGCCAAAAGGCTTTTATTGTTTGCAAAAAATCAGAAAAAAATTATAATTTCTCTAGTTTTTTAATCGTTGTTTCTATGAAATTTCTCCAAGCAAAACAAGATTTTATAAATTATCTTGAATTTATAAAAAATCAATCTCCAAAAACAGCAGAACAATATGATAGACATTTAAAAAAATTTTGAGAATTTTTGGAAATTTCTGGTTTTTGAGACTTTGATATAGAATCTATTACGCTCAAAATAGTCAATGATTTTCGATTTTTTCTCCATAAAAATTCCAAGAAAAAAATTTCCGGGAAAACAGCAAATGCCTATATGATTTCGCTTCGTTCTTTTTTTAAATATTTAGAAAAACAAGAAATTAAAACGCTTTCTCCCACAAAAATTGATCTCATAAAAGATGAATCTCGAAAAGTAGAATTTTTAACGAGTGAAGAGCTTCAAACATTATTTGCAAGTATTTCTGGGGAAACCATTCAAGAAGTGAGAGATCTTGCTATTATAAAAATGATTTATTATACAGGACTCAGGATCTCAGAACTCACTGCACTCAATAAAAATGATGTTGATATGGTGAGAAAAGAATTCACTATTCGCGGAAAATGAAGAAAACTTCGTATGATTTTTTTAACAGATGAAGCTGTGTTTTTTATCAAAAAATATTTAGAAAAAAGAAGTGATAATTTCATTCCCCTTTTTATTCGTCATAATTTTGATGAAAAAAATATCAATCTTTTAGATAATGAATCTGTGCGTCTCACTCGTCATTTTATCACCAATATGATTTCAAAACGCTCACTCAAAGCTCATATCACCAAAGAAGTTTCTGCTCATACTTTGCGTCATTCGTTTGCTACCACGCTTTTGCAAGCTGGTGCGGATTTGAGAAGTATTCAAGAACTTTTATGACACTCAAATATTTCTACAACACAAGTCTATACGCATGTTGTGAATTCGGAATTAAAGAAAATACATAATACTTTTTTAAAATAAAAAAATGAAACTCATCATTTGACTCTGAAATCCTTGAGCAAAATACCAAAACACACGTCACAATGTAGGATTTTTATTTCTTGATTTTTTAGTGGAAAAAAATAATTTTTCAGGAGTTTGGAAAGAAGAAAATAAATTTAAAGCTGAAATTTTTGAAACTCTTCTACATTGAGAAAAGACAATTCTTGTCAAACCACAAACTTTTATGAATCTTTCAGGAGAAGCTGTTTTAAAACTCATGAGTTTTTATAAAATTCCAAAACAAGATATTATAGTGATTTTTGATGATATTTCTTTAGAGCCTGGAAAAATCCGTTTCAGAGAAAGCGGGTCAGCCTGAGGACAAAATGGAGTAAAAAGTATTATTTCTCATATCGGAGAAGACTTTAAACGCATCAAAATCGGAATCGGACAAGATAAAACATGGGATTTATCAGACTGGGTTTTATCAAAATTTTCTGACACAGAAAAAAATGCTCTTGAAAACGAAATTTTTCCAAAAGCATGTGAAATTTTATTTGAAAAATGGTAAGCATCTTCTTACTCTTTTAAATTTGATTTTCCACTAAAAAATCATACAATATTCCTATTAAAATTCAACAAAAACCTATGAAAAAAATCTATATTATTTGAATCGGATGAATCTGAATTTCCTGAATTGCAAGATATTATAATGAAAATTGATATAGTGTTTTTGGAAGTGATAAAACCAACTCTGAACTCATCCAAACACTGAAAAAAGAGTGAATTGATATCATTATTTGAGAAGATGAGTCAAGAATTTCCAATGATTTTGAAAAAATAATTTATACAGAAGCCGTTCCAAAAACCCAAATTGAACTCAAAAAAGCAATCAGTTTATGAATCAAAATTCTCACCTATCCTGAAGCTCTTTGAGAAATTGCAAACCAGAAAAAACTTATCACGATTGCTGGAACTCATGGGAAATCAACCACAACAAGTATGATTTCTATTATGCTCAAAAATTCTGAGAAAAATGTAAATGCACTCGTTGGAAGTCTTTTAAAAGAATTTTGAGGAAAAAATACATATTTTTCTGAAAGTGAATATTTTGTACTCGAAGCGTGTGAATACAAAAGAAGTTTTCTTAGATATAAGCCATTTATAGGAGTAGTTACGAATATTGAAGCTGATCATCTTGATTATTATAAAGATTTAGAAGATTATATTTCAGCGTTTGTGGATTATACAAAAAATATTGTTTCTGGTTGATATTTGATTATTGATAAAAATTCTCAAAATGCTCTCAAACTTGCAAATGTGAGAGATGATATTCATGTAGTTTTGATGGATGAAGATTCTTTTACAATTGAATGAGAAACATCACCATTTTTCTTTCCAAAATTATCTTTAAAAATTCCTTGAGAACATATTTTATTTGATGCAAAACTTGCTTTTGTTGTTGGAAAAATTCTTGGAATTAAAGATGAAAGTATTCAAACATCGCTCCAAAACTACAATGGAATTTGGAGAAGAAGTGAAATTATCGGAAATACTTTTAATTGAAATATTTTGATGAGTGATTACTGACATCATCCAACAGAACTCATACTCAATATGTGAGCTTTAAAAAAGAAATATTTTGATAAAACTCTTCTCACTATTTTTCAACCACATCAATATTCAAGAACTTTGGAGCTTTTAGAAGATTTTAAAAATTGTTTTCACGACACTGATATTCTCATCATTCCAGATATTTATGAATCTCGTGACAGTGAGGAAGATAAAGCAAAAATTGATGGTGAAAAACTGATACAATATATCAATCATCCAAATAAAATATTTGGAAATGGGTTAGAAAATACACTCAAACTTATAAAAAAACTTGATAGCGAAAATCCTTGAAAACTCGTGATAATTTTACAAGGAGCTGGAAATGTTGATGATTTGAGATATGAGATAGATGTACAATAAAAAAAATCGTAAAAATTTACGATTTTTTTATTGCTATCTTCATGGATAATTATTTACTCCTCTATGTCATCTATCTACATCATTTTTATTATGAAATGGAGTATAAGGAACTCCTGGTCTCAAAAAATTTGGTAAATATTTTTTCCATCAAGTTGCTTGTTTATCATCAATAATCACCTCTCATCATATATTTGTATGTTCTAATTTTCAATCTATTCAAATACTAATAGCACTTCATCAAATATTTTCATGATGAGCATTTCATTTTACATTTTTCTGTAAAGAATCCCATTTCGTGTTTCTATTCAAGGAATCTCATTGTATTTTCTCATTGATAGATGTATAATGACTCTCTATATTAGATGCAGTTCATTGAATATTTTCATTTATAGCTGCTCATTTACTATCAATATTTTTTGCATTTCATGTTACACGAGCATTGATAGCTGCATCATGTAATGTTGGTCCTTGAAAACGATGCTGAATATAAGTTGCTGTGTGATGATTCACAGCATTTTTACCAATACCAATATTTTTTGCTCAAAATCTTATATTTCTATTGATTGCATCTCATGTGATGTTTTGGTTGACAGATGTACCATATACATCTTTATTATATGATTGTATAGCATTTTCAATAAATACACTTCATTTCGTTCCATAGGTCTTTGAAACAGCTGTGTCGTTTAAATCTACTCTTACTTGTGTTGATTTTATTTCGTTTGGAGTAATAAATGTTACCTTTGTTCATTCTGGAACTGAAATTTTTTGGCGAGTATATTCACCTCATATTTGTTGTCATTCTTCAAGTACAATCATCACACGATTATTTATAACTTCTTGAAACTCAATAATTCATTTTGAACTTCTCAATTTATCAAGTTCGTTTCAAATAATAAGTGTTTTATTTTGTCTGTTATAATTATGATTCAGAGTCATATGTAATATTTTAATAAATATATGGATTATTATAACAGAATGAAAGAAAAAAAGCAAATAATCTCTCCTAATTTTCATACTCAACAATAAAAAACAAAGCTTTCGCTTTGTTTTTTATTTTTCTTTCTTAAAAAATTCTGTTTTCAAAACAAGTTTCCCTGATTCTATCACATTTGATTCATCAGTGAATCTGATTTTTTTAAATTTATCACCTCTTTTTATCACTCATCCACCTCACACTTTGAGATCTTTAATGGCAATAATCGTATCTCATTCTTGCAAAATATTTCCATTTGCATCTTTAAATTCTAATTCTTCCATAATTATTTCTTCAATCAAATAAAACTTTTTACATCTACTTTTTCTTCTTTTCTTGCTAAAAATCTAACAAATAATCTTGAAACATAAATCGCTGTAAATAAACTCACAATGATTCAAAGTCCAAGCATAAGCCCAAATCACTTAATCAAATTTACTCAGAAAATAAATAAAATCATTGCAATAATCAAACTCGTTAAATTACTATCCCAAATCGCTGACCAAGATTTTTGAAATCATTCTTGAATCGCTTTTGAAAGTTTTTGCCCACTTTTGAGCTCATCTTTAATTCTTTCAAAAATCAAAATATTTGCATCAATCGCAATACCAATCGAGAGAATAAGTCACGCGATAGAAGCCATTGTGAGAGTGAGTCAAAATATTTTTACTAAACTAAGTAAAATTGAAGTATAAATAATAAGTGCTATTCCTGCTGCAAATCCTGCCCATCTATATACAAATGTAAGAAACAAAAATATCAATAAAAATCCTGCTCATCCAGCGATTGAGAGCTGTAAAATTGCTTCTTTTCCAAGTCTTGAATCAATCGTTCTTTCACTCGTTAAATAAATCGGTGCTGGAACAACTCAAGTGTTGATATCATTTGCAAGTTGTTGTGCTTCTGCAAAAGTATAATTTCCAGTAATTACCGCTTTCCCTGTCAAAATAGCATCGTTTACATTTGGAGCAGTGAGTAAGCTTCCTCCAACAAAAATTGCTATTGGTTGTCCTCTGAGTCTTGTGGTGAGTTCTCCAAAAATTTGAGCTCATTCACTATTAAAAGTCAACTCAACCATTGGTTGAAATGCTTCATTTTGCTGTACTGAAGAATTTACAAAATATTGATCATTAAGAATTCTTCATTTTGAATCCTGTGCTGGTTTCCATTCTGATGGTTCTGCATCAACAAAAACATATTCTACTGATATAATATCTCATTCAATTTGAGTTACATCAACCACATAATATCAAGAATTTCATGGGAGTTGTTGTAAAGTCCCCTCTTGAAAACCATAAGTTGAACTTCCTGTTCCTTGTAAAACATCTTCATAAATTCCTACAGAAATATCTCATGGTAATTCAAAATATTGTTGTAAATCTTGGAGTGTTCCAGAAAGGGTTCACATTTCAACTTTTTCATAACTGTCCTTATATTTTGATGCTACAACTCAAAAAGAATAATCTGAACTCAAAGATTCTTGCAATAATCTTTGAGAAATATTCAATCTTTCTTCTCTATCTTCAGCAGTAATTTGTGTTCTGAGCTCTTTAAATTCAATCTTCATAACTCTTCCAATCGCTTCTTTTGCTCTGATAATATTTCTTTCATTTTCAGTTTTATTTTCAGATTTGAGAGGAATTTGTACAATAATATGTTTATCAGTTCCATAACTTGCCGTTGTAATAATCGAATCATTTATATTCAAAGCCTCAACTCTTTTATCAATAATTGATTTCAATCATTCTAAAATAGCATTTTCTTTTTGTAAACTATGAGTTGAGTCTTGACGAACTGTCTCAAGATCAACGGTATAATCCAATTCAATTCCTCATTGTAAATCAAGTCAAAGTTTATAATCTTGTCATGAAAATGGTGTATTTACACCAAAATACGACCAAGGAAATGAGAAATTAAAGGTAAAAAGAAATAAAATAAAAATAAAAAATATTTTGTACATAATTTTATCCATGATAGGTATATTTAAAAAATAATATTTCTGAATTTTTAGAAAAATGAATCGTGATTTTCTTCCTCTTCTGGGTTTTCTTCTTTTTTCTTATTGGCAAGTTGACCACAAGCAGCATTGATATCATCTCACATAGTCGCACGAATGGTTGAAGGAACACCATATCAGTCAAGGATTTTCTGAAACTTTTCAATAATAAATCTTGGTGTTGTTTTATAATTTGTTCCTGTAATTCATTCTCATTCATTATATGGAATAAAATTCACATGAGCTAATCTTCCTTGCAATAATTCTCATAATTCATAAGCCAACTTAATATGATCATTCACTCCATTGATCATAATATATTCGTAAAAAATTCTTTTATTGGTTGAGCGAGAATAATTATCTAAACTTTCCATAAGTTTTTCGATTGGATAGGTATGATCAACAGGCATAATTGATTTTCTAATTTCATCATTTGGTGCATGAAGTGAAATAGCAAGAGAATTTTGTGGAAAATCATTTGCAAATTTGTTAATTCACGGAACAATTCCGCAAGTTGAAACCGTTACTCTTCTATTTGAAAGATTTATTTTTTTCTGTTCACATGCAATTTGAATTGATTTTTTCAGATTTTCATAATTCAAAAATGGTTCTCACATTCCCATATACACAATATTTCTCAAAACCGTTCCCTCATCATTGAGCAATTTTGCCGCGTACATAATTTGTTCTACAATTTCGGAAAACTCTAAATTTCTTTTCAATCCAAGTTTTCCTGTTGCACAAAATGTACAAGCCATAGGACATCCAGCTTGACATGAAACACAAAGCGTATTTCTTCCAGTTAAATGACGCATAATAACTGCTTCTATAAGATCTCAAGTCTTTGTTTTAAAAAGCATTTTTGTTGTTTGATTATTTGCAGAAGTTACCACATAATCAAGTTCTAAAGATTGATAATAAAAATTTTGCTTTAAAATTTCTCTCAAATCTTTTGGAATCGTTTGAATTTCATCAAAATTTGTCACAAAATTTTTATAAATTGCATTTTCAATTTGCGCATAACGGAATGCAGGTTGTTTATTTTGAGCCAAAATTTCTTTTACTTTTTCTTCATCATGAATTGAATACATTTCTTGAATAGTTTTAGTATTTTAAAATCCCCTTTAGTATATGGAATTTTGCAAAAAGTAAAGAAAAAAGACTGGTAATTTCTCCCAGTCTTTTTTATCTTCAAAAAAATTCAAGATTATATGCTAATCTATATTCAAATGTTCCATCTTGATGATACCATTTCAATAACATCATATTCTTGATATCAATTTTTGATTGAGAAAAAAGTACGTCAATTGTATTTTGATCAAATTGATAAAACATTCCTGATGAAATCCTTTTTGAACTTGCATTTGGAACCAATAACATAAAATTTTTGACTTCATATACACCAAGTTTTTGAATCAATGTATCGAGTGTTATTTCTTCATCATAGGAAATTCAAAGATATTTTCTATTGGAAATTTTTTGTAAAATAGGATATTGACTGTATTGATCATATATTTGATACATATTTTTCAACACTTGAATTTTTCTCTCTTCCAAAGACATATTTTTTAAACTTTCTGGAATTTCCAAACCATCAAAACGATTTGTATAAATCACTTCTTTGGGAAGATTAAAATAAAGAAAATCTGTTTTATCAACTGAAGTATTTCAGATTGGATCATCAAAAGTTGGATCATAATAATTATTTCAAACACGAATCCAAGCATGTCAAAAATCTGGAAAATCTTGATTGTCATATGCAAATCCTCTTTTGATCTCAACATCTTGAATTTGTGCAAATGATAACATATATAACATCAATTTTACATATCCATCACACACTCATGATTTATTTTGATACGTCAAAATTCATGAAAAAATATGTGTACTCCCATCTTTATAATTTTGATAATATTCTACACTATCCACAATATATTTATGAATAGCATAAATTTTTTCCTGATCTGTTTTCAAATGAGAAACGAGTGAATGTACTGTTTTTTCAAGATGTGTAAAAATTTCATCATAATTATTTGAAGCAAATCTATTATCATCCAAAATAGCTTCTAAAAATGCTTGTTTATTTGTAATATTTATCAGATTTTTTTCATCTATTAAACGAGTTTTTTTATAATTATTTGTAAAATGATATTCTCCATTTGCATCAATAAAAAGTGTTTTTTCAAAATCTATATTATGTTTTTTCAAATCACTTAAATACAATCAAAATGGATCATCAAAATAATAATATTCTTTATATCCCCATCCATAATATACTCCTGACTCTAAAAAAATTGGATTTTTTCATTGTTCTATATTATATACAAATAGTTTTTTTAGTTCATTGTATGGGATTTTTTCTTCTTGTATAAATTCTCAAGTAAGTATGTATTGATCATTTGGTAAATAGAGTATTACTGCATTTTCTAATGGGTTTTTCAAGAAATATTCTCCCTGTTTTTGATCAAGTTTATAATGTTTTTTGATATTTACACGAAATACTTTTCACTCTTGAGAATATTCAAAAGAATTATTTAAAGCATAAAAAGGATATTTTTTTGTGAGATTTTGAATAAAAGAAGGTGCATTTTCAAGAATATTTTGAGACACAGGTAATTGAGTTGCATTGAGAAATTGTTGTTGTTGCTGTTGAACTTGTTTCACATTTTGCTGAGATTTTAAAAGCAAAATCTTCTTATTATTCAATGTTTTTAAATGAGACAAAAGAGTAATTTGTTTTTTTTGTTTTGATTTATTTAATGCTGTATCAATATTTTTAGCAAGTCATTCTAAAATCTGTATTTGTTTTTTTTCATTTTTAACTTTTGTATCAAGTTGCACAATAAATTTATCATACACCACGCGAACTTCTTCCAAAGTATATGCATACGATTGATAAAAAAACAAAAAAAACAAAAGGAAAACGAAGAAAAAATTTTTTATTTTTTGACTCATAAAAAAATATTTATTGATAATATCTAGAGTTATTGTACCCTAAAAAAAAAAAGAAGCAAGAGTTTTTCTTGGTTCTTTTTAGAAGGAAATATTTTTTTGAATCATATCAAGTTCCTCATTCATATTAAAAGGAAATTTCAATTTTTTAGCCTCTTCAATCGTAAAATATTCTCCTCAAATTCCTTCAAATATAGTAAAATCTTCTTTTTTCATTTGAGTTTTTACAAGATAAAAATGCCTTGTTGCCTCAAAATCTGCTTCAGAATAATATTTCGTATCTGTTCAAATGTACTCAGTCTCAAACTGTGTCATATCCAAATCAAGCTCTTCTCTTGCTTCACGCAAAAATGCATCATAATGAGCTTCTCCTTCCTCTACTCATCATCAAAAAAATGCCCATTCTTCTCAAATTTTTGAATAATCTCCTCTTTCTTGAAGAAAAATTTTTCCTTCATCATTATGAAGCACAATAAGAACTCAAGTACGTTTTTTCATAATTTTTACTTAAAAAATATTATTCTCCCAAAATCCTCCTCTTAAAATCCTCTTCCCTTCCAAAATATATTTCTCTCAAAAGTTCAAGAGTAAATTCTTTGACACGAAAATCTGGAGAAAGAGCAAAATTTTTAAATTCTTCCCAGTCACATTCTATTATCTGAATTTTTTCTCACGCATCAAGATTTTGCTCAGAAATTTTCTCAGCATTTCGAGCAACAAATAAATGTGCTTGGTAATCAATACGAGAAGTAAATGAAAAACTTCAAAGTAATTCCCAATCATTGCTTTGCATTCCTGTTTCTTCCAGTAACTCTCTTTTAGCTGTTTGAAGTGGATTTTCTTCATCTTCTCATCAGCCAGAAACCAGAGAAATAAAAGGTTTTCTTCATGGTTGCTCTTCGTGAATGAGAATAATTTTTTTCTCTTTTGTCACAGCTATTATATCCACAGAATGATTTCTTTTGAGTTTTTCAAATATTTGTGTGCTTCCATCAAACATTTCTTGTTTATAATGATACACATCAAAAGTAATTCCAGAAAAAACTTTTTTTGCGTGTGGTGGGATGGTCATATTTTTGAAAAAATAAAAAGTATTATCTGAATGATAATACTTTTTTTGTGTACTTTGTAAATATTTTCTATCTCTTTTTCACCCACTCCAACTGACTATCCACTCAAGCTTTTATTTTTTCTGCATCAAGCTCTACCTCTACATCTGGTAAAATTCAAATTCCATCAATTGCTGTTTGAGATTTTCCTGTATACCAATTTGCAATTGTATATTTTAATGCACTTCCATCATAATAATTTCTCAAAGTTTGCACTGATCATTTTCAAAATGTTTTTTGTCCTACAAAAGTAATATTTGGAAAATAATCTTTCAAAGTTCCTATCATAATTTCACTTGCTGATGCTGTTCCCTCATTTCATAAAAGATACACATCATAATCTGAAAGATCAACAATATCATATCATTTTGATTCATATGAAAAAACTCCATCAAGTGATTTAATAACAGCAATTGGTTCAGATTTTTGAATCACAGTAGAAAGCATTTCATTCACTTGTTCTAAATATCATCCTGGGTTATTTCTCAAATCAATAATGACTTTTTTCACATTATTTTGATGTTTTAAATTTTCTAAAGCTTCTAAAAATTGTGCATTTACTTTATCTCAAAACATACGTATTTGAATATAAAAAATTCCATTTTCTAAAACTTCATACTCAACATCATTGAGAGTAATTTTTTCTCGTATCACATCAAATATCAATTCTTCACCATCTCTGAAAATCGTGAGTTGAATTGTAGTTCCTGCTGGTCATTTTATTAAATTTATAGCTTCTTGAAGTGACATATCAGGAGTAACTTTTTTATCACCAATTTGAATAACTATATCACCTCATTTTAATCCTGCTTTCTCTGCTGGAAAACCAGAAATTGGAGAAACAACTTGAAATACTCATGGAGTTGGCATATCAACATATGCTCAAATTCACTCAAATTCCCCTGCAAGATCTTCATGAAATTCACGAGCTTCTATTGGAGGAAAAAACGTTGTATACGCATCTCAGGTTGCTTTTGTTAATCATTGAATTGATCCATAAATGAGATCTTTTGAATTCAAATGTTCTTTTCCATATAAATCATATTTTAGTGTATCATAGACATCATAATAGATTTGAAGTGCATTTTCTTCTTCTTGAGTATATTGCGTTGAAAAATGATTTTGTTCATTTCAAACTTGAATTGCTCCAGCTTCTATAAGATCAATAATTTCAACTACTATTTTTAAATCTTCATATTTCAATACTTCAGGTTCTATTTCTCTATCATCTAAAATAAAATCAAATCCTGTAATCGTTTTTAATAACGAAAAAAATGCAACATTAGAAACTTTTTTTCCTCCTCAAAAAGAAACTTCTCTATTCTCAATAACATCTAAAAATACTAACTTTTGAAGACTATCATAGAGTTTTGTTCCTTTTTTTACATCCAAAAATTTTAAATCAATGTATTTATAACTTTTTGGCATATCAGTAACAACATAATCTCCAATAAATTGAAATGCCTGTCATCTGGTTACTTCTTTTTGTGCAACAGGATTTGCTGATACCATTCATGATGAACTCAACAAAAAAAATCCTACTAAAATATTTACAAAAAATTTTTTCATATATTTGTGTTTAATAATAAAATACTATCGAGGTTGAAACTGTGTTGGTTCTCCATTTCAAATAAACAGATCCAGTCATCAAAATGGATAAATTGCTCAGAAAAATATTAAAAATACTCATAAAAGTATCAAAATAAAATACGTTCCTCATCTTCATAAATATTGTTCAGCCCATACAAAATTTCCAGTCCAAGATTTTACCGTACGTCTATACTTTAAAAGAGCAAGTCAAATACTGATAAATAAAATTGCATAAATGATATCAACAATCATAGTTTTTAAATTATATAATATTTATTTTGCTTCCTTCCAGTTTTTTCAAACTGCTGCATCTACTTTCAAAACAATTGATCCAACAATAATATTTTCCATAATACGTGGAATTTCTTGTAATAAAAGATCTTTCTCTTCTGGCACAACTTGAAACACGAGTTCATCATGTACTTGCATAATCATACGTGACGCAAGTTGTTTTTCTTTGATAAATTGATGCACTTTTATCATAGCAAGCTTTATAATATCTGCTGAAGTTCCTTGAATTGGCATATTCATAGCTTCTCTTTCAGCTGCTTTTTTGATAATCATATTCCTGTCATTGATACCTGAGATATATCTTTTTCTTCCAAACCAGGTTTCAACATATCCATTTTGTTCACATTCTTGAATAATTTTTGCAAAATATTCTCCAACTTTTGGATATTGTTCATAAAATTTTTGAATATAAATTTTTGCATCAGCTTGAGAAATTCAAATCATTTTTGAAAGTCAAAAAGCACTAATTCCATAAATCACTCAAAAATTTACTGCTTTTGCAATTTTTCTTTCATCACTGATAAGTTCATCTTTTCAAAACAAAAATTTTCCTGTATTTTGATGAATATCAACTCATTTTTGAAAAGCTCAAAGTAAATTTTCATCTCAACTCATAAGTGCTAAAAGTCTCACTTCTATTTGAGAATAATCAAATGAGAGAATAAAATTTTCTTCACAAAATGGTACAAATGCCTTTCGTATTTCCCCTGCTGGACCACTTGAAGCTGCTGGAATATTTTGCAAATTTGGGTTTGTAGAAGACAATCTTCCAGTTGTTGTAACTGCTTGATTATAATTGGTATGAATTCTTCCAGTTCATGAATGAATCAATTTCGTTAATCATTCTACATAAGTAGAAAGAAGTTTTGAATATTGTCGAAAATTTAAAATATGTTTTACCACAGGATAATGAAAACTTAACGACTCTAAAACTTCACTATCAACACTATATCATGTTTTGGTTTTTTTCCCACTTGGAAGTCACAATTTTTCAAATAAAATCTCTCACACTTGTTTTGGTGAGGAGATATTGAATTCTTGTCCAACAATTTCAAATACTTTTTGTTCTTCTTTTCAAATCTCTTCTTTCAAAAAATCTCATACTACAGCTAATTTTTCTCTATCAACTTGAACTCATATTCCCTCCATTTCTTTTAATACTTCAATCAAAGGAATCTCAATTTGGTGTAAAACTTCGTTTTCATCTATTTTATTTTGTTTTTGTTCTTCATATATTTTTTGTGTTATAACAACATCTTCAGCAGAATAAATACTTGCATTTTCAAGAGAAACTTCTGAAAAATTTAGTGTCTTTTTTTGAGTAATTTCTTCATAAGAAATCATTTTATAATCAAAATATTTTTGAGCCAAACTATCAAGAGAAAGTCATTTTTTTCCAGGATTTTGAATATATTCTCCAAGCAAAGTATCATATATATGTGCCATAAATTTTTTATAAAAAGTATTTTTTGTATTGTAGTGATTTTTATAAATGTTTCAAATTTAAAATACACACAAAAAACTTGACTTTTTTTTGTATTCAATAAAATAAACCTTGCAATCGGACTGAAAACCTTTGGTTTTTTGAGGAAAACTCCTCCAGTCCGACCATATTTCTTTTCTCAAGGTTCAAATAAGTTGAATCCTTGAGAAAAATAACGGTTGCAGTGCTGTAGTCAGTGTGTGTAACTCTTGAGACCCAGTTTGGGTCTCCTTTTTTTATAAAAAAATCCATATGAAAATGGATTTTTATATTTTTAACAATTTTGAAAAAATTTCAACTACTTCTATACGTGTGATAAAAGCATTTGGAAAAAATTTTCATTGAGACGAAACAAGATTATTTTCAACAGCATATTGAATATATTTTGCATACCAAGAAGTTTCTCAAACATCTGAAAAAGATTGAGTATATTTGTTTTCAATATCTCAAACAAATACAGTCAAAATCATTTTTAAAGCTTCCACTCGAGTAATAAATTCATTTGGAAAAAAATGTGTATTTTGAGTTGCAACAATTCATAATTCTTTTCCTGTATTTACATATTTTTTATGCCAAGAGTATGAAAAAATATCTTGAAAATATGTATTTTCATCTGATGAAAGTGGAATTTCTTTTAAGAGCAAAATCATTTTCAAAAGTTCAATACGAGAAATCGAAAGATTTGGACGAAATGTATTATCTCAAAATCATGAAAAAATTCATTTTTTTACAAAATTTTCTATAGAATTATACAAAGGATGTTTTGGATCTACATCATGAAAAATCGATATTTCTTGAGAAAGAATTTCACGCTCATTATGCACCGAAGCAAGTAAAATATCTTTTTTATTTGAGAGAATATTTTCTTGTTTTACAACTGGTGAAGCTGTGTGTTCTTCTTCAAAAAGTGTTGGTTCTTTATCTTTCAAAATAAGATTTTCTATATCTCAAAAAAGATTTATATCCAAGATAATTCCTTCTTCTTTCTTTTCTGAGTCAGTTTCTTGTACAAGATTTGAAATATTTTTTCATCAAATTCTATCCAAATATACCAAAGGATTTACTGTGTATTTTTGTGCATTTTCCTTTCCAAGTCATATATTCACTCCCTGAGAAAATCCAATTCATAAATCACGTACTTCTGCTCCTGTATATGGCCAATATGCATGAAAAGGAGCTTCTTTTCTATCAATTTGAAAATGTAAATGTTCTCAAAAACTGATTCATGTATTCCCTGTTGTTCCTATTTTTTGTCATTCTTTTACTGGTTCTCACGTTGTGACAATGATACTATCAAGATGTTGATAACAACTATATAAAGTCGTGGTTTTTGAAAAATCATCTGGATCAGGAACTCAATTATGTTCCAAAAACACATATTTTCAATATGCTGCATCTTCTCAAGCTTTAAAAACAGTTCCATCAAGCACAGCAAAAACTGTTTGATTTGGAGTAACTGGTCGAATATCTACTCATGGATGACTTCCTGAAAATTCACTCATATTTCATAAGTAATCTCATAAATACACCACACTAAATCGATGAGAAAGAGTTGCAAGACTTGCTGGATCATATTTTTCTGGAAGAGCAATTGGATACATAAAATATTTTTAGAAACTATTATGAATCTATTATATCATAAATAAAAAAGAAAGACAAATATTTTTTGCCTTTCTATGTTGTCCATGAAGAGTGAACAATTCCTCTGAGAAAATATCCTGAATTTTGTTTTTCAAAAATGAAATACAAAGAATTCCAATCCAAACCTCCATACATTTCATTTTCTCATTCTAAAAATAATTCTACGATTTGTGCATCTGGAAATGTTTCAAATAGATTATTGATCATATTTCCATGTTGCGTAAATTGATTAAAATAGAATGCATCATATTCTAAAAAGTTACGATTCCATACAAATTTTTCAAAATATTGTGAAATATTTAAATCAATATTTTCTCAACTTCCATCATACACTCACCAACGATATATTGATTCATCTTGAGCAAATCCAGCAATTTGTGGTGAGGCAAAAACTGGATCAGTTTCTTCAAAACGATTATATCTTCCAAAAAAAAGTCATTTTTCTGATGTTATTTCAGCTAAACGTACAAAATCTCTTTGTTGTAAAATATTTCCTACTTCTTGTGATACTTTTTGTGCTTCTGAATCAGTTGAAATTTTATATCACTCAAAAGTAAGAGTTTCTTTACTACATCCAGAAAAAATAAAAGTACTTATCACGAGCAAAACCAAAATTTTTTGTTTCATATAAAAAAATTAAAGAATATATTTTCATTATATAAAAATACAAAAAATATCAAAATGTATTTAAAGTTACATATCTCAAATTTCTCTCTTGCTCATTTTTAAAAAATAATTATACTTTTATTGTATTTTTCTAAATTTTTTCAATATGAGAAAACTCATTCAAACTCTCCCATTATTTGCAAATGTTTCAAATACGCATCTCGAAGCAATAGAAAAAATAGGAACGTATCTTTGCTATGCTGCATGAGATATTATTATTAAGCAATGAGCAAATGATACATTTTTTTACATATTAGTTGAAGGAATTGTATCAGTCGTTCAAGATGGAGCTGTCATTACCACCTTATTTGAAGGAGATATTTTTTGAGAAATATCTTTAGTTACAAATGAAAAAAGAATCGCAAGTATTATTGCGGAAAATCCTGTAAAAGTTTTACGTTTTGAAAAAAATACTCTTTTTGAAATTATTAAGAAATTTGATCAAAACGGAATTATTCAAAAAACTCTCATGAATAGAATTATTATGAATCATAAAAAATAAATATGAATAAATTTGATGCTTTTTTCTTCCAAAAATATGTTCCAACTGGTATAAAAATTAAATGAATTCTCCAAAAACATATCATCACTATTTTAGGAAAAATTTTTCTCAATTATTTTTTTTGAGTACTTATTCCAACATTTTTATATTACACATCAGATACTCTCAAATCATTTATTCCTTTCTATGTTTTAGAAATTTTCATCATTTTTATGTTCTTAAAAATTATGTATGATATTTTCAATTGGTATAATGATGTGTGGATTATCACAAATGAAGGAGTTATTGAATTGGATTGGGAAATTTTTTCTATCAATAGTGTTTCTGTAAAATATGGAAGTATTGAAGGAATTGAAATTATTCAAGACGGAATTATTGACACAATTTTTTGAAAAGGAACTTTAGTGATCCATAAAATTTGATGATGAGATAATTTTATTTTGGAAGATGCTGCTCTTCCCTACGATGCAATTGATGATATAGAAAGAACTTCCAGAGAACAAAGAGAAAAAATAATCTCAGAAGATGAAAACTGAGAAATAAAAAATTATGATATGCTGTTACATACTCTTTCTGGAATTGTAGAGCAATATATGGAAAATTCATGATTTCAAAAAGATGATTCAAAAGAAACAGAAGAAGTTATTGAAAAAGCAAAAAAGAAAAAAGGAACTATTGATATTAGATAAAAGATTCGTATGTCACATCATATCAAACATATTCTAAAAAATATTCCAAAACTTCCTGGTGTGTACCAGTTTTTTGATGCAAATCAAAAACTTATATATATTGGAAAATCTATCAATCTCTTTGCAAGAGTCAATAGTTATTTTAATGGAAAATCAAAACTCAATTTTGCAAAGAAAAAAATGGTAGAACAAATTGATGATATAAAGATTCTGATAACAAATACAGCAATAGAAAGTCTGCTTCTCGAAACCAGCCTCATAAAAAAACACAAACCAAAATACAATATTTTAATGAAAGATGATAAAAATCATACCTACATAAAAATTACACAAGAACTTTTTCCAAAAATTATAAAAACCCGTATCAAAACAAAATGATGAACCTATTTTTGACCATATATTTCAACAAATTATGTGAATAATATTATAAAAATTACTAAAAAATTATTTTGACACAGAAGTTGTAATATTGAATTTGAAATCCAAGAAAAACATCCAAAAAATCCTGAAAATATTTCTATAAAAAATACTCATGGAAGTAAAATTCCTTGTATTGATTATTACATTGGAAGATGTGCATGACCATGTTTACTTTGAATACAAGAAATAAAAAAATACAGAGAAAACATTGAAAATATCAGAAATTTTTTATGATGAAACTTTGAGGAAGTTCTCAAAAATCTCACTGAAAAAATGCATACATATGCAAAAAATCTACAATTTGAAGAAGCTGGAAAAATAAAAGAAGATATACAAGCAATTCATTCTATTTCACAAAATCAGATTGTCTTAGATATTGTCTGATATGATGCTGATGTGATTCAATTTTTAGAAAAATATAATCGTTTTTATATTGCAAAAATTGAAATACGACAAGCAAAAATCACAGGAATTTACCAATTTGAAATAGAAGATAAGCTCCAAGATCTTGAAGAAAGTGTGCTGTATTTCATTGAAAACCATTATATTGATAACTCTAAAAAACTCTCTCTTATTCTCCCAAGATCTATCAACATAGAGTCAGAAATTCTCCAAGCACTTCATCTCAAAATAGAAATTCCAAAAATCTGAGAAAAAACAGAAATTCTTTCTCTTGCATATAAAAATGCTTTTGAATTTGCCTATAAAAAACATCTTGAATCTCTGAGTGTCAAATGATTTACGAAAAAAGATATGACAAATATTCTTGAAATTTTATGATATCAACAGAAAAACAAAAATATTATTTTTGAATGTAATGATATTTCTCATATTTCTTGAAGTCACACCGTTGCGAGTCGTAGTGTTATCGAAAATGGAAAAACTGCACCAAACCTGTATAGAAAATTCAAGATAAAAACACTTGAAAATGGACAAATAAATGATTTTGATTCTATGCGTGAAGTCATGAATCGTCGTTTACAAGAAATAAAAAAATCAGAAAAAGTTCCTGATCTGATTATTATTGATGGTTGAAAATGACAATTATCAAGCGTCATGGAAATCATTGAAAAAGCGAAAAAAGAAACTCCAAAAAATGAACCTTTTTATCAACTTCTTGATTCTCTTCAACTCGTTTCTCTTGCAAAAAAAGAAGAAGAGCTTTTTCTTCCCTATTCAAGCAAAAGTATTCAATTGGAAAAAGATTCATCTCTCATTCGTCTCATTCAAAAAATTAGAGATGAAGCTCATCGTTTTGCCATAACCTTTAATAGAGAAAGTCGTATAAAAGCAAGCAAAAAAAATATTTTAGAAGAACTCCCATGAATTGGTCCAAAAACCAGACAAAAACTCCTTAAACAATATGGAAGTATCTCAAATATAACAAATGATGATTTTCTCAAAACCATTCTTAGTAAATCTCAATTTGAAACTTTAGAAAATCACTGAATCATTTAAAAAAATATGTGAAATATTTTGATTTCAGAAAAAAATATGTTATAATGAACCAGAAGGAAAAAAACTTTCACAAAAAATATATAATAATACAAAAATATATGGAAGATATCATCCAAAAATACCACAAAAAGAAGAGAAAAAATACTCTTGCAATTATTTTTACAAGCCTTGCTTTAGCAATAGGATTTAATTTTTACATAAATAGTACCGAAGTTGGACAAATGGTAAAATGAAATCTTTTTGAAACATCTTCAAGTCATAAAGAAATATCTGATCTTTCTCTTGGAATTCAAAATAATCTTGTTTCTCTGAAAAGTTCAAAAAATATGACATGAGTAAAAAGTATTTCTGTAACTTTTGTCTATAATGATGAAAATCTCAGCATCAAAGATACTCTTGTTGGTATTGATGGAGCAGAAATAGTGGATATTTCAAACAATGCTTGATATAATACATACCTGATCACATTTCCTCATTTTACAAATATATCTCACTGAGATGATATCCTCAAACTTGTATTAGAAAAACAAGATATCAATCTTAAAGAATATATCAATCTTTCTCAAGCTAATTTTATTGATCAAGATGAGAGACTGTATGCTCTTTCAACTTCAGGAATTGAATATTAAAAAAATACCAAACTTTCGTTTGGTATTTTTTTAATGTCCGTTTCGAATGAAATCTTCATGAATAGAGTTTGCTGCCAAACATCATTCTGCTGCTGACATAATTGTTTGTTTAAACTTATTTGAATTAGTTGTTACATCTCAAGCTGCATAGAGTCATTTGACACTTGACTCTTGTCTTGCATCAACGATGAGACATCATTCATTATCCATTTTTGGTTCTAAATGATGCACAAGACTCGTATTTGGATCACTTCCAACAGCTACAAATATTCCGTCAGCTTTGAGCTCTTTTCCTGATTTTAAAATTACTTTTTCTAAAAACATACTTCCCTCTATTTTCTCTACTTCTTCATTCAAGACAAATTCTATATTTTCTCTTTTTTTCGCTTGTTCTACCCAAATATCTTCTGCTCTAAATGTATCTTTACGATGAACAATATAGACTCTTTTACAAATATCTGAAAGATATAAAGCCTCTGTCAAAGCAGTATTTCCACCTCAAACAATCACAACATCAAGATCTTTAAAAAACATTCCATCACATGTTGCACAATAACTCACTCATTTTCCTAAAAATTCATCCTCTCATACAAATCATAAATGTCTGTATTTATTTCCAGTTGCGAGAATGACATATTTTGAAGTAAAACTTTTCCCGCTTGATGTGGTTACTTCAAATCCTGTTGCTGTTTTCTCAACTTTTGTCACCATTTCTTGTAAGATTTCACTTCCAGAAGTAGTAGCATGATCTTTAAAGTTTTGCATAATATCTGCTCATGAAGCAGAAAGCGTTCCTGGATAATTTTCTACTTTATGACTCGTAGCCAAAGCTCCTCCTGGTTGTGCTCAAATAATAAGATTTTTTATTTTATAACGGCTCGCATACATTCCAGCAGGATAACCAGCACTTCCAGCACCAATAATAATTAAATCGTAATTCATATTTTCGTATATTAAATAATATTTTGTTTTTTATAATTATTTTTTTGTTTTTTACAAATGTTTTAAAATAAATGTTTCCATATCTTCAGGTTTAAATGTCGGAGCAAATCTTTTGAGTGGAGTTCAGTCTTTTCCAACAACAAATTTTGTAAAATTCCATTTCACTTTTTTTGACCACAAAAATCCTCTCAATTTATCTGTTAAATATGCAAAAACTGGATGAGCATTTTTTCCATTCACATCAACTTTTGCAAACATTGGAAATGTAACTCCATAATTAAGTAAACATCATTGTTGAATTGATTTTTCATCTCCAGATTCTTGATTTGCAAATTGATTGCAAGGAAATCCCAAAATCACTAAACCTTTCTCTTGATATTTTTGATAGAGTTTTTCAAGTCATTCGTATTGTGGAGTAAGTCCACATTTACTTGCTGTATTGACTACAATAACAAGTTTATCTTTGTAATCAGAAAAATTTACTTCTTGACCCGTTATATTTTTTGCTGATAGTTCATAAAAATATGACATATTTTTCATTTTAATTTTTAAAACACTATAAAAAGTATAGTTATTATAAGAATAATCCTCATTTATGCAAATTTTTTTTTGAGAAAAAGAAAACCAGCTACTAAGTAGTTGGCTTAACATATCGAGTCTTCAATTTAATAACAATAAACTTCTCAAATCTAGAACAAAATCTCTCTCAAAGATCTGATACTTTCTATATCAAGATAATTTTCATAATTTTATAATAATTACAAAAGTTAACCTTTTATATATTTTAAAATCATATTGAATATGAGCTTATTATAGGTAAAACTTAGAAATAACTTAGATGTACTCTTTAAATATGTCATCAAAATCATCAGCACTTATAAATCTAAGATATCATGTTGGTTCATCTTTTCAAGGCAAATATCATACGTGAGCAATTGGATTTTTAATATTATTATTTCTTATATCTTCAATTTTTCCATATTTAATTCACGAATGTATTGTAAAACCAGAATTTTCTTGACTTCTATCAAAATTTAAATTTGGAATATTTTTATCACTCATGATTCTTTCAAATTGATCTTTTATAGATATCGTAGATTTAAAAAGTTTCATAGCATCATATCATATCAATTCTGCAATTTGTAAAGCTTGTGCTCTATTATCAATCATATCTGGCATTAAATCCCCCAAATAATAATATCAAGTTGGTTTATATTTCATTCAATGTAAAACTCTTGCAATTACCAACTCATTATTATCATCATGATATTCGGACATAATTGAATCTGTGTGTAATGGTAAATTACTCATTAAAGGATGATATGCATTATTTTTTGCATTTGGAGTAGACCTATAAAGCCAATTATCTTTAGTACTATTCCAACAAATTGTATTTACTCATGGGATTAAAACAAGTCAATTTCATAACTCTTGATTATTCATGATTGATAACAATATCTGCATAACCTTATGAGAATTTATATTCATTAATTCTTTCCACACTGAATCCTCTTTTGCTTGTAGAACTTTCAATTGATTATCTGTTCAATTAGCATTGAGAAAATCCATAGATTTTTTTTGTGAATTTGAAACTAATAAACTCCTTGTAACTCAATTAAAAGTGGGATAAATATTTATACCTATACTATTAGCTTCATTTTCTATCTTCTCTGATGATAAATAATATTTCATAGTCTCTATAAATAACTTTTTAATTTTTTGTATTATATTTATTTTTATAAAATAGTCAATCAGATAATATAGATCAAACAATATTCATTTCTTACACTTGACATTTATAGATACATAAATATGATAATTGATAATTTTACTTGTTTAAAATATCAATTATGGAAAAAGAGAAATATAATGAGAATTTTCACAGCAAAAAATCAATATTAAATAATTTCATTTCCATAAGTGAATGAATAGAATTAGAAAGTATCTTATCTCATCCAAATTATAAAATTACTTGAAATGATGAAGTTTGGATAAATTTAATCAAAACAAAAATTAGCTTATGAGTACTATCTGATAGTGAAAAATGATATCTAAATCGTATTCTTAGGGTCTATAATATGCCTAACTTAATAAAACAAACTTGAAATCCTATTCATATGATAGTTAATAGTATTTATAATAGTGATTTTTTTCAATGATTCCAATATTTTGAGTCTCCTGAAGTAGTGAATGAATACGAAACTTTTAACTTATTCAACTTTCCTGAATCCCATGTAGCAAGAAGAATAAGTGATAGCTATTTTATACATAAAGATACTGAAAATTTACACAATAGTATGCTACTTAGACCTCATACATCTGTGATGTGGAAATATTTTTTAGATGATGCAAAATGAAAAGCATTATTAGAAAAAGTCTGAAAAATAAGTGTCTTATCAGCATGAAAAGTATATAGAGTAGATGATATAGATCCTACTCATCATGAATGTTTTCATCAAATTGATGGTTTAAGAATAGTAGAAAAACAAAAAGAAAGAATAGATCAAGAAACTTTAAAAAATGTTCTTAAGAATGTTATACACTCTCTTTTTTGAGATAATATTCAATATAGATTCAATAAAGATACTTTTCCTTATACTCAAGAAAGTTTAGAAGTAGAGGTTATGTTTGATTGAAAATGGTTAGAAGTTTTATGAGCTTGAATAGTCCATCCTTCAGTTATGGAAAAATTATGATTAGATTGAGAAAAATATAACTGATGGGCTTTTGGTTTTTGAATTGAGAGATTAGCTATGGCTTTAAAAAAAATTCCAGATATAAGATTATTTTGGAGTACTGATGAGAGAGTAACAAGCCAATGGGGTAATTTTGATGCCTATAAAGAAGTGAGTAATTTTCCTCCTGTTTTCAAAGATATTTCTTTTTTAGTTCCTAAAACTAAATTCATAAAAGATGATGAAGAATCTAATAAAAGTTGAAGTTTCGAATTAAAAAATGAAGCTGACTTGTTTGATGTTTCATGAATTATAAGAGATATTGCTTGAGATTTAATAGAAGAAGTAAAAATAGTAGATATCTTTGAAAATGACAAAAAGTTTTGAGATAGAAAAAGTACAAGCATAAGAATAACTTTTCGATCATTAGAAAGAACATTAACAAATGATGAAATAAACAAATTATATTTTACAATTAGATCAAAAATAGAAAATGAATTAAATTATAAATTAAGATAAAAACTATGAAATCAATTAAATTTATTCCTAGAAAACTGAATTGATTAGAATATATTGATAGTTTTTCAAATAATATTGATATAAAAACAAGATCTAATATAGATAAGAATATTGAGATATTTAAAAAAAGTATAGATAAATGATTAAGTGATGATATATGATTTTGTCAAATAGATTGGATGTGAAGATGATGTTTTAAAAAATTAGATTGAAATAATGGTTATTTATTATGAAAATGAACATGACCATGAATATGATCTGAAATCATGAGAAGATTTTTAGATAAATTACAATCTTCTTGGGCAGAAGAAAAATGAAAATTAGGTTGATGTCTAAGAATAGATTTAGGTGAACAATGGCCTTTTCTTGTTCAATATAAACTTGATTGAGATTGAAATATTGAGATAACAGATCCAAGACCAGAATGATTTTCTATTTTTTGAGCTACTTACAGAGAATCGTTAGCTTGAGATGTTTATAATAGTTTATGAATTGAAATTATAAAACCTATAACTCTCTATAGAAACATCTCAGAAACTTCATGGCAATGAAACCAAGAATTATTTCAAGAAAAACTATCTGAAAAAGTTATAGAAGAAATGAAGCTATGGAATGCAAATATAAAATCATGTATAGTAATTAAAGATGATTATCATAATTTAGATTCAGGTATTTTATTTAGACATGCAAAAACACCATATAGAATTTCTAATTTACTAGATTTATGTATTAATAATGATTGAGACAACTTAAAAATAGTTGTTTGAGAATTAATTAAAGATATATTTAATGAAAATTTAGATACTAGCAGTATTAAAAAATTACAAGTAAAAGTCACTAAAACATTAGCGAAAAATTCTGCTATTATGTTTAAAGAAGGGATAATACATTGACAATTTAATATACATTTTCAAAATGTTTCTGTATTATGAGAATTATCAGATTTTGATAGTACAATATTTCTTCCATTAATAGAAAATTCTAATTCAAATAATAATGATATATATAAAAGATTTAAATCATTTATTGAAGAATGAGAAAAAAAATATTGAGTAGAAATGCTTAAATATTTAAACTTTGATATAAAACTTTTTAGTTGATTAAATAATAAATGAGTCATTGATGAAGATATTTTGTATCCAAATATTTTATGACAAATTTATGATTTATATAATCAATCAATGAGAGTTAATGATATTTTCAATAGAACACTTAATGATAACATAAACAGTTGATATACTATTTTATCTGATGAGGAATACTATCATCTAAGGAAAATATTTATAAAAACTTTTAAGGATAATATTTGAAAAAAAGATTTATCATTTTTAAAAGATAAAATATGAAAATATATTCATTCATATACAGATAAATACTTAAAAAGACATTTATGAGATGTATCCATTTATGCTTGGAAAAGTAGGAATAAATTAAATTATTTAGAAGATTCCTTCACACAAGAAGATTTAGAATATACATTAAGAGACTCTGAAGAATTATTTAATGATATATATTTAATAGATTAATATGATAATAGATTGCCATAATCACACTAACAGTAGTGATTGACACGATAAGATTGAGAGATATGCTGAAAAAGCTATAGAGTTATGATTAGATATGTGTGCCATTACTGATCATGATAAAATAGATAGAAAATTAAAAAATATTTTAATTGGTTCAAATATAATTGTTCCAGAAGCTGTAGAAGTTTCCACGAAAAATTATGAAAATGATAGATATTTACATATCACATCCTATTCAAATAATTTTAATACAAAAATTGATAATATCTTAAATAAAACAATAGAAGATAATATTCTATTTGTAAAAAAGCAAATAGAAGTTTTTAGTAAAGTATGATTCATAGTTTCATTCAATGATATTTTAGAATATTACAATAGTTTATGAAAAAATGAATCCAGTTTAAATTCATCATCCATAGTTAAATTTTTTTATAATTGAAAATATTCAAAACAAAATATAGAAATAATTAAAAAGATGTTTTGATTTCATTATGATATGTATTGGTTTTATCATAATGTTGTTGATAAAAAATGAAAAAATTACGGAAATTTTAAAATAGATTTTAATAATGATTTATTAGATATTTCAGAGTTATGAAATATCTTTGATATTAATAAGACTATTTTATCTATTGCTCATCCAAATATTACTTTTAAAGGTAATATTATAAGTTTTGAAAAAGAATTTAATTGATACTTTGAGAGATGAATTAATGCAATTGAAATAAATACAAGTTTAGATAAAAAATGGATTGAAAGTATTTTGAAAATTAAAGCAAAAACAAATATATGTTTAACATTTTGAAGTGATTGTCATAAAATTTGAGAAAAAAATGAAAAACATTGAGATTTTTGAGAAATGAATCATCTATTGTCAAATGAAATAATTAAAGAAAATTATCATTCATTTAGGCAGAAAATAGAATTATAAAATATAATTTCAAATATTATGAGTAGTAATTTTAGACAGTATAATCCAGAAATAGTTTGAAAAAAAATTCAATGAATTGAAAGTATTAATAAGAGCTTACATCGTAAGATTCATTACACAATGAATTCTTTATGAGTTATCCAAAAAGATTTTCAGATAGTATCATCAACTACTGAGAACTTATGTTATGGACTCATACCATCCTTCTCTCCAATATATAATAATGGACAGATATTAATAGATACTTGACTTGAAAAACATTGACAAACAGATGAAAAGTTAGAAATCATATTTGATTATTTAAGAAGATTTAAATGAGATTTATGTGATTTGAAAAAGTATAATAATGATATTACATTAATATCTCAATTTTCTGGATTAATGATTAGAGATATTATTAGTTGAAATACTATAAATAATGATTATATATTATGAAAGTTATTCAGAAAGCAATCATGATCAAAGATTAAAGAGTATTTTCAATTAGAAACAACATTAAAAAATTATAATTTAAAATCAGTAATAGATTTTTTAGAAATATTTTTAAATAAAACTCTTAATAGAGATTTTAACTTTAAAGAAGTAAAAGAAAAATCATTCCCTTTTGTATCCCCAGGATTTGAATTTAGCTTTACTGATTGATGAGATAAAATTATAAAAATAGTTTGATGATATGTTGATGAATTTTTATTAAATGAATTTTGAGAAAAATCTAATTACTTTATATTTTGAGCAAATATAAATAATTTTTTAGATTTAAATCAACCAAACAAAAAAATAATTAATTGAAGTTGAAGTTGGAGAAATATAGAAATACCTAATGATATTTGAAAAATTGTATCTATTACTTCTGATATTAAAAGAACAGATGAAAATAAAATTACTTTACAGTCTAATAAAATTGAATTTTTATTAAAAAATAGATTAAGAAAGTTTTTATGAGTTCATATAGAAGATAATTTAAAGTCTAATGTAATTATTGATTGAAATAAATTAATATTTGAATGAGATTGGAAGAGTGATTTTTTTGAAAATATGCCAAATTATTTAAATTATTATTATTGATGAGAAATTATTGAAAATAATGATAATAAATTAGTGATTGAATTTTCAAATTTTGATGTAGAAAATTTTTGAAAAGTTTTTGTTGAATCAGATAGTTATATTGAAATGAATATACAAAAAAAAGATATAATTGATTTTCTATGATTTGATGTTGATTTATCCATATTCATAAATGAATTTAAAAGAATATGATGTGATTTAGAGAAAAATGAAAATGGATATTTAATAAAAATACCATCATATAAAAAAAATATAAAATCATTTAAAGATGTATTATGAGAAATAATTTCATTTATACTCAATAAATATAAAAGTACTGATAAATATTATATTGAAATACTAAAGATTATTAATCAAAATTGATTTTTTCATAAAATTAATTTTGATGTTCCTAATTTTTTTATAGCAAATTGATTCTTAGAATTAGATATAGATATTATATGAAAGATAAATCAAAATAACTTTAAAAGTACTCTTAGTGGTTGAATAAAATTAAATAATTATGATTTGCAATTAAATAATTCTCTTTTAAATGGAATCATAGAAAATATTTTAAATAAAAAACAAAAGTTGGAAAATAAATGATTTTCTACAGAAAAATGACCAAATTGATATAATATCATTTTTTATATCAATTGTAAGAAATGAGAGAATTTATTGAACAAGATCTATGATTATTTATTTACTATTTCAAATATTGTATGATTAAAGGATGTAAGCTTAAGAATTAATAATAAGCTAGGATTTTTAGAAAATTGAAGAAGTTTTTGAGTAACTAATATGGATTGAGAAAATATTTGATATTTATGAAAACTTTCTGAGAATCATAAAATAAAATGAGATTTATATATTTGTGAAATTATTATAACAAATTAAAATATGAAAAATATAAATATTATAAATATATCTGACTTTCCTGCAATGATTTCAGATGAAGAACTAAACAGATGATTAGATTTTCTAAAGGAAAACAAATACAATATTAAAGAACTTTCTTTAAATAAGAAGGAAAAAGCTTTGAGTATATTGAATGCATTATTAATGAGTAATAATGATGAGATTATTCTATTTTCTTCATGATGATTTGATGCAATAAATAATATAAACTTAGTAGGAAATAATATCTGAAATTGAAAAAAATTTTTGATAGGTTTTAGCGACACCCTACATATTCAATCAAAATTTTATAATTATAATAATATTTATATTGTATACGGTATAACTTTAAGAAATATCTTTCATTTAAGTAATGATTCAAAAAATACTTTATTTAACTTTATAGATAAACAAACATTTAATATAACACTTGAATCAAACTTAGTTCATAATAACATTCTAACTGGAACTCTCTATTGATGACATTTAATGATATTCATAAATATTCTTGATATTTATTGAATTGAAGTACTCAATTGAGATATTCTCTATTTAGAGTTTCATGGAATGGAAGATTACTTTATAAGTTATTATTTGAATGTATTAAAAGTAAAATGAGTTTTTCAAAAAATATCTGGGGTAATTTTAGATAAAAAATTAGATAATTTTGATAAAAACAAATTAGTAAGATATTTCTCTGATAATGGTATAAATAATATTTACTCTCTAGATAATATTGATTTTTTACCTTTTTATAAAAAAATAACTATAGACTGATGAAATATAATTATGACAATATAAGTAGTTATTTAAGATATGGTTTTCTACAAACTGACAGTAATACGATTCAGTGAATAACATCAGAACAAATTATTCATTTTAAGGATACACTTAATGATATAATTTTAAGTAGATTTTATTTTGCTGCAGAGGAGATTACAAAACAAAGTAGAGAGACAAATAAAAGAATAGTATTAGCATTAAGCTGATGAATAGACTCTTTATTAATTTATAAAGTTTTTAAAAGTAAATGAATTAATTTTGATTCTATAAATATAGCTTATAATTGACACTATAGTGAAAAACAACAAGTTTTAAATAATATAGAGAGTAGTGACAATATAAAATTTATAGAAAAAGATTTAGAATTAGATATATCTAATGAAACAATTGCAGTTATTAATATGCCCCACATAGTTTCTCATCCAACTATTATTGCATACAAAGATCTCATAGATTGGATTCCAGAACATAGTATACTTGTAACTTGAGATTTAGGAGATGAAATTTTTTGAGCTACAGACAAAAAAATTGAAAATTTTGAAAATTTACCAGAATATTTATTTAATAAAGATGAATTAGATACATTATTCAATAATAAAATTAAATTTGTACATCATGACTTAAAAGTAGATAAAAATCCCTATAATACAGAAATATTTACTTTTTATTATGAAGTGACTCATAATATGTGGCAAAATGTAATAAATTGAAGAGATATAGATTATATACCATTTTATAAATATTTTATAGATTTATCATTAGATTTAAGAAATAATAATTTGAGTACGAGATGAAAGGAATACTTATATAATTTATGAACATACCATTTTTGATTAGTTAAGGATAATTTAGTAAAAAGCTGAATCAAATATCCTGTAAATGAAGCAATAAATAGAAATTATATAAAATATATAAAGGAAAATGTAAATATATTAGAATCTAATTGATTTTATATGGATTTCAATTATTTAGAACAATTAATACAATGAGGTGATATAAAGAAAAATAAGTGGCGATTATTCAGTTTAGTTTTATTTATAAAATATATAGATAATAATGATATTAGATTTCAATAATGTAAATTATAATTCAGAATATTCTTTTAGAAGTTCTTGATCTAAAAATACAATCCTACCTATGCTTTTCCTAGTCTCTGGATTATGTATAAAATATAAAAAGGATATTATTTTAAATAATGTACCTAAATTAAGAGATGTTAAAATTGCTATTAATTATCTAGAAGAGTTATGAATTGTATTTATTACAAATAATAATTCTTTAACTATATCAATTAAGTCAAAATTAAACAATACTATAAATTATGAATTATATTCAGAGTTCAGGTATTCAATTCTAACATTTGGCTTATTATTACCTTTTTTTGATGAGATTAAAATACCAAATAAGACTTGATGATGTAGTATTTGAGATAGGAAAAACAATTTACATTATGATTTCTTCGTAAAATTATGATTTGATGTTCATGAGTCTGATTCATGAATTTATATTAAGAAAAAAAATAATATACCTAATAAAATAGTATTTAATCCTGATATTGCATCAACATCAGTTACAGAAAATATTATAATATTTTTAAGTCTATATATTAAAAAAGAGACTGATATAAGTATAAGTAATTTTTATTGAAATAGGCCTGATATCTATGAATTATTGAAGTTATTAAAGATATTTTGAATTGACTTTGAGTTTATAAATAAGCAATTAAAAAAAATTAAATACAATCAAACTAATTTAGATAGTATTATAAGATATGATATATTATCTGATTTTGATCAAGCTTTATTTTATATTTTATTATCAATAGTTATAAAATCTAAGGTAAAGTATGTTAATTATTTTAATAGTTATAGTTATAAAGAAATAAATTTTTTAAATAAAATATTTTGAAAATTTATTAATATAAAAAATAATACTATATTTATTAATGGTCATTTAGTAGATAAAAAAAATAGAGATTTAATAATAATTGCAGATGAATATCCAAATATAATGTCTGACTCTCAGCCAATAATGTCAATAATATGATTATTTGTTAAATCTTTAAAAATAACCGATAAAAGATTTTTAAATAGGTATAATTATAGTGAATATTATAATTTATTTAATTGTAATAATAAAATTTCTTGAAATTCAATTACAATATTTTGAAGTAAAACTAAAACTTCTTGAAAAAATATAAATAAAAATATTGAATTATATAGTATTAGAGAGTCTTGATTATTACTAATTTTATCTATATTTTTTAAAGCAAAAATAAATATTAATAATACAAATATCATTGATAGATGATATGAAAATATTTATGATAATTTAATACTAATATGAACTAATGTTACAAATTAATAATTTTAATTTAAAAGAAAATTCTCCATTTAAACTAAATGATATATTAAACAATGTGTATATTATTGAAAACATTACAGATTATTTAAATTATATAAAAAATAGTAATTCTGATTTTAAAGTATTATGAGAATTAACAAACACTATTATAAATCCTAATATAGAAGAAAATATAGATTTACTATTTTTTAAGGATAATATAAATTTAGACTCTATTAATTTTTTGGAAGATTGAATTGTAAGTGTCTTATGAAATGTAAAATTAAAAATTTTATCTAGTGAGTTATTAAAAAATAACTATGATTGTTCTTATTTAATATGAATTCCTGGTACAGTTGCTGCTGCTGTTGTAAATAATTCATGATCATGAAAATTATGAGAATCCATATTAGATAATGTTATAATGATAGAATATTATATAAGAGACAAAAAATATATAAAAGTTATTAATGATATTTTATTTTCATATAGAAATACAGAATTTAAATTTACAAAAAATCTTTTTATTTCAAAAATTTATTTTAAATTTAAAAAAATTGAAAAAGAAAAATTAACACAAAAAATGGAAAAAAGATATTTAGATAGATCTAATTTAAAAGAAATATATATAAAACCTTCATTATGAACATTTTATATAAGAAATAATTACCTAAAATATTGAGATATAATTTCAAAAAAAATTCATTTACAAAATAACAAAATTTTAAATATATGACATAACTTAACTTACAAAGATTATATAAATTTTAAAAGAAAATTGAATATTTTTTATGAGATTGAAATAGAGGAAGTAAGTAAACCATATAAAAATGATTATATTTGATTACTAATAATAGATAAAAATAATAATATACTTTTACAAAAAAGAGATAATAATTGATTTTTAAATAAAGAAAAAATTTGATTATTTTGAGGTGGAGTTGAGGAAAATGAATGATTAAAAGAAGCATTAATAAGAGAAATTAAGGAAGAATTATCAATAGATATAAGTCACATTGATTACAATTGATTGTTTATAAAAGACTATACTAATGCTATTCAAAGGTGTTTTATTTTTAAAAAATATGTAGAAAATTTAAATGATTTTATTAAAAATATTAAATGTAAGGAGTGAAATATACTGATAGATAATTTATCTAATATTGATAATATTATTAATGATGAAAATTATACATTTATACTAAAGAAAGTTTTGATTTATAATCTTAAATAACAAAAAACTCGTAAAATTTACGAGTTTTTTATTATTTAAGATTTGCACTTACAAAATTCCAATCAACAAGTTGCCAAAAATTTTCTACATATTTTGGTCTTGCATTTCTTGTATCGATATAATATGCGTGTTCCCAAACATCACATGTCAAAAGTGGAGTTTTATCTTCGTGAGTGAGAATTGAACCTGCATTTGCTGTATTTACAATTTCTAAATCTCCTGATGAATTTTGTACAAGCCAAGTCCATCCAGAACCAAAATTTCCAATAGCTGTTTTTGAAAAAGTTTCTATAAACGCTTCAAAACTTCCAAATGCTTTTTCAATTTTTTCAAGTAAAACTCATGATGGTTTTTTTGTAGAATTTGGAGTGAGTCCATTAAAATAAAATGTATGATTCCAAATTTGAGCTGCATTATTAAAAATTGGTCCTGAAACTGATGCCTTTACAATTTCCTCTAAACTGAGATTTTCATATTCTGTTCCAACAATCAGATTATTAAGATTATCAACATATGCTTTGTGGTGTTTTCCATAGTGATATTCCAAAGTTTCTTGTGAAATATATGGTTCTAAAGCATTTAGTGCGTATTTTAAAGCTGGTAATGTATGCAACATAGTTTTATAGTTAAATAATAATTTTTTAGTTTTTTAATTTTTGTTTTATCAAACTTGACTTCATTTCATGTGCCTTAAATGGTTCTAAACGAAGTACAGTTGTATTGAATTGATTTTTTGTAATAAATTCATCAAGTAATTGAGAGAAACCAACCTGATCATATCAAAGTGCAATAACTTTTGGTTGAAACATTTCAATCCAATGCATAGGATTTGGAGCATCTCATACAAAAACTTGGTCTACCAATCCAGAAATCTCTACAAAACTTCGACGATCTTGCTCATGATACATTGGAGCTTTTCCTTTAAATCTTTCCACATTTTTATCTGTCGCAACAATGGTAATGAGTCTATCTCCATACATTTTTGCTTGAAGTAAAAAATTTCTGTGTCCTTCATGAAATATATCAAACGTTCCAAAAGTAATCACTGTATCTTGTATTTCACGAGTTCATTGAATATCCTGTTGAATTTGCAATTTTAACTCATCAAAATTTTCAAACTTTCTATTTTCACGAATTTTATACAAAATCATCACTTCAATTTCCTTTCCATACAAATCTCCAGAAAAGTCAAAAATATGACTTTCAAAAATTCCCTGAGATTTCATACAAGCTCCCACTCCAGCATATATTTTTTCTCAGATTTTTACATTGATTTTATACGTTCCTTCTGAAATATTACTTCCTTCTGGAAGCAAAATATTTGCTGTAGGAAATCCTATTGTTCTTCCAAGTTTTTTTCAAGGTTGTACAATTCCAGAAATTTTTTGGTACATAATTATTTTTTAATTTTTAATTTTTTCTAATTCTGCTAATAAATTCAGTCCAGAAACTGCAAATCCAGCATTAATTCTTGCTTGAACTTGTTCATCATTATTACATGTCAAAAGTCCAAAAATTACAGGAGTTTCATACATGGTATTCAAGTTCATAATTCCACGAGCTGTTTCATTACATACATAATCAAAATGTGGAGTTTCTCCACGAATCACAACTCATAAAATAATGACAAGATCATATTCATCTTTTTCAATCAATTTTTTTGTAAATCATGGAATTTCAAAAGCTCCAGGAACAAAAAATGAATCAGTATCCGTAAAACCAAGTTCTGCAAAATATTCTCTATTAAGTCTTTCAAGTTCGTGAGTATAATGCGCGTTAAAGTCTCCAACGACAAACGCAATTTTTATATCTTTTGATACTTTTGAAATATCTTTGAGTTCTGCTTTATATGTTGACATAAATGTTTGTTATAAAATATTATTCTTTATTTTGCTTAAAAATGTATTTTCCTACTAAATCAAATTCAAGATTTACTTTTTCTCAAATTTGTAGAGATCACAAATTCGTTACTTCTTGTGTGAGAGGAATCAACCAAACTGACAAAAAGTCATTTCACTCTTGTACGACCGTTAAACTCGTACCATTGATCGTAATACTTCCCTTTGGAATAAGATATTTTGAATATTTTGGATCAAATGTAACAAATACTTGTAAAGATCCATCATCTCATTTTTCGAGTTTTGAAATTTCTCAAATCGTATCAATATGACCAGAAACAATATGTCCATCAATTCTATCTCAAACTTTCACACATCTTTCAATATTAAAATAATCTCAATCATTTTTATATTGAAAATTTGTGACATTCAAACTCTCTTGCATAACAAAAAAACTATATTTTTCGCTATCCCACTGTGTTACCGTCATACAAGCTCCATCATGAGCAATACTTTGACCAATAACAAGAGGTTCTTTAAATGTATTTTCAACCGTGAAAAGTCATCCATCTCTTTTGAGAATTTTTGCTTTTGCTTCTATAATTCCTGAGAACATTTTTTTATAATCTATAAAAATTAAATTGTGCTTATTTATGAAAATAAGCACAAAGAATAATACCTTTTTTTAGAAAAAAGTAAAGAAACTTACAATTTTTTATAATTCTCCTCTTGCTTTCATTGCATCAAGAATTCTTTTCATTGCAATCATATACGCTCCTGTTCTCAGCATTGTTTGTTGATTTTGAGCCATTTGAAATACTCCCAGAGCAGCATTTGTAATTTTTTCTTTCAATTTTGTTTCTACTTCATCAGCACTCCAATAATAATTCATATTGTTTTGTACTTGTTCAAAATAACTCACCATCACTCCCCCAGCATTTGCTAAAATATCAGGAATTACTGTAATTCCATTTTTGTATAATACTTCATCCGCTTCTGGTGTAACTGGCCCATTTGCAAGTTCTAAAATAAGAGAGGCTTGAATATTATTCATATTTTGTGAAGTAATTTGATTTTCTAAAGCAGCTGGAATAAGAATATCTACTTTGAGTTCAAGTAATTCAGCATTTGTAATTTTTTTTCAAGAAGTATATTCTTGAAGAGATTTTTTACTTGCTTTAATCATTTTTATAGCTTGAATATCAACTCAATTTTCATCATAAACACCAGTTGAACTATCTGAAACAGCTACTATTTTTGCTCATAAATCCTCTAAAAGCCAAGCCATAGTAAGTCAGGCATTTCCAGCTCATTGAATTGCAATCGTTTTTCATGCAAGAGAAATATTTTTGAGTTCAAGAATTTTTTGTAATACATACACTCATCCTTGTGCTGTTGCTTTATCTCTTCCAAGCGATCCTCCAAAACTTACTGGTTTTCCAGTAAATGATCCCAAAGATGGAACTCATGCTAAACGAGAATATTCATCAGCCATCCAAGACATAATTTGAGGATTTGTATTGACATCCGGAGCTGGAACATCTTCAAGTGGTCCAATATATTTAAACATTTCTCTTACATATCATCTTGAAAGTCTTTCAAGTTCTCAAAGAGATAATTTTTTAGGATCTACAATAATTCCTCATTTTCATCATCCAAGTGGAATATCAACTACTGCTGTTTTGACACTCATCCACATTGAAAGAGCTTTTACTTCATCATACGTAACATCTTGATGAAAACGAATTCCTCATTTATACACTCCACGAGCATTTGTATGTTGTGCACGATATCAAATAAAAACTTTTGTAGTTCCATCATCCATTTTCACAGGAATTGATACTTCCATCACTCTTTTTGGAGTTGCAATTACATCAAATGCTCCAGAAATATCTTGATATTCTTTCATCAAGTCAAAAGATGTTCTCATTTGTTTTTGTGCATTTAAAAAGGCATTATTTGTATTTTGTGTCATAATTTTTTGTATAAAAAATAAATCAAAGACTATACTTTATATAGCTTTATAAGATTGTATTTTATTTTTTTTAAAAGTCAAATTAAAATACTATAAAAAGTAAAGTGTTTTAATTATAAAAAATAATTACCTTTTTAGGTAATTATTTTTTAATAACAAGAGTATCAAGTGGAAATCTTACTTTTGGTGCATTTGCATATTTATCATCTTCTTTTCTATAACCAATTGGTAATACAAGTGATGATGAAAGTCCAAGAGCATCTAAACCAAGTACTTCATTATATTTTGCTGAAACAAATCATTCCATTGGACAAGAATCAATTTTTTTATTTGCTAAAAATGCTAAAACATTTCCTGCTGATAAAAATACTTGTCTATCAGCCCAAGCATTTTTTGCTTCAAGTGAGAGATTTGATAAAAATCCTTTCATCATATCTTCATATCCTTTCAAATTTTCTCTTGTTGCCCCAGTAGTTACTACCATATCATCAAGATATGCATCAACGAGATCATCTCCTGGATTTTCTACTCTTGCAAAAACAAGTAAATGAGAAGCATCTACGATTTGAGCTTGATTCCAAGAGTGAGAGAGAAGTTCTGCACGAGTTTGAGGATTTTCTACTACAATAAGTTTCCAAGGTTGAAGTCCATATCCTGAAGGAGAAAGTCTAAATGCTTCTAAAATTTCTTGTAAATCAGATTGAGAAACTTTTTTTGTTGGGTCAAATGATTTTGTTGCATATCTCCAATTTAAATTTTCTAATACATTCATATTCGTCATCTTTTATAAAAATAAATGCTATATTTTTTATAGCGTTTATAAGTGTATTCAATTTTATTTTTTTGTCAAATATTTTTACTATAAAAAAAATAGTGTTTATAATAAAAAATATCGTAATTAATTTATAAAAATATTTGAGTTTTCTTTTAAATTGCATAATATATGAGTAATAACACTAATTCAAAACAAAAATGAAAATATTATACCTTTTTTGTTTGATATTTTTCAGCTTTCAATTCTCACTTTCGTATGCTGAAAATCTCAATGTAAAAGCAAATATTGATTCTGGAGCATATGATTTTATGATTGAAGTTTATTTAATTTCAAACGACTCAGACGCAAAAATCTTTTATTATACTGATGGAATAGGACGTTTTGATACACTCAAAGAATTCAAAAGTACTTCTCCTATTCTGCTTCAAAAAAACACTTCATTACAATACTATGCAATAAATGACCTCAATTCATCAACACCAATTCAGGAAAATATTTATACATTTCATTATCCAAAAAATCTTTCACTTTCAGCAAATAAAAACAATATTATCATTAAAAATAATGAATTAAAAACCATAAATATATGATGATATTTTCTTGAATGAAATATATTAAAATATCAAATACAAAAAAATACATTTCTCTCTGCTTGAGAAACATTTATTCTCGATTATAATATGAAAGTTGGAGAAAAAATTCTTTTGTTTGCTCCAGACACATCATTGATAGAATCATTTCTCTTAAATGAACCAACTCCCTCAATACAAGAAAAGATTTTTACACAAGAAGAAATATGAAATGCTGAAAACTCCACTCAAATACAAATATTGCAGATTCCAGAAGAAACTCCTTTGACAGAAGAAATTTCAATCTCTCAAACAGATAAAAATCCACCACTTCCCCAACAAACTTCATGGAATTGAGCAGATCTTAAAACTTCAGCTTTTGATATTTCATCTCCAGAAAAAAACAATATTACTTCTCTTTTATATATCTTTTTCATTTTAATTGGAGTGGTAAGTGTGTACAATATTTACACAGTTATTTCTCAAAATCGCACAAAAAGAAAAAATAAAAGAAAAAAATTATAACTTAGTCTCTTTATATATGAATTCAAATCTTATACCTATTTTTTCGTTTTCTTTGGCAACTTTTTTACTTGGTTTCCTTATAATGCCTTATTTTATCAGATTTTTAATACATTTTAAACTCTGAAAACAAATCAGAAGCGAAGCAACTATTGGAAAAGCAATAGAATTTCTCAAGCTTCATAGAGAAAAAACCGGAACTCCAACTATGTGATGACTTATTATTTTATGAGTTGTATTTTTTATGGTTATTTTTAGTATGGTATTGCAATATTTTGGTTTTACAAATAACTCTTTATTAAATCAAAAAGAAACCTATCTGAGTCTTTTTACTCTTGCAACTGTTGGAATCTTAGGAGCGATTGATGATTATATGAATGTGAGAGGAATTGGAAGAACCAAATGACTTTCTGCTCGTTTTAAAATGTTTTGGTTGCTAGTATTTGCCTGACTTGGTGCGATGTGGTTTTATTATAAACTCGGTTGGAATGTCGTAGATGATATGTGAAATTTTGTCAGATATCTCAAAAATCCTTTTGGAGAAAACATTGAGCTGGGAATATATTTTATTCCTCTGTTTATATTTATTATCGTTGCCACAGCAAATAGTGTAAATATCACGGATGGACTCGATGGACTTGCTGGATGACTTTTGTTATTTATTTATGGAATTTATGCATATATTACCTATGATCAATGACTCTATCTTCTCTCAACTCTTTGTGTAACTATTATGGGTGCGCTTCTTGCATTTTTATGGTATAATATCAAACCTGCCAAGTTTTATATGTGAGATGTTGGAAGTTTAGCATTATGAGCAAATCTCTGAATTATGGCTATGATCACCAATACTGTTTTTGTTTTAATTATTGCTTGAGCTATTTTTATTCTTGAAACATTAAGTGTCATCATTCAACTCACAAGCAAAAAACTCAGAAAATGAAAAAAAGTATTTAAAATTGCCCCATTTCATCATCATCTTGAAGCAACTGGATGGAGTGAAGAAACCGTTGTATTTCGCTTGTGGCTCGTTGGAATTATACTCAGTGCAATATGACTTATTGTCTATGCGATAAAATAAATTTACTCAAAATCAATGATCCTGAATATATTTTTCAGGATTTTTTTGACATTTATAAAAAATTTCATTTTTTCTGCTTTTAGAGTATAATGCAAAAAATATTCTTAAATCTACTCATATGACTCTGAGACAAAATTTTATCAATGAAAGCTTTAAAATGGTTGCCATATTAGAACATGGAGGAGATTTTGCATTTGCTCAATTTTGACTTACTGCAAAAACATATGGTCTTTTATCTATGATTTCAAATGGTATCAACACATCTCGTGATTTACTTTGTGGAACCTATGGAAGTAAACCAAATATGACAAAAAAGCTCAAAACTCTTGAAGAAAATGATTTTATTTCTCGTGAAGTTGACAAACATGATAAACGTGTATGGAGATTTTCTTTGACTCAAAAAGCATATGATATTCTTGAAAAACTCAATCCTGTATATGATCATTGCAATAAAAAAATATTTGATAATATAGATGAACAACATATTCATATTGCATTAGAGGTTATAGAAAAATGTATTAAAAATCTATACAATATGAAAGACGAAGACCTTGAAAATTGTTCTTTATCAAAATTCAAAATATAATATATTCCATTATTTTTCCAACAAACATATGTGATTTACCATGTTAAATGAAACTTTTATTTGTGAAAATTGTAATCAAGAAGTACAAAAACATCCAGAATGAAGTGCGAGAAATCATTGTCCATTTTGTTTATTTTCAAAACATTTAGATAAAACTTTCCCATGAGATAGACAAAGTGAATGTTCAGGACTCATGATGCCTGCATGAATTGATCATAAAAAAAATAAAGGTTGGATGATAGAACATAAGTGTCAAAAATGTACAAAAAGTATTCTCAATAAAGTCGCTCCAGATGACCATTTCTTAGAGTTTATACAAAAAAGAAATAAAATCATCAAATAGATTTGACATTTTATTATTTTTAATTACAATCCCTTAGCGTTATAAGACTGTTCCTACAAAGTTTGTATGGAATTTTTTAATAATGATGTTCTGGAGAAGAACTATGCAAAAATTGATGTTGGTAAAAGGTAAAAAAACCTCTACTCATGAGGTCAAAAAAAATGCAAAGGTTGATGTCATGCAGGCTTTCCAAGCCTTACAAAAAGCAAAGACTGCATACAAAAGAAAGCCAAATGAGCTTTCTTTAAAAAAGTTACAAAATGCTCAGGCTGCTTACGAAAAAGCAGATAAAGCACACAAGTTAGCGCTGGTAGCAGCAAAGCAAGTGGAAAAATTTTGTAGCCGAAAGTAATTCTCCGGCGAGGAACCCCATAAAATGGGGTTCTTTCTTTTTGTGAAGTTTTCTGTTGACTTTTTTTATACTTTAAAGATAATACCACGGTTTTTTCTTCAATAAATGGATGAGAGAAAAAACATAGAAATGCAAACAAATATTTTTAAATATCTCCCAACAAATATTGTAAAAATCTATTTATAAATTACTAAAAAAATTATTTACTATCACCTACTTTTATGACAACTCTTACATCAAAAGAAAGTTCTCATAGAGAGCAAAATCTCATAGAAATTAGTTCTATAGAACCAAAATATATAGATATTTTGAAAGAAATTACCTGAGAATATTCTCTCACAGTTTCGGAAATATTAGAATTATCAGCTTTACAAATTTCGAAAAATTTTTCTCAATATGCTGATGTGATCAATCTTATTAAAAAAACAAATATCACTGACGAATATTTCAACAATTTCTCTCAAAGAGAATACATTTCTTTTGAAAATATAGATTTTATGACAATACGACATTTTCTTTCAGAAAATAGCCAAAAAGAAGTCCGTATATTTCATAAGTTTTGAGATGGGAGCGTAAAAGATTTTACAGACTTTCTTCAAAAAAAATATCCTTGATTAAAAGAGAAAATTTGTATTCAAATACTTACAAAAGTGAAGAAATGAGTGATTCATTCTTCACAAGAATTAGAGCAAGCTTGTCAATGAAAAGTTATAAATTGCTCTCAAGCAAAAACCATCAAAGAAGAAAATAATTTATTCTCATTGCTTACTTTTGAACAACTCAAAGAGAAATTATCACTTTTTTTCAAAACTCATTCTCCATCTCGTGATTTAAAAACACTGTTTTGACTCAAATTTGAAGTCTTTGTGAGGAATTTCTATTTCATAACATTACATTGAGCAAAAGAAAAAGAAAACATTTTAATCTCTTCTAGTATCAAAATGTTTTTTCTCATATATAATAATCAAATACACTCTTATGAAGAATGTCTAAAAATATGGGATGAAGAGATTGATTTGGTGAAATCTAATGAAAAAAGACCTCCTCTTTTTGCTATCAAGGATTATGAAGAATATTTCAAGAACACGGATTTTGAGACTTTCAGATCCGATATTTTTCATATTTCATATCTTCCAATTTGAAAAAATATATGGAATGACTATTCTTTTCATGATTTTATCATTACATATATTCAGTATTTTATATTAAAAAATGTAAAAATTTCATTTAATAAAATTATTTCAAGACAAATTCTCAAACACCTTATTGTATCAAAAAAAATATTTGAGTTCTCATCTTATGAAACATTTAACGAATATTTAAAACAAGAAGTTGAAAAAAAGAGTGAAGAAATTAGGTAATTTCTTCATTTATAAGGATTTCATCGTCATAAACTCGGATAATCTCCAAAAAGCTGTTGATTTCTTCAACAGTTTTTATTGAATTGTAACTTTTTATTGACTTTTTTCATACTTTAAACATAATACATATGTTGTTTCTTTGAAAAATGTAAAAAGGAGTCTCTATGCCAGAAGAAACAAAAACACAAACAAATATTGCAATTGAAGCACCAAAACAAAAAACCAAAGGAAAACCCGTTTTTCCTCTTAAAAAGATTAAATCTTCCAATAACTTCTCAAGAAAAAGAGGATTTCTCCCATGTCTATCGACGTACAAGCAATAAAAAATTTCAGAGAGGAAATAGCGAACTTTTCTGAAGAAAGACTTACCACCCTGAAAAGAAAATTGCAAGACGAAATCACCAGAACAAAGCAAAGATATATTGGTGAAGGAATGTACAAAAAGATAAATCCTATTGCGCTGAGAATTGATGAGATCAATTCGGCCCTCAGAGAAAAGAATCGAAGATCTTATGGTTGAGGAAAACATGAAACGCCAAGCAATGCTTTGGCGTTTTTTTTTGAGAAAAATATTTTTTACATATAATACAAAAAATTAACCTCTCAGATATGCAAAATTTAGAAACAACTTTAGAAAAATATTTTACTCTTGATGAACCTATTATTGTTGGCTGTTCAACAGGATCAGATTCTATGTATTTAGTTCATCAAATTCTCCAAACAAAATTTGCCAAAAATCTCGTTGTTTGATATTTCAATCACAAACTCAGAAAAGAAGCAGATGAAGAGGAAATTTTTATTGAAAATCTTTGAAAAAAACTCTGATTTCAAGTTGAAATTTGAAGTGCTGAAATCAAAAAAATCCGCGACCATCTCTATCCAAGTCGTGGAATAGAAGAAGTAGCCAGAGAAAAAAGATACGCTTTTTTTAATGCTCTTTGTAACATTTATAAAACAAATAAAGTTGTTTTAGCACATCATCTTGATGATAAAATTGAAACTTTTTTCTTTCATTTGGCTCGTGGTACAAAACTCACTGGACTCATCAATATGACAGAATTTTCATGATGAATTATTCGTCCACTTTTGCATATTTCCAAATCTGAAATTTCTCAATATGTAACAAAAAACCACATCGAATTTCGTGTCGATCAATCCAATTTTGATACAACTTTTACAAGAAATTTTTTGCGTCACGAAATTATTCCAAAATTTGAGCAAATCAATGAAAAATACAAAGAAAATATTTCAAATATGATGCAATATCTTGAAGAAGTAAAAAAACATATTGATGAAGAAGTCCAAGATTTTTTATATGAACAAGGAATTCAAATATTTAACTCCAAAAAATATCATATAAACACGCTTGAAATTTATGGATATTTTTATATTGATGCATTTCAAAAACTTTCACCCTTTTTACAAAAAGAAATTATTCGTCATTGTTTTTATATTTCAAATAATAAGTCAACTATTGGATTATCAGAAGCAAATATTTCTGAAATTATTAAATTTATTGGTGGAAAAAATAATAAAACGATAAAAGAAATCAAACAACTCAAAATGAGAAAAGAAAACAAAATTATTGTTTTCTAAATAGGAGGGAAAAAATTAAAACTTGCATTTTAATTTTTTTAATTATAATAGATGAACATTTCACAAAAAAGGAGAAGTAATTTTGAAGATATTCCAGTGATTCTATAAGAATCATATTATGGAATTACCGACAATATTGCTCTTTATTATTTAAATTTTTTGATGAACTCCGTACTCTCAAAGATTACTATTTTTCACATATTATTTATTTCACTTTTTATCAATACGATTGAAACCGTTTCTGCTGATGAAAATGTATTACTTTCTGGAATTGAAAATATTCAGGAACAAATTCTTTCTTCTGAAGAACAACACCTTGTTTCTATTCAAACACTTCATGAAGATACTTCAATTGTATCTGAAGTATCACTTGAGCAACATACAGAAACTGTATCTGAGATTCAAGAAGATTCTCAAGAACTTTTGCTCTCACAACAAACATCCTCTCAAGAAGATGTTTCTCAAACTATCAATATACCTGAACAAACCTTTTTTGTAGTAACAGCTTACTACTCTCCTTTACCATGACAAAATTATTATTTACGTGGAAATTATGAAGATGAAGTCATTCTCAATGGAAGATGAGTTCGTGGAGCTTCTGGAAAAGAAGTGTTTCCTTGAATGCTGGCTGCACCAAAAAATTATAATTTTTGAACTAAAATTTATTTAGAATGAATTGGTATCTGAGAAGTTGCTGATAGAGGTGGAGCTATTGTTCCAGCATGAGAAAGATGATACAATTATGATAGAATAGATATTTGGATGGGACACTGAGAAGAATGACTCAAAAGAGCTCTTGCTTGGTGAAAAAAAGTTGTTCCATGATATGTACTTTCTGATAATACAGAATCTGTGAGCGTCAATATACAAAACTTTGCAGCTCCAGAAAGTGCTTTAAGAAATCTTACAAAAGCTGTAAATATTCATATCCCTGAAGAAATAAATGCATTTACTCATTATATCACTCCTCAATCATCTGGAGAATCAGTGAGAAAATTGCAAAGACTGATGTACACTCTATGAATCACAAAAACACTTTACACATCAGGAAAATACTGAGATATCCAAGAAGACTTGATTCGTTATCAAATAGAGAAATGAATTATTGCCAGAAGAGAAGATTATGGAGCTTGATATTTTGGACTTCAAACCAACAAAAAAATGAAAGAAGATTACTTGGCAGATTATGATAACAACACGATCAATCAACAAATAAAATCAATTGTTACAAAAGCACAACAAAATGCAAATGCAATTATGAAACATATTTGAGATCCGAAATTATGACAATCTTGAAATAATATCAAAACACTTCAACAACTTCTTCGCTCACTTGGAGCAAGTAATGCTCCAGCAAATGGAATTTTTGGAGCAAAAATGGAAAGGAGTTTAATTACATACCAAATTGAAAAAGGAATTATAAAAGATGCAAAAACTTCATGAGCTGGAATGTTTTGACCAAAAACCAAAGAACAATTCAAAAAAGATCTTATCATTATGATAGAAAAACATCTTTTCAAACAACAAAATTTGATGTCATATTATAAGAAATAATAGTTAGAAAAACTCTCACGAATGTGAGAGTTTTTCTAACTATTATCCACTATACTTTATTCATTTAAAGCAAGTCCTCAAAACTTATTTATCATATTTTTAGCACTTTCTTTTATTAACAATCTTTTTATTTCAGAATACAAATCTTTTCATTCTAATTCATATCAATAGAATTGACATAATATTACTCATATATCGGCTCAATCTTTATAAGAATCATTATCTGAAAAATGTTGTGAGATAACTCAAGAGTTAATTTTCAAAGGAGTTCATTTATTGTATTCTTTAATCACTTTATGTATTTCTTCACTATTGAGTTTTTCTTTTTCAAGTCGAAAAATGGATACATTTGCTTGAGAAAAAGATAAAACTAAATTTTTACAAAGTTTTTGCACACTGTTTTTGATACTATTTGTTTTAAGATTATCGGTATTCATAAGGGGCAGGTTAATAAATAAAACTAATTAAAAAATTGATATACAGTCATAACTATTACAAGTAGAACTAATCAAAAAACTGAATATAATATGAAATTAGTCAAATAAAATCCTATTTCTTGGAAAAAATTTAATTTAGTAATTTTACCTATCCATATCAAAAAAAGTCAGGTAATCAATATACAAATTCATAGTTGAATTATTTCTGAGAAACTAAATCACCCACTATCTTTAAGTTTGATAGTGTAAGAGTTTACGGTTTCTGTCAATATTAATAATAATACTAACAATAAGTTTTTTATTATCATAATCTTCAAAATAAAAAATAAGGTAAATTACAAAAATTTTATAATTATGTCATATGCAAAGCTATAACTAGTATAAATAATAATAACTCATAATATTGCACTTATAAGCCCAGGAGGTCAGAATATTATTTTCCGTAAAATTCAACATATTCACATAAATATGATTGTAAAAATACTCCCCAAAATAAATGTAAGTATAATAACCATTATAGATCAATAAAAAAAATAAGATAAGCGAAATTGCCTATCTTATTTTTAAAGTTATATTAAAAATGGAGAAAGCAACCCCGCTTACCCAATTTCGAATGTCTTTTAAACTATCCTCATAAAAACTGGAAGATTACTTTCTCCAGTTTATCTACAAAGATAGTTTACATTTTAAAAGACGCCTTTGGGGCATCACGAAATTTGGTAAGCAAAATTATTATATCATTTTTCTAAATATTGCAAACAATTTGCATTTCTCTTCTTCTCGTTTATAATTTCCAAAAACCTTACTTCCCTATTTCCTCCAATGCAAAAACTCCTTGAATATTTCAAAAACTACACTTTAGAAGACATTATAAAATATGAAGAGCTTGATATTCAATTTCAAGTTTTACAAGCAAATTTTCCCCATACTCAAGATAAAGCTTTTGTGATTTGAGTCGTGACAAATGCAATTATTTGTTATCAACTCTCAAGTTCGTGAGAATTATATTGGCAAGAAATAGCAAATTTTCTAAAAAAATCGTATCCAAAAAATTCTCTTCAAACTCTAAACTCTGAAAAAATTATTTCAGATTTTATTGATTTTCTTCCAAAAAGTAAAGGAAACAAAAGACTTCTCAATATGAAAACAAAACGACTTTTGAAGTTTCAAAAATTTCTTGATATTTTCATAGAAAACCCAGAATATTTTTATAATAATCAAGATGAATGTATGCAAATTCTTTGCAAAATTATGAAACAAAAACCAAGTGATAAAACCATTGTTTTTACTCTCAAAATGTTTCTCTATGCTGGAAGAATAGCGTATTGATATTTCAAACAAGCCGATTTTAAATACAGTATACCAATAGATTCTCGTCTCACAAAAATCTATCTTGCTCACAATACAAAAAAATCTCTCACGATTGAGAATTTTTATATTGAATTGTGTAAAAAATTGTGATTTCCAGCTATTCATTTTGACGCGATTTTGTGGATGAAAACAGAAGAACTCATAAAATTATAATTTTTTCAAAAAAAGAGCTTACGCTCTTTTTTACATACCAACAATCACTTTTGCAACTCTCAAAACTCTCTCACCAAGCATATATCATTTTTCAAATTCATCAACAATCATTCAAGGAGTTTCTGAAGGAATTTGTGTCATAACTTCATGTTTATCTGGATCTACTTCTGATCAAATAGAATCAAATCATACTACTCCAAGTGACTCTAAATCTTTTTTAAAAACTTTTTCTTGGGCAACAATTGCTTCATATAAAGCTCAATTTCTTTGTTCTTCTGGAGTATTTTTTATCATTCTTTCTAAATCATCAATTCTTGGAAGAATTTTTTTGAAAATATCATATTTTAAGAAAAATATCATATCCTGTCTGTCTCTCTCACTTCTCATTTTAAAGTTTGTATAATCTGCTTGTGTACGAGCAAGTTGTTCTTTGAGTTTTTCTACTTCATCTGATGAAGAATCTTGAACGCTTTGTGTTTGAACATCTTCTTGAAGATTTTCAACTTCTTGAATCATTTCTTCTTCAAAATTTTCTTGTGTATTTGTCATATTTCGTAATTTTTAAAGGATAAATTATCACGAAACATTATATGAAAAAAAGAGATTTTTTCAACCTCTTTTTTGCTTTATTTTTCTTGAGCTATTTCTTCTCAAAGTTGTTCTTGTAAAAAGTCTAAAATAATATTTTGAATCATATCAAGCAGTCTCCCCTTATCATTCACATCAATTTCTTCTATACATTCAAATGAAAATCTTGGACTTATACGAGTAGACCCTTCTAAACTCTTATGTAAGCTTAATTTCCAAATACTTGGTCAAAAATGCGTACTTTTTCAAGCAAACTCAACTCTTAAATCATTTGACATACTTCCATGTTGAGAGATAAAATATAACAATTCATGTCATTCTGTTACATCCATCAAAAAATTATGAAAAACTTGTAATAATTCTTTTGTATTTTCATATTTTCTATTGAGAAGTGTATTAAATTCATCAATATTATTTGCTATATTTATTGCTATCGTTGGATGATTATTTTTATTTCCCAGCAAAAGTTCGTTCAGTTTTTTTCTTGTATAATTTGTAAATACTTCTGTTGGATAATATATTTCCACTCAAACATTTGCTCAAACATCTGATGTTTCTACTCTATTTCATGACATATTTTTCTTGTTTATGAAAATATTTTTCTTTCAATATAAGTATTATTTCATAAAAGTCAAATACATAAAAAGTTCTTTTCTAAAATTCATTTTTTGAGTTTTCTATTTTTTCCATATAATAAAAAAAATATTTTTTAACTAGAAAAATTGTATGAAACTCGTATCTTGGAATGTCAATGGAATTAGAGCTGGAATAAAAAAATGAACTTTTTTTGAATATCTTGAAAACTTTACCCCTGAAATTATTGGACTTCAAGAAGTAAAATGAAGTCTTGATCAGCTCGAAACAGAAAATATTGAAAAAATAAAAAGCCTTTGATACAATATTTATTGGAATGCTGCTGTGCGTCCTGGATATTCAGGAACAGCAATTTTAACAAAAATTGTTCCAAAAAATGTGTTTTATGGGATCAATACTGAGTGACTTGATTTAAATGCCGTAGAAACTGATGAAGTTATTGAAGAAAACCATGAATGAAGAGTAATTACTGCTGAGTACGATGATTTTTACTATGTAACTGTTTATACTCCAAATTCAAAACGCGGACTTGAGCGTCTTGAATATAGACAAGTTTGGGATCATGTGTTCTTGAAATATTGCAAACATTTAGAAAGCAAAAAACCAGTTATTTTTTGTTGAGATCTCAATGTTGCTCATAAAGAAATAGATCTTGCAAATCCTTCTACCAATAAAACTACCAAAACAAAACCAGGAAATGCAGGTTTTACTGACCAAGAAAGAGAATGATTTGAAGAAATAGTATCTCTTGGTTTTGTTGATACATTTCGTTATTTTTATCCTGAAACTACAGGAGCATACACATGGTGGAGTAATTTTTGAGGAGCAAGAGGAAAGAATGTTTGATGGAGAATTGATTATTTTCTCACTTCATCTTCTCTTACAAAAAACCTAAAAAGTGCTTTTATACATGCCCATATTATGGGAAGTGACCACTGTCCTGTTGGAATTGAAATATAAACAAAAGCCTCTAAAAAGAGGCTTTTGTTTATATTCTTCATCACATCAAATTAAAGATGAAATTCACGAAATAATTGCAACATATGATATTTTCACTGTAATGCTTCATACATATGTGTAACGCGAGGTGTAGCGCTTCACAAAAGAAGTTTTGTCTCTGAAAGATCACTCATTTTATTTGCAACTTCTACAGCATCATATCGAGGTGCATTGTCTGAAATATAACTATTATCATGTTCTTCATCAATAATAATCATTCCGAGATCTTGATATGGATAAAAGAGACTTGAACGAGTTCAAACAATAATTTTTGCATTATTTTGTGCAATAGATTGCCAATATGAAGTTTTTTTTGCTTCACTCACTCATGAATGCAAGACAAAAACTTCATCTCAAAAAACCTTTTGAATTCTTTGAAAAATTTGATTTGTTAAAATAATTTCTGGAACTAAAAGTAATACTTGTTTTCATTTTTGTTTATAATACTCTATCAGTGCAATATAAATTTCTGTTTTTCCAGAACCAGTTACTCCTTGAAGCAAAAATTTTTTGTCTTGAGATTCACAAATAACATCAAATACTTTTTTTTGTTCTGGTAACAAAACTGATGTATTTTCAAATGTGTATTCTAAAGTTGTTTTATTTCAAAAGTGAAACGTTCATTTTTCTATTTTTTCTCTCAAATTTTTTGGAAAAAACAATGGAAGACATTGATGAATCAAACAAAAATAATGTTGTGCCATCCAATCAATGATTTGAATATGATCTGATGATAAAAATACATCTCAACTATACAATCATAAAATTTGCTTGATTTTTTCTTGTGGTATATTTGATGTCTCAAAAATTTCCATGATCAATCCATATGTTTCTTTTTTTCAAACAGGAACTTTCGCTATCATTCCAGGTGTACAAATCATTCACTCAGGAATTTCATATGTAAATCAAACATCATCAAAACTTTGAGAAAACACAACGATTCTTACAAACATATTTTTTTATTCAATAATAATTTCTATATCTTTAAATCCCATATTTTGGCATGCTTCTGTAATACAAGCAAGACTCTCAGATTGAAGAATTCATTTTTTTACAAACTCTGTTTTTGGAGTAATAAAAAGTTTTTTTTCATCTCTTAAAACCAATCCCGCTTCTCGAAGAGAAGTCACAACCGAAGCTTTCACTCATGTTTTTTTCAAATATTCTAAGAAAACTTTTCTATCAAAACTTCATACTTCTTCTGGTGTTGAAATCGGAGAAAAAGTGTCTTGATCTCAAAAAACATCCAAAACATCTCATGAAGATAACACTTCTTCTTTTTTGGGTTCTGGTTCTATTTTTTTGGGTTCTGAAGAAACTGATTTTACATTTTTTGAAGCTCAAGAAAGATTTTCAGTAGGTTGTGAAGTTAAAGAAATGAATTCATTTCATTGAATACATTTTACAATTCCTATAAGATAAGAAACTTTTGGATCAAAACTATTTTTTGCTTTTTGATATGCTGTTTCAAGTGTTTCTAAAAGAAAAATAGTAGTTGATAAAGTAGGAGTTTCGATATGTTCTAACATCATATCTTTCCCATAAAATAATAATTCTTTGAAAAAAAGATTGATATTATATCGTGCAGAAATTTCTTCAAAATCTTGAAGAATACTTGCATCTTTTTGAAGAAGTTTTTGATAAAAATTTGCAATACTTTCTTGTTTTGGAATTCAATAATTTTCAATTACTCTCTCAAAAGAAATATGATTATCTACAATCAATTGTTCAAAAAGAGAAAGTGCATTACGCAAACCTCCATTTGCTTGTTTGACAATAAAATCTATACTTTCTTGATCAATCGTAATTCCCTCATTTTGAGCTACAAAACGTAAACGAGAAGCAACATCTTGTGCTGAAATACTTTTAAAATCATATCTTTGACAACGAGAAAGAATCGTTTCTGGAATTTTTTGAATTTCGGTAGTAGCCAAAATAAATTTCAAATGTTCTGGTGGCTCTTCTAAGATTTTTAAAAGTGCATTAAATGCTCATTTTGAAAGCATATGTACTTCATCTATGATATAAACTTTGTATTTACAAATATTTGGCATAAAAGAAGCTCTTTCAATAATTTCTCTCACATTATCGACTCATGTATAACTTGCCGCATCAATTTCAATAATATCTACGAGTTTTTCCTCATCAAATGCAGTACAAATTTCACATATTCCACAAGGATTTCAATTTTTTGGATGCAAACAATTGATCGCTTTGGCAAAAATACGAGCTGTTGATGTTTTCCCTGTTCCTCTTGGTCCACAAAACAAATATGCTCCAACTAATTTATTTTGAGCAATTGCTTGAGAAAGTGTTTGTTTAATAAAATGTTGTCATTCTAAATTTTCAAAATCTTTTGGTCTATATTTCAGATAAAGAGTCATATATTTCTCTTCTTAAAAAAATATTATATTTGCTTTGTATTATATGAGTTTTTTTGAAATATACAATAAAAACTCGTATTTTTTACGAGTTTTTCTGTTATTCAATTACTTTATTATCGTCAATTTCTTTTAAGACCTTCAAAACTACTTCTTTATCATTATATGATACAATTCATGTATTGGTAACCATCACATGTTCATCTCATTTTCATGCTATGAGTATTACATCATTTTTTTGAGCTTCAAGCAATGCAGCACGAATTGCTGAAACTCTTTCAGGAATTACCCAGAAATTTTCTCACTCTTTTCTTTCTATTCCAGGAAGAATATCTTTGATAATTTGGGTTGTTGATTCTGTATAATCATCATCTTGAGTAACAATTACAAAATCAGATTTTTCTGAAACTATTTTTCACATAATCGGACGTTTTGTTTTATCCCTATCTCAGGTTGCTCAAAATACGGTAATAATTCTTTGTACTCCTTCAATTTCTCTGAGAGTGTCGAGGGTTTTTTCTAATGCATCTGGAGTATGAGCATAATCAATAAATATTTGAAATCCTTCATAATTTCTCACACTTTCCAATCTTCCAGCAACTCCATGTACGTCTAAAATAGCTTTTTGAATTTCTTCTGGTTTTAATCAAAGAGAAACAAATACTCAAATCGCTGCTAAAACATTATACAAATTGTGTTTTCCTCTCATATATGTTTTTATTTGCAATGCACCTCAACTTCATGGAAATTTCAAATCAAAAGAAGTATATTCAATATCATTTTTTATATTTGTTGGTCTTAAAATAGCTTCATGATCAAATCCATATGTTGTAAGATTATCATATATTTCATTCAGAAATAATTCTTTATATGAAGATTCTAAATTGATAATTGCTGTTTTTTTCACTCATATTTTTCTTTTCTTTGAAATCAGAGTTTTAAATAATTTTAATTTTGCTCTTACATAATTATCCATAGTTTTATGAAGATCTAAATGATCTTGTGTAATATTTGTTAAAACCGCAACATCATATTCAATTCCCCAAACACGATTCATAATCATTGCATGACTCGAAGTTTCAATAACCGCAATTTCACATCATTGTTTTTTTGCTTGTTTTAAAAGTTTTTGGAGTAAAAATGGATCTGGAGAAGTCATTTTTGTATCATTTCTGTATTCATCTTCACCAATAAAATAATTCACAGTTGAAAACATAAATACTTTTTTGCCACTTGCTTTGAGTCCACGAGCAATAATATTTGTTGTTGTGGTTTTTCCATTCGTTCCAGTCACTCAAATAATCGTCATTCCTTTTGAAGGAAATCCATACAATATATTTGCTAAAACAGCTCTTAAATAATGATAAAAAAGTCTGAAAGGATTATCAAGAGCTATTTGTTGTTTGATTCACATAAATATTTTTTAAAAATTAAAATGTTTCGTTTTCTTGAAATACAAAATCTTTTTGATGAAATGATTCATGAAGAAGTTCATTTTCTTTTTGTATTTTCATATCATATCCTCTCAATCATGATTGTTTAAAAAAATGAAATTGATATTTTTGACATTCTGGATTTAAAATTTGGTATGAAAATGTAAAATTACGCGTTGTATTGAGTGGAGTATTGAGATAAAAACTTATTTCTTTATAATCGGAAAATTGTGTAATGGTATAATCCTCACGACTTGAAATTACAGCATTTTTTGGAATATATACTCTCACATATTGTTTATTTTCTCACTTTCATTGAATCAATAATGTCTCATCAATATCAATCATTCATAAAATTTCTTGATCATACAAAAAGCTTTTTATTTCTAATTCATCACTAATAGAAAAAGTATGTTGTGAACGTATCTCAAAATCAGTTGTAATCGTACAATTTTCATCTGTCGTATATATTTTTGAAAAACTTCTTTGAATCGATCTATCAGATTTATTTCCAGAAATAGAAGTAAAATATGGATATGCAAAATCTAAATATGTGTCATAATTTTTCGGTTCATTTTCAAGTCATAAAGAACTCAAATATTGATTTTCTTCTTCATTTGTACTCCATAAAAGAATATCTCTTTTTTCAAAAGAATTCCATAAACTCCATGCAAGATCGGTATATGAAAGTTTGTCTTGTACATGAGTAAAAAACAAAGGTACAAAATCAAATAAAATTTGTTTTGGAGTTCCAAGAGTTCCTTCTTTAAATACTTTTGATTCAACTAAAGTAGAAAAAATCCATGGAAAATTTTCCGCACTAATTTCTCTTTGTTCTTCTGGAAAAAATAATGGTCATGTTTGTGTTAACAAATCTGTAATGACATTTTGATTTATATAAACAATTCCATCAATATGTACTCATGATTTCTCCAAAAATTTTTGAATTTCATTTGAACTTCTTCCCGTTTCCACATAATAATTTGCATCTCTCAAACCAAAAGTTGGTGTAATACGGTCAAGCCCAGCTGGTGCAGGTTGTGTAAATGGTTTTAATGGCCATTCTAAAGCATAAATATCCTTTTTATGAATTTCTAGAATTTTTCCACGAAATATATCAATAAACATCACACTTCCCATAAATCATCCTGTTGGACGTATTTCATCATTATTTTGAAACAAAATCATATATGTTCTTTTGTGTGTATTTCACAAAATATTTTCCAATACATCTATATTTGAAAAAAATGTTTCAGAAGTATTTTGAAATTGTTTTAATACTGTCAATCAAGTATAAAATTTGTCTCAAAGAGGATCTCCAGGTTCAAATAACACAAGTGAAAAATGCTGAATTGCTTGATTTACTTCTTGAGAAATTTCTAATAATGTAGGTAAAGCATTCAAGAAAAAATCTCAAAATGAAATTTGACTTAACTCTTTTTGTTCTAATAAATATAAAAACGAATCATATAAATATATTCATTTTTCTGAAGAATTGAGCAGAAAATTTACTCATGTAATCACATATTCTAAATTTTTCACTTCTTGAAGACCTATAAAATTATTGATCAAAAACATAGGTTGTAATGCGACATGAAGTACTCTAAAATCACTACTTATTTCTTGAATTTGTTGTTTTAAAATTGCTGGTTTTTGAGAAAATTCCATTTCTTTCACCTTCTCAAGAGTGGTATAAAGTTTATGTTCTACTCAAATTTTATACAATCCCAAAGAACACAAAACCAAAAAAGATAATACAAAATAGAGAATATTTTTCTTTTGTAAAAAAAAGTGAATACTATTTTTTTTGAATGTTTTGAGCAAAAAATACAATCTATATCGAACAGGATATTGTGGAATATGCATATCAGGAAGTGCTTGAGAATCATCTTGTGCTAACATTTCCAAATACGAAAGATCTAAAGTATGAGGAGTAATACTTGGTTCGTACTGTGACAAAACTACATCTTTTTTCTTTTTTTTCACCGAAATATCTACAATAGGATGTTTTAATTGCAACAATTTAATTTTTGGAAAAAGTGAAAGATTGATTCTTTTTTTTCCAAACATTCCAATATCTCGAACCACTCGTTTTTTCAGTTTATACAGAGGTCAAAGCACCGACAACGAAAAAAGACCTGACATATCAATATCAGTTTTTTCTTCAGGAGGAAAAATATCATTAAGCTTTTGAGATTCTCAAAAAAGTTCAGATATTTCATCATCTTCATCGTTTGCTTCAAAATATTCTTTCATAGCTACAGAAATTATCAAACTTGCTTGCACTATACGGAAAAATGAAAAAAAAACAAGACAGAAAAAAAGAAAAAGTTCTTGAAAGAACTTTTTCTTTTTTACAATCCCATATTATCTCTGAGTACATTTATTTCATACAAGAGATTTTTATCTTTTTTAATAATTTCCTCTAATTTATTACAACTATACAAAACAGCCGTATGGTTTCTTCATGAAAAAATATTTCCAATTCTTTCATATGTATAATTCATTTTTGTTTTTAAAAGATACATTGCAACCTGTCTTGGAATCATAAATTCTTTCTTTCTATTCTCTCATAGAATTCATTCTTTTTCAATTCCAAAATGTCATGAAACAGCATTGATAATATCTTCATAAGATTTAATTGATGTTTTTTTGACTGCTTTTGTTTCTCATAAAAGATCTGTTGTGAAACTTAATTTTTTCAATTTTTTTGCTACTTTTTCAAGAGATGGTACACTTTGATCAAGTTCATATTCTGCAATCAATTGGTTTAATACTCATTCTAATTCTCTGATACTATCAGTTACATTTGCAGCAATAAATTCAGCAACATCATGAGGAAGCAAAAATTCTCTTGCTCTTGCTTTTTCTTGAATAATAGCAAGACGAGTTTCAAAATCTGGTTTTGAAATATCAACTATAATTCCCCATTCAAATCTTGATTTGAGTCTTGGTTCTATTTCTGTGAGTTCTTTTGGATTTCTATCTCATGAAATAATAATTTGTTTTTCTGCATCGTATAAAATATTGAAAATATTATACAATTCATTTTGAGTTTGTTCTTTTTTTGATAAAAATTGTACATCATCAATGATAATTACATCAACTTCTGCATATTTTTGTCTGAGTCTTTCTACTCATTTTTTCTTTACAGCTGTTACATATTCTGTAATAAATTTATCAGCTGTCATGTATCTTACTGTTTTATCTTTATATTTTTTTAAAATTGCATTTCCAACTCCTTGAAGTAAATGAGTTTTTCACAACCCTACATCTCCATAAATATAGAGTGGATTGTAAGATTTTCCAGGATTTCTCACTACAGCTTCACTTGCAGAATATGCCAATTGATTTGAAGATCAAACAATAAAATTTTCTAAGGTATATCTATCATTTACTGATCATTTTTTTCATTCCCCTTCTGTGTTTCTTTCTGTAGTATACGAAGATGTTTTTACATCAGAAGATGGTTTCACTTTTGATTTTTTACTAAATTCTTTGTAATATGAAGCACAATCAATGACATCAGTATTTGAGGGATTATCAATATTTTGATCCACTACAAATTCTATTTGAGTAATATTTGGAAGCTCTTGTTTTGTTGCTTTTTCAATGACATCAAAAAATTTTGCCATCAAATTATCTTTCATAAAATCCGAAAGAACTCCGTATGTTACTTTTTCTGGAGTTATTTCAACAATAGACATCTTTCTAAAATATACCAAAAAGTCTTGTTTTTTTATATCATTTATTATAATATTTAAGATATTTTGTAGCGTATAATATTTTTGCATATACCAAAAATCGCGATTAAAAAATAGAGAATTTTTTCCAAAGATTAGAATATAAGTTATGCAAAAAAAAACAGAAGTCAATTATTATTTTTTTGTTGACAACATAAAATGTATAAGTATTTTATACAAGATTATAAGGTATCCTTTTATTTATAAGAAAAAAAACTATAAAAAATGTCACTCAAAAAGAACCTATTTTTTATCATTTTTTTGACAATTACTATACTTTGAATAGTAATTTTCGTGAGGACATTTTTTTTCATACCTTCTGGAGTTTCTTTTTTATTTTCATCCCCAAAAGAATCTCTTGTATTTGCTGAACAAGAACTTTCAGAAATGCAACTTCTTCATCAAGAAAGATTTGAAAAAGAGTTCTCAAATCTTGGTGGAAACATCTATCAATTTCTACTATATATAAAAAAAGTTCCTCTTTATTTTCCTTATATAGAATCTCAGCTTGAAAAAAGAAATCTTCCTGATGATTTAAAATATATTGCTATTGTGGAAAGTGCTTTACGAGATGATGTTGTTTCTCCTGTTGGTGCAGCAGGAATATGGCAGTTTATGCCAGAAACAGCAAAACAGTATTGACTCAAAATAACTGATGAAGTAGATGAAAGATTTCATTTTGAAAAATCTACTCAAGCAGCACTCACCTATCTAGAATTTCTCTATAATAAATTTCAAGATTGGCCTCTTGCAATTGCTTCATACAATAGAGGTCAAAATGCTATTCAAAAAGCGTTAATTGATCAAAATGTAACAAATTTTTTTGACCTCAATTTAAATGATGAAACATCTCGATATTTCTTTAAAATTGTTGCAGTAAAATATATTCTTCAAGACTACCAAAAAAGAAAATGATCCATAGATGCTCTGATTTGAACACAAAATCCTATTCCAATGACACAAAAAATTTCTGTATGAAACATTCCGGATCTCAAAATCTGGGCTCAAGAAAAAAATTACAATTACGAAATGCTAAAACATCAAAACAAATGGATTTTATGAAACTCTCTTCCACAATGAGATTGGGAAATAGAAATCATTGTTGAATAAAAAAGGAAAAAAGATTTTTGCCTTTTTTATTCTTTTTCATATAATAGCTCTACTTTTTTATGAGCATACATCTACGCTTGTAAAAGTGAGGAAAGTCCGGACACCATGAGAAAATCGTTAAAGCTAACAGCTTTGGTTGAAATATATAATTCATAAAATTTCAATACCACCGTGCCACAGAGACAATACTATCCTTCTTCGCTAAAGCTATGAAGGAAAAAGGTGAAAAGCCAAAAGGTGTTTGCGAAGTTAATTTTATCAATATTGATAAGTAAATCTCAAAAAGCTACTTTTGGAGTTTGAAAGCAATTTCAAATACTTGGTAAACTGAACGAGGTGCAATGGGAATGGTACTGATTGGAGATTATTTCTCTATTGTTTTCAAAAGGTATACCCAGCTTGAGGTAAGAAGTGATTCTTATCCTAGATAGATTGATGTAGAGATACAAAATCCGGCTTATTACTCATAAAAAAGTTTTAATTTAACATTTAGAAAAAAATATGAAAATCGTTTTTATTGGAATACAAGGTTCAGGGAAAGGTACTCAAGCACGTATACTTGAAGAAAATTATGGTTTTAAACTCTATGAAACAGGTGGAGCTTTGAGAGAAATTGCTGCAAAAAATTCAGATCTTGGAAGACTCGTAAAATCAACTATTGAAGCAGGACATCAAGTAAATCCTGAAATTGTTGAGGATATTCTCGCAGATATTATTATTTCAAACCCTGAAAAAAACCTTATTCTTGACTGATTTGTAAGAAACGAAGGAAACAAAAATTCTATGGATAAAATCGTTGGAAATTATAAAGTTGTTTTTTTTAATCTTGATGAAGCAACAGCAAAACAAAGACTTCTTGGAAGAATGTATGATCAAGAAACAGGAGAAACATTTCCTTCATGAACACTCATCAATCCAAAAAATGGAAATACTCTCGTAAAAAGAAGTGATGATGAAGAAAATGCCATCAATATAAGAATTCAACTCTTTTACGAAAAAACTCTTCCAATTATAGAAAGATACAAACAAGAATGAAATCTTATTGAAATCAATGCTCAATGAACCATTGAAGAAGTAAGCGAAAATATAAAAAAAGGACTTGGATTATAAAACAAGTCCTTTTTTTATTTTATATAATTTTATTGACATAATTAAAATATATCCTATGATATATAAGCTTTATTTCTTTAACTTTTTTCTATGAAAAAACATAAAATAAAAAATATATATGGTTTTACATTGGTAGAACTTATTATTGTGATCACTATTTTAGCGATACTTGCAACGATTTCCTTTGTAAGTTTTCAGTCTTATACAGGAAATTCTAGAGATAGTAACAAAATCACTACACTCAAAACGATACAAATAGGACTTGATATTTTCTATGTCTGATCTGGAAAATATCCTCTCCCAGATGGAGAAATTACTCCATGAGAAATTGATGAAGTAGAAGTAGCTCAAAAATGAGTTATATGAGAAAATATTTCTCATCTCCTCAAACTTTCTCAAATTCCAACTGATCCTCTTACAAAAGATCTTTATAGTTATGGAGTTCTCTTAGACCAATCAGAATACCAAATCGGAACAACTCTTGAAAGTGCAATTGCTCAAAAATCTCTCTGAAATACAGCCTATGCAAAAAACCCTCAAGCAAGAGTAATATGAAATTATAAATGATATATTCAATACAAACATGCAAATCAAACTTTTGTAGCAAATATTCCAAGTTTATTGTTTCATTTTGATGAAGCAACTTCAAATTTACTTGATTGAAACCAAGTGTATTATGTAGTAGATAAAAATAAAAATCTTCCTTATGCAATTGGTTCAACTCCGACAAATCACATTCCGTGAAGCCAAACCGTAAAAGAAATATATGGTTCTGGAAGTTCTCTCACAAACATTGATATTACTTCAGTAAAAGAAGCAAAAACAAGAGAAGAAAAATTAATAGCCATTGAAACTCTTTCAAATTTAGCAGATTTTTGAATCACTACACCAGAAGATTTTTTAAATGTTGTTGAGAAAAAACCTCTTCCTCAATCCCAAACATCAAATGGAAATCCAAATCCTCCTCAAGAGGAAAATAATGATGGTTTTTGTCCTGAAAATCCAACCGATAGTTCATATTTTACTTTTAGTAATGGAACTATTACAGCATATTCAGATGAATGACCGAAAGATGTAATCATTCCTTGTGAAATAGGAGGTGTGAGTGTAACAACTATTTGAGCAAGTGCTTTTATGAACAAATGACTTACAAGTGTTATTATTCCAAATAGTGTAATAAATATTTGAGCACAAGCATTTAATAACAATCAACTTACTTCTGTTAAAATTCCAAACTCAGTAACAGGTCTTAATTGAATATGAATATTTCGTTTTAATCAACTCACTTCTGTAACACTCTCAAGTGGAATTACTGCTATACCAAATAACACTTTTGCTGATAACCACATCACTTCTATAAATATTCCCCCATCAGTAACTATTATATGAGCGAATGCTTTTTTAAATAATCAACTTTCAAGTGTAGTGATTCCAAATTGAGTAACTACTATCAATAATAGTGCCTTTAGTGGAAATCAACTCACTTCTGTAACACTTCCAAGTACATTAGCCTCTATCGTATGAACAACTCCTTTTTGAGGAGTAACATCATTTACAAATTATGATGGGTACACTTCCCCATATGCATACGTACCTTATGAATCTGGAATTAAAATACTCACGTATGCATGAACTCCTCCAACAAATTTTGTTCTTCCAGAAAGTATAAATGGGAAAAGTGTAACAGCTATTTGAACACAAGCTTTTTATCAAAAAGATCTCTCAAGTGTTATTATTCCAAGTTCAGTAGAATTGATCCAAACAAGTGCTTTTATTATAAATAAAATTACTTCTGTAAAAATTCTCAATCCAAATACTATTATTGAAAATTCTGCTTTTCAAAGTCAAACTTTTTCTCCATGACTGTGAGTTATTTCTTATGCATCTGAAACTCAAAAAAATACCTATCATACTACAACATATGTGGATACAGTAAAATTTCCATATGCTGTAGTTTGAGAAGACACTTCTTGACTTCCAACGCTCAATTGTCCTGAAAATCCTACTGATAGTCAATATTTTACTTTTATGAATGATGCTATTACTAACTATTCAAATGATGGTCCGAAAGATGTTGTAATTCCTTGTCAAATAAATTGAAGGTATGTCACATCTATCAATGGGGGTTTTATAAATAAAGGACTCACTTCTGTGATAATTCCAAGCTCAGTAACAAGTATTGGAGATCTTGCTTTTTTGAGTAATCAACTGACTTCTGTAACCATACCGAACTCAGTAACAAGTATTGGAAATTCTGTATTTGCAAATAATCAACTCACTTCTGTGACAATTCCAGACTCAGTAACAAGTATTGGAAATGAGGCTTTTTTAAATAATCAACTCACTTCTGTGACAATTCCAGACTCAGTAACAAGTATTGGAACTAGTGCTTTTCATACAAATAAAATTACAAGTGTTTCTCTTTCAAAGTCTCTTACTTCTCTTCCAAATAACATTTTTTATGAAAATAAACTTACTTCTGTTACTATTCCAGATTCTGTAACTTCTATTTGAAATAATGCATTTTATAGAAATGAGCTGACAACACTTGTACTTCCAGATAGTGTTGTAACTCTTGGATTATCTGCCTTTTCATGAAACAAATTAAGTTCTGTAATTATATCTGACTCTGTAACAACTATAGGGAATGGTGCTTTTAATGGAAATTATCAACTTGCTACTTTACAACTTTGAAACTCTGTAACAACTATAGGGAATAATGCCTTTATGAGTGGTCTACTGACATCATTAACCATTCCAAACTCTGTAACAAGTATAGGGAGTAATGCTTTTAATGGAAATAGCTTGACCTCAATTACTATTCCAGCTTCTGTAACTTCTATTTGAGCAGATGCATTTCGTAATACTCGACTTACATCAATTATTATTCTCAATCCTGAAACTACAATATGATCAAACGCTTTTACAAATCAAACAAATTCCCTTTGAAGTGGAACAGTAACGTATGCATCAGAAGCACAACGTAATACATATCATAATACAGGATATGTAGACACAGCAAAACTTCCAACCGCTGTAGTGCAATAACAAAAAAACTCTTCTTTCGAAGAGTTTTTTTTGTTACATTTCAAATAAATCAGAAGCAGAAATATTATTATTTTTAAGTTTTTTCCTTACATCAACAATCTCTTTTTCTTGTATACTTGGTCACGAAGGTATTTGAATATGTTGTCTGATTTGTGATAATTTTTGAGTCAATTTTTCTTTAATTTCTCATAAATTACTTCCATCAGATGCAATACTTCCAAGATCAATACTATTTACTTCTGCCTTAACAAGAGTGGGTTTTCCACACTGTGGACAATGCACTGTAAGTGATAAAGTAGTTCCAGCAGCTGAGGTAATTTCAAGATTTTTTTCTTCTACTGTTGATTCACATTCTTGACAACGAAAATTCTGTACAATAGAATCAAGAATCGATTTAACCATTTGGTAATTCATGTTTTTTGTCTTTAGAAAATATAATTTCAAACTCACAAAAATTGTACCATATTATCCAAGAAAATTCAAGATATTTTGTAATCTTTGTATTGACTTTTCTTTTTTTAGGAGATAAATTAACTCTAATGCTCATGGAGAAAATTCTTCTCCAGATAAAGCAACTCTCACTGGCCACAAAACTTGACCATTTTTCATCTGAGCTTTTGCAATTTCTTCAACAAAAATATTTTTTACTTCCTCAACACTTTCAAATTCTTCTGTTTTATTTTTGAGAATTTCTAAAGTGAGTTCCAATCACGCTTTTGCCATTTGCAAATCTTCAATTTTCATTTTTGGATTCACAAGCATATCAACTATTTTTTGTGTAACTTCAAAATCTTGATAAAAAAATGTAGTGAGAGATTTATATTCTGAGAGTTTTGTGAGTCTTTTTTGAAGTTCTGAAATAATTTTTTCATTTTTTTCTCTGTTAGCTTTCACAAAAATATTTTCATAAAAATCTTTGTCAAACTCTTGTAAATATTGTTCTATTTTTTCGTATAATTTTTCCAAACTCAACGTGTTAATCACATTTGAATTCACAAAAGTAAGTTTTTGAAGATCAACAAGTGCACCAGAAGACGACATTTTTTCAAGTTTGAAATCAAACTCTAAATAATGTTTCTCAGGATTTTGTTTTCTCCATTCTTCAAATCAAGCATTTGCCAAATTTGCCAAAAACTCAAGAATTGCAATTGGTAAAAATCATTCACTAAAATAATAATTCACATCAGCTTCTGGATCTTTTCTTTTTGAAAGTTTTCTTTTCGCTTCTCCCTCAATTTTTACCAAAGGTCAATAATGTGCATAGAGTGGTCTTTGCCATCCCATTGTGTCAAAAAGTTGAAAATGAAGTGGTAATGAAGCAAACCATTCATCTCCTCTGATAACATGAGTCGTTCCCATCAGATGATCATCAACCAAATGTGCAAAATGATATGTTGGAATTCCATCACTTTTCATAATGACAATATCATTAAAATTTTCTCCAATCGTGATGTTTCCTTTGATCAAATCTTCAACTTCAATTTTTTGGTGAATACTTCCGTTTGATGCAAAACGAATAATAAACTTTTTTCAAGCATTTATTGCTTCTTGTACTTGCTCATACGTTGCATTTCTCCAAGGAGAAAATTCTCCATATATTCCTGTTGGTACTTTTGAAGCTTCTTGAATAGCTCTCACATCAGTAATTTCTTCTTCACTCATAAAACACGGATATGCTTTTGCTTGTCTAATCCAATCTTTGATAAACACTTTATAAATATCTGCTCTTTTTGATTGTGTATACGGTCCATAATTTCAAACATCTTCTCCATTTTCTCAAATCGGTCATTCTTGAAATTCAAGTCAGATTTTTTTTAAGATATTCACATACATTTTTGCAGCTCACTCAAGTTCTCTTTTTTGATCAGTATCTTCAATTCTTAAAAAGAAAATTCCATTATTACGACTTGCAACAAATTGATCAACCAAAGTTGAATACACAGCTCAAATATGCAAAAATCCTGTTGGAGATGGAGCAATTCTTGTGACATTTTTTCATGTTTCTCTTGCAGGATATTTTTTAAAAATATCTTCTGGAGTTTGAGTAATTTCAGGAAATAAAAGCTCAGCTAAATCGTTCATTTTTTGTTTTTTAAAAGGTAAATATTAAAAATATTATAGTAAAAAAAGTATGTTTTTCAAGAGAGAAAAATAAATTTGATAAAAAATAATAAAAATATATAATTAAAGAAATAATTCATAATTTTATTTCTTATGGCAATCATTCAAGTCGATATTTCAGAAGAAATGCAAAAAAAATTTGGTATTTCAAACCACACTTCTTTTGAAACACTTCTCACAAAAACACTCTGAGACGATTTTATTTCTCCAGATTTATCTTTTACCGATTACGAAAAAATGAGTGAAACCCACAAAAAAGCATATGATAGCATAGGGGAAAATACAAAATTTCTTAATATTTAAGTATGAAAATTATTGAAAATATTTATGAAACCCAAGAAGTCTTTGATTTTTTAGCTTCAAGATGACTTGTCAAACAATATAAAAAAGCTAAAACCTATCTGCTTGCTGGAATCTATGGAAAAAGTGATTTCAAACTCCATAAACCAAAAGAAAAATGAGAATGGAGTTTTCGTATCAATAAACAATTTCGAGCTTTTTGAAAATTTGAAGAAAACACCTTAATTGTGTATATCATTGATAATCATCAAAATTACTAAAAAACATTTGAGAATCTTCTCAAATGTTTTTTTACACCTCAATTACACCAGTACTAAAAATTCATTCCTTACTACAATACACTCGTAACTCTATTTCATCAAGATATTCAATATCAAAAGTTCATGTATTTTCTTGTCAAAATTGAAATTTTTTCTCTTCTATCAGATCTCCATCTGCATCATGAAGAGATATTTTATAAATAAAATGTTCCTCATCACTCTGATGTTCTACTTCAAAAGTCAAAAGATCATTTTCAATACTATATGTTGGAAAATGCGCGGATTCTGTTGGAGTGAGATGATATATATCAAGAGGAATATTTATTTCTGGAGATAATAGCACAAAATCATCTTTGTGAGTGTCACAAAATGGACAAAAATAATCACTTGGGAGATCTTCAAAAAAAGTAAATGCTTCAACTCCATCTTCTGGCTCTCATTTCAACTCATCATAGATATAATCACATCCAGTACAATGGTATTTCATATTTTTTTATTAAGAATATTATTTGCAAAATTATAAAAAAAATCTTATAAAAAGAAAGTTTTTTATTTATTTGCAAAACTGTGCGTGATTTTTATAATGAAAGTTGTTTAATTTCTAACATTGAAACCTATGAAATTTAATAATCCTCTCTATGAGCATGAAGAACTCACGTATGAAGATGTTTTTATTTTTCAACAATATTTTGATGGAAAATCAAGAATTCATGATGTCACTATAAATCCTGCAACAAAAATGTGACTCACTCTTCCTTTGATTTCTTCAAATATGAACTCAGTAACTGGAAAAAGAATGGCTGAAACTATGGCTCGTTATTGAGGGATTTGAATACTTCCTCAGGATATGGAAATTTCCAAAATGTTAGAAATTGTTTCCTATATTAAATCTCGTCATACGATATTTGATACTCCTCTTACTCTTACACCAGACGATTATGTGAGAGATGCTCTTTCTATTATCAATAAAAGAGCTCATAAATGTGTGGTAGTTATTGATGAAAAAAATCATCCTATTAGTATTTTTACCCCAAGTGATTTAGAAAAATACGAACAATTCACTCCTTTAGGAAAAATTTCCAAAAAATTTCTCATCACTGCTCCAGAAACTATCTCTCCAGAAGATGCGTACAATATCATGTTAGAACACGGTATTTCAAGTCTTCCTATTATTGATCATCAAGGAAAACTTGTGTGAATTTTTACGAAAAAAAATTCTGTGCGTTCAAGTTTATATACCCCAACTCTTGATAAAAATGGAAAACTCAATGTTGCCATTGCTCTTGGAATCAATTCTTTTTGAGAAAAAGCAAAAATTTTAGTAGAAGCTGGTGTTGACATCTTTATCCTTGATACAGCTCATGGATACCAAAAAAGTATGATAGATGCGATTCAAACTTTTCGTAAAGATTTTTGAAATGATCTCACTCTTATTGCAGGAAATGTTTGTACACAAGAATGAACAAAAGCTCTTTTAGAAGCAGGAGCTGATGGAGTCAAGGTAGGAATTGGACCTGGAGCTATGTGTACAACTCGTATGATGACAGGAGTTGGAAGACCTCAATTTAGCGCTATATATCATTGTGCAAAAATTGCAAAAGAAATGGGAAAATTTGTCATTGCTGATGGATGAATCAAAGAGCCAAGAGATCTCGCACTTGCACTTTGAGCAGGAGCAAGTTTTTGAATGCTTTGAACTATTTTATCTGGAACGTTTGAATCAACAGGAGATATTTTTTATGATACAGAATGAAAAATGTATAAACAAAGTTATGGAATGGCTTCTGGAAAAGCAGTTTGACTCAGAAACAACGCTCTTTCCCCTTTCAAACAAGCACAAAAATCACTCTTTCAAGAATGAATTTCTACTTCAAAAATTTATCTCAAAGATGGTCGGAAATCAGTATGAGATATTGTAGATAAATTTTCTAATGGATTGCGTTCATCTCTAACATATGTATGAGCAAAAAATTTAGATGATTTTTATGACAAAATAGTTATTTGAGTACAAACTCCTTCTGGATTTCAAGAATGAACTCCACATTGAAAATTAAAAAAATAATTATAAATGTATGAATATTTTCCCTAAACATACTCAAATATATACAAAAGAAATTCCTGATTTTTTGTTCCCTTTTTTGGAAGCTCCAAGTATAAAACGTCTTCATGGAATCTCTTCAACTTGTTGAGTAGAACACACAAAATTTATAAAATATAAATTTTATCAATCACGTTTGAATCATAGTTTATGAGTTGCTCTTATTATTTGGCATTTTACTCAAGATAAAAAACAAACTCTTGCTTGACTTTTTCATGATGTCTCAAATAGTGTATTTTCCCATGTTGGAGATTTTTTAGCGTGAGATAAATTACATCAAAATATTACTGAAAACAAAACTTCACAAATTCTCAAAAATGATCCCGTTATTTCTCAAGAACTCCAAAAACTTTGAATTTCTTTTGATGAAATTATTGATTATAGTCTCTATCCAATTGCAGATAATTCTTCCCCACAACTTGCAGCAGATAGACTTGAGTATACCATGACTTGATGATATAATTTATGACATATTTCTCTCAATGAAATTCAAGAAATTTATCAAAATATTTCTGTTTTAACAAATGAATTCTGACAAAAAGAACTTGGGTTTACAAATTTTTCACTTGCAGAAAAATTTGCATTCCTCTCAATAGAAAATGATTCGAAATCATATTCCAATCATAAAAATAATGTTTCAATGTCATTTCTCACAGAAATTTTAAAAGAAATGATGAGTACAAATCTTGTTCAGTATGATGATTTATTTCTCCTTCAAGAAAAAGATATTATTGACATAATTTGAAAACATCCAAATTCAAAAGTTGCATTTATGTGGAATTTTTTCACAAATATTGATAGCATTACTGTCCATAACTCTCCACCAAAAGAAAATATTTTTTTTGTGAACTCTCATATTAAAAAAAGATATATCAATCCTCTTGTAAAAATCTGAAATGAAACAAAACGATGTTCTGAATTATCTAAAAATCTGCAACAACAAATACAATCTCACATAAATTATCCACTTGAATATATAAGTCTTAATTATTTTATTTAATATGCAAAGCTTTTCTTCTCAAGATTTTATATCTTTTAAAAAATATTTTCATATCCAAGATTCTCCATGATATTGGGATGAAAAATATCTTACAAAAACCCAAAAATATACAAAATTCTTCTCAAAAATTCCATGAATTTTATTTATTGGAGTTGGAAATTCAACTTCTATGAATGCTGGAAAGAAAGAAAGTGATATTGATCTTTTTATTATTACTAAAAAAAATAGTATGTGGTTTGTAAGAATTGTTATCACTTTTCTCACTCAATTTTTTTGAGTGAGAAAAACCTCAAAACATCATGAAGCAAGATTTTGTTTAAGTTTTTTTTGTGAAGAAACTCATATGAATTTTTCAGATTTTACAGTAAAAAATGATATCTATCTTTATTTTTGGATTGTGTATCTAAAACCAATTTTGAACTATAATTGAACATATGAAAAATTTGTATCTAGTCAAACTTGGGCAGATTTTTGAGAATATCAAGATCAAATTCAAGAGAATAAAAAATATTGTATTTTTGAGAAAAATATTTGAAACAAAACACCAAAAATGCTTACATATATAAATATAGTACTCAAAAGTATTTTTCTTCCAAAAACACTCAAAACCTATGAAACACTCAAAAAGCCGTATGGAATCATTATTCAAAGCAATATCTTAAAGTTTCATAATCATGATATTCGAAAAGGATTATACAACACGATCAAGAATATTTAAAAGTTCTTGATTTTTTTGACATCATACAAAATATATGATATCATAAAACAAATTACTCCTTAATAAAATTTGTATGGTAAAACTCAATTTATCCGCTTTATGAGAATCAAGCAACACAACACAATCACCTCTTTGAGAAGAAAATAAAACCGATATACCAAATATTCCAGAAACAAAAAAAATGAAAATCACACTCGAAAGTGTCCAATTTCATACTTCACAAACTTCTCCTCTCTCTGATAATACTGTTTCCTCTGAACAAACACAAATACAAAACTCTTCTTCAGAAAAAATTTCTCTTGAAAATATTATTGTTTCCCCAGAAATTCAACAAGAAGAAACAAAAGATGAAACAAAAACTCAAGAAAAAACTATTCTCATCCAAGATGCTGACACAGAAGTATCTTTTAAAACACACCAAAAATCAGAACTTTTTTCAAACTATACTTCTTCATATGATTCAGAAAAAAAACAAAAAATACAAAAAACTCCTCTCCAAAATCTTGCTCCAGAAAAAAAAGATCCTATTATTTCTGAGAATATTTCACAATCCAATAATGAACCAACAAAAAAATCAAAAAAACTTTATATTATAACATGATTATCTCTCTGTGTTATGAGTCTTTGATGACTCGGAATATATTTTCATGGAAATAATTCTATTACAGGCAACCTTCAAGAATCTTCAAATTCTTGAGCAATAGAAGTATTGCAAACAAATGAAACTCAAAATGTCAATACAAATACCTCAACTTTTATTGATAATAATGAGAAAAAAAATAATATTGTCAGTGACGAAGTAAAACAACATCTCATAGATAAATATAAATCTAAGTATCAATCTAATTAAAATATACGCTATGAATATTACTCAAATACCTATTACAGCTGATATACCTGATATTGTTGATTTTATCAATGATCTTTTTGATAGTGCCATTGAGGAAAACGTATCAGATATTCATATTGAAACTAACAAAGATTATCTCCTCATTCGTTTCAGAAAAGATGGGGATTTTATAATTCGTCAAAAAATTGCAAAAGAACATGTTTCAACGATTATCACTCGTCTCAAAGTACTTGCAAAATTAAAAATAGATGAAAATAAAAAACCACAAGACGGAAAAATTGTCTATCAATCTGAAAAATTCAAACAATTGATTGATATCAGAACCTCAACTCTTCCAACTATTTATGGAGAAAAAGTAGTTATGAGAGTACTCAGACAAGACTGACAAAATATTTCTCTTCAAACGCTTGGATTGATCAACATCAATCTCAATAAAGTAAAAGAAGTTCTTACAAGTAAATATGGAATTATCTTGGTTGCTTGACCAACAGGTTCATGAAAATCAACTACTCTTTTTAGTATTCTCAAAAATTTCAATCCTCTTGAATACAATATTTCTACACTAGAAGATCCGGTAGAATACAATATTGATTTTGTAAACCAATCTCAAATCAAACCAGAAATCTGATATACATTTGCATCAGGACTCAGAAGTCTTGTCAGACAAGATCCAGATATCATCATGGTATGAGAAATCAGAGATACAGAAACAGCAAGTTTAAGTATTGAAGCTGCACTTACATGACATTTGGTACTTTCAACTATCCATACCAATTCTGCAGCTGCAACAGTACAAAGACTTATAAATATGTGAATTGAACCGTTTTTAATTGCAAGTGCTCTGAAAATGGTAATTTCTCAAAGACTTGTAAAAAAAATATGTCCTGCATGTAAAAAACCTCATGCAATTGATGCAACTATTGCACAAAAAGTAAAAAATGCTATGAAAGATATCATGGATGAAGAAGAAATTAACAAAATGAATTTTTTTATTTGAGCTGGATGTGAAAAATGTAAAAATACTGGATATATAGGAAGAATGTGAGTTCATGAAGTCATGGTACTTGGAAACTACATGGAAAAAAGTATTCTCAATATGGATAGTGCAAGTGAAATCGAAAAAAATGCAAAAAATAATGGTATGATTACTATTGTACAAGATGCTTTACTCAAAGCATCTGGAGGGGAGACTACTCTTGAAGAAGCCTTGAAACTCATTTAAGTGCTTCTTTTTTGAGAAAAGTGTTTAGTTTTTTATCAGTAGATATGTTCTGATTTTTGAAAAGAAAGAAAAAAATCAATACCGAAGAAATCAACAACTTCAATAAAGCTATCAAAGTTATTGAAGACTTTATTTTGTTGGAAGAATTCGAAAATGCAGAGCTTGCTATTCAAGAAATTAAATCAAAAGAAAATGAATCTTTTAAAATTTACATCGAATCGGTAAGTGAAAAAAATAAAAAAGAAGAACTCACGAGATTCAAAGAAAAACTCATCAAACTTGATACACTCAAAGAAAAAAAAGATAAATATAAACTCAAATATGAACAAAAAATAAAATTACAAAAAATAAAAATTGCAAAACAAGACCTTATACAACAACTCAAAGCCAACAAATCAGAATGAAAATTTACAGAATCTCTCATGCTTCTGAATAAATATCTTGAAAAATATCATTCAGATGTAAATGCTATTTCTTATGTAAACAAAGAAAAAGCAATAATCCATAAGTTGATTGAAAAAAACAAACAATTAAAAGAAAATGAAATCAGAAAAAATGCTTTTCTTGAAGCGAAACAACTTATTTGAGAGATCCAAGATGATATACATCTATGAAACAAAGAGTCTTCTACAAATTCATGGTTTGCAAAAATAAAAAATTCTCTTCATTTTTATTCAAATATCAAGAAAAAACTCAAAGATAAACAACTGCTCAATGAAGTCCAATTATTATTAGAACAACAAAATGAAAAAAATGATATGTTAGTGCAATCAAAACTTGCACTAATACATTCATGAGTCACCAAAGAAATATCTTCAAATAACATAAATGGATATGAACTTTATGGAAAAATCGTTTGAGCTGATAAGATTTCTTGAGATACACTTTGATTTTATGATACAAAAAATGGATATCGTTTTTTTATAGGTGATGCAACTGGTCATGGAATTCGTGCTGGTTTTATTATTACACAACTTACCAAACAAATCAGCAATATTATTCAATCAGTTTCTTTTGAAAAAGTTATATTTGAAGTCAATAATTCTCTGAAACAAGAACTCAAAAGTGGAAATTTTATCACTTCTGTTTTTTTTAATATCCCCAAAAAAAATATTTCCAATCTAGAATTTATCGGGATGTGACACGAACCATTATTTTTGTTTCGTAAAAAAACAAGAACAGTAGAAAAAATCATTCCTGGATGATTAGCAGCTGGAATTCGTATTATCAAAGATATCACTTCTATCAAGAAAAAAGAACTCAAAATGGAAGATGGAGATATTCTCATATCATATAGTGATGGTCTCACTGAAGCCAGAAGTACTGAATGAGAAATGTATACTATTGATAGAGTTGGAAAAAAACTCCTTGAATTTGCACAAAATCCAACCTATGAAATACAAGATATTTATGAAGAATTCACCAAAGATCTCAAAAAATTTACTGGTGGATCAAATAATTATTATGATGATGTGAGTATTATCTTGTTAAAAAGAGATACAAAAAAAGAAATTATTCAAAATCAACTGCAAGTAGAAGAACTCTTGGCAAAAGAATGAATTGTGAAATCCAAAAAAATCAAAGCTGTTGGAAGAACTCTTGAAGAAATCAGATGAGAAATTGAAAGAATTAAAAAAGAAAATACCATAAAAAATATTATTCGTTCTCTTGATATTCTCTACAAAACATGAGAAATTCCAAAACTCAAACAAGATGCGATTCGTTATATTAAAGAATGATATATTCACAAAAAAATCAATTTTTATCTCAAAAAAGCATTAGAAAGCGAAAATGCTTTCAAAATAAAACAAAAAGAAAAAAAAGTTCAAGACAAATATAATGTACTTTTTGAACTTTATAGAAAATGAGATTATGAAACTGTTATCAATGAATGTTCTAGTATTATTACTAAAGATGGGACTTTATAAAATTATTTATTAACTTGTTTTGCTCGTGGTATTTCAAAAAAAATTTTTTGACGCATACGGAAACTTCAACAATAGAAAATTTGTTGAACTCCTCAAAAATTCACAACATGCACTGAAAAACAAAAAAAATAAATCAAAAGATATTAATATCGATATTAATATCTTTAATAGTGTCTCAAAAAAAGAGCTTTGGCAATTTGTAAATAAACTTTCTATTTTTATCAATTCTGGAATTGATATTAAATGAGCACTTCATATCCTTGTCAAACAAACCAAAAATCCATATCTCAAAAAAATAACTACTGAAATTCGTACCAATATTGATTATGGAATTTCTATAAGCGAAAGTATGATGCAATATCCAAAGGTATTTGATACTCTTTTGATTGCTTTAGTGGCAGTAGGAGAAAAAACTGGGAATTTATGAAAGATTTTGAATGAAATGGATAAAAAAATGTTAGAAAATATTGAACTTACTGGAAAAGTAAAATGAGCTCTCATTTATCCTGTGATTTTGTTGTTTCTTACTGTGAGTATGGTAACGTTTATGATGGTATTTATCATACCAAGAGTTACAGAAAGTTTTGCTCAAACATGAACTCAACTCCCTTGACTCACTCGCTTTGTGATTTCAATTTCAGATTTTATTCGTAATGAATGGGGATTTTTACTCATTGGAATTATATGAATTTGTGTACTTTTTTCTCTGATAAAAAGAACTTATGTTGGAGAATTGTTTTTTGGAGCGATTGCAATTCGTATACCTATTTTTGGACATATTATAAGACAATCAAATATTATTTATTTCATCAATTCTTTTACACTTTTGATGGAGTCATGAGTACTCTTACTTGATTGTTTAAAGACAGCAAGCCAAGTTGTGCCAAATATTCATTATAAAAAAGAAATTATTCGTGTAAAAAATGAAGTCGAAAGTGGTCTTACGATGTCAAAATCTCTGTGACTCAATATGGAATACGAAACAAATGTATATTTAAACAAACTTTTTCCAGAAGAATTCGCTTATATCGTCAATACTTGAGAAGAAACCTGAACTCTTTCTGAATCTCTGAAAAAAATAGGAAGAAACTATTCTGGAGAACTCAAAAGATATATTTGAAATCTCGCTACGATGTTGGAACCATTTATAATAGTTGTGGTTGGAATACTGGTATGAGTGATTGTTATAGCTATTTTACTTCCTTTTTTCCAACTTTGAGAAATCGTGAAAAAGATGTAGAAAAAAGATTTTTAACAAAAAGCAAAAAAAAGATATCTTTTTTTTGCTTTTTTCTTTTTTTTATGTATAATGATAATGTTTTAAGGATGTATTGACTTTTTCTTGAAACATATTTTAATTTATTTTCTTATTATTGTACAGTATGAAAAATACACAAAATAAAAGAGGGTTCACTCTTGTGGAACTTATTATCGTTATTACGATTTTAGCTATTTTAGCAACTATTGCATTTATTTCGTTTCAAAGCTTCACAAAAGATGCAAGAGACACTTCAAAAATAAGTGAAATAGCAAATGTTGTAAAAGTAATTGCTGCAAATGAAGCAAAAAGCTCAGCACCTCTTGCTACTTATATTAAAGGAACTCCTGGAGATGCTACTGTAACTAATATTCAAGGATCTTCTGCTACAACTCAAACAGGTGCTCTTAATACTGATGTATTAGGACTTGATTCAAAATATGCAGGTGATTATGAAATTGCAGTATATGATGGTTTAGGAGTATACCAAGTAAGAGCTAAAATGGAAAATACAGCAGAAAAAGGTGAATACTTCACGTCTGGAACATACTCTCCAAGATCTGGATCTTTATCTGGAACAGTCACTGGTGGTGAAACTCTTACATTAGAGAGTGGTATTGGATTGGTAAAAATTGGTGATATGATCAACGGAGGTGAAGTAACAGGGATTTCTTCAGATCTTAAAACAATTACTTTCAGTGGTACTGTTACAGGTGGAACTTATACTTATCAGGAATCTCCAAGTCTATTTGGTGGAAACTAATATCAACTAAAAAAAGAAACTTAAAAGTTTCTTTTTTTTTATTCTTTTACAATTAAATCTTTTGCTGGACAATAAAAATCAAGTGAGTTATTCCCTATTTTATCAGTAATATAAGCAATAAGATCTTCTTTATTTACTTCTTCTTGTGTTCATTCAAGCATATCTCTGACTTGATAGACTCAAGAATTTGCTTCCATCACCCCAACCATCACGACATAACGTGCGTCAAGTTTCATTGCTTTTTTCATCTGAATCTTGAGTGATGGAGTTCAAAGTGAAACGAGTACATTGATTCATGCTTCACGAGCTTCAAGAGAAAGTGGTAATACCACTTTTTTTGCTTCATCTCCAAGTTGAATAAAATACAAATCAATTTTATCTTTATCTCTCAAAATAATTCCTTTTTCATAAAGAGATTGTGCAAGTCTTTCCATACCAAAAGCAAATCCAACTCATGGGATACTTTCTTCATATCCAATTTTTTGACTCAATCCATCATATCTTCCTCCTCATCAAAAACTTTCATGAGTTCTTCCAGATGTGTCAACAAATTCCCAAACAGTATGATTATAATAATCAAGACTTCTCACGAGTGTCGTATCTTCTTCGTATGGAACTTCCAAAATATCAAGATATTCTTTTACTTTTGCATAGTGTTGACGAGAATCTTTTTTGAGATATTGAAGCATTTTTGGAGCAGATTGAGCAAGAATTTTTTCATCTTCATGAATTGTATCAAATAATCTCAAAGGATCTGATTCTAATTTTTTGAGTCCTTCTTCACTGAGATATTGCTTTTTATTTTCATAAAAACTTCTGAGTTCTTCAATATATTTGATTCTTTCTTTTGGTGTTCAAAGTGAGTTAATTTTTATTTTAAAGTCTCATTCAAGTCATAATTTATTTAAAATTTTATATCAAATAAAAATAAGTTGTGCATCCAAAATCGGATCAGCTTCACCAATAATTTCAGCTCACACTTGAAAAAATTGTCTCAGTCTTCATTTTTTTGGTTTTTCAAAACGAAAATGTGGTTCTACATAATACAAAAATACTGGTTGTGCTGCTTCATATAATTCGTTTTCTAAATATGATCTCATCACTGGAATAGTTGACTCTGGTTTTAAAATCATATTTTTTCCTTTTGGGTCTGCTAAGCGATACAATTGATGATCTATCACATCTGTTGCTTCTCATAAAGCAGAATAAAAAAGTGCTTTATTTTCCAATAATGGAGTGGTAATTCTTTTAAATCAATTTTTTCTTAATTCATGCCTAAAAACTTTTTTTAAAAAAGTATGATATTTATGTGCTGGTGGTAAAATATCTTGCATTCATTTCACGCGTGGTACTACAGTCATAGCAAATGGGTAAACAAAATAAATAAATTACATTTTAAAAAAAATAATTCTCCTTCAACAAAAAAAGAGAGAATGTGTCTTGTTACAATAGGATATATCTGCTTTAAAAACAAGAAAAAATCAGATTCCTTAATCACATTTTACCCTATATATTTTATTTTTCAAATTTATTTTTGAGTTTTTTCATAAATTTATATAATTGCCTTGAGTTTATCTTTTTAACAACACAAAATATATGAAAAATCGATGTCTGTTTTTTTTAATATTTTTATTCTCTCTCACAAGTTGTAGTATACAAAATATTGAGAAAGAAAATGAAATATTACCAAACAAACAAGATGCTTCATGAGTTGATGCAATGATTGTTTGAAATGTTGATCAAAGTTGTGTGCAAGAGTTTTTGGATTTTTCTCAAATTCAAGCTGAATATGCACAATATGATCTTGAAATAATCTATTATGATTTACTCAGAAAAAACGAAAGTTGTCTTTTATGATATTATTATTCTCATGAAGTACGTCATTATTGGAAAGTAATTGATTTATCGATGAATTACACAGAATTATTTGATACATCTTGTATGCCTGATTATAATCCTGAACAAGATGAATTTACATATTGTACAAGCGAAGATATAGATAAAACCCATAAAGAATACCAAGGTTTTATTGCTGAATTTCTTTAAAAAATATTTTAATCTTTAAATTTTTATATTATGAATTACCAAGAAGTAAAAAAAGTGAGCTTATGAGAAAAAATTAAATCTGCTCTTATTGGAATAATTGTATGACCAATTCTTGTATTTGTTTCAATTTATTTTCTTGCTGCAAATGAATTTCGTGCTGTTGAAAGAAGTAAAGCAATTATTGAATGAGAAAAAATTGTAACTGAAATAGACGTTGCAAATCCTTCTTCTGAAAATAATAATACTTATATTTATACAAAATGAAAAGTTCAAAGTTCAAGCATTACTGAGTCTGATTTTCAATTTAATACTGATGCTGTAGTACTTGATAGAACAGTAAGAATGTATCAATGGAAAGAAACTGCTCAAACACAAACAGAAGAACATCTTGGATGAAGTCAAACAGAAACAACAACCTACACATATAGTAAAGAATGGTCTGCGTTTCCTATAGATTCAAGTGATTTTAATCAAGCTCAAACCTATCAAAACCCTAAAAATTGGGCTTTTGAATCTCAAAGACAATACGCGCAAAATATCCAACTTGGAAACTTTGGAGTTTCTGAAAGTCTACAACATAGATTTCCAACTCCTGAATCATTGAAATTAGCATCAGAATATCAAAATCTTTTACACACAGGAAGTTTGGTTGAAAATATGATTTTTATTGGGAATGATATAAATAATCCTGAGATCTGAGATCTTCAAATTTCATATTCTTATCTTCCAATTGATAGTACACTCAGTATTCTTGGAGGACAAAGAGATGATACACTCCTTGATATTTTCTTATTAAAAAACTGACAAGATATTACTGAAGTAAGATATGGAAATGTGTCTTCTCAAGAAATATTTCAATCAATGAAAGATGAAAATACATTGACTACTTGGATTTGGAGATGAGGATTGACATTACTTATGTTCTTATGATTTAACCTCTTTCTTTCAATTCTTCCAACACTTTGAAGTATTGTCCCTATGATAGGAAGAATTGCTCAAGTTTGAGTTGCACTTTTAGCTCTTTTAGCAACAATTGCTGTTGCTGGAACAACAATTGCCGTTGCTTGGTTTTTGGCTCGTCCTATTGTTTCTTTAATAATTATTGCAATTCTTATAGGAAGCTTTATTGCATTTAAAAAATATAAAAAATAGTCTTTAATTTTAAAAAAAATATGATGTTTTTTGAAACTCTTCATCGTGAAATAAATATTCCTGGTCTTGAATTTTTCAATAGTTTTACCGAGAATGAAATTTTAGCAAATCTGATTTTCTATATGGCAGATATGCCGATATTTATCATTCCTCTCTTTTTAGTTGGAGCTTGGATTTATTATAATTTTAAAAAAGATCCTCAACAAAAACAGCATCTTTTGTTCATATTTTACTCAATGTGTCTTGCTATTCTTGTAAGTATCTTCATTCAACAATTTGTAAGTATAGATCGTCCTGAAACAAGTATTGAAAATGCAAATAGATTGATTTTAGAACATATTCCTGATGCTTCTTTTCCAAGTGATCATGCAAGTGTGGCTTTATGATTTCTCGCTGGATTGTGGTTATTTGGTTTTAGAAAATTTGCAATCATCATTACTCCATTTTTTATATTTATGCTTCTTTCAAGGATTGCTGGATGACTTCATTGGCCTTTTGATATCATTGTTGGAAGTTTGGTATGAATTTGAAGTGCATTTTGTATTTACAAATCTCAAAATATGTATATATTGAAAAAAACAAATCAATGTATATTAAAAATTGCATGATATTTCAAATTATAATTTACCCGTTTTTGTATGAAAAAAATTGCACTTACTGCTGGATGAACAGGATGACATATTTTTCCTTTGTTGGCACTCTATAATTTTCTGAAACATCAAAAAGATTTAGATTTTATCTGGTTTGGAGACCAAGATGGATTAGAAGCTGAAGTGGCTGAACAAAATCACATTGCTTTTGAGCATATTCCATCATGAAAGATTAGACGTTATTTTGATTGGAGAAATTTTTATGAACCAACAAAAAATATTTCATGAATTATTTGGTGAATATATTACATTTTAAAATATGATATTGACATCATTTTTTCAAAAGGTTGATATGTTTGACTTCCTTTATGTATTGCCTGATTTTTACTCAGAAAAAAAATATACATTCATGAATCAGACACGACATGAGGTCTTGCAAATACGATTATATCAAAGTTAGCAACAAAAGTATTTTATTCTTTTGAAAATGAAAAAATTGACAATAAAAAATATTTTCTCGTTGGACAAATTCTCAATCCTGAACTTTTAGGAAATGTAAATAAAGAACAAATATCAGAAGAAAATGAAAGACTTGAAGTGCTTGTCATCGCTGGAAGTCAAGGTTCAACAACCATTTTTGAAAATCTCAAAAGTATTCTCAACAATCTCATTGATATAGATTTTACCATTATTTTATGAGAAAAAAATCTCCATTTTCGTGAAGATTTTGAAAAATTTTGAAATGTAAAACTCTATGATTTTCTCTCTCAAGAAGAGCTTGGAAAAATCTATGAAACAACTGATATTGCTCTCACAAGAGCTGGAGCGACGACACTTTGGGAACTGTATTTTTTTGGAATTCATTCTATCATCATACCTCTCAAATCTGCCGCACAAAACCATCAAGAAACAAACGCAATATACTTTCAACAACAATTTTGAAGCGATGTTTTAGATGAAGATGGTCGTCTCAATCTCGAAATTTTTAGACTTCTGAGTAAATATAAAGATCTCAGAAAAGCAAAACTCAACTTGAAACATTTTTTCTACGCTTTGGAAAAAATAAAAGAAGAAATTTTATAAAATTTCTTCTTTTATTTTTTATTCATTATAAAATCAAAAAAAGAAGCTTACGCTTCTTTTTTTTCTTCAACTTTCACTTCTTCAACTTTTGGTGGAGTTGGAAGTGGATCAAATTTTCTTTTGAGTCCAATTCTTCATTTTTCTTTGTTTACTTCAATAACTTCAAACTCTACTTCTTCTCATTCTTTGACAATATCTGTAATATTTACGACACGAGTAGCAGCCAGTTTTGAGATATGAATCATTCCAGATTTTCCATTAAATTCGACAATTGCACCAGTTCCATCAATAATTTTTACTACTTTTCCAATTCCTTTATATCCAACTTCTGGTTCCCAAACCATTGCTGCTATTTCTGCAACAGCTTTGCTTCATCCAATCTGATCTTTTGCAGTAACAGTTGTATTTCCGTCTTCTGCAATTGAGATTTTCACACTGTATTCTTTTTCCATTCTTTGAACATTTTCTCCTCATTTTCCAATTACTTCTCTAATTTTTTCCACTGGTACAAATACATTCATAATCAGTGGTGCATACGGAGAAAGATTTGGAGCAACATTTGGTTGAACTTTGAGCATTTCTGCTAAAATAGTATCAATAGAATTGCGAGCTTGTTTGAAGGCTTTTTCAAATACTTCAAATGAAAGTCATTGAATTTTTACATCAAGTTGCATTGCCGTAATTCCAGTAGGAGTCATTGTTACTTTAAAATCCATATCTCATAAGAAATCTTCTTGTGCTTGAATATCTGAAAGTATTTTATAATTTCCAGTTGTCTCATCATAAATCATTCCCATTGCAATTCACGCAACTGGTGCTGAAATGGGAACTCATGCTTGCATAAGAGAAAGAGTTGATCCACAAACTGCAGCCATAGAACTTGACCCATTACAAGTAAATGTTTCTGAAACGACTCTCATCATATATGGAAACTCTGTTTCACTTGGTAAAACAGCTTCTAAAGCACGTTCAGCAAGTTTTCCATGTCATACTTCTCTTCTCCCAACTCCTCTGAGCATTCTCACTTCTCCCACAGAAAATGGAGGAAAATTATAGTGATGAATATATCTTCTCGTAGTTTCTTCAAACATGTCATCAATAATTTGAATATCATCTGGTCATCCAAGAGTGGTAACTGATAAAATTTGAGTCATTCCTCTTTGAAATAATCCTGATCCATGAACCCTTGGAAGCAGTCCTGTTTCACATTTCAATGGTCTCACTTCATCAAGTTTTCTTAAATCAAGTCTTTTTTCGTTTTCTAAAATATTTTTTCTCATTCCTTTTTTTACTCTCTTATACACCATTTCTCCAAGAGAACTCACATCAAAATCAAATGTCTCCATATTTTCTTCATTGATTCAAAAATGTTCTTTTACTTGTGATTCAAGTGTATCAAGAGCATATTGAAATTCTTTTTTTCAAAGTCCATAAAGCACTTCAAGTTTTTCATCACTTAAAAATGCTTCAACTCTCTCATACACACTTTCATCAGGAAGATTGAAAAAACATTGTACTTCAGGAATACCAAATTGTTTTTTATATGCTGTCATAAACTCATTTTGTGCCTGACACATTTCTTTAATAATTCCAAAAGCAAACTCAAGAGCTTTCATCATGATTTCAGTCGAAACTTGTTTTGCACTTGATTCTACCATAGTAATAGCATCAGAAGTTCCTGCTACAAGGAGATTGATTTTTGCTGTTTGTTCTTGTTCAAACGTTGGATCAAATACAAAATTTCATGCATCATCTCCCACAATTCTTACTCATGCAACTGGTCCTTCAAAAGGTGCTCCAGACATCAAAAGAGCCAAAGAAGCTCCAGTAATTCCATAAAATCCCAAATCTGATTCATTTGATGAAGAAAGTGCTGTTGCAATAATTTGTGTATCGTTAATAAATCATTTCGGAAACATTGGACGAATTGGTCTATCAATAAGTCTTGAAGTCAAAACTGAAGCTTCGCTTGGTCTTCCTTCCCTTTTCATAAATCTATTTCCACCAATTTTTCCTGTTGCATAAAACTTTTCCACATAATCCACAACCAAAGGAAAAAAGTCTGCTTTTTCATTTACTCCAGATTGTTTTACTCCAGCTGTTACAAAAAGTACATTTCCATATTCATCACTCAAAGTCACTGCTCCATCTGCAAGAAGTCCAAATTTTCCTGCTTCAAAAGTAATGTTTTTTCCACCAACTGAAAATGTTTGTTTCAATGGTTGAATCTGTACAGCATTTTTATCTGATAATCAAATCATACAAAATATTTAATAAAATAAATCTTTTGCAAAAAACAATAAAATATTTCAATAAAAAATATTTTTTCACTCAAATATTTCATCATTTATTTACAAAATTAGAGCAATTATATGCATAAAAACGATTTTGCAAAGAAAAAAGGCAAATAATGTTTTTGCCTTTTTTACCCACTTACTTTTTCAATAAAAAATTCTTCTAATGGTTTTTTTAAATCTTTGATTTTCATAGATTCAACTACAATTTTTCATTTATGAATAATACTAAATTTATCACAAATACTTTCTACATCAGCCAAAATATGAGTGTTAAAAAAAATTGTTGTTCCTTCATCTCTGAGTTCTACGAGTAAATCTTTAATCAGTTTTCTCCCAATTGGATCCAATCCTGACATCGGTTCATCAAGAAATAAAAGTTTTGGTTTGTTAATAATGGATTGAGCTAAACCGATTCTTTGAAGCATTCATTTTGAATATGCATGAAGATAGGTATCTCCAGCATGTTGAAGTCATACTTTTTGCAGCAAAAATTCAACTCTTTGATCTCAATCTGCTCATTTCAGTCAAAAAAAACTTCCATTGAATTGTAAAAATTCTCTTCCGGTTAAATATTTATAGAGATACGTATTTTCTGGCATAAATCAGATTTTTTTCTTTGCTTCCACTCATAAACCTGCTCATCCAAATACCGAAATACTTCCACTATCTGGCACTAAAAGTCCCATAATAGCTTTCATAGTAGTGGTTTTTCCTGCTCCATTTGGTCATAAAAATCCATAAATTTCTCATTCTAATACTTCAAAATGCACTTCTTGAAGCACTTGGTTGTTTCCAAGTTGTTTTGAGATTTTATTTACTTCTAATATTTTCATATCATATATTTCAAAAAATAATTTTCTTTTCATTACTATAAAAAAAAAAAAGAAAAAAACAAGCTTGAAATTTCAAAATATTTTTTTATACTATAAGTGATTTTAGGTGAGTTTTCTAAAATACTCTTGAAATACTGAAACTCCCTCTTGAACAAAACACAACAAAAAAAAACGAAAAAGAGGAACTTTAATATTATTTAATACATTATTTTATGTTAGAAAAAACCAGTGACTGAATTAAAAAATCTCTTTCTCATCTTGAATGAGAATTCTCAAAACTTCAAGCAGGAAGAGCAAATCCTGCCATGGTAGAAGATATAAGAGTCGAGAGTTATGGAAGTCTTCAACCTCTTAAAAATGTTGCTTCTGTGAACTTGATGGATTCACAAACTCTTTCTATTCAACCTTGGGATAGAAGTCAAATTCATGCAATTGCAAAAGCAATTACTGATGCTGGAACTGGTCTCAATCCTCAATCTATGGCTGATAGCGTGATGATAAAAGTCCCAGCTCTTACAGAAGAAAGAAGAAAAGATCTTGCAAAAATTGCAAAAAAACTTTCAGAAGATGCAAAAGTTTCTGTGAGAAATGCGAGACAAGAGAGTCTCAAAGATATCAAAAAAGCAAAAGATGAAAAAACCATCACCGAAGATGATGTAAAATCATATGAATCAGATTTACAAAAATTGGTGGATGATGCAAATAAAAAAATTGATGAAATGACAAAGAAAAAAGAAGAAGACATCATGAAAATATAAGAAAATGCAAAATAAATTTGTATTTTCAAAAAAATCTATATAATCTCTCAGTATTTATTTATAATTATTTTATTATGGCAAAAGGGAAAAGAACATTTGTTGGTTTTTACTCTGAAGAAACTGGAAACTTAGTACATATTACTAATATCAACAAAAAGAATTTTGGTCCAGGAGAAAAACTTACTCTTAGAAAGTATAACAAAGTAACAAAAAAACACGAAGTGTTAAAAATGAAAGAAATTAAAAAAGGGTAATTCCAAAATAAAGAGTCCAACTTTGAAAAGGGCTCTTGTTTTTCGATGTATTTTCTAATAATAAAAAACTATGAAAACAGCTTTTGAATCAAAACCAGGTACGGTTTTAAAAATTGATGGAGAACTTATGTTCGTTACAAAATACGAATACCATAGAGCTGGAAGAGGTTCTACTACTATTAAAATGAGATTAAAAAATCTTTTATCAGGAGGAACAACTGACAGAACTTTCAATGGTGAAGACAAAATGGAAGATGTCACTCTTGATAGATCAAGATTTGATTATCTCTATGAAGCAGGTTGAGTATATGCTTTTATGAGCCAAACAACATACGAACAAATCGAACTCGATGATGAAACAATTGGAGATATGAAATATTTTCTTATCGAAGGTATGAATGTAGATATTCAACAATACGAAGGAAAATTTATCGGGCTTGTACTTCCAACAAATGTGAAACTCACTATTGCTGAGTGTGATCCATGAGTAAAAGGAAACACAGCTGATGGAAAAATCACAAAAGATGCTGTTACAAATACTGGTCTCACTTTAAAAGTTCCTGGATTTATTGAAGCTGGTGAAGATATTATTGTGAATACTGAAACGTATGAATACATGGAAAGAGCGAAATAATCTCTTCCCTATGAAAAAACCTCTCAGAAATGAGAGGTTTTTTTGTTTATTTTATTGTAATTTGAACCATACTATAAACACTTATAAAAAAAGATATTTAGAACACTTTTTTTATTGACTTACTTTTAATATATGCTATCATTAATATAGTTTTATTTTATAACATTTTTTTAGCAATAATGACCAAACAAAAAATACAGAAAAAAGAGTTTTGCAAAACTCTTTTCGGTAAAACGAGAGGTTTTACCTTGGTTGAACTTATTATCGTTATTACTATTCTTAGCATTTTATCAACAATAGCATTTATATCTTTTAAAAACTATTCTTGAAATGCCAGAGATGGAAATAGAATAACCACTTTATCCAATATCCAAAAATGACTTGATCTCTATCAAATAAAAACAAATAATTACCCTATTCCAGACAATATATATGGTACTTGAGTCTATCAAAATAATGGAGAAGAAATAGTACTCAACTATGTTGGATTTATAAATAATACTATTGCACCAGCTATCAATATGAATACTGTTCCTCTCGATCCAATAGCAAACAGTAATTATATATATGGGACAAGTTACGATCAGAAATATTATCAAGTAGCTACTACTTTAGAAAATAATATTTCATATAGTATTTCCCAAATGAGCTATGCAAATTCTAGTTATAAAGCAAAAGTGAATGGAAATTATAAATGACTCCTTCTGAAAAATAATACTATTTACAATATTCCTTCTCTGATTTTTAGCAATACATGAACTGTTATCTTAACTGGAAATGTATTCTTTGTTGCAAATAATTCTAATAATCTTCCCTACTGAGTAGATAGAACTATATCTATACAAAACTCTGACTCTCAAAAAGTTTTACAACTCGTAACTGGAAAACCTTCTTTGAGTGTCACCTGAGTAACTATCCCTCAAACTACTTCAGAATTTGAAGAAAATAAAGAACTCTATTCCTCTCTCTGACATACACTCAATACGATTTGAAAAACTATCTTTTGAGAAAAGTATGAATGAAACTTTATAGAAGATGAGGAAGAGAATCATAATCCATGAGAGGATTGTATTTTTTGAGAATGAAATACTTCTGGAAGTGTATTTTGAGAATGTTCTTTATAAAAATTTATTTTTTAATATTTTTACTATGCTTAATATAAAAAAACAAAACCTAAGTAAATATTTACTCTCAACTGTTTTAATAGTTGGACTTACTACTTTATCTATCCAAGCTTGGAATGGATTAACAGCTTCTCCTTGAGATAAACTTGATTATCAAAAATGGAATGAACTTGTAGCAACTGTACAATCTGGAATTCCTTCTGGAGCTGTTATGGCATTTAATTTATCAGCTTGTCCAAGTTCATGGTCTGCTTATAATGATGCTGTTTGAAGAACAATTATTTGAGTTGGAAATGGAGCTGGAAGTAATACTACTCTTTGAGATATTTGATGAGATAAAAGTGCTCCTGCTATCAATCTTGCAATGAACTTGACTTTAAATGTTTCTAATGCTAATGCAGCTAATTTTATCCCTACAAATTGATCTACATTAGCAGCAGGAGATTCAACTGGAGTTTCAGCTGCTAGAATATATTGAGATGGAAGCACTGCTCCTAATATTCCTCTACATGCTGGAACAATTACAGGAGGAGTAAGTGGTGGATGAACGGCACCAGATAATATGCAACCATATGTAGCTTTACTCTACTGTGTAAAAAATTAAAAAAATAAAGATGAATTCATCTTTATTTTTTTAATTTTTATTTCCCACTTTTCACTCTATTACAATTTTTACACAGCATCTGGCAGTTTGATGCAATCGTTTTTCCTCCCTTACTCCAAGGAGTGATATGGTCGGCCTCCATTTCTGAAATTTCAAAATGTTTTTGACACGCGATACAAATTCCTTTTTGTCTTTCGTATGCTTCCCTTTTTTGTTTATCTGTAAACGCTCTGATACTGAGATATTTTTCTTTTCCAGTAATGAGATATGAATAAATTCAAGATTTTTTCGTGACATCTTCGTCTTGCATAAGGTTTTGGATTTCTATTTCTAATTTTTTAGAATCAAAAGGTACATTTTTTGCTTCATTATACAAAAGTCAAAAATCGACTCATTTCATTTCTCTTCTATAATTCGGAAAAATTATTTTTACCCAAGAAATCACACTTTGAAAATACTGCCATAATTCACTTGCATTTTCATCGTGTTGGTGTTTTGCCATATAGCTTTCAATATTTCCCTCGCTGATCCAGTCAAGTGCGGTTTCTAGGTATTCTTGACGAATGCTTGAACCTGTCAAATAGTCGTTTGCGATGTTGTATGCGGGGCAAGAAGTTTTTGAAAAATATCGTTTTGCGTCTGTGAGCCACGTACCGGTATAGATAGCGTTTCTGAGCTCTTGAGGAGTAAGTTTTTCTCCCGCGATATTAATCGTTTTGAACCAATCAAGTTTTTCTTTGTCGCTTCATTCACAAAAATACACCATAAGTTTGTAGTCAAGGATTTGGTTTTGTTCGGTGTCTGTGAGGTTGTGAAAGTATTGGTAGTCGATAGAAAATTTCCCATCCACATATTCACAAATACTAATACTTCTTTGTTGACCATCGAGCACTTCATAGCTTTGGTCTGCGTTTTTTACCCAGTACATCACGTTGAGTGGGAAGTTTTTGCGAACGGTTTGGATGACTGCGTCGCGTTGGGAGTCTTTGTAGACGAATTCTCTTTGGTATTTTGGACGGATGTTGAGGAGTCAATCGTATCCGGTGACTCATTCTTCTTGGTTGTTTTTGTAGTTTTTTGTAAGTTCTCTGATGGAGATTTCTTTGAGGTGGATTTTCATGGTGAGGTTTTTAGGAATTAAAGTTTTTTGTTTTTGATGATTATGCGAGCGTATGGAACTTCAACAATTTCATTTTTTATCATGTATAAATCTCAGTCAACTGCTGCTCTCTTTTGAATTTCTTTTCTAAATTTTTTGTGTTCTGGAGTGTATGGTTTGACTCAAATTTCTATTCATGAGCTTGAAATTCATAATCAAATAATTTTGAATTGATCAGGATTATAATTATTTAAAAATGTTATTGGAACTCACATTTCCCCTGTATAATCCACAGGAATATCTTTTACTTTATCAATATTTATTGCGTTGTAATTCTCATATTTTGGGTATTCTTGCTCATTATATGTTTTATAGAGAATCAAATCTTCGTGCCTTTTTTGGATTTCGAGATTGGTAAACCAACTTATTGATGGAACTTTTCCGTATTTTTTCCCGTTTTCATCCATACGATTCCATTTTTCATAATGATCTCATAAGCGAAATTCCATAGTTTTGTTTGCGTTGTATCAGAGCCAAATTTTATCATCTTTTATGAGTCTAAAAATTTCTTTATACGTGATTGCATTATTATTTCCGATGATGATAAATTTTTTATCGTATTCAAAAAGTTGTGCAACATATTCTCGAAATAGTGAAAACGGTGGATTGGTGACAACTATATCTGCGTCTTTTAATATTTCCACGCACTCTTCACTTCTGAAATCTCAATTTTCGAAAAGAGGAGTTTTGAGAGTATCAAGTTTATTGATTTTTCCATCATGATTTAGATCTCTGATAAGCTCAAGTTTATAAGAAGATTTTTCAGTATCATAATGCGTTGCTATAAGTTTTTTGAGTCCTAAATGTTCAAAGTTGAGAGCAAAATAATTCCAAAAATTACTTTCTTCTGGATCATCACAATTACAAAAAATAGTTTTTCCTGCAAAGTGATGTTTATAGTGTCAGAGTTCTTTTTCGATTTCTGAAAGTGGAGTATAAAACTCATCGTTTTTTGCTTTGTTTGCTTTACGAAGGTTTTTGTTTGAAATTTTTTTTTCCATAATAAAAAAGGTAACAAAATAAATTGTTACCAAAAAACAAGCTAAAATTAGCTCTTAAAAAATAGATTTTTTGACAATATAAAAAGGAGGAAACTATCGACCTGATTATATTGCCAAAAAACCTAAATACCTTAAAAAAGCATAAAAGGAGAGGAAAGATAGTTTCCTCCTTAATATTCTTTTTTAAGGTTATAGTATTTACAGTTTTTTGGCTTTTTTAGTTTATGGAAAAAGTAGATTTTTGCAAGTTTGGAATAAAAAAGACCAAAATTAAAAATTTTGGTCTTTTTTATTTCTCAAAAATCTCTTTTTCAAGCTTTTCTAGCAGATCACAATTTTCTTGCACATACTCACTCACTTGAGAGAAAATTCCTCAAAAATCTCAGCGAAGAAATGATGCAAAACTCTTACTTGTATCTCACAGATTAAACTCTTTAAACATCTCGCTATACTCTCCTGAAAGAGAAAATTCTTTGCGTAAAAACGCTCCAAATTCGTCTATTTTGTAGCTGTGTTGCCCATTATTTTCTTTATAAATATCCCAAAGAAACGGTTTTTGTGTCATCACCCCAGCCACCAGAGTATTCTCCCCTCTCACGATATTTGCGTCAAAGCTCTGCATCAGATCATAATACTCCTGCATCGGTAAAAACGGCATATTAAGAGCATTTTTTGCATGACTTCTATTTCTCTCATCAAAGATAAAAAAGAGTGTGTCATCAAACGTTTCAAACTCTTTCTCTATTTTTGAAAATGTTTCTCCATAACAAAACACTCCAACCCATTTTTTAGAAATATTTTCTTGAGAAATATTGTATTTATTCGCAATCTCGTCTCGAGAAAAAATATTTTTTTGTTCAGGAATTACGACTCAGAAAGTGTCAAAAAGCAAAGATGGTACAAGATGTCGAATAGTAAGATTGTGCGTCGTATAGCTCGTATTATGGAGGTTCTGACATCACTTGTGCATCATGAAATATGTGAAGTTGTAGATTTGGATTTCAAAATCAAAACTCTTGAGATACTTCTCATCAAGTTTTTTATCAAAAAAATTATATATTATCCTTGATGACGCCAAAGAATATTTTTCTGATTCATCAAAATAGGTAATATTTGTTGAAACATCATTTTGTGAAATTTGGTCAAAAAGATTTTTATCATGCGAAAAAAACCTGATTTTTACTTCAGGTTTTCTCTCCACCAATCTCTGAGCTATGTGATACGCAAATCCCATATCTCAAAAATTGTCTATCACATCAACATAAAAATCTATTTGCATAATCAAAAAATTATTTTATTTCATCTCGTTCATCATCTTACGAAACCACAATTTCTCTCCAAATAAATACGTGAGATCATAATGCGTTCTCTCAGGACTCACTCTTTTGTGAATTGCTTCATCTGGAATTTTCCCGGAAGTCACGACTTCTTCAATCATTTTGAGTTTTTCGTTGTAGTTTCTTCAGCGTGTTGGAAATTTTACGGTTTCAATGTTTGGAAATTTTGAAAAAAAGAGATAACTATACAGATTCAAATTTTCTGATTTTGCATAAAAAAGTGCTGTTTCAAGAGCTTTGAGCTTCGGGATTCCTATGTTTTTTACACTTTCATAAAAAGCTTTCATTCCAGAATTTATGTTTTTTTCGAGTTCATTTTTAAGTTCGTCAAAGTCAGCAATTCACTCAGAATTGAGATATTTGAGCCCTTTAAAATACGTAAGAATTTTTTTATTTTTTTCACTGTTTGGAGATTCTAATGCATCAAAAAAGAGATCTATTCTTGATTGCGTGATTTTGTAAATTTTTTGGAGTTCTTGAATCAAAAAACCTTTTTCACCAAATCAGAGCTCTAAGTTGGAGAGAATATCTCCAATTTTTTCAAAAACATCTTGAAAATTATCATCAAAAAAACCTATTTTATCAAGATCTCAAAGAGAACTATCAAGAATTATTTTTTTGAAATCAGCGCGAAACTTTTTCTTGAAAATCAGATCATTTACGACCACCGTACAAATATCACGTGCTCAGTATTTGTGTTCAGCAAAGCACAATCCATTATTATAACGACAAAAATCCCCTTCTCAAAATACTTCAAATTTTGTCTCAGGAAATCCAGTTACGAGTTTTTCTATTTCTTTGAGTGTGACTTCACGACTCAGAATAATTTTATTCACATTATAATTTTCTAAGAAAAATTTGATACTTTCAGTGTTATACAATGCCAAAATAGTAGAAATATTTATTTTTCCAGAATAATTCATTTCTTTGAGATATTCCAAAATAGTAATATTCCCACAAATCATTCCATCCACTCCGACTTCTATAAATTCATCCACCATTTTTTGAATATATGGAAATGTTACATCAGTATAGTACCACGCATTGAGATTGATAAATAATTCAAGTCCGTGTTTGTGCACACACTTCACGATTTCTCTGAGAGTTTCGAGATCTGTGATTTGTTCGTGTTCTGCAAATCTCCCATTTGGGCTCACTTCATATCCGAATTTTTCGCTCCAATATATAGGATTGTACCCAGTAAAAAACTCTGTTGCTCATCCCTCAACAAGCGAATCAATATAACTCTCGACTTCACGAGCATTTTTTCAGGTAGTAGAAAATCCAAGTCAAACAATTTTTTTAAACATAAAGTGGGAATTACAAGTATTTTTTTCATTATACAAAAAAAATTTTGATATCAAAAAAATCTTATCAAATTTGATAAGATTTTTTTGATGAAACTAAAAGTATACTTTGTTATTCAATTCTCTGTATGTTGTTCTAATAATTGCTTTTTCTCTTAATTTTCTTTTTGACACGTCTCTATAAGCGTATCTTTCAGTTTTAAGTTTATTTGCAATTCTTGATTGGAAAAACATTTTTTTGTATCTTAAAACAAGTTTTTCATTTGTTTCTCACTCATTTCTTACAGCGTATATCATAATTTTCTACCCCCTTACGAAGTTAGTAATAAAGTGTCTTCATTGTATTTAAAATTTAAATTTGTCAAATAAAAAGTCTTCTATACAATAGAATCAAATTATTTTATTTTTCCATACAAATTATATGAAACAACAAAGACAAAACAAAATGGATGCTCGTATTCAAGAAATTATTTCAGAAAAAATTCATGTTCTCACTCTTGAAGTTCAACAAGATTATTGACTCATTACAGTAAATATGACCCGTCTCGCTCCCGATATGTCATATATTGATGTATTTGTCAGTTCTATCAAAAATCAAGAAGTTTTGTGTAAAACACTTGCAAAATATGCTCAAGAAATCAAAGAAGAATTGCGTGATAAAATTATTCTGAGAAAAACTCCAATTATTCGTTTTCGTTATGACACAAGCATGGAAGATGAAAGTAGAATTATTTCCAAAATAAATGCTCTTGAAATTCCAGAAGAACTTTCTTAATTTATCCTTTATTTGAAAGACAAATGAACCAAATTATTGATCTTTTAAAACAATATTACAAAAAAATCCGTCACTATAAATATAGAAAAAAAGTCAGAAGTGAAAAATCAAAAATATATTTCAAAGATGAAAAAACTTCTCGTTTTCAATCCACAAGAACTTCTGCATTTCATTTTTTCAAAACGAAATTAGAATTTCAAAATGAAGAAAAAAGCATGAAGAGGTATTATATTTACTACCTTATTATTGGAGTTTTTTTAATAGTTTCGACGGTATATGTGATGATGTTTACCCATTATTTTTCTCTGAAAACTATTGATATTATCCGTCTTGATGAAAATGTAAATATTGATCTTGCAAACAAATCTATAGATAATTTTCGTTTTCAGCCAATTTTACTCATAAAAAAGGAAGACCTTCGTAGAAATTTATTTTCTCATCAACCAAACATAAAAGCGATTCAAATCAAAAAAATACTTCCAAGTAATATGAAAATTACTGTTTCGTCTCATGAAAATATTTTTCAATTTCAATTTGAAGAAAAATGATATATTATCACGAAAAATGGTACATTGATACCAAAATTAAGAGATTCCTCTTTAGGAGAATTAGAAATTGTAGGACTTGATAATTTTTGAATCATTGATTATAAGAAATATTTTGATGAAAATATTATTGCAAATATTTCTCATATTGTATCAGCAATACAAAATGATTTCTCATCTCTTGAGTTTTTATGAGCAAAATATTTTAAAAAAGAAAGAGAGCTTCATATTTCAACCAATAATGGTTTAATACTATTTCATCTCAACCAAGATCCAAGTGTACAGATTCAAAAACTCAATGTTTTTTACAAAGAATATGCTCAAAAAATTAAACATCCTTTTGTGTATATTGATTTACGTATCAATGAAAGAATTATGTATTGTACGACTGAAACAGAGTTTCAGTGCAAGCAAAATCTTACATTTCTCTATGAATAAAAAAAACTCGTTTATAAACGAGTTTTTTTATGATGCAGAAATATGTTTTTGAACTCAAACAATAAGCCCTGCGTCATCAGCATCTTGAAAATATAATTGATCTACTAATTTATGAATAATTAAAAAAAGTCATCTTCCACGAATCGAATGATAATCTTCAAATCATTTTTGTAGTTTTTGTTCCTGAATTTCCATCATTTGTTGAGAATTTTTTGCAGCTTTTCAGTTTCCAGAATCTTCTACTTCGATAGAAATATCAAAATCTTGTTCTTTTTTCAAAATAACAACACGCATTTTATTGAGATCTCACTCTTGTGATCCGTATTCAATAGCATTATTATTGAGTTCATCAATAATCAACATAAATCTATTTTGCCACAAAACAGAGACTCAAACACAAGCAAAAAGCTTTGTAATGAGTTCTCTCAAAATTTTTGTATTTGTAAAATAAGAACGAAACAAAAAAGTAATTTTTACTTCGTTTTCATGAAAAAGAGATGTAATAAATGTATCTGAGAGAATTTCTTCTGGTGAAACCTCATCTATAAAGACCTCCTGCATTTCTTCAGAAATATTAAAAGATACAAAAGAAAGATTCACTATAAATATATGTTTCACAATATCTTCTTTCTTAGTATACATTATACTGTTTTTTTGAAAAAAAATCAAATAAAAAAACCTACTTTCGTAGGTTTTTTATATTTTTGACTATCTAATAGATTCTTTCAAAGTTTTTCCAGCTCTAAATACAGGAGTTTTCATAGCAGGAATAGAAATTTTTTGTCTAGTTCTTGGGTTAACACCATTTCTAGCAGCTCTTTTTGATACTTTAAAAGCACCAAAACCAGTAATATTTACATCTCTTCCAGCTTGTAATTCAGAAGTAATTACATCAACCATAGAGTTTAATGCTTTAGAAACAGCATCTTGGCTCAAACCAGCAGCAGCAGCAACTGCTTTAATAAAATCTTGTTTTTTCATAAAACGATTTATTAATAAATAAACAAGTGTATAATAGCAAGTTTAAAATAAAATGCAAATTTTTTTTATAAATTCTTGCTTTACAAAGCCACTTAACAGAATATTTTTTTTAAAAAATGGCTTATAAAAGCCATTTTTTAATGTGGTGAAAAAACAGAATATTTGAGTAAATTCAAGTATTTTTCTACATCAATATCTACAAAAATATTTTGTTTATACCCTGCAACCTCCGCAGATCCAATGATTTTCACATGATTCAATGTAAAATATTCTGCAACTTTATCAGAACTCACACTATAATTTAGAGAGGTATTTGAAGTATTTTGAAGAATTAAATAATTTTGCTCATTGTTTTGAAGAAAATTTTCTACCGAAATCTGCGTCAATGAAGTTGCTCATCACACCAAACGTTTTTGAGTTCCATTTGTTGTTTTATCAAAATTTCCTGTTCAAACAATTCCAGAAGTTGTAGAAAGAATATTCCAAACCATTTGTTCTGGAGTTTGGTTGACAATAAATCTTGGTTGCGTTACTTTTCCATTATGAGAAAAAAGTGGAATAATTGCAAAATCTCATGAAGCCAGTGTAATTCCACTCATAGAACGAGAAATTCCATCTATTTCATACTGAATTGACACATCTTTATTATTTCCTCCATATGTATGAAGTGCTGATTTAAAAGCCATATTTGATGTTTTTACTCAATAATTCTTTTGTTTTGCTTCCATCATCCCAAGCTCCAAAGCTCACTCAGCTCCTGCATATGCTTTGAGATAATTTTCCATAGCTTTTGAATCTTTTGCTTCACCAATAACCAAAGCAAGTACTCAATGCGTAAGGACCAGCATAAACCCAACCATCAAAACTGCAAGAATAATAGAATATCATTGATTTGAAGTTTTCATATTATTATGATAAATAGTAAATTAATAGATTCTTTTTGAAAGTGTTGTTTGAAAGATGAGAGTATTTTCTTGAATCAACTCTCTTTTTACTCATTTTTTTCCAGAAGGACGAAGAGTAAAGTTGATTTGAACTTTATCAGGTTTTCCTTTTATCAGAGTAAATTGAAGTTGTTCAAACTCTACCCATGAATTTGAAAGAGCTTGTCAATCTTTTACAAGAACACAAGCAACATCATAATCCTGACATTTCGTTATATCCTCACTCACACGAATATATTGATTTCCATTTTGAATTGCAAGATAATATTCACTTCCAATACATATTTTATCTCCTTTTTCAAGAGATCCTGAAGTATTTGAACATCATCCAATATCAATACCACTCACTACTCATTTTATATTATTTTTTCTAATATCTTCCGCAATTGTTTCAACAACATGTTTTACATTTTCCTGAAGCGTACGAGAAATATCTGTTTTACTATTGATCTGATTTGACAAAAAGAAAATAGTAAATACAGAAACCATAATAATAGATAAAATACTCAGAGCTACTAACAACTCTATCAAGGTAAAACCATTTTTTGAATATTCCATAAAAAAAAGACAACAAATAAACTAATCCCTTTGGAAATGGGTCAAGATAGTATCAAGTTCAACACTATGATATCCATTTTTGTACCAAATCACTTTTGACTTTAGATGGAGAGCATTTTCCTGTATATCTCCATTATTATTCTTTACATCATCAAAATATATAAAACGATATAAATATGTTTTTGTATTATTTTCTGAAGCATTATATGTATATTCATTTTCAGGAGTAAGATACAATTGATAGTCTTGCATTTTTGAAGCTAAATATTGTTTTCATTGTGCAAAATCATCAATCTTGGTGAGAAAATTTCATTGATTTTCAACTGTATAATATGCCCCTGTTTGGAATGTTTCCAACACATCATTTCATGGAAATTTATTCCAATTATGAAGTGTTTCATAATTATTATCACGAATATTTCTAACAATTTCAAGTCATTCTCTCGCTAAATGAGAAGCAATAATTGAATTTTTAGAATATTCATTCATCTTCATAGCAGATGCTATAAGCATATACACCGATACCAATCCAAGTGAAAAAATCATTATTCAAATCAACACTTCAATAATAGAGAATCATTTATTTTCTTTTTGCATAATAATAAAATTAAAATTATTAGTAATCTATCGTATTTGTTCACACGTGATATTGTACTGTTCTATGTAATAATTCTGAATCAGAATTTTGATATCTCAGTTGTACAAGTGCTCAAGTAGTACTTTTTACATTGAGATTTTTATCATAGACAATTCCTGTTCAAAATAAAGATGAAAAAACAATAAACGCATCATCAGAAATAATTTTCACTCCTTCTGGAAGTCGTTTTTCCTTCATTTTAGACGAAGTTCCAAAAATAATTCCAGAATTATAATCAACACTAAAATATTCAATAATAGATGATCCTGATGCAAAATATACTCATATTTTTTGATTGATATTTTCTTTTTGATATCAAGCAATGGCTGTATTTCTAGATTCTGAAATACTTAAAGAAACTTCTTTTGCAGCAAATTTCACTTTTGCAATATTTTGATAATGATTGTAATTTGCAAATGTCATAGTTACCATGATAAATATAATCGTGAGTACAACTATCAATTCTACTAAAGTAAATCAAGCATTTGTTGTTTTCATAAAAAAGAAAAAAGAAATATTAAAAAATTACCCTACTGTTTGTGTTAACTGTAAAATCGATCCAAAAATAGCAAATGCAAACCAAAGTACAAAAACTCATGCAATTAAAATTGCAAGTGGTTCAATCCATTTTGTTAAATTTGTAAGAGAATAATTTACTTCCCTTGTATATGATTCATTTAATTTTTTACAGACATTTCCAACAGTTGCTGTTTTTTCCCCTACTGAGAGAAGTTGTAAAAAATCAGATGGAAAATATATTGCTTGAGGATCTACTTCAATAATTGATTCAACTAATTTTTTTCATTCAGAAACTCTCAGTGCCACATCAGCGTATAATCTTTCATAGATTACATTATTTGATGCTTGTCCAACAAGTTGTAATGCTTTGATAATTGGCACTCATGAATTCATCAAACTTCATAAAATTGAAGAAGTTGAAGCAATAATATAATTTTTATAAACTCTTCCGATGAGTGGAAAAGATAAAAATAATTCATCAAACATTTTTCTTCCTGCCTCACTTTTTGAATATGCAAATATTCAAAAAATCACTGCTCAGACAAACACAATCAAAAGTGCAAAATTTTGTACAACAAAATTACTTGTTGCAATCAGAGCAACAGTTGCAAAAGGTTTTTCTGCACCAGCATCCTCAATAAGAGGAATCAATGCTGGAATAACATATGTCATAACAATTACCACAGCAATCAATAAAAATAAAATAATAATGATTGGATAGGTTAATGCCGTTTTAATAGTTGCTTTTAATTCATGAAGTTTTTTCAACTCAAGGGCTAAAGAAGCAAGTGATTGTACAAGTGTTCATGATTTTTCTCATGCTTCTATAATAGAAGTTTCTGATTGATTAAATACTTCTGGCAATTTTCTCATCGCTTTATGAAGTGAATCTCAACTTGAAAGAAATACACTCATTTCTGCAATCTTTTCTTTAAAGTATTGATTTTCAATTTTTGAATTTACACTTGATAAGGCAGAAGTAATAGTTACTCACCCATCGAGCATAATTGATAAATATTCATAAAAGTTAAATTTATCAAGCAAAGATACCTTTTTAAAAAGATAAAAATTTGTTTCAAGTATATTTTGATTTTCATTATTTTTCATAATGTGTGAATTATTTATAAAGAACTTTTAAAGGAATATCTACCATAAATGGACCAGTAATTTCTCCAAATGGATAGTCAAAATTGTGAATAAAAAAGTTATACGTATCATTTTCTAGTAAGACAGCAAACATATTTAACATATCAAGCTCTGTTGCAAATACAACTGAAAGTTGAATTGTCCCTTCCATAAAACCAAAATCGTTGATTTTCCCAGCATCAAGTGTAATGTTATTGATTTGTACTTTTCCAAGATTTGTTGCAGCATAATTATAAAAATAGCTTGAAAGTTCATCTTCTGAAAAATTGATCAAATATTTATCTAAATTATATTCATCATATTTTCCTCCATCAAGATCTTGTTTCATTTGAGAAAGAGATTCATATTCAGCTTTTTTTTGTGCTAAATCTTGTTGCACACTTGCAAGAGTATTTTTATTTTCAACTGTTTGCATGTAAATATTTTTTGTAAAAAATAATACCAAAAAAACAGTAAGGAAAAGAAATAAATAAGTAAGCAAAGTATTTCTTGTTGTAGTATTCATAAAAATATATTAAAAAATTAAAATTATTTTAACTCAAATTGTGCTTGAAATGAAATTTCATTTTGTCATTGAAATGCATTTACAAAATCAAGAAGAAAAATATCTTCATCCTGTTTTCTAAAATATTCCAAGAAATTTTTTGTTTTCACAAAAGCAGCTCAAGTAGCATCACTGTTCACAAGCACTTTTGAAACAATTTTTCAAGAATTATAAGAAAATCCTGTAATTTTTGTTCTATAATTGCTTTCTAAAGTTTTTAAATTATTTATGTAGGTAGGAATATTTGAAAGTTTTTTATATTTTTCTAATACTGCTCCATTACTTGAAACTAAAGTATACAAATCAATTTTTCTATCTTGTTTTAAATGATTGATTTGAAGTGTTTGTTGTGATATATCATTTCTTGTTCCTTCAACTTTTTTTCAAAGTATTCCGTTATAAAAATATAATCCTATTGTAATAACAAAAAGTATAATAAATAAAAGGAATGAAATCTGTATATTTTTATTTGGTTTTTCAGACTTCACATCATTATTTGTAGCCATAATTATCAATTTAATAATAAAATACTCTCATATGTTATCATATTTATTTTAAAAAAGCAAAAAATAAAGGAGTTTTTTCACTCCTTTATCTTGGTATAGATATTTCATTCAATAGATTTTATTTAATTTGTAGTAGGAGATCCGGATGAAAGTACTCACATCATAAAATCAACTATTACATAAGAAAGCCACATAAGAGCAATTCATAAAAATACTGATATAATAATTTTTTTTGCATTCGTCTGTGCTTCATCATCACCTGCTCCAATCAAAATACGAAATCCTGCATAAATGATATAAATCACTGCAATAATCGTAATAAAAGTCATAAGATACACTATAATCCTTTGAATATACACAGAAGCAGGAACTTTTGTCTCAATTCCATCAATTCCATCTTTTACCATTCATATTCATTTTTCCAATCAACAATTTTGACCATCTCTACAATAAATAACTTCTGCTTCATGTCTTCCCCAATCAAAACCAAAAGAAATATCTATCAATAAAAATTGACAGCAACACAAAAACATTCCTATAAAGATCAAAATTTTTTTCATAACTTTTTATTTATAATTATTATAGAGATTATAATATGCTTGGAGAAAAAGTCAAAAAATACTTCAAAATATTAAGATACTTTGAAGTATTTTTATAAAAACATTATATTTTTTTTCTTAAAAATGCTGGCACATCCAAATCATCTCCAGTAGATTCTACTGGTTTTGCCAAAGGAGTAGCTTGAGAAAAACCTGTTCATTGAAATGCTGGTTTTGTATCAACTATTTTTCTTCCAAAAGGAGACATTTTTGATGAACTTGTTGGAGTGAAGTTTTTATTTGTATCTTCATCAAATCCAGTTGCAACAACTGTAATTTTTAATTCTCCAGTATAATCTTCATTGATAGTCGTACCAAAAATAATATTTGCATCACGATCAACTGATTCTGTAATAATTTTTGCTGCTTCATCTACTTCAAACATACTTAAATCTGTTCCTCCAGTAATGTTAAACAAAAGTCATTTTGCTCCAGCAATTGAAAGCTCTAAGAGAGGTGAATCAATTGCACTTCTTGCAGCTTCTACTGCTCTATTTTCACCAGAACCATATCCAATTCCCATAAGTGCCGAACCTGCATTTTTCATAACTGATTTCACATCTGCAAAGTCTACATTGATAAGTCATGGTTGAGTGATCAAATCTGAAACTCATTGAACTCATTCTCTCAGCACTTCATCAACAATTGAGAAAGCATCAAGGAGTGGAGTTTTTTTATCAATAATAGTTAAAATTCTATCATTTGGAATAGTAATAAGTGTATCCACTTTTTCTTTTAAATTGTTATATGCATCAAGTGCTTTACTTGATCTTGATTGTCATTCAAATGCAAATGGTTTTGTGACTACTCATACTGTTAATGCTCCAAGTCATTTTGCAATTTCAGCAACTACAGGAGCAGCTCATGAACCTGTCCCTCATCCTAAACCACAAGTAATAAATACCATATCAGCTCATTCAAGTGCTGCTTTTATTTCTTCTGATGATTCTTCAGCAGCTTTTTTTCACATATCAGGATTTGCTCCAGCTCAAAGTCCACCAGTTGTTGCTCTTCCTATATTGATTTTTTTCTCAGCAAGAGAAGAATACAATGCTTGAGAATCAGTATTTACTGCTAAAAATTCAACTCCATCAAGAGATGCTTGTATCATTCTATTCACTGCATTATTTCAACCTCATCCAACTCAAACAACTTTAATATTTGCAACTGGAGAAATATAACTTCCTACTCTAATTTCTTCAGGTCCTGATTGAGGAGTTCCAGAGAGAAGTCTTTTTAATTTATCATCTTTTTTTAACATATTATAAGAATTATTCATATAAGGATTTAATAAGTAATATTTTTTCTACGGAAGAAGTTTTTTAAATACTTTTGTAATCGATCCAAAAATACTTCCAAAATCAAAAGAAATTTTTGACCTTGCATCTCTGTATTTATTTGCAAGAAATATTGTTCAAAGTACACTTGAAAACGATGGATCACATACAGAAGTATCTGCAATAAGATCGTTTTCTCTTGGGACTCCAACCACAACTGGAAGACGCAATACCTCTTTTGAAAGATCAACTAGTCCTCTCATTTTTGATCATGCTCATACAAGCACAGCTCATTCTGGCAACATTCCATCTCTTCCAATTTTTCTGAGTTCTTCTCTTACAAAAAACAAGATTTCTTCATAACGAGCTTGAACAATTTTTGATAAATACAACTGTGAAATCATATTTTCTTCTCATTTTGAAATTTTTGTAAGATCAATTTCAGAATCTTTAAAATCAGGAATTTTATCCAATCCAAGCTCTGCATATTCAATTTTTAATTTTTCAGCAGTATCAATAGAAGTTCTCAGTCAAAGCGCTATATCATTGGTAACACTTTCTCCACCAATTGGGATAATTTTTGAAAATTTTAAACTTCCCTCTTCATATACAGTAATTCCTGTTGTTGAAGCTCCAATATCAACACATACGACTCAAAGTTCTTGTTGTCTTTTTGTCAAAACTCATGCAGGAGCACTAATAAGATTTGGAAAAACATCATATACTTCAATTCAAACATCTTCTACTGCTTTAATAATATTGTTATAAATATTACTTCCAATAGAAAAAATATTTGCACGTACTTCAAGTTTTCTTGCACTCATACCAACAGGAGATTTAATTCATTCTTCTAAATCAACAACAAAGTAATCTGGAATAACTTTTAATACATCTCTATTTGGAAGTTGAACACCATTTTTTGCCATATCTAAAACTCTTTCTATATCAGCTGGTTCAATTTGCGTGCCAGAAATTGCAATAATTCATTTATTATCAATAACATCAAATGATGAAGAATTAAATGAAATAAACGCTCATGAAACTTGTTCTCCAGCCATTTTTTCAGCTTCCTCTAAAGATTTATCAAGATTTGCCTTAAATTCCTCCATGTCAAGAATATTTCATTTTCTCATAGCATTTGATTGAGAAAGTCCAACTCACAAAATATGAAGCTGTCCTCCATCATTTGCATCAAAAGTTCCAATAACAGTTCGAATGAGAGAACTTCATATATCAATTGCTGTAATCGTGTTTTCGATACTCATTGTTTTGTATTATAATTAAAAAATAATGTTCAATTTATGTATACATAATATTTGCTTTAAAGTAGAGAAAATTTTTGTTTCTCTCCCCTAAAACACAAATAAAAGTTGTATCAATTATATTCAGATGAAAGTTCTTTTTCAAACTTACTAATAAAAATATGTCAAAAACTCAGAAAACGCAAAGACACAAAGAGCAAAAACATTTTTTTCTCATGAAAAAATATTTTTCATTTATTTTTTGCAAAAAAACGATTTTTGTGCTATAATGATGTAAATATCTCACATTAACTTAATTGCCTTGGAACACAATGAAAAATAAAAATTTCTTTGATATTGCTGTACAAAGTATTATCATTATCGTTATCGCTACGAACATTGCTGCTATTGTTCTATTAAAACAAAACCATATTCCGATTGAAGAAATACCTCTGTATTATATAATAGGAGTTTTTTTTGTGGAAGCTGTAATCATTCTTTCTCTCATCCAAAACAACTATTCAAAACCACTACGAGAACTCAATAATCATATCAATAATTTTATGATTTGAGAAAATAAAGATAAAAATATTAAAATAAAAACTTCTTCTCTCAATCCGAATGTAAAAAGAATTTTTGATTTTTTTGATATCATATTAAATTCACTCAAAAATATCAAAGAAGAATTCGTATCTGGAAAAGCCATAAAATGAGAAGTTCAACTTGCAACAGAACTCCAAGAAAAACTCCTCAATAAAAAATTAGAACATATTCCATCTCTTGATATTATTGCAAAATCTATTCCAGCATGAGAAATCGGATGAGATAGTTATGACATCATTCACCAATGAGACAATTATTATATTTATGTTTGAGATGCAACTGGGCACTGAGTTGGTGCATGATTCGTAATGGTAATGGTAAATGCTCTCGTGAGTGGATTTAGTAAAATTTTTAAATCATGAAATCAAATTCTTTCCTATACCAATGAAATCCTCAAACCACGTATTAAATCAAATATTCTCATGACTTTATTGATGGTTCGATGGAATGAAGCAGAAAAAAGATTATTTATGACTGGAGCATGACACGAATACTTGATCATTTATAAACACAAACTGAAAAAATGTTTCTTAGTAAAATCTGGATGAATGGCTTTAGGAATGACAAAAAATATTCACAGTATTCTCAAAGAACAAGAAATTCAATTTGAAAAAAACGATATTGTTGTGCTCTATACAGATGGAATAACCGAAGCAATTAACCAAAATAAAAAAGATGGAAATGAACAAATGTTTGGAGAAGAAAGGCTCAAACAAGCTATTGAAAATGCTCCAAATGCTGGAAGTAACAATTTTAAATCTGCTGGAAGTGTCTTTACAAATATCACGATTGAACTTTCAAAATTTATGTGATACAAACACAAACAATATGATGATATTACATTAGTTGTTCTTCATTACAGAGGTGATGAGACAATAGACAATGATATTTCTCCAGATACGATTCATTCAGACTTTATTACAGAATGGAATTGGTAATCTTGATACATTATTTAATAAATACAAATATATGAGTACAAATGAAAAACTCACATCTTTAATAAAAATGAGATATACTGGAGATGCTCGAGAATTTGATGCATCTCTTTCTTCAAATCTCGTATCTCAAATCCCTCAAAAAATTGAAACTATTTCTCTCGACAAAAAATCTTCAGACACAGAAATAGCTTCTCCTACCAAGAAATCCTCAAAAGAAGAAGATAAAGCAATACTCGCAGCTGAAAAAGAATATAAAGAAGCTCTTGCATATGTAAAAGATCAAATTGCACCTGCTTTCATGAAAGTGATGCCTGATAAACTCAGAATTAACAATGTATTTGTAAAAACTTTTTTTGTATACGCGTATCCAAATTTTTTAGAATGAAATTGGCTTTCTCCAATTATTAACTGGGATACAAAGTTTGATATGAGTTTGTATGTGTACCCGATTGAAAGTGCGTATATCCAAAAATATCTCAGAAAAAGACTTACACAACTCAATTCTGAAAGAAGTATGAATGCAGATAAAGGTTTGGTAAATGATCCTTGACTCAATGCTCAAATTCAAGATGTTGAGGAGTTGAGAGAAAAACTCACTCGTTGACAAGAAAAATATTTTCATTTTGGACTTTATATCACGATTTACGCTGAAACAGAAGAAAAACTACAAAAAATTTGAAAAGATATTGAAACTATTTTAGCAGGAAGAAACGTATTACAAAAACAATCATTTCTCAGATCAGAACAAGGTTTTATTTCAACTGGACCATTTTGTCGTGATGAACTTGGAGTATACAGAAATATTTCAACTGGATGACTTTCTACGACTTTTCCTTTCTCAAGCTCAACTTTGAGCCATGATGATGGAATTTTATATGGAGTAAATACGCATAATAATTCTCTGATTCTCTACGATAGATTTAAATCTGAAAATGCAAATATGTGTGTATTTGCTAAATCTTGAGGATGAAAATCTTTTGCGGTAAAACTTGAGATTTTGAGAAGTTTAATGATGGGAATTGATGTGATTGTTATTGATCCAGAAAACGAATACAGAGCACTTGTTGATACTGTTTGAGGAAGTTATCTTGATGTCTCACTCAATTCAAATAAAAGAATCAATCCTTTTGAACTTCCTCTCGCATTGAAAGACAAAGATGTCAGACCTTGAGATCTTCTTCGTGATGCTATTATTAGTCTGTTGTGACTGATGAATTTGATGCTTGGAAAAATGTCATCACAAGACGAAAGTATTATGGAAAAAGCCATTATTACAACGTACAATCTCAAATGAATAACACTTGAAGATGATAATGTAGAAGGAAAAGAAATTCCAACGATGCAAGATCTCTATGAAGTCATCGAAACGATGGCTGGATGAGAAGATCTCACCAGACGTTTAGAAAAATATACTACATGAATTTTTTCAGGAATTTTCAACCAACAAACCAATATTGACTTGCAAGATGGACTTCAAGTATTTTCTGTAAGAGATTTAGATGATATTTTGAGACCAACAGCGATGTATATCATTTTGAATCATATTTGGAATAAAGTAAGAAGTTCAAATAAAAAAAGGTTGCTGGTGATTGATGAAGCTTGGAATATTATGCAACACGATGATAGTGCAAAATTTTTATTTGGTCTCGTAAAAAGAGCCAGAAAATACAATCTTTGAGTGACAACTATCACGCAAGATGTTGAGGATTTTCTTGGAAGTGGATATGGAAAACCTATTGTAACAAACTCTTCTATTCAATTACTTCTCAAACAATCTCCTGCTTCTATTGATGCGTTGCAAAATATTTTTAAAATTACCGATCAAGAAAAATATATTTTGCTCAATTCTGCTGTATGACAAGGACTTTTCTTTGCTGGATCTGAACATGTGGGAATCCAAGTTATAGCAAGTTATTATGAAGAACAAATTGTTTCTACCAATCCAAACAGATAAAAAGAGCAAAAGCTCTTTTTTCTTTACAAATCAAAAAAATACATATAATGAGAAAAATCAATACTACATGAGGTACTTTGTATGTCTCCCGTCATATTGATGATTGTGCTTTTCGCCCTCATTATTCTTATGAGAAAAAATATGAAGTGTAGAAGACACAAAAAAAAACAAATACCAAAATCAAGGAAAGTATTCATAGAGAGGCTTGAAAGAACAAGTCCTCCCTATGTGTAATATAAAAACGGCTTATAAAAGCCGTTTTATTTTTAAAAAGAAAAAAGTAAAAAAATTTGATTTTTCCATTTTTCTCAATACAATGCTTTCGCTTCTAAAGACTTTATAAAAATATATTTTACATTTGTTTGTCCCGAAAACAATACAAGATCTAAAATATATTTTCAAATCATTTACTACTAAAAATTATAATTATGGCAAAAGCAATAAAAGCTTATATTAAGCTTCAAATCAATGGATGACAAGCAAATCCAGCACCTCCTGTATGACCAGCACTTGGACAACATGGAGTACCAATTGTTGACTTTACAAAAAGATTTAACGACGAAACAAAAGATAGAATGGGAGTAAGACTTCCAGTTATCATTACTGTTTATGAAGATAGAAGTTTTGATTTTATCGTAAAACAACCACCAGCTGGAGTTTTGATTATGAATAAAATCAACTTAAAAGCAGGTTCTAAACTTCCTCATAAAGAGAAAGTTGGACACATTTCTTTTGATCAACTCAAAGATATTGCCACTCAAAAAATGCCTGACTTAAATGCAGTTGATTTAGCTGGTGCTATGCTTATTCTTGATGGTACAGCAAGACAAATGTGAGTAACTTCTGATATTCATGGAATGTCAAAAGAAGAAGTTCAAGCAAAACTTGGATAATTCAAAACTTAAAAGCAACTTGAAAAGGTTGCTTTTAAATTATGCTCCCATCGTCTAACGGTTAGGACGTGGCCTTCTCAAGGCTAAAATCGGAGTTCGATTCTCCGTGGGAGTACCAATCCTGAAAATTAAGAGATTTGATTATCTCAAAGAGTTTGTTTTCCTTGATAACAAGCTCTTTTTTGTTGTTTAAAATGAGTTCGCACTGCATCGCTCTGATGATTTTTCATTTTTTTGCATCATTTCCATTTTTATAGCTACCAGACAGGTTTTCTACGAGTTCGCACAGATTTTCTATTATTTCTATAATATTGTTATCTCATTGCTTAATTGCATTGTAAGACTCTTCTAATTGTATTTTTTCAGTTGATAGTGTTTTCTTTTTTTCATCATAAGTTTTTTTATCTATATCATTATCCAAGAACTTTTCAAGTAGACTCGATAGCCTTTCTTCTACTTGTGAGAGTTCTTTTTTTGTTCTTCTCATATCAGTTTCTCTCATACTTACCTTATCTTTGTAATATTCTTTCAGAGTTGCTTTTGATAAAGCTATAAAAGGTTTCGGGAAGTTATAGTTATCAATATATTTTTCTACTTCAGCAAATATCTGTTTTTGACTGATATTTATTTTATATGATGTTTTTTGACCTGAGTGATAGTAAATATGTCATTTTGTTTTGTATACATAAAGATTGTTTCACTCATCATCTTTTAATAGGTTTGAAAAATATCTTGGAAGTGATTCATGTTTTTGATATGGAATAGTTCTTGTTACTTTATTTACCTTATCAAAAAGTTCCTTTGATACTATTGGTCTGTATCAAGGACTATTAAGAAGTGCTTCTTATCATCAAAATTTTTGTAATCAGTAGTATTTTGTATTTGTAAGCATTTTTGATACTCTTTCTCAATTCCATTTTTTACTTGTTTTTTCTTCTAGGAAGTCAGATATTTCTTGAAGTGTTCTGTTTTGGCTTCTCATGATAAAAGCATTTAGTACAAGTTTTGCTTCTTCCTCTACCACTTTTACATCTCTTTTTCATTTTGGTCAGACATTTTCATATCCAAAAGTTGCTTTTGATAACCGTTGTCATCTATGAAGTGCTGTGATCATTTTTGCTTTGATATCCTTACTTCTATGTTCATTATCCATCTTTGATATTCATAGTTCTAATAAAAGCATAAATTTTGAAGATATATCACATGCTTCAAATTTCTTGTCAGTTGTGATAATTCATTTAAGTTGATTATTATCTAGGAGTCAGATTATAAGAGCTGAATCCATTATATTTCTTGCAAGTCTTTTGGTTTCATCAATAATTATATAATCCACTCTTCCTTTGTTACACTCTTGTATCATCCTATTAAATCAAGCTCTTTTTCATCATGTTTTTGCACTCACACTTTCTTGAATCTCATCAAGCACTATCAATCAATTGTTTTCAGCTGATTTTCTACAATTCTTTAGTTGGTGTTCAAGTGAGTTGGTTTGCCTATCTTCTCTATCTGTAGACTTTCTACAGTATATTATTGCTGTTTCTCTCATGTTCTTTTAAAAATTAATATAATTACATTTGTATCTATTAGTATAACTATAATTGATATAATATCCAATGAAAAAGAGGCTATTAAACCTCTTCTTCCAAAATCATTGACCAAAAATTAAGCATTTGGATTCCCAATTGCTCTATTTCTTGGTCTGTTAGATGTGAAAAGCTCTCTCATAGTGCTTTTCTGATTTGCTCATTTGTAAGCATTGATTAACAGTTCGTAGAAATCCTGTTTTATATTTCAAAAACGGCTCTTTTCTATCACTGTATTTGGATCTTAGTATTTCATAAGATATAAGTGTATTATATTTATTTACTTGAATTATCAAGTCTTAGTTTTTCTCTTATCTCGTATTTTTGAGTTTTTCCTTTGTAGTTTTTGGTATTTATCTCTGAATTTGGATACTTTTTTCTTAGTTCTACAAACTTGTTTTCATCTCACTCAAATTCTAGACTTCCCTCTAGTAAGTGAGGTTCTCAGTTCTTTTTTCTGATCCTTATTTCTTTGTATGCTTCATCAAATAGTTTATCTAGAATTAGAGCTCTTGTATTTTCTATTTCTTCTAAAATATCTCAAAGTTTTGGAAGTATTTTTATTTTAAATACAGGATTATTATCTTTAAAAGTTACTCATTCTATATCTATAAATCAGATATAAAAATAAGAAGTTATGAATTTATCAAAAGATATTTCTTGTTTTTTGTTTAAGATGTTTTGATCTATTTCAAAAGTATCTCATAAAACATTATATAAGTATGATAAAGTGTTCATTATAACTCTTTTATCTTTATCATGATTTCAAAGTTCATAATAAGAATAATAAATACTTTCAAAAAAATCTGTAATATATCATTCATAGAAAAATTCCCAAAAATCATCAATACTAAAGTTTTTATTTATGGTGATATAAACTTGCTCTAGTTCTTCTTTATTTATTTGTAAATACTTATTATTTTCAAAAAATTGTTTTATATCTTGTTTTTCTAGTTCTTCATTTCAAGCAAGTTCAAAAAATTCTAGATAATTATAAAAATTAGCATAAAAATAATTGAGTTTATCTTTTTTGCTCCAAGGTACTAGATCAAAGAATTCTATAAAACTATCTATTTTGTTGTTTTTATTTACTTGTCATCTGATTTGAAGATAGTTCAAAAAAGTAAGGAGGCAAAATATTTCTTTTGCTTCCTTTTGGATCTCTTGAGTGGAGTAGTTGGATTTTATGGTTTTTAGGAGATTTAGTAGGTTATCCATGGTTTATTTTTATTATTATTTATTATTTTTTGATAAATGAATAATTCAATTTAATATTTCAAAAAATAAATATAAGAAAACAAGAAAAAATCATAATATTATTGAAAAATAAATAAAATCATAGCTATTTAACAATACATTTTTATATTGTTCTTGAAATTTATATGAAGATATTATTAAAAATTCAATTAAAAATATTATTATCATTCATATAAAATTATGAAAAATTTCAGTTTTTGAGTTTTTAAATGATATTCATTTATCAAGCTCAATACTAGTAATCTGAGAAACTAAAAAAACAATACTTGCTGAATTAAAACCAATTATTGTTAATATAGCATTTATAATTTGCTCATTTATAAAAAATGATAAATAATTATTTCAAAATTTAAAATTTACAAATGTAATTAATGCTCATAATATTAAAGAAACAAAAAATACTCATAAAAATTTAAACATATATTTTATTTTAATTTACTAAAAAGTTTTTGTAATATATCTTTGTTAGTATTAGAATCAATTTCTAATTCATCCATTGATATTGATTTTATATTTTGTTTACTTGTAAATTCAACTTTTACTCATTTTGCTTTTACCTTAAATTCTCATGCTCATAATGAAGAATACTCAACACTTTGTTTTATTAATGGATCATTTTCATTTATATTTAATGCTCCATTTTTATTTTCTAAAACAATGGTAGTATTTGTTATTCAATAATTTTCTCATGCAGTTTTTAAATCATCAGTTAAAGAATTTTTCAATCATAAAAAATTTGGAACACTATAAGTAAAAGTTAGTTTTTCTATATTTCACTTATTTTGGTTTACAAAAGTCCAAAAAGTATTTTCATCAGATAAGGGATAAAATGAAATTGCATATCAATAATTTTTTAGTTTTATATTCAATTCATCTTCAAGATGTTTCATTTGTGATTCTGGATTTTTAAAAAGATCTGATTTATATTCAAATCAAACTCTATGTCATTGTTCTTCTTCATAATTTTCAGAAACATTAAAAATTATTTTAGCATGAGGATAATGATCATTTTTTATATCTTTAAATCATTCTTCACTTGGAATACTTATAGTTTTTGAAGATTTTCTTCAAATTTCTCAAATTATAAAATTTTCAATCTTTTTATTAAATTTATAAACAATCTTAGAATAATATTGGTATTCTAAAGATTCTTGTAATATATCTGATAGTATTTCATTTTTTGTTTTTTCTCAATGAATTGGTAATTGTAATTGAGAATTTTTATTAAGAGAGAATCAAAAAAATAGTAACTTCATAAACAATAAATTAAAAAATATAAATTTTATAGTTTTAATTAGAATATAATATTAAATTATCTAGTTCCTTACGAGTATCCATAAAATCAGTAATAGTAGGATATGGTTTATTATAATTATTTCAATGAATAATGTTTCTTAGTTCTCTTACTTTATGCATTATATCTTTTGTATTTTCATTAATTAATCAACTACTATAAGCAGTATTTATATTATCATTAAATAATCAAGAAAATCATTTTGCTTGTAATATTCATTCAAATATAGCTCAACACATAAGTAAAAAAGATAAATAAACTCAACTATTAAAATTTTTTTCTGCTTCTTCATAATACTTTCAAAGTCTATTTTTTAATTCAATAGTAGTAACCCCATTAAATAATTCAGAATAATCTCTAATTCAATGATAAAATATAGTTAAAGCAAAAATTCAATCTTTAAATTCAGAATATCCAGTTTCAATTTCTAAAATATCTCAATTTTTTATACATGTTAATTCAGTGTTAGAATGATTGTTAGAAAAAGTAAAATTTAAAGCTCATTCATGAAATATAAAATATTCAATTGAAAATGCTTTTAATATTGGTAATTTAAATTTAATTTTATAACTTCTATCACCAATTTTTTCAGATTCACTATTTCAATTAAGTATTATTTGAGATTTCTTTAGAATTATATGTAATGATTTCATAATTTCACTTATTAAAAATTAAACTACTTCAAACTCTCTTCAACAACCTTTATTTCCTCCTCACTCAATCCATACAATTCATACACCATTTCATCAATTTCTCTTTCAAGTTCTAACTGTTCTTTTGGAGGTTTTTTTGGATCATAAAATTCTTGTTTTGTAATCTCCAAAATCTTATCAACTTTTTCAATAAAAGGTTTTTGAAATTCTGGAGAGATTTGTTTGATTGGAGTTTCTTTTAAGTGTCTCGGATAAAAATGTAATCAATCTGAATAAAAAGAAAAAAAGTTCCACATTAATAATTTTGAATTTAATAGTGATAATATATACTTATCATTTAATCAATCAATAATTTCACTTTTATAATTTATTTGATTTGAAACTAAATTATATCTTATAGCAATAATACAAGAATCAGCAATATATGAATTTTCATCAATTGAAAATCTATGTGGATTTTTATAATTAGATGTTCTAATACAAACAATTTTTGAATTTTCAAACAATTCTTTAAATCTAGGTTCTCTATGTAAAGTCGGTTCATATTTTAAAAATAAAGAAGGTTTTTTATTATACCATTTAAGTATATCTTTTCATTCTAAATAATTTTTCAATCATTCCTCTAAATTTTCTTTTAAAAATTCTTTTTTTGTATTAGCTCAACTTTCAGAATGAATAACAGCTCACAATGTTATATACATTAATTTTTCTAATTTTATAGAATTTCTATTTATTTTATCTTTAATATAAAATAAATTTTCATTTAGACTTGGTATTATATTATATTCATTGTTTTCATTAATAAACTTTGTATTATAAAATTTTAAACCTAAATCTTTAAAATCAATTTTTTTATCATTAAAATCTCATATTAAAAACTTGTAATCATTTATTGTCTTTGAGTTTTTAATTATTGTTATTTCTGATGATACAGTAGCATTTTCAAAAATTTTATTATTTCAAAAATCTAAAATTTGTAAAATATTAAGTCATTTAATTAATTGTCTAAGCTTTAATCAATATTTTTGAGCTAACCATTTATTAGATGTAATATAAGTTATTATTCAATCTTGTTTTAATAAATTAATTCAAAGTTCATAAAATAATATTAAAATATCATAGTGACTATTTGCTGTTAAATATAATTTATCATACTTTTTCTTTATAGTACTATCTATATCATGATTAGCTATATACGGTGGATTCCCAATCACTATATCAAACTTCCCATTCCCCATCATCAAACTTGGATCAAAAAACTCTGCACTATGATTTGCATTAAATGGTTCATAAGTTTCAAGTTGTTTTGTTCTTTCTGATTTTAAATTATATAAATCCATTTTTAGATTTTTTCAAAATCAAAGATAGTTTTCAAGTAAATTTCTATATTCTTCTTTTTCTTTATTTGTTTTTGAATTATAATAAGAATCCATATGATCTTTTATAGTTCATACTCTTAAATTTTTAACTTTATCAAATTCAATTTTAATTTGTTCCTGTTCTTCTGCTAAAGGTATCAAAGTATTTGCACAAACAAACTTAAATTCAAAATTTGGAAGTGGTTCTGGAGTTTCTTCATCTACTACCAAACTAAGCCAAAATCTAAGCCTTGCAATATCTATTGCACCTGCTGAAATATCTACTCAATAAATATTGCTTCATATAATATCTCTTTTGATTTTATACATTGAAATTTTCCCTTGTTCATTTTTGAATTCATCATTATTCATTCAAAATGTTTTATAAAAAGTTCCATAAATATAATATCTAATAGTGCTTATTTCATGTAAAATTCACATAGGAAAAGCTCATGACCCAATTGCTGGATCAAGAATTTTTACTTTTTTTAGAAGTAAATCAACTTCTTCTATAATACTTGCTAGTTTATCAAATATTTCTTCTGTAATATCAGCTTTTGTAACTAAAAACTTTTCTTTTAGATCAAAAAGAATTCTAACTTTTTCTTCATTTTCTTCTTTTTTCCCTTTTAAATTGTTTAAAAGATATGCTACTAGACTTTCCTTTGTCATATAGTGAACAATCTCACGAGGAGTGTAAAAAGCCCCAAATTTCTTGTTTAATTCTTTATCTATTTCTATTTTTTTCTTACTTTCATATATTTTGACTATTTCATCTATATTTTCTGGACTTATAGAAATCATCTTTTCAAATATTCTACCAAGCATTTCAGGATCAATAGCTATATCACTATCATATAAATCATCTTCATCTATAGTAAAATTATAAAGATCAAAAGTATCTAAAATACCATCTTTATTTTCATTTGAGAAAATATCATTTGAAATTTTTGATATATTATCTCTCCATCACTTATAATCTTCTTTAAAAAGTCATCCATTTAGATATGGAACTTTTTTGTTAAAATATTCATTGAAATCATCATTATCAGAATTATCTTTATTTAATCAAGCAAAAAATAACCATTCTAAATAGTCATTATAAAAATATCCATGTTTTTCTAATATATATTTTTCTCATGAAGCAAAATCATCCCACATAGTTCTCATGAAATTTTTATCTCAATTTACTCCATATTTTCAATCCCTTTCTACTCAAAGCCAACCTTTCTTTTGTATAAAATAAAGAAAAACTATTTTTCATAGTAGATTTTTTGCAAAACTCACTATTTCTACTTTTTGGCTTGTTAATAATTTTGTAAAAGCACTATCATCAGTTATAGCTTTATAAAGTCTTATATAAAGAGTTAAATAATCATTAAAAAATTCTTTTCTTACTACTTCTACATCAAATCTTGAAACTAAATCTTTGAAATCTGTTATAGTTTTGTTTAAATATTTTTCTGGAGTTCTTGTTTTTTCTCAAACTCAAAGTAAAAAACTATATCTTTTTGGATTAGAAGTTTCAGTTTCTCACCATGTTTTTTTAAGAGTTAAAAGTGATAATCTCCAAGAAGAGCTATCAGCACTATAAAAAACTATTAAAGCATTTTGAACTCATTTACTCTCCATAATTTTAAAAGCATCTCTTGTAAGAGTGATTCTTGGATCATTTTTTGATTTTTGTTTGATCTCAAAAATACTTATTTCTTTATCAAGAGTTATTTTACCAAGCTCAAAACAACTACTTTCATCAAAGAAAATAGTTTTTCTATCAATTTGGATTGGTTTTATATTTTGAACCAAGTTATCTCCAAATAATTTTATTCTTAGATAATTTAAAAAATCTCTTCTGTTTTCTAAATTATATGCTTTATTAAATATCATTATTAATAATATATTATGAAATATGCTTTTAGTTATCCATCCTTATTTTTATATAATCCATTCTTAATTCATTTTTTTTGCTTAAAATCGGTAAAAATTAATCCATCCTTATTTTATATTAATTCATTATTATAAAGTATATAAGGCATTTTTATCTCTTTGAAGCTCAGAATGTTTTTGTATTAATCATTTATCAACTAACTTTCTTAAATGTTCTCTAATAGTAACTTCTTTTATTCATAATTGTGTAGATAAACCTTTTAAATTTAATCAATTATTTTGAGATAATGCTATTATTATATTTTTTGAAGTATCAGGCAGTTTTGATAATTCTTTTTCTATAGATAATCTTTTATGTTCAGTTAGTATTCTATTATCATTTCTAGTATTATTCTTTAGTATTAGTGTTACTATATTATTTTTATCAATATATTCTGGTTTTGATAAAAAATATTTTTGCATAACCTCAAATATTCTCTTTACTCATTCATTTAACTCTCTTACATATCAAAAATCATTTAGTATTCTTGCAATTCTTGGATTTCTTGCATACCTATTTTCTGTAATATTTTCAGGAGTTACAAAACTTGGTAGAGGTCAAGAATTAGAAATTTCTAATCTATCATTATAATGTTTAATTAAAACAACATTTCAATGTAAATTATAAGATCTATGAGTTAATGCATTAACAATTCATTCAAGCCAAGCTCATTCTGGATATTCTGATATTTTAATAAATTTTCAACTATCTAAATCTAAAAAGTAATAATCTTTTAAAACTGTTTGTAAAAATTTTTTTATTAATTCTATAAGTCTTGGAATACATCATGAAAATCTTTCATCCTTAATTATATTTAATTGAGTTCAAGTTGTTGAAATATTTCAATCATATCTTATATATCTTACAGAAGCTGAAGATATGTATTTTTCTGGATCTTCTGCAAATAATAAAATAGCTGATCTTTTATAATAATATTTTCAATCTTTTTTTATAGCCAAGTATCTATTCACAAAAAGATCTCTAAAATCTCAATTATATTTTACTATGGTATCTTTATAGTAATTGACTACTGACATTCTAAAATCATTTTCATCAAAATCTTCTACAATTTCATCTTCATATTTTCTAAGACTTTTATCATATTCCAAATTTCTTACTTCATCTCTATTTAATTTCCTAGTTTCATCTCATACTCTTAAATATACATCTTCAGCTCAATCTTTTTTTGAAAATAATCTTTCATAATCAGGTTCAATATGATATAAAAAAACTGTTTTTCATTCAATTTCTACTTCTTCTATTTTAAAATTAGTTGGAGGTTTTATATAATCAATTCAAATCTGTTTAAAATTATTATATGTAGTATTATCTAAACTTTTAAGATCTTCAATTACTCAATCATTTATTCATAATACAACAATTCCTCATTCAGCATTAGCCATAGCTATAATACTATTAGCAAGTTTTGTAGTAGAAATTTGCATTGATTTTCTTTCAAAATATATTCACTCTGGAGAATTAAGTAAAAACTCCAAGGTAATTTTATTATTTATTGCAGATATAATATTACTCATAATTATAAGTTTATTTATTAAAATTCTTCACTAATAATCAAATCTAGTGTTTCTTCGGTAAAATTCTTAGAAAAATCAATAATTCATTTTAGATACTCTTCAGTTATATTTTCTCTAATAAATTTAGAATCTTTTTCCCAAGTTGCTTTTGTAACTTTTCTTATTTGTTTCATATAAACAAGTGGTAAAGCTCATAATTTTATAACATCACTTAACAATTTATAATAATGAACTCAAGTAAGTTCAAATAAATTATTCGCATTTTCAAATGCTTTCTTTTGTTGAGTATTCATATTTGCTTCACTTCAAGGTTTCTTAATTTCTTCTTTTAATCTTTCATAATTAGTATAAAAATTTTTAGAAACTTCTTTTGATTCTTCTTTTTCATCAGCTTTAAATAATTCAAATGCTTCTTTTACTGTTATAGGTGAAATTAAATCTTTTTTAGTATCATAAAAATAGAATATCAAATTTGCTCTTTTTTTAGCAAAGAGTAAAACTCAAGAAACTCATTTTTTTTCTATTCTCATAATTCTTGTTCTTTGTGGAATACTTTCTATCTTTTTTAATAATTCTTTATCTGTAATTGCTTTTTTATAATCATTTAAGTATTCACTATCCCAAGATTTGTCTTCATTTGTATTTTTATCTGTTTCAATAACTTTTTTATAAAAAGATCATACTTCTTCTTCTCAAGTTAAAGTTTTTACATCAACTCATAAAACAGTTGCAATCATTCTAATCTTTAATTTAGATATTCTTTTTGTGTTTACATAATCTTCTCAAACAAGAGATGGAAAATAATTATAAACATATAAAGTATCATAAACTTTTTTATTTATTCTGTTTATTCTTCAAATTCTTTGAATTACTTTTGTTGGATTATATGGAATATCATAGTTTATTATGATTCATGCTCTATGAAGATTATATCATTCTGATATTGCATCTGTTCAAAGTAAAATATCAAAATTGTTTTCTTGTTTTGATAATTCAACTCAAGCATCAAAATTTAGTTTTATATCTTTTTTTAATTCTTCTGTTTTTGATTTTCAAGTTACTACTAAAACTCTATCTCAAAGATTAGATTTAAGATATTCTACTGTATCAGCAAACATTGAAAAAACTACTATTTTTCTATCTTTATTTTCTTTTTGTAACTCTTTTAATTTAACTGCAAAACTATCAAGTTTAGGATCATTTTTTACTTGTTCCCAATCTTTTTGTAATCATTTTAAAAACTCTAAATCAGATTCTAAATCTCTCATAAATTTAGAATCTAAATCATTTTTCATTATTAATATTCAATCTTTACTTACTATTAATTCTTTTACTTTATCAACTTGTTCATCTATCAAAGTTCATTCTTCATCAAAAAAGTCATCTACATCAGGTAAACTTCATTTTTTAATTACAGGAATTCAATCTAAAACTTGAATATATGTTTTTACATTTTCATAAGAAGCAATAATTGAAGAAAGTGTCTTTTTAAAAGCAAAAATTGAACTTTCAAATCTAGAAACTAACAGTCTTCTTATAAAGAAAGGCATGTTTTTTTGTCTTCATTCCAAAAGAGCATATTCATATCACAAAGTATCTTCTATTTCTCATTGATATTTTTCTACATTTGCTTTATCTATATAAGTCAAAGCACGGTATCTTGCTCCAGCAAAATTTACAGAGTTTCAATCATTATCAATTTCAACTAGTGATTCTAGTGTATTAACATACAGATCTTCTATATCTCATAAATCAAATTTTAATTCTCTTGGATCATCTACTTTTGAGAATTCAAATCATTGTTCTTTTAAATCCTTCTTATATGATTCAACTTCATCTAAGTCAACCCTTGACCTTCTTACAACTACGGGTCAAATAAGTTGTCTTATATTTTCTGCTAGATTCTTTAACTTTACACCAGAAGTTGCTTCATCTATAACTTTTTCTTTTTCTTCTTTTCTTATTTCAAGATACTTGTTTTGCAAATCCTTAAAATCTTGAATTAATCAATTTTTTGTATGAATAGTTGGATTTCAAGCAATTTGAAATAATTTAATAAGATTAAATATATCATTTGGTTCATTATTAAATGGAGTTGCTGAAAGTAATATTACTTTTTTTCATTGACACAATTGATGTAATCTTCAATAATCAATTGTATCAGCATTTCTATATTTATGTGCCTCATCTATTAAAACTACACTTGCCTTGTGAATATCACTCAAATCATATTCAAGAGCTTTTTCTATTTTTCAAGAACTAAAAATTTCAACTTTTAAATTAAAATCTTTTTTGTAATCACTCCATCAATCTTCTAAATGTGGAGGACATATAATAATAGCTTTAGAATTTTCTTCTAATCTTTGTAAATTTCAAACTAATGTAGATCAGATTACTGATTTACCAAGTCAAACTACATCAGCAATTATTACTCAATTATGTTCATTTATTATTTTTAATCATTTCTTTATTGCATCAATTTGATATTCAAGATTTCAAAATTTTTCTCATGTTAAATCAGAAGGTGTTTTAATTCCTTCTTCATCTTTGAAATATTCACTTAATAATCTAATATAACATAAATATGGTTCTGTTAATCTCAACCAAGTTTCTTTTTTTAAAACCTTTACAAGTTCATCATTTTCTCATCCTGTAGTTATAGAAATTGAGTGGTTATTCCATATATCATCAAATATTTCTTTTTCTTCTAAAAAAACTCTTGAATCTCTTTCAATTTCATTTCTTTCTCTTCTTCATTCTAATCATGAATAGCTTAAATTGCTAGTTCACCATATAAATGTTCATGGTAATGTTCATCATTGAGAATAAATTCAATCATGATGAAATAAATATATTTTTTGATGATTTGGATCAATAGTTTTTCTTATTTCTAAACTACCATCAATTATTTTATTTATATAAACTTCAACAGCTTCAACTCAATTTAAGTTATCCAATACATCTGTTTTATTGAAAAGTTCTTTTACTTGTTTTATTGCATCTGTCTTAGTAGGTGTAGAAAAATTAATTTCATTTATTTTTAAAACTGAATTTACAATTTTTAATTCTGTATCCATTCAAATCAGAATTCTTACTTTTTTCTCTCAAAGTTCTTTATAAATTCATTGAAATCAAGAAAAATAAAAAAATCATACAAGTATATCTAATTTACTTGTTGCTGGTAAAACTTTTTCAATTATTTCAGATAATAATTCATCTGTATTTCTAATTATTTGTGCTGACATTTTATTATAGTTAAATTGTATTATATCAACTATTTCTAAAATGGAAATAGTTCATTATTTTAATCAGTTACTAACTATTACTTAGTAACTGATTTTATTTTGTTAATTTAAATAAATCATTTGGTTTACATCTAAACCCTTTCAAAAGCTCTCCAATTGTTTCAAAACTCACTTTTGTTGTTCTTCACTCTTTTATATTCCAAAGTTGTTGGTAACTAAGTGATACTTTTTTCTCTAAATCACTTAACTTCATATTTTTCTTTTCTAATAGTCATTCTATATTTATTTCTACTTTCATATTTTTTTATATTTTTTAAATATTCTAAATTAATATAACTGTAATTGATAATAAATCAAGTTAAAAAATAATTCATTTTTACTCCAAAAACTATTTTTCAGATATAAGTTTTCAAAGTATCAGAGCCAAAAACTCTATTTTAATTTTTGGAGTTTTGGTTTTTTTTATTTTTACAATAAAAAAGAAGCAAAAAATGTATTTTACTCCATAATATAACTTTCTCTGAAGAGAAAGGAGTAAATATAAAATTTACTCTGAGTTTTTCTTTTCTAAATATATAAATTAGTTCTTATGTTATCATTATTATTAGGTAATCTATAAAAACTAACTTATTCTTGTATTTAGAAAGCATACTCTCATACCATCGCATCTTTCAATTCTCACATATCAAATTTTACCTGATTTTTGTTTTTAGCTACATATTCATAGAGAGCTCATATAGTTTTTAATCATCTCTGTCAGCTGTACCAAATAAACAAAAAACTTGATTTTCAAAATATTTATGATACTCTATTTTCA
>CAYYDE010000006.1:0-125852 GCA_964470525.1 uncultured Candidatus Peribacteria bacterium
AAAAGCACTGCCAAGATTGCACTCTTGGCAGTGCTTTTTTGTGATACCCTTTTTATAATAATAACAGATATTATTTTCTCAGATAATTTATAATTTGTGTAATTTGTTTTTTTATTTTTGTAGAGATGAGTTGTTCTTTCTTGTAAAAACATAAAAATTGAAAGATTTCATTCTCTAAAAAGATAATATGTTTTTTATCTTCAGGAGAAATACTGTGAATTGTACATAAATCATGAGCAATTTCTTTGGATTGAAATAGAAGATCTTTTTCAGATAACTTATGAATACATGTACGTACAAAAGTATAGATCTTTTGAGTGGTAAAATTTTTTTCAAAATGATCCATGCAAAGACGTAATAATTTTCTTGGATTTTCCTCAAGAATATGAGTAATATTACCAGAAGAAATAGGTATAGTAATATCATCTAAATGTTCGTAGATATTAAAATCGGGACTATTTTTTAAAATGGAAGTAATGTTTCACATAATCTTTAATTTAAATATTTCTTCTATTTTATGATAAATCATAAAAAAGTAAAATTTTATAATTTGTAAAGAATTATTATAGTAAATATTTTTTACTGAGAGAAATGAGAAATAAAAAACTCTAAGACTATTTCTTAGAGTTTTTATTATCTGATAAGTAAATTTTCATCTTTTAATTCAAACGTAAGTTTGTAGATACCAGATTTTGTGAGAACTTGAACTTCTCAATCTCTGAGTACATCAAATGAGATAAAAGGTTCATTTTTTCATTCGATTTGTCCGATATATTGAAGACTTTTAACATCAGTGACAGTACGTGTATTTGGTTGAAAAATCCAAATTTTATTATTGAGAGAAAAATAAATATAATTGAGATTTGCCTTAGCAATAATTTTTGCATTTGTATTATTATTTTCAATTTGATAGTTTCTTGGAAGTTTATTCAAAACTATACTTTCTAAACGATATTTTGGAGTTCTAAAAAATTTATACAATTTTAAATCATTTTTGAGCATATAAATTCATCCATCAATTCCAATTGCTAAAATATTGTCAAGAAGTTTTGAATCACCTTCATTGAGATATGAAACTCAAGCATTAAATCCAGATAAAGCAGGAGAATGCATAATTACTTGATTTGCATCTTTATTGGTAATGTAAATATTTCCATTAAATCCTTCAATAAATCTTGAAGTATCCCAATTTGGTTGTTCTAAAACATTTACATAAGAAAATTTCTGATCTTTTCCAAAACGAATCATCCTTCCTTTACGAGTATGGAGTATAATATTTTCTCCAGCAATAGTTCCATCAACAAATTCATCTTGAACATCTAAATCTTCAAAAATATGAGTTTTTATTTCAATTCCAGTTACAATTGGTCAATAAATGGCACTTTTTCCGACTACATAGAATTGTTTATTCATTTCTAAAAGACGAATTCCATCTTGAAAATCTCAAGAAAAAAGTAAATTATTTGGAGTCGTTTCAAATGATTCAATTCCATTAAATTGTTTTTTAATAAGAGTGATATCATTGAGAATCGTTTCTACATCATTGAGAAAAAGTTGTTTTTCTCTTACTTCAAAGACAAGTGCTTCTGCTTGATTCATATTGAGATCAAAAACTTCTGGATTTGAAATATTTTGATTGGCAATTTGAATAAACTCTCTTGATTGAATAAGTTTATTTTTGTATTCTTCAGTTGTGTTTGTTCCAACTCATCCTCAAATTCCTATAGAAATAATTTTAAATAAAAATATAGCTGCTATTAAAATTCCAGCTCAAAATAATATATTTTTTACGATTTTTCCTCTTTGTTGTATTTTGTCTTTTAATATCAGAAAATATGCAAATACTTCTTTAGAAAATTTATTATCAAGAATTTTATAAAAAAAGTATTGAATATTTTGAGGATTTATTTTTTTGATTCCTCCTTTTTGACTTTCTTCAATCACATTATAACGAAGTGTAAGCAAAGAAAGATTATTCTCTAATTTTTCCTCTTTTGCAATTTGAATAATATTTTCATTGATCTTTTCAATATCATCTAAAAAAGCAATTTCTTCAATATCACTTTGATTGAGAAAATTTTCTAGACGAATATTTGAAAAAATTACTGTTTCATTTCTTGAAAGATTTCCACTTGAAATAAAATCAAAAGAATCAATTTTATCATTTCTATCAGTAACTTCAAGAATATCTTTTTCTTTGTTTATAAGATAGGCACTTGCTCAACCTATTTTTGCAAAATGAAGTGTATTTTTTTCTAAAATTCCAATAATAATAGAGAGTTCTAAATCAATGTCTTCTTTTTTTCTGAAACTTTTAATGAAAAAATTGATATTTTCAAGAGTGACTGAAAAACTATTATATGCATTTTTTTTCGTCACATTATCAAGAATTAAATCTACAATTTTGTTTAAAACTGGAGGGAGAAGTTTTTTATTGTTTGAGCTCATCAAAATGAAACAATCAAGATTTGTGTCGATTTCTATTTTCTTTGTAACGATTGCATTTTTTGTTTCATCTATTTCTAAATCTTTTGTATCAAAAGAGTACATAACCGTTTTTCTTAAAAATTAAATAGCTTTATAGAATGCATATTAACAAAAAAACAAAATTTTGCAATAAATCTTTTTGAAAAAAACAACTTCTGAATAAAATTCATACTATAAGATTACAAAACAAAAATAGTCATAAAATATTATTGGATTTTGTAAAGAATTATTTTAAAAATTACTATTTAATATATGTACATTGTAAATGGATGAAAAGAACTTTCTTGAAAAGTAAAAATAAGTTGATCAAAAAATGCTGCACTTCCAGTTTTGGCAGCTACACTTTTAGTGCGTGGAAAAATTACACTTCATAATGTACCAAAAATAGGAGATGTGATGACATTTTTAGAAATAGTTTCACAATTGTGAGGAACATATACATTTGATGAAAACACACTTTTTATAGATACAACTCATTTGCATCTTTGAGATTTTAATACGGAAATGATCAAAAAAATTAGAGCAAGTATTTTGCTTTTGGCTCCTATTTTGCATTATTTTGGAAATATTTCAATTCCGTTTCCTGGTGGATGTAGTTTATGAAAAAGGCCAGTTGATGCTCATTTGAAAGGTTTAGAAGCAATAGGATATAATTATGAAGTATCTCAAGAAGGTATTTCAATTACTGGAAAATTATTATCATGAGATATTGAGTTAAATGCTGGTTTTTGAGTAACTTCAACAGAAAATTTGATTGTTGCAAATGTACTGAGACCTGGAAAAACAACTATTCAATTGGCTGCTATTGAACCTCATGTGATGAATTTGATAGGATTTTTGAGAAAAGCAGGAGCAAATATAAAAATGAGATATAATCATAATATTGTGATAGAATGAGTGACAGCATTACAAGATAACATTGAATTTGATGTGGTGAGTGATTATATAGAATCATGAACATTCATGGTTATTGCTGCTCTTGCATCAAAAGAATATCTTGATATTGAAAATGCAAGGATAGAGGATTTGTATGCATTTATTTCAAAATTAAAAGAAGCATGAGTGCAAGTAGAAGATGTATGAAATGATACTTTGAGAGTGTATAGAGCAAAACAACTCAAAGCAGTTGATATTCAGACAAATATTTTCCCATGATTCCCAACTGATATTCAGTCTCCATTTGTGATTTTAATGTCACAAGCTCACTGAGTTTCAAGAGTACATGAAATTTTATTTGAAGGAAGATTGAATTTTTTAGTTGAACTTGAAAAAATGAGAGGACACGTTGCCATTCTTAATCCACATCAGGCTTTAATTTTTTGAAAAACTCCTTTAGTTTGAGCACAAGTAACTTCTTGGGATTTACGTGCAGGTGCTGCTATGGTAATTGCTGGATTGATTGCTGAATGACAAACAAGAGTTACAAATGTTGAATACATTCAGAGAGGATATGAACATTTTATAGAAAAACTCAATGCTCTTTGAGCTGATATTCAAAAATTATAATATAATAAAAAATATATGAAAATTTTTCCAATTTTTTTAATCATTTTTTGATTGATAGTGATTTTATACCCTCAATTTTTGGCATATTTATTAGGAGGATTTTTTCTATTTATTGGGGTAAATTTATTGATTTTTTGATGAATTTTAAAAAAATTTCAATCAAAATCTTGAGAAGAGAGTTATGTAAAATTTTGAAAGTATAAAATCTATAAATAAATATTATGACAACTTTTTTTGAGATAATTTTTATTACTATTTGAGCAAGTATTCCTATTATTTTATGGGGGTATTTGTTTAGTTATGTTGATAATAGTTCTCTGAATAGAAGTAAGTTTTTGTTTGGTATTTGAGCAGGTGTTTTGTCAGTTATTCCTGTTTTATTACTCAAAGAATATGGAGTAGAAATGGAAAAATTAGGAATCAATATATTTATGTATGTACAGGAATTTTGAGGAAAAAATTTTTGGTGGTTTTTTCTCTCTTTTTTATGATTATTGTTTCTCACATCTATTTTTCCGTTTATTGCAACTTTGAAAAATAAATTGAAACAGCGACTTGTAGTATTTGGAAAAACCTTTCTTCTTTTTACAGGATATTTATTTGTGTTGAGTGTTATTTTACTTGGAATATATTTTTTATTTTGAGTATTTTCTGGTTGGAATGTGTGAATAGAAAAAAATCTGAGTTTTTGAGAGGTTGCATTTAATTCTTTACGTTTGGTGATTTTTTATTATGTAATATTGGCATTAGCTGAAGAGTTATCTAAATTTTTTTGTTTCAAATATGCATCATATTTCACGCTTTCAACTATAAAAGAATGAGTTTTGTTTTCTCTATTTGTGGCTCTTGGATTTGCGTTTTTTGAAAACATAATGTATTTGTATAATTTATTTAACGCACAATGATTTGGGCAAAGTTTTGTGTGATTATATATTTCAAGAAATATTTTTTCTGTTGTTTTACATGTGTTATGTAGTAGTATTTTTGCATATTTTTTCACATTTGCATACTTAAAAATACATGAATATCAATCATTTGATTTTATAAAAAAATTATTTTTGTGATTTTTTCTTGCAGTCGTTTTACATGCAGGATTTAATATTTTTATCACGCTTGATATTATGAGTGTTATCATGATATATCTTATAGGAGCATATTTTTATTTGACATATATTTTTTATGAAAACCAAGATATATAAAAATATTTTAATAAAAAGTATTGACATATTTTAAAAATATGATTATATTATGCAGATAAGTTATTTATCATTTATAATTTAATTTTTAAAAATATGGAACACCAAAATAAAAAACATATGGCTTTTTTTGTGTCTTTACTTATTTTGTTGCCTGTTGTTTCTTTTGCGGAAAGTGATAAAAAAGATGCGTGAAAAACGCATACCATTTCATCTCAAACAGAAATTGATACAACGTATGTAGAATCTTTCAAAAAGCAATTTGCAAATTATGATAATCCCTATAAGGTTATTGATACAGATTATCATAATAAAAAAATAAATAAGGCAACTTGGCAAGCATCTTGGAATTTTATTCAAGAAAATAAAAATTTTGCATCAAAAAAAGAAGATATTGGAAAAAAAGAAAAATCTGAGAAAAAAGAATCAGATTCGTTTTTGAATGAAAAACAAAAATTAACTCAAAAACAACAAGAAATTTCAAAGTATAAAGAACAATATCGTTCTATTATTGAAGCCAAAGTTTCAGGATTAAGTGATGCTCAATTGGAAAGAGTCGCAAAAAATATTAAAAATGCAATTCATACTATTGAAAAAACAAAAACTTCATCAGATAAAAAAGAAAAACTTTTGTATCAATTACTTGCATTAGAACAATTATTGCAAGAACAAAGGGAAAAACTCATACCTGATGAAATTGATATTGATGCGTTATTTCGTTTAGAATAGGGGCTTTTGTTTATAAAAATGTTTTATAAAAATGCGAGAAAAATTTCTCGCATTTTTTGAATTTAAATTTGGAAAAATCAAGTTTTTTTCTATAATACACAACAATGTTTATTGTTTTTTTAAGAGTATTGATATGATAAAAAAGTTGTTTTTTTTTCTGGTGATAATAGCATGAGGAGTTTTTGGAAGTACTTATGTATATTCAAATTTTTATAGAAGTGAGACGATTCATTTTTCTCATGTATATAGTAATGTCATATATAATGGAAATCACCCAATTATTTCAAAAAATTATGTTGCATTTTCATCTCAACAGGATTTGCGTGGCTTTCGTGTTCATTCTCCTTGTAATGTTTCATCAAAATTTATAGAAAAACAAAATACAAATCTTCAAATTTTTGAAATCCAATTTGAAGATACTTTGTGTAATAATTCTTTATTTTACCTCAAAGATGAAGCAGGGAAAATTTTATTAAATACACAATTTTCACTACAAATACAAACATATTTTCAATTATTTAATACATATACAGATTTAGAAAATACACATTTAGAAAGAATGCTTGGACAACTTGAAAAGCAAGCAGAAAAATTTAGTTTGTATGCAAAACTTCAAAATTTGACGCAAGATGTTCGTTTTTTTAGATGATATTTTTCATATCATCAAATTCAATATCAACAACAAATTATCAAGGAAATTCTTCAAGCACGTCAGGAAAAATATATGATTCCTGTACCAGGATATGAACTTCCAAATAGAGCTACAAAACTTCCAAATTCTCCTCGTCCTTATAGATCTTCTTATACTTACGGAGTCCATGAAGGGTGGGATATTGATAGTAAATTTTGAGATACTATTGTTTCAATTGATGATGGAATTATTTTACGTACCGTGACATGATTTCAATTTCGTGATTTAGATAATATCTTGAAAGGAGGAACGCTTTCTCATAAGGATTTTTTGTATAATCTTGATATTTTGAGATGAAATCAAGTATGGTTGAAAACATCAAAATGAGATGTGGTATTTTATAGTCATCTTGATCAGGTGAGGACAGATATATATGAAGGAAGAATTATTAAAAAATGAGATGTTTTATGAACAGTAGGAATTACAGGAGTACCTGACAGAGATTATACTGATTATCACTTGCATTTTGAACTCAGAGAAAATCCATATAATTTTCAGACAGCTGGGAAAAAAACATTTGAGGATTATATGAATTTAGATTGGTATTTTAAAGGAAAATCTGCAAAATTTATTGTGGAAAATCAATATACACTTTTTGAAAAATAATATGATAATAAAAGAAATTACGAGGAATAAAAAGGCATTTTTTGATTATGAAATCCTTCAAACATATGAAGCAGGTTTGAAGCTTTTTTGACATGAAGTGAAATCAATTCGTTTGTGACAGGTAAATTTGAAAGGATCGTATATTTCTTTTCTTTCTTGAATGCCTTTAGCAAAGTGAGTTTATATTACTCCATGGCAATCATTGCCAAATAATAAAAGTGTTGATGGAAAGAGAGATATTTCACTTTTTTTGCATAAAAAAGATATTACATATTTACTTGATAGACAAAAAGTAGGAGGATTTGCTATTATTCCACTTGAGTTATATCTGAAATGAAGTTTAATAAAACTCAAAATATGACTGGCAAAATGAAGAAAAGAGTATGATAAAAAGCAAGTTCTCAAAGAAAGAACTCTTGATAAAGAAGCAAAAATACATTTGAAGAAATTTATTTAGTTTTTTGGCTTATGAAACAAAAAAACTTGAATTTTTTATAAAATAATTATTATATTTCCATATTTATCCATTATCTAAAAATTATGATTGATGTAAAAGCACTCAGACAGAATCCAAATGAAATGAAAGAAAATCTCAAAAAAAGAAATATTTCAGTAGATGTAGATGCGTTTTTAGCACTTGATAGAGAAATTCTTGAAAAAAATCAAAGACTTGATGAAATAAAAAATCAAAAAAATATTTTTTCAAAATTGATTCCAACCTTGGGAAATGAAGAAAAACAAGCAAAACTCTCTGAGATGAAAGCTTTGTGAGAAGAGGAAAAAGCTTTAGCAGAAATGATAAAAGAGTTGATTCCAAAGTATAATGCTATTTTATATCGCTTACCAAATAAACTCGATCCAACTGCCGCAATTGGACCAGATGAGAGTGGAAATATAGTAGAAAGTCATTTTGGAGAACCTACCAAATTTGATTTTGAACCAAAACCACACTATGAAATTGGAGAAAAAAAATGATGGATTGATACTGAAAAGGGTTCTGAAGTTTCTGGAGCAAGATTTTGGTACTTGAAATGAGATCTTGTATTTTTACAATTTGCGATTGTAAACTATGCATTTTCAATTCTAGGAGCAAAAGGATTTTCTCCAATTTTACCACCAGTTTTGGTAAGAGAACCAGCTATGTTTGGAACGGGATTTTTACCAGCTGGAGAAGACGGAGTGTACAGAGTCAATGAAAATGATGATGATCTCTATCTTGTTGGAACAGCAGAAGTTCCTGTGACTTCATACCATTCATGAGAAATTATTGAAGATTTATCTAAGCCTATTAAATATGTTTGATACAGTGAATGTTTTAGAAAAGAAGCTGGAAGTGCGTGAAAAGATATGAGAGGAATTTTGAGAGGACATCAATTTCAAAAAGTAGAAATGGTGTGTTTTTGTAAACCAGAAGACTCACAAAAACTTCATAACGAAATGGTCGCAGTAGAAGAACAAATTTGGCAAGGACTTGGTATTCCACATCATAAATTGAATGTTTGTTCAGGGGATTTATGAAATCCAGCAATGAAAAAATATGATTTGGAAGCTTGGATGCCAGGACAACAAAAATACAGAGAAGTTACGAGTTGTTCAAATGTCTGAGATTATCAATCAAGAAGGCTTGGTATCAGGTACAGAGACGAAAATGGAAAACCTCAATATGTTCATACATTGAATGGAACAGTGATTGCATTATGAAGATGTTTGATAGCAATTATTGAAAATTATCAAACGGCTGATGGAGATGTGATAATTCCTGAAGTTTTAAGACCATTTATGTGAGGAAGAGAAAAGATTTAGGCAACTTTTTGATATTTTTTCAAAAATATGATATACTTCTTTTGAGTATTTATTAAATTTTACTATATGTTATTACTTTCAACTTCCAGTTTTCAATGATATGGATTACATAAAATCTTTCGTTTGGCTGCAAAATCAAAATATACATGAATCGATTTAGTGATTGATCCAGCAAATTATGATACGTTGGATGAGGATTATATCATGGAACTTTCTTTGGAATATAAAGTACCAGTGTTATCTATTACAGCTCCATATAAATGAGTAGATGAAGCACTTATGGACAAAATTATTCATATGGCTGAAAAATTCTCAACTCAAGTCGTAAATTTTTATCCTCCACATATTACTGATAAAGAAGTGAAATGGTATTTGGATAAATTATCTGCTTTGAAGAAACAATCAAGACTCAGTATTTGTTTACAAAATATTGAACAAAAATTTATGCTCTTTGTGATCCCAGAATATAAACACAATAGTATTGAAGATCTCAAAAAGGTAACAGGAGATACTTCACTCAATGTTGCCAATATTGATAAATCAGGAGGAATGGATATCAACAGAACCTATCAAGCCCTTGGAAATAGTATCAAAAATATTTTTATTTCAGATCGTAATGGAAATAAAGATGGATTGCTTCCATGAAATTCTTGATGAGGAATTTCCTATCTTCCACTTGAAAGTTTTTTGATGAAACTGAAAAGTAATGGATATGATAAATTTTTGACTCTGAAAGTGAAACCACAAGAATTATGAGTATGAGATGATGAGAAAGTACTTTTTCATCTTGAACAATTTCAAAAATATTTTGCAAAATATTTTACTGATTTTACACCAAATTAGACTATATTTTTTATAGTCTTTTTTTTGATTTTTGAAATTTTTTTCATACAATAAGAATATTATCTTTTACAAAAAAATATGAAAAAAATAATTTTTTTATGCTGTATGTTTTTAATTTTTTCTTGTTCGCAAAGCCAAGAGAATAAGAGAAGTATTCCAGAAAAATCATCTTTTGAAACACGAAAAATTATAGCTCTTTGAGATTCTTTGACTGCTGGCTATGGACTAGAAATACAAGAGAGTTATCCTGCAAAACTCCAAAAAAAATTGCAAGAAGGAAATTATAATTATGAAGTAATAAATGCTTGAATTTCCTGAGATACATCAGATGGACTCGTGGCTCGTGCAGAACTCTATCTTGAACAAAACCCTGAAATTGTGATGATCGTGATAGGATGAAATGATGGTTTAAGAGGACTTCCAACGACGAATCTAGAAGCAAATATTCTAAAAATAGTTGATATGTATAGTGAAGCGTGAGTAAAAGTAGTTTTGGGAGGAATGGATGTTCCTGCAAATTTAGGACTCACATATCGCAGAGATTTTAGAGCAGTGTACAATAATGTTGCACAACAAAGAAAAAATGTTGAATTTTTAGAATTTTTTCTTGAATGAGTTGCAGGGAAAAGTCAATATAATTTATCTGATATGATTCATCCAAATTCTGAGTGATATGATATTATTGTTGAAAATTTATATAAGTTTTTAGAAAAAAATAAAGTTATAACCAAATAATTATGATACAAATAAAAAATCTTACGAAAATATTTTGACATTGAGCTGAGAGTGTTGAAATATTTAAAAATTTGAATGTAGAAATTCCATCAGGAGATTTTATTGCTCTTGTGTGACCTTCTGGAAGTGGGAAATCAACTTTTTTGAATATGATGTCGGGAATTGATAGGAATTATGAGTGAAGTATTTTCGTTGATGAAAAGGAAATTAAACATTTGAGTGATGATGAAATGACGGGGTTTCGAGGAAAAAATATTTCTTATATTTTTCAAAATTTTAAATTGATTGATAATTTGTCAGTCGAAGAAAATGTTGATTTGATGATTGAACTCAATGGACTGGAAAGAAATTTTGAAACGCAAGAAATTCTTGATATTGTCTGACTTGGAAAAAAAGCAAAAATAGAAGCGTTTTATTTAAGTGGTGGAGAGTGTCAAAGAGTGGCTATTGCTCGCGCGTTTGTTGGAAAAACAAAACTGCTTCTTGCTGATGAACCAACCTGAGCGTTGGATATAAAAAATAAAAAAATTATTACAGATCTTATTTTAGAGCTTCATAAAAAAATTAAAAATACCATTATTATGATTACTCACGATGATGAAGTTGCAAAAATTGCAGACAGAGTGTACAAAATGTCTGATTATTCACTAATAGAGACATAATATGTTTGGAAAAATAGGAAAAATTACTTTTTGAACGGGAAAAAAATATTTTGTTTTTGTATTTTTTTGAGTATTTTTGAGTTTATTTTCATACGTGTTTGGAAATAATATCATTGTATGAGTTCAAAATTATTTGATGGAACAAGTAAAACCTTTGCTTGGATGAGATGTGGTCGTGTCTCCTCGAGATGATGCTGGAAATATTGTGGATTTACAAAAATATTCAGACGTGATTGAATGGGCTTCAACGATTGAACTCAATACTACTTTGTTTGATGCAAATCAAAATCCAAGACTTTATGAAGCCGTGTTTCATAGTGAAAATTATCCGTTTTATAATGCATTTGAATACGAAATTCTCAATCCTTCAGGGACTTTGATAGTTGATCAAAACACGTACGATATTTTTGGAGAAAACATAGAAGTATTTGGAAATCTTGAAAATGTGAAAGGAGTCATTACTAAAAGTCCTTTATGAGAATTATCAATGTACGCAAGTGAAAATAAAATCTATCTTTCTCTTGAGCTTTTTCCTGCAGATCTTGATTTCAGTAATGCTCGTTTAGATTATGATTATTATGGAAAATTTTATGGAGAATATGATGAAAATATCGTAAAAAATTTGAAACAAGACCCAAATCTTGAAAAATATCGAGTGAGAAGTATTGAAGATAGAAATGAAAATATTTCAGAAATTACGGATAGATTTTATGTTTATATCAATTTTTTTCACTTAATAATTTTTATTCTTACGTTTTTTATTGTTATTTTATCTTTAGAAAGTTACTTTAAAAAAATTAAATCCACTCTTGGAACACTCAATATTTTTTGAATGACAAAAAGTAAAATTATTTTTTATAATAGTGTGTTTTTGTGAGGAGTATTTTTGCTTGGTTTTCTTCTGGCTCTTGCAAGTAATGTGTTTATTTTTTATTTTCTCTCACAATCATATGAATTTTTGGGAATATTTTGAGAATCTATTTGGAAATGAGCTGGAGTAACGGGAGTATTATTTTTGGTAGGAATATTTTCACCATTTTATAAAATGTATTATTCGCAAGTTGGAGAACTTGTAAACGATACTGGAAATATTGCACGTTTTACTTGGAGGGAAAAATGACTCTATGGAATATGTATGTTTGCAGGATTTTTTGTCATTCAAACTATTTCAGGAATTATATGGTATGATGCGATTTTGTACGCATTTTTGAGTTTTATTTTTCTTGGAATTTTGTACGTAATCGTATCAAAAATTCTTGTGTTTTCATTTGAAAAATTTTTTAAAAAAGTAAAAAATTTCTATATTTTTGATGCGATTCGCTCAACGATAAAACCGTGAAATGTTTCATTTTTTATTTTATTTTCTAGTATTATTTCTTTTTTATCGGTATTTGTATTTTTTGTTTTTAGTGGAAGTTTTGTGAATTATTTGAATACGCTCACACAAGAAAGTCGTGATATGTTTATTATCAACGTCCAACAAAAAGACATTGAAGAAGTAGAAAAATATTTTACTCAAGATGAAATATATGAAATAGTTACGCTTCGTATAGCGAAAATAAACGGAATTGCTTTGAATGAATTTTTGCATGTTGAAAATGTTCCTCGTGAATTTGGAAGAGAATTTTATTCAACTACAAGTGAATTACAAAATCCGATTGTGAGATGACAAAGATTATCTGATGGATGAGTTTCAGTTGATGATGAGTTTGCAACACGTTTATGATTAAAAATATGAGATAGTATAGAATTTGGAGTTGCTGGGTTGCCGATTGTTTTAGAAGTACAAAATATTCGCTCGTCTGAAAGGGCTGGAACCAATCCATTTTTCTATTTTCAACTGATGAAAAATGATTTTGAGAGATATCCAAAAACCTATATTCTCTCATATAAACAGTCAGACAAAGAACTTTGACTCGAGCAAAAATTGAATAGGCATGCGTGAGGAACGCTCACTATTATCAATACAAAAGATATTATAGAAATCGTTTGAGGAATTGCTGCACAGATTTTACAAGTCGTGTATGTGTGTTTTGCTTATATTTTTGTCTTTTCATTTTTGAGTTTTATTGTGTGTTTGACTTTTTTACAATCTTTTAAAGAGTATAAAACGAAACTTCTCAATATTCTTTGATGAAATAAAAAAAGGCTTTTATGAGCCATTCGTTTTGAATACATATATTTACTTCTTATTTGAGCAGGACTGAGTGTTGTAACAGGAAGTGTGATATTGACGTGAATATTTTATTTTATAGAATATTTTTCTCTTCATATATTTTCATATTTTCTTGGAATTCTCTTAGTCATAGGATGAGTGGGAGTGATGAGTGGGTATTTGTTTTTAGGGAGTAGGAAATAGAAAAAAGCTACAATTTTTAAATTGTAGCTTTTTTCTATTTTAAAAATGTGATTGCAAGAGGATATTCATAATCTTCTCCAGCAAGATGTTTTATAAAACCAATAACGAGTAAAATAATCCAAATAATTCCAACAATTGGAAGGATGAGAAATCCTATAAGTACAAAAAGTAAAATTCAACCAATAGCAAAATAAATCCAAAATGAAATATTAAAATTGATGATATGGTAACATGTTTTTTTCTCAGCATCACTCAAATCATTTCTCAAAATTAAAAATCATACTACAAGGAGTGTTCCTAAAAGACCTCCTGAAAGAATATTTCCAGCAAAATGGAGAATTCCTATTAACTTTATATTATTCATAATCCAAAAAATTAAAAATTAAAATTCATTTTTATCTAAGAAATTTCTTAAGATATTGATGACAGGATTTTGTTTGTAATTCATGATTTCTTTGCTCGCAAGGATCATAGAAAGAAGTCATAAATTACTTTTTTCATACAGTTCTGGAATATTTTTATGGATACTTTGAGAGAAATCATGTGTCAGAAACGAGAGTGATTTTGGTTGAATAATTCCTATTTCACCAAGAGGAAGTTTGAGAATTTTTTCACGAATAAATCCTGTATCACCTCATCAAGAAATACAAACTTTTCCTGGACAAGGAGTTTCTTTGAGGAGTTCTTTGAGCGTAATACCAATTCATTCTCCCCAAACTGATAAAAATTCTTGTTTTTCTTTTTTATAGAGTTTGTCATCTTCAAGTGTATGAATAATTTCAAGTTTTGGGAGATTTGTTTTTTCTTTAATGGTTTTTATGAGATCATTCATCCCAATATCAATTTTATCAAAAGATTCTATAACTCATTTTTTTTGAATAATGAGAGAAGTTTTTGTATTTCCAACATCTATAAATAAAATATCTTCAAATGCAAAATCTGTATTTTCAAAAAGTTTTGGGAGAGAAAATTCAAGTGGAATAATTGAAAGAATATTTTTTCCAAGATGACGAGCAATCATCTGAATGATATTATAACGACTTGCCGGAATAAAGATATTGAGCGTTGATAATACGACATGTTCTCATGTAAAACCAATTGGATTTGATATAGAAAAATTATCAATTTTAATATTGGTAATACTTGATGTAATCAGTTTCATATCTACATCAAGATATCCAGTTTTTTTGGTAATTTCTTTCTTTGCATCACTGAGTGCTTTTTTCTCAGCTTTTGCAATAATGTAATCGAGTTCGTTTAAGTCAATCGGAGTATCTTTGTCATTTCTGGAATATACAATTTTATTTCCAGATGAAACAATGGTAGAAGTTGGAATATTGATAATAATATCTTTTGGTGTTGCATTCACTCATTTGAGGGCTTTTTCCATCACTTCCTCAATCGTATGAGCAACTCACTCTATATTTGCAATTTCTGTTCCGATAATATGTGAAGTTTCTTGTCTTTTTTCTGCGTATCATAAAAGTGTAACTTCAGAATTTTTAAATTCACAACAAGCAACTTTGACCTTGTATGTACCAACATCAATGACAAGGACTTTTTTTCAAGATATGATTTTTTGTATAAAAGACATGAAAAAAAGTTTAGAAAATAAAAAAAGTGAAAAGAAAACCGTATTGATTTTCTTTTTTATTATAAAGTGATAGGTTGTTTTCCAATTCTTTTAAGAATTTCATTTCCTTCAAAAATATGTCCATTTCCAATAAGTGCCATAGCAAGATCTTCATTGATGAGTTTATCATCAGGAGAAATAACAAGAGCTCTTTTTAAAATAGCAATTCATCTTGGAGTATTTCCAATTAAATGATATGCCCAACCAAGATTTCTGAGAACTTCAGAATTATTTGGCATGAGAATATTTGATTTTTCTAAAAAAGAAATAGATTCATTCACTTTATTTTTCGTGAGGAGAATAAATCCTTTGAGATAATTTCCAGTTGCCGATTCAGCATTGATATTTAAAGCAAAATCAATGGCTTTTTGAGCTTTTTGCATTTTTCCCTGATAGAGATAAATATCAGCAATTTCTTCATAGAGTCTATAATCATCATTATATTTTGGAATTGATTCTTCGAGAAGTTTTATGGCAGCACTAAAGAGTTGTTGAGATTTGAGTGTTTCGACTTCTTGAATCAAATTTTTTAGTATATCCATATGTTTCTTCTTTATGAAATATTTAAAGTGATTGTAAATATATTATCAAAAAAATCAATACATTTTGCGTTTTTTGTGTCAAAAACTTATTTGACTTGTTTTTTTATAAAAGCTCAAAGTATTAAAAAAGCAACAATTGCAATACAATAATATGCAATATCATTCCCAAACGAAGCTATATAAATTCCAGCAGCAACAAAATAAACATACGTGAGTTTTTGAATACGCTTCCACCAAACTCACAATAATTTTTGAGAAATATTATTTGATGTGATAAAAAGCAAAAGGGCTGTAATTTCGCTCAAACGAGCAAAGATATTCATTCACTGCCATTTTGCAACTGTGAGATATGGAGCAAAATATTGACCAATAGTCATTCAGAAATTTTGAGCATACATACTATAATTCAAATACAAATGACTTAAAATAATAGCACTTGATAAAATTCCAAGTCATTTTCTCAAAATTACGACACGACGTAAAATCAAATATTTTGGAAATAAATCAGCGAAAGGACGAATGATCATAAGTAAAGTTACGCTCCACCATGCAATATCCCAAGAAAAAGTATAATACCATGTTGGTCAAAATTTGATCAGAGGAATGGTTGCAAGTCCAAGCAATATAAAAAACCATTGAAATATTCCAAGATATTTTATGTTTCATTCAATGAAATAATTTTCAAAAAAACTGAGTTTCTTTTGTACAGGACTTGCGACAAAACTTTCTATGAAAATATTTTCTTTTGGAAAATTTATCTTTTCTAAAGATGTTTCTACACTTTCTACCATATTTGGATTTCCACAAATATAGATTTCTGAATTGTCTCAAATGACATTTAAATAATCAGTCACTCTTCCTGTATTTCACTCGTATGATGCACTTGGTTGAGAGGTAGTTTTTATAATTTTGAGATTTTTAAATTTTGCTAAAACTTCATCATAATAAAAATCTCACTCAAAACGAACTCAAAAAATCAGAGTTTTTTCAACATTTTCTGGAGTATTTTCTATCATAGCAATCATTGGAGCAAGTCACGTTCCAGTTGCAATAAAAACTTTTGGTTTTTGAGTATTTTGTAGAACAAAATGACCAGATGCTTCAAAAAATTCTACTTTGTCTCAAATGTTTTTTTTCTGTAAAATCTTTGCTCCTCTTCCATTTTCAAGAAGTTTGATAGTGAGAGTAAATGAGTTTGTATTTCCAGATGCAATAGAATAACTACGAGTGAAAACTCAAATGTTATCTTTCATTTGAAATGTCACGTATTGTCATGGTTTGAAAGAAAAATCTTTTGTTGCAATTTTGAGTTCAAGAGTATCTGGAGTGAGCATATTTTTTGAGAGAATTTTTCATTTTTGTGTTTCTGAATTCAATACAACTCCATCTTCTAAATCTACTTTGATAACTTGTACGGGACACATATCACGTGCTTTGATAATTTTTGCAATTTCTTCTTTATAATTATGGTTGATAACCATTGATTTTCCATTTACTTTGAAAATTTTTGGACAAATGGATTCGCAGTTTTTACATGCGATACATCAGGGAATTATGGATACGGATTTTATCATAGATTTTTGTTAAATAGATTTTATTCCCACACTTTTTATGCAAAAAGTATGCAAAAGCATTCAGGGCTTGCAGCCCTAAAAACCTGCAAAACAGCAAAGCTGTAATTTATTTCAATAGAATATTGAGGTTTTTGGTTTTATTCTTGGTTTGTGAATAAATTTCATGATGAGTGATTGAATCATGAGTTTTGTGTCTTGAGTGGTTTCTTTTGGATTTAATTTTCAGTTTTTTAATAAACGATTACTTTTTTATTGGTAAATGCTATGAGTCCATCAGGACCATTTTCTTTTCCGTACCCGGATTTTTTTACTCCACCAAAAGGAAGACTTGCTCTTGATCAGGCTATCATATTGAGAAATATCATTCATCCATCAAGTTTTTTTCCTATTTCAATGGCTTGCATTTCATCATTTCCGACAACAACTGCAGAAAGTCAAAAGTCAGTTCCATTTGCAAATTCAATTGCGTGTTCAATATTTTTATACTTCATCACTGAAGCAACTGGACCAAAAATTTCTTCGTTAAAACTTGTTACTTCTGGAGTCACATCAGCGAGAATTGTTGCTGGATAGAAAAATCATTTTCCTTCAATTTTTTTTCCTCAAGTTACCAGTCTTGCTCAAGAATCAAGTGCTCTTTGTACTTGTGTTTCCATATCTTTTACAGCTTTTGCGCTACAAAGTGGTTGAAGTTGCGTTGAAGGATTCATCGGATCTCAGACAACAAGATTTTCAAACGCTTCTCTGTATTTTTCTAAAAATGTTTCATACATACTTTCTGGCACGAGAAATCTTTTTGAAGCATTACATGCTTGTCATCCATTTCTTGTTCTTCCGTTTACGGCAAGTTCTACCACTTTTTCTATATCAGAATTTTCAAGAACCAAAAATGCATCATTTCCACCAAGTTCTAAAACTGATCTTTTTAAATATTTTCAAGCCAAAGCTCAAACAGCACTTCCTGCTGTTTCTGATCCCGTGAGATTGACTCCAGCAATATATTTATTTGCAATGATATGTTCGCTCAAACTTGATGAAACAAAAACATTTGTGTACACTCATTCAGGAAATCAAGCTTTTTTAAAAAGTTCTTCGATTTTTACAGCAATCATTGGAACATTTGAAGAATGTTTGTAGATTTGCGTGTTTCCAGCAAGAATATTTGGAACAGCAGCACGTAAAAGCTGATTAAAAGGGAAGTTCCAAGGAGCTACTCAAAAAATAACTCAAATAGAATCATACATTTCTTTTACTTTTAATCCTTCCGTTTCATAATACGTTTCTTTCAAAATTTCTTCAAAATTATTTGCAAACCAACGGATCAGATTTGCAGTTTTTCCAAGTCATACTTTTGAAGAAGCATTGATCATTCACATCTCAATCGTTTCAAGACGTGAACATTCTTCAATATCTGCTTCTAAAACATCAGCGAGTTTGAGAAATAATTCTTTTTTATACGAATTTGGAGTATTTTTCCAAGAAAGATATGAATTATGAGCTTTTGTAATAATTGTATCCACTTCTTGAGCGGTGAGAGTTTCAAACTCAGCGTTGAGTTCTTCTGTAAAAGGATTTATTGATTGGAGTTTTGTCATAGTTTTTTCTTAAAAAATAATCACTATATATTTTATAGTGATTATTTGAAAAAGCAAGTTTATTTTTGAGAAAACTTGATCAAATCAATATTTTGTTTTAAATCAGAATACGAACTTTTTATATAGTCTAATTTTAATAAATCTTAAAAAAAAGTGATTTTTGATTTTGTAATTTATGATTTAATTCAACAGTTTTTATGATATAAAAGTCCCACTGACTCAAATCAAGAGGATTTATAGTTGAATTATCTTTATTTCATTATAATTATTTAAATAAGTAATAAGAAATTAAGTTTTTTTATTTTAAATTATCTAAATACCACTGAAACAAAGTATTTGCACTTTGAAGAGTTTCATTTATTTGAGATTCGAAAATTTCAAGATTTTCTATTTCTGCAATATTTGGAAGGGTATGGGTAAAAATTCTTATAGAAACTGATTTTCCAGTTTTATGAAGGCTGAGTCATTCTTGTTGTATTTTCTTAAAATAATTTTCAAAAAATATTTCTTGATTTATATCTCAAATTTGTAGATCAAGAAATCATTTATTTCATTTATAAACTATTCTCACTTTTGGAGAAAAAGTCTTAGGAGTAAAAAAAATCCAAGAATTTGATTTTGCAACTTCTTTGGGTTTCTTGAATTCAAGATGAGGATAGCTATTTGCAATATTTTCAAAAAAATTATAAAAATTATCTGTATTTTCATCAGTAATTCTTTGATATCAAGTTCTTGCTCTGATAATACCATTCTTAATGATCATCTTTTTGAAATCATTTCTATGGGTTACTTCTTGGTTTTCAAAATATAATAAAAGATTTTCATATGAAATATAAAACTGGTATTCTTTCATAGGAGCATCTTTTTGAAAATATATTTCTGGAGATAATAGGCAGGTAATATATTTAGTTATCGGAGTTTGTGCTGACTCAACTAAAAATTTTCAACTTTTATGATATCTTTTTGCTTGTTCAAATTGTTCAGGAGCATCAATTTTGTTTTCTATAAGAATCATAATATTTTCGGAGTTGTTCTTAAAATTTGTGGTAATATCACATTCTCAGAATTGTCAATTATATGATTTCCATGCTCAAAGAAAGTCAAAATCTCAATTCAATCATATTTGAGGTAAAAGCCATTTTCTAAAATTATCAGATGAAAATAATTCTTCAACAAATAATAAATCAATTTCACTTTCTCAAGTTTTTATAAAAGGAATATTATCCATGTTTTTATATGATTTTTTAAATTAGTTTTTAATATAATAGAGGACTAGAGTAAGATAACATTTTGTTCACAATAAAATCAACAAAAAGGGCAGAGTAACCTAAGTTACCCTTTCTTCATTTCATTGTAAACTACTCTGTTTGAGTAGGTTTTGTTATATTTTAGCAAGATAACTATATAAGAAATTTATTTTTTTGCAAAAAAATAAAACCTTTTTGAGGTTTTATTTTATATCTTGAGGATAATCAAAAAGTAATTCAATTATTTTGAGTCATTTTTCTTTGTTTGCTGTTTCAAGCGTTGCGTAAAAATCATTTTTGTTTTCTACTTTGTATCATTTCCCTCAAAAGCTCTCAGCTAGAGTTACAAAATCAGGATTTCCAAAATCAAGTCACCACATTGGCATATTTGCTCCAACTTGTTTCCATTTGATCATTCCATAACTGAAGTTATTCAAAACGACAACAGTGAGATCCAAACCAAGTCTGACAACCGTTTCTAAATCTCAAAGATTCATCACCAGTCCTCCATCACCAGTAATTACCACAACATTTTTATCAGGATTGATACGTTTTGCTTCGAGTCCTGATGCAACTCAAGCACCCATTGTTGCAAGAGCATTATCAAGTAAAAGCGTGTTTGGTGCAGATGCAGGATAATTTCTTGCAAACCAAACTTTATATAAACCATTATCAAGTGCTATAATATCTTCTTTTCCCATAAATTTTCTCATATCTTCTACGAGTTTTCTTGGTCACATGATATTATTTCACATATCTTCATTTGCAATATTTTCTTGTATCTTTTGAGAATATTTTTCTTTTATTGCATACATTTCAGAGTGATCCCAGTTTGATGTTTGAATATCAAGTTCTGAGAGTTGCCAAAAAGTATTTCCTATATCTCAAATAATTTCAAGAAATGGAGTATAAACGGCATCCAGATTTGATTCATAAAAATTTATGTGAATATTTTTTGTTCCACCATCTCAAACAAGATGTGTTGGTTTTTCAATTGGATCATATCAAACTGATAAAATGAGATCAGCTTTTGAAATAGCTTCATGAAGATAATCTCCACTTGTGAGAGCTGCTGTTCCTATGTATTGTGGAATGGTTTCATCAACCACTCATTTTCCCATTTGTGAAGTAAAAAATGGAATATTGTGTTTTTTTATAAATGCTCCAAGGTATTTTGTAATTCTTTTTCTATTTGCTCAAGCTCCAATCAAAATAAGTGGAGATTTTGCGTTTTCAAGCTCTTTTTTGAGTCTCAAAATTCATTTTTCATCTACCATTGGACGTCTAATTTTTTCATTTTCAATATGAAGAGCTGGATTTTCCACAATTTCTTCTGCAATATCTTCAGGAAGTTCAATATGAACAGCTCCTGGTCTTTCTGCTGTTGCAATACGAAATGCATTTGCCAAAATATAGGGAATACGATTTGAACTTACAACAGTTGTTGCATATTTGGTAATTGGTTTCATCATTCCAACAACATCAATGATTTGAAACAATCATTGTTTTGATTTTTTAATTGGTTTTTGTCCAGTAATCACCATAATCGGAAAACCTCCAAGTTGTGCATATGCCACTCAAGTTACCATATTGGTAGCTCAAGGTCCAAGAGTTGCAAGAGCAACACCCATTTCTCAGGTAAGTCTTCCGTAAGTTGCAGCCATAAATACAGCTGTTTGTTCGTTTCTCGTAAGAATTAAATCAATTTTTCCAGATTTACGAATTGAATCAACGAGATCGAGATTTTCTTCTCAAGGAACTCAATAAATTACTTTTACTCAATATTTTTCCAACATATGGACAAATAAATCACTTGCTTTCATTACACTTTTTGGTTAAGAATTTAAACACTATAAAATATATAGTATTTTTTTAAAAAAGCAAGTTTATTTTCCACAATCATTAAATATTGACTTTTTTATCAAAAAAATTACACTTTTTTAGATATTATTAAACTATTTCTATGACTAAAAAATTTGATAGTTTTTCTGAATCAGAAAAAAAGAAAAAAGAACAAACTCATGATACAACAGAGTTTTTGCTCAAAAAGCAAAAGTTGAGAAATGAACTGGAACAAAAAGAAAAGTTTTCTCATTTGGAAGAATTACTTGAAAAAGGAATTATTTCAGAACAAAATATGAAAAATACAGATAAATTTTCTCAAACAGAAAAACAAGAAATTCAAAAAATTATAGAATGTATCACAGAAAATCACTTGCTTGATGCAAAAAATAAGATTTTACCAGCTCAGCTTCAGATCTCAAAACAGGAATATCTTGATGCATTACAAAATCCTCTCAAAAAAAAGCAACTTATTCAAAAACTTGATACAGCACTTTCTCATATTCACCAGCAGATTTCATGATGACATACTTTTATAAATATTTTTTCATATTTTCAGGTATTTTTTCTTGATAAAAATGTAAAAAAAATTCAAGAAAATTATATTGATATTAAAAATAATTTACTTTCTTAATACATAATATGAATTTTGTTTTAGCTCTTTTTTCAACATTTTTCTCTTCACTTTGAAAAGTATTTCTTAAAAAATCTCTGACAAATAATATCAATCTTTTTGCATTGGATTTTGTAGGAATGATCATTCCATTTTTTTTGTTATTTACAGGAATTTTTTTGATTCAATCAGGTTTGTTTCAAGTAGAATTTGATCAAAGTATTTGGGTATATGCGATGATTTTATTAAACTTTTTTTTATATGCTGTATGAGCATATATTTCCTCAAGTATTTATAAAGTAGAAAAAATTTCTTATTTGATACCATATGAGTATTTGTGAAGAATTATTTCGATTCTTGGAGGTTTTTTTGTGTTTCAGGATGTATCTCTTCCAACATTTTATATTGCTGTTTGTACTATATGAATTATTATTATTTCAACGTTTGATTTTAGAAATTTGAAATTTTCTTTTCCTATATTACTCTTTGCATTTGGTCAAATTATTTCATGAATTGGAAATGTGTTAGCAGCATATATTTTATTTGCTCCAGAAAAATGATGACTTGGAGTAACGGGAATTGATTTTTTTGTGTTGTATTTTTTGCTTTGATTTTTGGTATATGTGTTATGTTTTTTTCTCTTTTGATGGGGAAAACAATTAAAAACATTGGGATTTTGAAGTTTTACATATCGTTCTTTCTCAGGGATTTTCTTGTATAGTTCATGGTTTTTGTCTTTGGTAATTATCGCAAAACTTGGACTTACCATGAGTATTTTGTTTTGATTTTTTTGAATGGGATTTACCTTACTTTTATCATATTTCTTTTTTTCAGATATTCCAAGTAAGAAAAATATTTTTCTTACTCTTTGTATTTTTCTGTTGGTTTCTTTATGATTTTATTTTAAATAAGTCTTTGAGTTGACTTTTTTATCAAAAAAACTACACTTTTAAAAATATTTTTTAGTAAAAAATCATGTACAAAATCTGAATTGATGAAGCATGACGTGGACCTTGGCTTGGTCCAGTTGTTGCTTGTAGTCTCACATTTAATCCAAAAAATTTCCCAGAAAAAGAATTTTTAAGAATGCTCAATGATTCAAAAAAACTCACTGAGAAAAAAAGGAAAGAATTATTTGCAAAAATTATTGAAAAATCAAGAGGAGAAAATCCACAAATATTTTTTTGAGTAGGAGTAGTAGATAATTATCTCATCGATGAAATAAATATTAGACAAGCGAATCGTGAAGCGATGAGAAGAAGTTTGGTAGAGATCTTACGTAAAATTGATCGTGATGAAATTGAGTGAGTTTTGGTTGATGGGAATGATAATTATGTGTTTGATGAACTTACTCGTAAGCCGATTTATATAATTTGATGAGATGCAAAAGTTGTTGAGATCAGTGCAGCTTCTATTGTAGCAAAAGTATTTCGTGATGAACTTATGTGAAGGTATGCTTTGTTGTATCCTGATTTATGAATAGAAAATCATAAATGATACGGAACAAAAAAACATCAAGAATTTTTGTCTGAAAAATGAAAAATTACTTGAATTCATCGTTTGAGTTATAAACCAGTAAAAGCAGTTTTGGAGAAAAAACCAAAACTTTTGCTTCATGTGTGTTGTTGACCTGATGCAACGATTCCGATTGTAGACTTGAAAAAGGATTACGAAGTCATTGGATTTTGGTATGATCCAAATATTCAACCCAAAAAAGAATATGACAAACGTTTGAAAGCATTTGCAAAAGTGTGTGAAATTGAGGGAATTGAGTGGATTGAGTGAGAATATGATGTGGAGAATTTTTTACATGAAATTAAAGGATTAGAGCATACTCCAGAACGCGGAGAAAAGTGTGAAAAATGCTATGATATGCGTTTGAAAAGAACAGCAATAGAAGCTCAAAAACTCTGAATTACCAAATGGACTTCAACACTCAATACTTCACCTCACAAAGATCTTGAAAAAATGTTTCGTTTGTGAGACAAGCATTCACTGAAAAATAATTTAGAATTTCTCAAAATTGCCTTTCGTAAAAATAATGGATTTTTGAGAAGTGTAGAGTATTGTGACACGCACGATATTTTTAGGCAAACGTATTGTGGATGTATTTATTCTGATACATTTCCATGAAAACATTCAAAGAAAAAAGGATGATTTGTTGGGTAAAAATAGAAAATTAAAAATAAAATAATAACCACGTGTATACGTGGTTATTATTGTATGAATCAATATATTACATGATTATTTAAAACTGAAGTTCTTGAATTTGTAAAATGATTTCCTGTGATAAATATCAAGGATATGTTATATTAAATTTTTCTTCAACAAATTTTTTGAGTACTTCATTGGTAGTATTTCCAAAATATCAAGTTGGTTCATATTCAAAATATCAAAAATGTTTGAGTATATTTTGAAGATTTTTTACTTCGTTATTATAGTTGGTAAGTTTTTGTTCAGAAGAAAGAGGATATACATCTTGTACTTTTTTCTGATTTGCTATTAAAAGGGGAGGACTTTTTTTAGGAAGTTTTTTCTTATATGTATTTCGTAAACCAAGGAAACTATTTTCTATAATTGGTACGATAGAAAGATCTCTATTGTATCTATAAATACTTATATATAATACAAAATTGTTATATTGAGTAATAATATTTTGATATTCTTGGATAGAAATAACTTTTGTTGCAAGTTGTTTTTTAAATTTTGTAAGAAGCGCTTTTTCAATTTGAGTAAATCCTTTTGAAATTTGTTTGTTTGTTGTTACATAAACATCATATCAATCAACAGATTTTATGGTTACAAATTTGAAAATCGGATTTTTTATTGAAGTTTTAAATCACTCAAGAGCAAGAGCTGTTGTTTGAATTTCTTGGAATAATTTTTGAGATTTTTGCTTTTCATACTGATGCAATGCGTTTGTCAATTTTTCATACATTCATAATGCTGTTTGATATTGTCTTGCAAATTCAGTATCTATTTTGAGAAAATATTCAACATTTTGAATATTGAAAATATCGATGTATTGAGAAGCAATTTTTTGTACTTGTTTTGAATAAGTGGTATCAATAATATGTTGTAGGTCTGTATAGTTTTTTTGAGGAATAATTTCTTCAGTTTCATTTGATGTTTCTGTCTCTTGTTCTACAATATCTTGACTTTGACATATTTTTCATACATCACCACCACTACATAAATTATTTTGTTTGATGGTATAGATTCCATTGGTACATTGAAGATTTTGTTGGGTACAAGTTGGTAGAAATATTCCTCATCAACCTCCTCATCATCATCAACTTGATACAGCGATACAAGCACTTCCATTCCAATTATATCATGTATTACATATGAATCGACATTCTGTTGCTGATGGAGTAGTATTGTATATTCCTATTTGAGAAGGTGTTCCAGTTGTTCCATTCCAAAGTTGAGCTATTTCTGCAACACTATTCCATTTTGCATTTGCAATAAGTCAGCTACATGCTATATTTCTCGTAATTGTAACCATAAGGTTTTTATCAAAATTTGAAAGAATATTTGCATTTTCTGATAGATCTGTGATATTATTTCCAAAAACAAAATTATATATTCCAGCTCATAATTCATTGATAGGAGTAAAAGTTATCGATTTTCCAGAAGCTGTATATGTTCATCAAATGAGGGTTCCGCTTTGAAAAAGTTGGGTTGCAGAAGTGATATTTGAAGTAACTATTTCAGAAAGTTCAAAGGTAAATGTTCCTGTACCAATAGCAATATTTCCACTTATTGGAAGAGAAATATTATTTATTTTGGTAATAACAGGAGATGCACCATCTTGTTCAATTACTGAATTATGTTGTAGAGGTCCTACAAAATTTGCTAAATTTCAACCAGAAGATGTAATTTGAGGAAGTTCATCAGAAAAAAATATATCATCTGGAAAATATATTTCAATAATTTGATCATTTTCAGTATCTTTTGTATTCCATCCGGTAACTTGAGTATTTCCAACAAAAATATTACTTATATCAATGGTATTATCGAGAATATTTTTTGAAAAAGTAAGTTCATAACCATCAAGAAAACCATTTTTGTTTCTATCTAAAGTTTTTGCTTTTGTGATAGTAATATTTCCTGTTGTGTCAATGCGAAGAGACTTAATAATAATATTATTTTCATCTGTAAGAGAAATATTTGCCTTTGTTGGAACCAAAGAAAGTATTTGATATTCTATTTTGAGAATTCAGATACAACTGCTTTGAGCTGTTCAAATCGTATATTGAAAAAAGCTATTATACGTTGATGTTGCAGAAAATATTTCACAATTTCAACTTATATTATGAGAAAGATACTTGAATCATGGAGGAAGAAAAATAGTATATGTTTGGCTTCCAGGTGCTTGTAAAATATGACTTACTTGAAAATCTATTTGACTTTCAATTTCTGTATCAACTAAATGGTCTCAATATGTACTTTCTGAAGAAGAAGATTTTTTTACTACAAAATCTGTTGTAGCTCCAGTCAAAGGAATATTGATGCATAAAATTCATACAAGAATCAGTATATTTCTATAAATTTTCATAGTATTTTAGTTAGTGATAGTAAAAATATGGTTTTGAAATGGATGAATTTTTTGGGTTGTCATCACATTAAAAAAATAGTTTCATGTAGAGAGATCTTTAGGAATTGAGACAATCATTATTTTATCTGAAACAATTTCAAAGTTGGTGGTTTGAAAAATGATATTATTACTGAGTTGAAGAGAAATAACACTATTAAATCATCTTCCTTGTAATACAATATTTTCTTGAGTGTTATATCAAAATTGTTTTGGAGTGATATGAGAAATATTGATGGATTCTTGAGAGGAAGTAAAAGATACTTTTTCTCAAAATGGTATAATATTTTGTTGTTTATCTTGATAGAACGTAAAAAAATCACCACTTCAAAAAAGATCTTTTGGGAGAGAAATAAAATATTTTCCTTCATGATATTGTGGAGAAAATGATTTGTCACCAATATTTATAAATGCAATATTTTCTATTCCAGACCCTTGAATTTCTACTAAATGATTAAAATCTGATAAAAAATGAGTTTCTTGTAAGGATATATTACTGATCTCTCAAAGAGTATCTTCAGTTTTTTCTTCAAGATTTGAGTTGTCTCAGACTTCAATAAAAGCATCTTTTTTCTCCAAAATTTTTTCAGAGAGAATCTCTCCAATGATAATGATTTCGGTATTTTCTTTTCAGGAAATTTTATCTGAATCTTGTATTTCTTCTCCATCAACAAATATTTGAGAAATTTTTATTTTTTCTTTTATTTTTTCTTTATTCAAACGGAGATTTTCTCACATATCTTTTTCAAGAACTATGTGATAACGAATTGTTTCTCATGGTACAGCAGAAGATTTCTCTCATATATTATTTTCTGTTGTAGAAAACAATACATTATATCAATAATATGGGTTGAGATATAAATCTTTTGTGTATAAAAGAGTTGCTCCAATAATACATAAAATTATACCTATAATGACTCCATAATGCATAGAAAATTGTTTCATACAGATATGAGATTATATTTTAGTAAATATAGAGATTTAATTGATGGGTTTTGATCACTCATCCATCATCTAAGGTAATCATAATTTTTTCATTATTTGCTGGTGTGAGAGGTGCAAGATAGGTAAATTGAATATATGCACCACTTTGACTATCATACATTTGGGAAGAGATATTTCCAAAATATGGGTTTACTGAACCATATTCTGGGTTAATAGTAAAGTGGAGAGAATTTTTTTCATCATCTCTGAAATATATTGTGTAATTTTGATATTTTCCAGTTCATAAAATTCTTGGATTACTTGCTGGATTCACAGATAAAATAACTGGAGAAGAGTTTTGACTTCCTACTTTTGCTGTGATAATAACATTATTCGCAAAACTTTGTAAAGAATAACATACGAGTAAAAAACAAGCAAATATATATTTTCTCATATATTTTATAGTAATGACATAAATTATTTATTTTCAGAAATTTCATTCATAATTTTTTTTCTCATTTCTTCTTCAATTTGTTTTTTTCTTTCAGGATGTATTTTTATGAAATAATATCATCCTCATCATACCATGAGAAGTAAAAATACAATAAAATAGTAATTTAAACCAATATATTTTTCTTCATATGTAACATAAAAATTTTGTATATCACGAAATTCTTTGGTATTTTTATCTTTTCATACATAACTGAGTTCAAATTCAGCTGTTATTTGTTTTTTTACAGTTCTGGTATTGATTCATTGCCAAAACATTAAAAATTGAGCTTGTTGTGCTGCTGAATCTTTATAGAAAGTAGTAAGATCTTTGAAATGTACTGATTTTGAACCATCATCATTGAGTACAGTGTATCAAAAACCTTCCCAAATATTTTGAAATCTTCTTTCACTTTTTGGGAGAACATTTCCACTTGTTTCATTTACAGGAATGAAATCTACTAAAGTTTCTCATATATATGTTCCTGCTGGAGTAAGAAGAGGTTGTTTTCAGACATTTTTTAAAATTTCTCCATTTTCATCTTTTAAAATAATTTTTCCAGTAGGTTTAATATGAACATTTCATGAATTTTGAAAAATTGATTCAAATGAAATAGGGAGTGTTTCAAATGAAACTTGTTTTTGAAATGTGTTTTGAGAAATAGAACCAATTTCAAATTTTTTCAAATCTCATTGAATATGTACTTCACCAGGAACTTCTACTAAGAGCAAAACTCAAAGTCTTTGGATAGCTGAAACTTGAGAATTTCAAGGAATTCAAGGTGAAAAAAATATAGCTGAATAGTGTCATCCTGGCTCAGCATTTTGAGGAATACGGATAGAAAAATTGATTTGTCTTCTTTCTTTTGGTGCAAGAGTAATATTTTTATCTTCTACCTCAATCCAGTTACTCAAAGAATGAAGCGTTTGTTCTTGTTCTTCAAGAGGTACAAATTTTGGCGCACCAGAATCATCTCCAGCTATAAAATCTTCTTTAGATGAATAAAGAGTAATAGGAGTATCTCAAAGATTTGTAACGGTAATTGTGTCTTTGATAACATCAAAATTTTCTAAAGAATATTCAAATTTCAAAGGACTCACAGAGAATGAAGCAAATATACTTGATATTCCAAACAAAATGTTTATTCATATAAAAAGGACAATCTTTTTCATACCAAAAAATAATAAAATAAAATATGTTCAGCTAAATATACTTATTTTTCTCAGAAATACAAGAAAAACAAAAACACTTAGTCACGATAGGTGAGATAAGTGTTTTTGTTTTTGGTTTTTTCCTTAGAAATTACCAGTTACTGTAAATACAAGAGTGTCTGTATAGTTTCCAGCAATTGTATGAGTATCAATAAGAGCAGCAATGTATAAATCATTATCAAATGCTCCATTCGTAGCAAGAGTGTGAAGTGTTTGATCATTTCCATTAAATGCTGTTCCATCTTCATCATCTGCTATTGCAGAAGAAGCAAATCTATAATCAGTTGCTCATTGTAAAAGAGCTGCACCATGACCAATTCTATTTCCAACAGCATCTTCTAATCCAGAAGAATTAATTTGTACAAGCATTCAACCAACAGCATTTGTTGATCCATTATACTCAAGAAGGTTTGAATTTTTAAATGAACCAATAGTTAATTCTCATAAATCAAGCGTGCTAGTACTTAGGTTAAATGTAAGAGTCGGAACTACAGTAGCAGTTACTTCAACATTTAAACTTCCAGTAGCAAATTCTCCAGTAATTGGATTTACACTTCCAGTGAGTGTGAGGTCAGTTCCTGTACTTCCTGTAAGAGAAAGACCAGATGCGTATGCTGAGTGAATCATTGTCATAGCAACAAGACCAACAACAGCTATCAATTTTTTCAATAACGTTTTCATAGAAAAAAAGTTACACAAATAAAAAATATTAAAATAAAAAGTAAAAACAGGCTCTATCATTTTTTATCTCATAGAACTCTTATCCAATTATCATAGTTTTTTATAAAAGTCAATTTAATTTTATACTTTTTTGTAAATAAAATGTAAAATTTTACTTTTTTGTTCTTTTTACTATTATATTTCATATTTGACTTTATTGTTTATAGCAAAATATGCAAGATATTATAAAAAAATACTCTATACATGCGAAAAAATCTCTTGGACAAAATTTTCTTATGAATGAAGAAATTTTGAATCAAATGGCTCATATATTTGATATTGAATGACATAATATTATTGAAGTTTGACCATGATTTTGAGCGCTTACACAAAAAATTCTATTAAAAAAACCAAAAAAACTGACGTTGGTTGAATTAGATACTGATATGGTAAAAATTTTAAAAGATCGTATTGATACCTGAGATTTTCACACAGATACTTCTACTGAACTCTCTTTATTGCATCAAGATGTTTTGAAAATGCAAGTATTGGATAATAATTATTTTGTGATAGCGAATATTCCATATTATATCACATCACCAATTTTACAAAAGTTTCTCTATCAATGAGTGAATCCACCTGAAAAAATGCTTATTTTGATGCAAAAAGAAGTTGGAGAAAGAATTATATCAAAAGTTTCTTCTGTTTTATCTCTTTTTGTACAAAAAAAGTGTACAGTTTATCAAGAAATTCTTGTGTGAAGAGAAAATTTTTCTCCTGCACCAAAAGTTGATTCTGTTGTTCTATCTTTTCATATTCATCATATGTATGATGATATGGATGATGATGTGTTTCTGGCTTTTATAAAGCAGGCTTTTTCAAATCCACGAAAGAAAATGTTAAATAATTTATCGCAATTTTGATATCCTAAAGAACAAATGAGTGATATTTTATCTTCTATGGGATTTTCACAAAATACTCGAGCAGAAGAGCTTTCAGTAGACGATTTTATACGTTTGATTTCTTTTTTAAAAAAAGGTGTAGAAAATAAATTGACTTAGATAGGTATTCATCTTATAATACACGCCAGATTTATTATTTTTATTGTTTCATGTATGAGAAAAATAATTTGATTTTTTACTCTTGTAGTGTTTGTGTGTTCACAATTTTTATGAGTAGTATCAGTTTGGGCAAATGCAAATATATCTATTGAAGAATTTGTTCTTAGAGTAAATAATTGAGCGAATACTCAAGGGATTGCATATGCTAAACCATGAGATGTAATGAGAATTATGATAGGATGACCAAACAATGGAGGAACGATTTCAGATGTATCTTTAGAATACACATTTTCTCATTTTCAGTTTGCGTATGAACAACCAGAAACCATAGATACATATAAAAATGGTGAAATGATCTATCAAAATGTATCATTATCTGAGTTTCATCCACCATCAGATAATATTCTTCCAGTTGCTTCATCTGTGGAAACATGAGATTATCTTTCAGCATATGATTTACGTTTAAAAATCGATCAAAATACTAAACATCCACTTTGGTCAATAGGGGCAAATTTTCGTACTTCCTGATGATATGTTTGAACAAAAATAACAAGAGATATATATGTAGATGTTCGTCCACATATTATTGATTATTTTTTTCAAAGATCTGATTTCACACCAACAACTCAAGTACAATGATCTGATGCTGAAAGTTTTTACCTTGCAATGAAGATTAAGGATTTTAATGGATGTCAAAATATAAGTGATGGAAGTGTTTCTGCAAATTTATCTGTAATTTGATGAAGTACACAAACTCCACTTTCTTTTATTTCATGTGAATGAGATGGTGTGACAGCTTTATTCCGTACTCCTGAACTTACAGTAGATGTTGTTGGAAATTATGATTTTTCACCAAATATGTTTCATATAGTTGATGCTGATGGAAATAGTTTTTTGCTCAATGATCCAGATACTCCATTTGATGATATTGATAAAAAAACATCTTTCACATTAGGTGTGACTGTTGCTGATGCTCCTGTGGTTGAAATTTTAAATGTAGATCATCTGTTTGTATGAGGCCCAGAAAAGCAAAACTCAATGTTTCAAGTGTCAGCAAATCAGAGTTGAGAATATAAAGTAATTGTTGGACTTGATGGAGCATGTGAAACTGGGACTTTGGTGTCTGATTGGACATCAGTATTATCTTGAACTCCTTTTACTTTTTGAGTTTCATCTTCTTTATTAAATGAGGGAACAAATAGTATAAGTATTTGTGTGAAAAATAGCTGAGGAAATATTTGAGGAACAAATACGATTCTTACAAAAGATATCACTTCACCAACTCTCTCAAATTTTGTTATATCTCCTGCAAGTGTTGTATTGAATGATCCAAATATCCAATTCATTTGTAGTGAAGAAGGTGAATTTGATGTGTATTTAGGAGGGACTGGAATTTGAGATGGAACTTTTGTATCTTCATGAACGCTTGTTGCAAATCAACAAACTTCTATTTTTCTTACCAATCAATTATTATCTTTATGAATAAATCAGTGATATGTAAGATGTATAGATAACGCAAGTAATTCTGTTTCACAATCTTTTAACGTAAATAAAGTTCCTCCAACTCCTGATATGTCATGAATTATAACTCTGATAGATGCTGATTTTGATTATGAAGGAATTGATGGAAGAGATTTTTCTCTTCAATGGGATAATTCTGTAGCTGTTTGATATGAAAATTTCGAATCATATCGTATGTATATTCTTCCAAGTTTAACTCCATTTCAAACAAATCATACACATTCTGCTCTTGTTGCTGATGCTTCTTTACAAAATTATACATTTTTAAATAGTGTAAATACAGATTCATTGTGAAATCCACTTATTTCTTGAGAAAATTATAAAGTTTGTATGGCAATTATGTGAAGAACATGATTGTTATGATGATCAATATGTTCATCTGGAGTGACTATTATTTGAGATGAAATTTATAATCCGAATATCCTTTCTGCTCGTTTTATTGCTGATACACTTCTTGAAATTACTACAGATGTGACACTTGATACAGATATCCAAAATCATTCTGGATCATTGATTTCATTTCAATATTCTGGACAAACAATTGTACCTACATGAGTTGCTGAAATAAATGGAAAGAAAATTATTTTACAAATACCTTCTCTCTCAAATTTGGCAGCAACAGGATCTCATCTTGTTGTTCATTCATGATCTATACGTGCTGGAATTTGATGATTCAATCATTATTTTGTTTCATGATTCAATATTTCTGATGCACAAAATCCAACAGTAACAAATTTTATTATTTGAACTTCATCAGTATTTTCAAATTATTATTCTGGAAGTATCAATGTTTCTTATTCATTGTGAGAAACTCTAAAATCAGCAGGTGTGACAAAAATTATTTTTGAGAGAACAGGAGGAAATTCTGGAGAGAATAAAATTTTTCATGTTGCAAATTTAAATGATCTTACACCTTGAAATCATACAATTTCGATAGATTTAGCGTCTTTATGACTTTCAAGTGGAACATTTTATACTTTAGTGTTTGAGGGACAAGATTGAGCATCAAATTATGTTTCTCTTCGTGGTCCTCAATTGAAATATGATGCAGTTTGACCAAATAAGGTAAATATTGTACCTCAAGCAAATACATCAAATGCTTCACCTGTTTTGTCTTGGAATCAAACAGGAGATAATTCAGGAAACGGATCATGAGTAGATACATATACTTTGACTCTTTTTTCAGGAGCTGTATGTGCAAATACACCTGTTCAAACACATACTACATCACAATTAAGTGTTGGAGTTTGAACTTTAAGTAATGGTGTGTATAGTTTTAGGGTTGTTGCAACGGATAAACTTGGAAATATAGGAATTGTTTCAGATTGTGATGATTTTATTGTTGATGTGAATATTCCAACCATTTCAAATCTTCAAATAACTGATGTGCTTTCAGGAAAACAAATTTTCACAAAAAGTACTCATCAAGTCAATGTAATAGCCAATCTTACAAATACAAATTCTGGTAAAATTATTGCAGATCTCAGTAGATTAACAGGAAATAATACACATACTTGAGTGATATGTTCAACTCCTGTGTCATGAGTTTCTTGTTTGTATAATAGTGGGATTGTCACATATACATTTGATGTTTGATTTTGATGAAGTGTATCACAATGAAGTCGTCAAATACATCTTTTTGTAACAACACCAACTGATGTAACAACTGTACAAGAAAATACTACAATTATTGTTGATGATATTGCTCCAACAATGGGAAATATTATTTCTCCATCTGCTTGAGTATATGGAGGAAATGTTTTGAATGTTCAGTATAATGGGATTTCTGATACTCATCTTTCGCATTTGAGATTTGAATATTCAAATAATGCAGGAACAAGTTGGAATTTGATACAAACAGGAAGTAATATAGGAAATTTTGACTGGAATATAAGTGCACTTTCAACAGGAAATCAATATCAATTGAGAATTGTTGCTTTGGATGGAGCATGAAATGTGTCTCATACTTTTTCTCCAGTATTTAGTATAGATAAAATGGCTCCAGAGATTGCACCAGTTATTTTTTCAGCACCTATTTTTGAGCAAGTTATAGCAGGGTGAAAAACATTTCCAATTATATGGAATGCTCTTGGTATTAGTGATGCTTGAGGACTTGCTGCTCAGCCAATTTCACTGTATTACTCTACAAATAATGAACAAACATGGTTACCTATTATTCAAAATACAACCAATAGTGGAACATATTTATGGAGTGTTCCATCTACAAACCTTGAAAATGTGTCTTTGAAAATGGAAGTGAGGGATAATGTTGGAAATGTGAGTGAACAAAAAGTTTGATCTTTAAAAATAGATAGTATTGTCCCAACATTGACTCTGGGGATAGGAACTCCACCACAAGCATCTTTTATTAATGCGAAAGGATTTGAGTTTTTTGGATCAGCTCAAGATACACATCTTCATACAGTATGATATTTTTTCAAAAGAAAAGTAGATAATACCTATTGGAATGGAAATAATTTCGTAACTTGATCGTATCTGAATATTTTAGATACTTGAATTTCCTCACCTTCATATCATTTTTCACAATTGATCTGAAGTGGTGTAATCCAACATGGAGAAACATATGAATTTATAGTACAAGCAATCGATAAAGCTGGAAATATAAATGTATCTCCGACAAGAGAATATATATGAGATCTTGTGAATCCAGAAGTTACAACTTTTGTGCAGCCTTGAACATATTTTTCACAAAATTTTGAAATTCTCTGAACCGCAAGTGATTGAGATTCAGGTATTTCTTCTGTTAAAATTACCATTGTGAAGGATGGACAATATTGGAATGGAAATCAGTATGTGCCAGAAGAACATCTTTTATCAGTAATTACAAATGATAATTATGCACATTGGTGATATAATTTTGCTTCACCAATTTCTGATAATCATCAAGATGAATACGAAATATGAATATATGCATATGATAAAAGTTATACTGTGAATAATATGACACATATTTCTACTTCTCTCATAAAAGATATTGAGGCTCCACAAATAGCATCCGATGTATTTGCTTTTGATACAGAAAAAATATATGCTGGATGAGATGTAATGATGCTTACTTGGAATCAAGAAAGTATTATTGACACACATGCATGACTTTGAGATAATCCAATTCAATTAGATTATTTTGATGGAATTCAATGGCATATTATTGCACAAAATCTTGCAAATAGTGGAGAATATCATTTTACACTCCCTCTGATAGATACTCCTCATATGAGAATAAGAATTTCTGCAGAAGATCGTGTCTGAAATAAAAATTCTCTCATTTCTTCGGCTTTTGTGATTGATTCAACTCCACCAGTTATTTTGAGTATTGAAACAATGGATAGAGATGCAAATTGACAAATCGATGCAATTTTAGTTGAAATGTCAGAACCAATTTTAGATAGTTCTATACAATTGATAGATTTTTCTCTTTCATGAATTTGAGTACCAACGGGAATAGAAACTTGAAATATAGCAAATGATTCACGATTTATTTTAACATTTGCTAATATAGGAGATACTTCAACACGACCAACACTTAGTTATACGCAATGAAATCTACAAGATCTTGCAGGAAGAAAAATGGAAAGTATTATAAATCAACCAAGTATTGATAAGGCTACACCAAGAATTCTTGAAATTTCTGCATATGATAGAAATAAAAATGGGAAACTTGATGTGATAGTACTCGAAATTTCAGAAGCATTAGAAATTACTTCTGTACTCAATGGAATGACTCTTCATGATCCATTTTTATGAATGTGATTATTAGGTGTTACGATTGATGGAACAAAGATAGAAATTTCTTTGAATGAATCTTCTTGATTTAATACAACAACACAAAATTTGGCTTTGAGTTATAATGGTGGTTTTTATCAAGATCTTGCAGGAAATTCTCTTTGAGGATTTATTCAATCTCAAATTATTGATAAAGCATGACCTATTCTTGTAGGTGTTCACAGTCTTGATGGAAATCAAAATGGAAAATTTGATACCGTACAACTTCAATTTTCAGAAAATATAATTTGAGTGAATTATACTGATTTTATGATATCGAATATATTATCAGATGTTAACTATACATGATCGGGAAGTTCTACTCATAATATGCTTTCTCTTTATATGTCAGAAACAGGACTTGATGTTGATACAGACACTATACCACATATTTCTTATGTATGAAATACGATTCAAGATAATTCTGGGAATGTTCTTGAAGAAATAAATAATTTTATTTGAGAAGATAAAATTCCTCCAAAACTTATAGGAGCATTTACAAGAGATTTGAACTCAAATGGGGAAATAGATCATATTGAACTTTTGTATTCAGAAGAACTTCAATGAAATACATCTTGAGTGCTTGTGAATGTTGGAGGATATAATGTGGAAAATATATTTGTACAGTCAAATAGATTGTTGGTAGAAGTTCAAGAAAAGATCATGTTTGATACACAAGAAACTCCACATGTTTTTTTAATGAATAATACTACTATTTCAGATCAGTCTTGAAATATAGTACCTTCTATGTCAATTGCATGATGAACTCAAGATGGAGTTGGACCGGTGATTATTGGTGCGAGATATGATCAATCAGCTTCAAAAGTATATCTTACTTTTTCAGAAGCTATTCAAGAATCTGATTTTCTATCATGAAATTTTGAGTTGGAAAATGCAGGGAATTATAGTATTGCAAGTGTAAATTTTTCTGAAAAATCAATTACATTGCAAAATGAAGAAATTCAATACCCTGATTCTTGAATTTCATTTCTTGCATGACAAGTGAGAGATATATTTTGAAATGTTCAAACTCAAAATATTTTTACTTCTCTCACAGCTCCAATCATTATAAGTGAAGTATTACGTTCACAAGATGCAGGAAATAATTATGTTGAATTGCAAAATATGTCGGAAGCTTCTGTGAATATTTCATGATATCAAGTTGCATGAGTCAATATTCCAAATGACACTATATTATCTGCAGGATGAATATATTTGATAGCATCTTCTTCACATGTAACTTCTATTTTAGATATTGTTCCAGATTTTGTATCTTGAGATCTTGATTTGAATCAAAATGAAATTGTTCTTACGAATGGAATTATAACTATTGATAGAGCAAATATGCTCAACTCTTTTCTGGATGATATTTTACCAGCTTCAATGGAAAGAAAATTTCCAGTAACACCATGAAATGTATTGTCAAGTTGGTATAGAGCTGTTGTGTCTGTTGGGTTTGATACTTCAGTTGCTTTATGAACTCCTGGAAGTCAAAATGTACAAGATAGTATTGCACCAGAACTTCTTCATTCATCAGTTGTTCATAATCAAATTTTACCATATGGAACATTTGATATGTCATATGAATATGAAGATGATGTTGATGGAGTATGAGTAGATTCATCAAGTATTTCTTTAGATATAGTTCGATATGAATGAGGAAATTGGTGACCAAATGTAAGTACAACATATATATCTTGAACTCCTTCTATTTCACAAACACAATCAATTTTTCATATAGTATGATTGCCGTATTGAAAATATAAAGCAATATTTGAATTACAAGATTTTGCTGGAAATGTTCTCAGAGAAGAAATGATTTTTCTGGTAGATGCTTTTCAGGTAGAAATCAGTAATTCTGAAGTAGATTTTTGAGATGTTCAACCAAATGCATTCATTCTTGGGGATGAAGTTACCGTAACCATTAAAACAGTAGGAACTCCATTTCATATTCGTTCAATTGCTGAAGATTTAATTTTATGAAGTTATAGTGTTTCTCAATTTGATGGAACATTTGGATGGTGAGGATATATCGATCGTTTAGATTCTGGATATGGAGCGTTTGAATCATTTCATAATCAAGAATTTTTACATACTTGAACTGTTTCATGAAATGGGGAACTCTATGAATATGTGTATAAATTTCATTATGCACTTCATACTTCATGACTGGAAGTTGCTGGAGAATACAATGCAAATCATACATTTGTTGTAGAGGCTCAATATTAAAAAAAATTTTACTTTTCTGAAAAATCAGTATAATACAATTGAAAAGACGAGGGTTTGGTAACAAATTCTCGTCTTCATTTATAAATGATTATTATAAAAATATGTTAGATATAAAAAAAATTGAGGCAGCTATTACTCAAATTGCTGCAGAGAAAAAAATTCCAAAAGAAAAACTTATTGAGATTATTGAAGCAGCCATCAAAACTGCTTATAAAAAAGATTATGGTGCAAAAGATGAAAATGTAAATGTTCATCTTGATTTAGAGTGAGGAAATATTGAAATTAGTATTGAAAAAGTTGTGGTGAAAGAAGTAACAAACTCTGCTCTTGAAATTTCATTTGAAGAGTTAGGAGATGATGCTGTAAATTTTGAAGAAGGAGAAACAGTAGAATTTGATGTGACTGATGAAGTAATGTCGTCAGAATTTTGAGAATCTTTTTGAAGAATTGCCTCACAAGCTGCGAGACAAGTAATTATTCAAAAAATAGGGGATACTGAGAAAGAAAAGATTTATGAACTTTTTAAAGATAAACTTTCAGAAGTGTTAAATATGAGAGTTATTATGGCTGAAAATGGAAAAATTCTTTTGGATTATAATGGGCATCAAGTTGTACTTCCAAAGTCAGAACAGGTTTCAAGAGATAATTATGCTCCAGATACAAAAATGTATATTTATGTTTCAGAAGTGACAAATGATGAAAAAACTGGACCAAGAGTTACTCTTTCTAGAAAAAATAAAGATATCGTACCTGCAATTTTTGAAATGTATGTACCAGAGTTGAAAGATGGAACAATACAAATTGAAAATGTAGTGAGATATCCAGGAGTAAAAACAAAACTTCTTGTTTCTTCAGCATTTGAAGAAATTGATCCATCAGGGACACTTATTTGACAAAAATGAATGAGAGTAAAATCTGTTATGGAAGAACTTTCATGAGAAAAAGTAGATATTATTACTTTGACTGATAATATTGGTGAAGTTATTGCAAAATCTCTTACTCCAGCAGAAGTGTTAAAAGTTGAAGTAAATGAAGAAGAGAAAAGTTCTTTGGTATATATTCTCCCTTCAGAAAGAGCAAAAGCTATTTGAAAAAATGGAATTAATATCAATCTTGCATCAAATCTCATTGGATATACAATATCTTTGCAAGAAGTAACAGAATAAACCAAAGTTTTCTTTGGTTTTTCTTTTAATTTTTAAGAAATATTTTATGAAAGTATTATTTTTAGAGTTTGTACCAAATGTTGGACATGTTTGAGAAGTAAAAGAAGTGAGTGATAGTTATGCATCAAATTTTTTGATTCCAAAAAAACTTGCAAAAAAATTGACTCCTCAAGAGGAAAAAAAATTACTTCAAGATCTCAAAAAACAAGAAGCACAAAGAGTACAATTATTAGAAAATAGACATAAAATTGTTGAGCAGTTAAATGGGAATTCTCTCAAATTTTCTGCAAAAATCTGAGAAAATTGAAAAATGTTTTGATCTGTTGCTGAAAAAGATATTATTATTCAAGTAAAAAAGAAATTTTGAATAGAATTACAGAAAAAACATATTGTTATGTATGATGGTCATATAAAAAAATTGGGAGAACATATTGTATATATTAAACTCTCAGATGATAGTATGGCAAAAATAATCGTAATTGTAGAGTAATGAATTATTTAGGAATTGATTTGTGAGATAAGGTATGCGGAATTGCGTATACTGTAGAATGAGTTGTTTTTGCATGAAATGCTATTGTGAGAACTGCATTGGTATGAAATTTACATCATCTCATTCAAGAAAAAAATATTCATACTATTGTTGTAGGTCTTCCATATGATTTATATGGAATTGATACGAGACAACTTGAAAAAACAAAAAAATTTATTTCAAAACTGAGAAGTATTTTTCCAAATATTTTGATTGAAGAAGAGGATGAAAGATTTACCACTTTTGAGGCATATAATATTTTAGAATGATCTGTGAAATCTTCTCTTCATAAAGAGAAAAAAGATTCCCTTTCAGCTTTACTTATTTTGGAAAGTTATTTGTATCGTAAAAATTGAGAATAAAAATAATTTTCATAAAAAAAGAACCTCTCTAGAGAGGTTCTTTTTTTATGAAAATTATTCAGCAGTTGTTTCAACAATTACTTCACTTTCTTCACTTGTTACTACGTCAGAATCGATAACGAATTCAGTCATTTCTTCTTCACTTACAACTGGAGTATCAACTACTTCAGTTTCATCAATAAAGTCAATAACGATGTTGTCATCAGTATCAATTTGAACATTAGCATCATCAGGGATAGTAACTTCAACTTCTTCAGTTGTTCCACAAGAAGCAAGAGAAACGATTGCTAACAACGCAATAAGAGATAATAATTTTTTCATTTTTCAATTAAATTATGAATTAAAATATAATAATAATTGGCACGTTGATTATAAGAAAAATAGAATATACGCAATATCTTTTATATTGACAAAATATAGTTATGTTTTCCTATATATTTATACTGTAAGGAAATATAATATTTTTTAACAAGTTTTTTACATTTTTGAAAAAAAAGTTGAATTTTTTCAAAAAAAACTTATAAATGAAGGCAGAAATACTTTTTAACTGTTTTTGTATGTATTCAAGAAGAAATAAGAAAATCACAAAGTCTTTGAAAGACTATCTTGTTCCAGTGATAGGATGATTTATATTGTTATTTATTGTTTATAATATAGTATCTTCTGGAGGAGATGAAAAAACTCCAACCACACAACAAACTCCAATTATTGTTGATGTTGATACTCAAACTACGCAAGCATATGTTGAATATAGTGGTGGAAAAAAGACTCAAATAGAAACAACTTGAGTTTCACTCTATCCTTGAGAAAAAGTGAGTCTTTCAACTACATGAAATGCAAAATTGAATTTGAAAGAAGGAGAATCATTACATTTAAATAAATTAGGAAATGTATTGTATGTTTGAGAAAATAAATTCACATTATATGCATCAGATCTTTTTGTAAATGTTTCTACACCAACTCAATTTGATTTACGTTATATGCAAGTAAATACAACATGAGCAAATCAAGTTTTTAATCTGAATCAAACAGATGTATCAAGTTCTATTTATGTACTTGATGGAAGTGTACAAGTAAAAAATACTGCATGAGTATCTGTAATGGTTGGAAAAGGAGAGAGATTGAGTATTATTAGAAATGAAGCTGGAAGTAAAGATATTGATTTGAATGCGAGAAAAGAATTGATTGATGAATATGTGAAAACAGATGATTGGTTTATTTTAAATAATGGAAATACATTTTTAAGTAGAGTCGATACAAATATTTCAGAAACTGGAACATGAAATGTGCAAGAGCAAGAAGTATCTGGATGATTTTGATATGTACAATTTGATCTTTTAGATGAATCAGATGCTGGGAAAGATGTAATTGATATCACATGAGAACTTTTGGATGAAGTAGTATATAAAGTTGAAATAAATGGACAAACAGCAGAAATAAATGTTTCAGATAGAACTTTTGTTTTGAAATCATTGAAACTTACTTCTCGTATCAATGATATTGTGTATAGAGTATTTGATGAGTCAAATAGATTGCTTGATAAATGAGTTTTGACATTATATTATGCTCAAGCACCTGCTTCTACACCAACTTCTTGACAAAATCAATGAGTGGCAACAGTAGAGAATTATTCTCTTGCAGTTTCTCCTCTTTATACTATTGTTGCTCCAAAATCAAATCCATATATTACAACTGAAAATAATGTAAGATTAGAATGAACTGTTCCAGCAAGGACTGTTGAAAGAATTGTTATCAATGATTTTCAACTCACAAAATTTCCAAGACATGGAACATATTGGTATTATTTTGCAAATGCTGAATTTTGAAATTTGAAAGAATGACTTAATATTTATAAAATTCAATATTATGGCGCAGAAAATAAATTATTATATGAAAATACATTTACTATCGTAAAAGAAACTCCAAAACCAGTTGTAACACCAACAGTTCCTGTTGTTGATACTCTTCAACCGTTGATTGAAACAATTGAAGAAAATATTTTAAATACTGAAGCATAAAAAAAGAGAAATCTATAAGATTTCTCTTTTTCTATTTTTTAACTGGCACTTCCACATCCTCAACTTGAACTACAACTTCCACATCCTCCTGTTGAACATCATCATTCATCTCATCCTCCAATAATACTAATAAACATTGATTTGAGTTCTTCCACATCAGGAACAATTCCTTCAAAAATCATATCCTTGAAATCAATAGATTCTTCTTCTATAACAAGAGCTGGTTCTTGAGAAATATTGAGATTCATTTTGAGCTCATCAGAATAATCAATTTCTGCTTTTACAAAATCAGAGAGTCATAAATCTTCAATACAAAAATTTACTCTTTGCAAGAGTTCAGTACTTTGATCATCTCATCCATAAATTTTAATTTGCATATACTATTTTTAGAAAATAAAACTACATATATTATAGTAAAAAATAGAATAATTCCAATTTTTTAGAAAAAAATACTTCTCAATGGAGAAGTATTTTAGAATTATTTTTGTTCTTCTTCAGCTCATTCAGTAGCTGCTTCAGGAGCTTCATCACTTACTTTTTCAACTTTTGCTTTTGCAGCAACTGCAATAACATCATCAGCAACGTTTAAAACTTCAATTTTAGAAGAAACTTTTACATCTGATACTTTAATGTTATCACCTGTTTTTTCAAGAAGAGATAAATCTACTTCAATTGAATCAACTAAATCAGTAGGAAGACATTTTACTTCAAGAGATTTAATAAGTTCTTCAATAATAGCACCTTCTTCAATTTTTGCTTTTGATGTTCACACAAATGAAAGAGGAATATGAGTTTGTACTTTTTCACCAGCAACAATAGCATAAAAATCAACATGTACAAAATCTCCTGTTACAGGATGAAATTGTGTTTCATGAAACAATACATCTATTTTTTTCCCTTCTACTTCAAGAGAAATTACATGATTTTCTCCAGCTACACGATATGCTCTGAGTAAATCAGAGTTATTGAACTTTAAAGAAATTGATTCTTGTTTGTGTCAGTATACTACAGCAGGAATTACTTTAGATGCTCTGAGGTGTTGCACATTTTCTTCTGGAGATCTGATCTCACTTTTTAATACTAACTTTTCCATATGTAAATTTATGATGTAATAATTATATAAAATATAAGCTCAAAGATTGTATTCAAAAAAGAAAAAATATCAAAAGTTTTTTTACTTTTCTTTTCATATGTATAAATTTGTATATTGAAGCCATTTTTAGAAAAAAAATTGAAAAAATATTTTTTTTCAATATTATGAGCGTTGTTAAAAAATATTTTCTAATTGAATTTTATTATGGGAAGATGACCAGTTGTTGAAAAAAAGAAAAGTATTTCAAATGCAGCAAAGCAAAAAGTATTTTCACTTCATGCAAAACTTATTTCACTTGCTGCTCAAAAATGAGGAGACCCAAATCAAAATCCAGCTCTCTATGATGCAATTGAAAAGGCAAAAAAAGAAAATGTACCAAATGATAATATAGAAAGAGCTATTAAAAAATGAACTTGAGAAGATAAAGATGCAACAAGTATTTCCCAAATCGTATACGAGTGATATGGAGTTTGATGAGTTGCAATTATGGTGACAACTCTCACGGATAATAAAAATAGAACAGCATCAAATATGAGACATATCTTTACAAAATATGGATGAAATATGGGAGAAACAGGAAGTGTTGGTTTTATTTTTGAAAGAAAAGGAATGATCTTTATTTCTTTGGAAAAATATGATGCACAAGTATTAGAGGAAATGGTGTTTGAGACAGATGTTGAGGATTTTATTATTGAAGATGGGATGTTTAAAATTACTACGTCTTTAGAGGATTTTATAACTGTAAAACATTTTTTTGAATCAAAAAATATTGAACTTGAATTTGCTGATCTTGATTATATTCCAACTACAGAAAGCCATGTAGATGATTTTGAAAAGGCTTTGAAACTTACAAAAATGCTTGACGCTTTTGGTGAAGATGAAGATGTACAAAAAATTACTTGAAATATGATTGTTGACGAGAAACTTCAACAAGAAGTAGATGAATTTATAGAGAAAAATACATTTAAAACATAAAAAACTCAAAACAATTTTTGTTTTGAGTTTTTTATTGAAAATTTAGAATACAAATTTTTCATTTTCAAAAATGATTTTTTCAATATAATACTATTCAAATATTTATACAAAAAACCACAAAATATGACAAAAAAAATTTTAGTATGACTTTCTGGGTGAGTGGATAGTGCCGTTTGCGCGTATCTTCTGAAACAAGCATGATATGATGTAACGGCTGGATTTATGATAAATTATCTTGCACCAGAATGAGAATATTGTCCAACTTTGGAAGATATTGAGGTGGCAAAAGAAGTGGCAAAATATTTAGAAATTCCATTTTTTACCTTTGATTATATAGAAGAATACGAAAAAAAAGTTCTCAATTATATGTACGCGTGATACCAAAAGTGAATTACACCAAATCCTGATATTATGTGTAATAGTGAAATCAAATTTAAAGTATTTTTGGATGAAGCACTTTTACATAATTTTGATGCAGTTGCAACATGACATTATGCACAAATAGTTGAAAAAAATGGAATAAAATTTCTCAAAAAATGAGTTGATGAAAATAAAGATCAATCATATTTTCTCTCTTGACTTTCTCAATTCCAACTTTCAAAAACTTTGTTTCCAATTGGACATCTTACAAAACCTGAAGTGAGAAAAATTGCAATAGAAGTATGACTTCCAAACGCTTCAAGAAAAGATTCTCAGTGAATTTGTTTTGTGGGAAAAGTTGATATGTCAAAATTTCTTGAGAAAAAAATTCAGCATAAACCTTGAAATATTATTGATACTTCTGGAAAAATTTTGTGACAACATAAAGGAGTATTTTATTACACGATTGGTCAGAGAAAATGACTTGATATTTGAGGACTCAAAGAACCAGTTTTTGTAGTTAAAAAAGATATCGTAAGAAATGAACTCATTGTTGGAACGGGAAATGATGAAGAACTTTTTGAAAAAACTCTCAAAATGTATGAAGTAAATTTTCTCTCTTGAGAAGTGAATTTTCCATATAAAGGAAAAGCAAAAATTCGCTACAGACAAGCTGATCAGGATGTCATAATTACAAAAGAAAAAGATTTTTATAAAGTTGATTTTGAAACTCCGCAAAGAGCGATTGCATCGGGACAAATTTGTGCAATATATGATGAAAATGATGTTCTTGTGATGAGTGGAATTATTGTTTAAAAATAAAAAACTATGAAATTATTTAAAAGAACGGTTTGGAACCAAATAAAACCAAAAGACAAATGAGAAACTTCATGTGTGTTTTGTGACTTTGAAAATATTTCTGAACGAGAACTTATTCTTTGGAAAGGAAAATATTTTTATATAAAACATAATAAATTTCCATATTTGTGACTTGGAAATCATCTTCTGGTTATTCCTTTGAGGCATGTTGAACATACAAAAGATCTTTCAATAGAAGAATTTCAAGAATTTCAGGAGGTAGAAAAATTTATGAGTGAATTTTATGGAGAACAAAAATATTTCTCTTTTATTCGTCAAACATGAGACGCAAAAAGTTTACATCATTTGCATTATCATTATTTACCTTGAGAGGTTTGGGAAGACTCTATTGAAGATATGCTTTCAAAACAAGGCTTTTCACGTATTGAAAGACCAGAGTATAATAATTCTTAGTATAAAAATTATGAAACAAGTTTTTTTATGAATATTGTTTTTTTTCCTGATTTTTGGAAAAATTTTTGCACATCCATTGGATATTTCAAGTAGTTTTTATTCTTTTAAGGGAAAATATGTAGATGTAACTACTTTTTTTCATACATATGAAATTGAATATCTTCTCAAAAGTCATGGATTGGTGATTCGAAGTATTTGAGAATATTATAATCATACCGATATTATTACTGATTATATTAAAAATGAGATTGATTTGATTGTTTGAGGAAAAAAGTGTGAAATTTCTCAGATCGATATTGTAAAAAAAGATGAATATCAAATTATTTTGGATGGAGTAGAAGTAAATTTCTCATTTGAATGTGAAGATATCATTCAACAAGGAGAATTTCATGTTAGATATTTTAATGAATTTCCACTTCAAACCAATCAATCAACTTTTTATGATATGAATGAAAATGAAACATCAGCATTTCATTATGTTATTTTGACCCCAAAAATACCATCATATCAATTTGATTTACAAAATAAAACACCACTTTGTATTGTTGATAGTGATGGAGATGGATTGAGTGATGATGAGGAAAGACTCTATGGAACAGATCCATTTAATATTGATAGTGATGGAGATTTTTTTACAGATGCAGAAGAAGTATTTGGATGATGGGACCCGACTTCTCCACTTGCATGACCATGACAAGGATATAGAGATAAAATTCCTGATGAACTTCTTTTGGCAGCTAAAAAAAATATAAAAACATTGCAAGATTGTGAAAAAGATTCAGTTTCATTTCTTGCACAAAATCAAAATAAATGATTACTCCAAGAATGATTTGCAAATAATTATTTTCGTTGAGTTATTGAAAAAATTTCCAAATATTTTTCTGGGGAATGAGAATATTCATTTTTTATGATAATGATGTTTGTGATGTTTTTATGATTTGTTCATGCTGCATGACCATGACATTCAAAAACATTGTTAATTTCATATATTATTGATAAACAAAAAACATTTTTTGATGGACTTGTTTTCATTACAATTTTTACAATTACACATTTGGTTGATATTGTTGTGCTTTTTCTTTTGGTAAAAGTTTTGATGACCTATTATGATGTAGGAAGTTTTATGATATATATTCAGAGAATTTCAATATTTTTGTTATGTATTTTTAGTATTTATCTCTTTGTACGAGCATATAAAAGAAGAAATATATTTTCTCAACAAGAACTTTCTACTCACTCTTCATTGAAAGGAAATATATTTCTTGGAATTATTTCTTGATTGGTTCCTTGTACGTTTGGTTGGAGTATTTTCTTGTTACTTTTTTCTCTTGGAAAAATTGAATTGATTGTTCCTTTGATATTAAGTTTATGAGTGGGGATTTTTCTGTTTTTATTTTTGATTTTGAATCTGACATATTTTATTCGAAAGAAATATTTTGATCCGATTCATTCATTTTCAAAATATTCATCTTTGATCTCTTCTGGATTATTATTTGTACTTTCACTGTATTTGATGTTTCTCTTATATTAAGAGGTAAAAAAGCATAGATTTTTTCAAAAAAGTCAATCCTTTTTTATTTGAGTCAAACACAGAAAAGAGTATCATATTTTTACATTTCTTTATTTAAAAGATATTTTTGACTTTTTTATTATTTTTTGTATAAATAATCTCTATAAAAACAAAAATAAAATATTTTCTTCTCTATCTTATCTTTTTATTTAGGTATATATGCGATTGTTTAGGAAAATTTTATGAATCAGTATTATTATTTCTTTAATATTTCAAAATAGTTTTTTTCCGTTTACGTGAGCAGTTCCGACGAATGGAAGTGCGACTCCTTGGACTCTGGAAAAAGCAGAACATCTTGCGAAAAGAGCACTTTTGTGACCAAATACTCAAAGTATTACGCAATTATATGAGGCAGGAAGTGCTCAAGCAGCAGTAAATATATTGTTTCCATCTCTTTCTTGACCAGATAGAACTGCATTTGAGAGAGAAAAAGAGGAGTTTAAACTCAGAAATTTTTCTCCAACAGATGTTTCTCAAATGAGAAGGTATTATGCATTTCAATATTTAAGAGATCCATATGAAGCAAAGAAAAAGTTTTTTTCTCTCTTTGAGGATATTTTTGCTGTGGATAGAGGAGGAGATATTCTTTTTACAGATATAGAAAATCATTTTGATATTTTATATGATCATACTTTATGAAATTATAAAACTTTGGTGAAAAAAGTCCTTTTTGATGCACAAAAACCAGAAGGGAGTTTTGCTATGTGAAAATATTTAGATTTACTTAATCAACCAAATAAAAATGCTCCAAATGAAAATTATGCCAGAGAAATGCTTCAATTGTTTTTGATGGGAGAATATAAACCTTGGGAAGATGCTGAACATGATCAAGCAATAAGAAATTATACAGAAGAAGATGTGTATCAACTTGCTCGTTTGTTGACAGGGTTTCGTGCTGGTGCAGATAAAAGAGTATATTTTGATGCAGATTTTCATCATACAGGAACCGGAATGGTATTTTTAGAATGACCATTAAAATCAGGAATATCTTTTCCTTTTTATCAAGCTGAAACGGGAATAGATAATACATTAACTCCTCAATCTCTTGGAGGAAACAATGGATTGTGAGATAATATGGTAGATTATATTTTTGCAAAAAGAGAAGCAGAAATTGCATATTTTCTTGCATGGAGAATTTTTAAATTTTATATTCATGATACTCCTTGAGAAACAGAAATAAGAACATTAGCAAATCAAATTATTTCTTATAATTTTGAGTTATTTCCAGTGGTGAAATGGCTACTTGCTTCTGATATGATGTATAGCGATGCAGCAATGAATCAAGTACGTTTTAAAAACCCATTGGAATTGAGTATTGGGACATTGAAATTATTAACACATACTCAACCAGAGAGTTATAATAATATTGTGATGGATACATCTCTTTTAACTATTTTGGATTGGACACCATATAATCCATTTAGTATTTTTGGGAGAGCAGGTTTTGATGATAATGAACATTTTATGAATTCGTATTTGCATAATCAGTGGGTAACGTATGCAAGTAAATTAGCATTTGATACAAATGCTGGAAGTTGAGTAATCTATCAACTTTCTGATTTGATACCAGAAACACGTATTTCTCAAACACAAGGAACTTTTCCAGTTTTGAGTCATACAGGAAATACATATTCAGGAAGTATTCAAATTTCTGATATTCGTTTACAATTTCTTCAAGATTTTCCAAGAAATGATTTAGTTTCTTTTCAAACACAACAACCTCGTGTATGACAAATATGAAATACGTTCTTTTTATCATCAATGGAAGATAGTATTTCAGAAACACCAATACCAGAAGAAATTTCTGTTTCTATAGAAGAGAATTCTGTTGAAACGATGGATTCTCAAGAAAATGAATCATCTTCAGAAATCTCAGAAACAATTCCAGAAAATTCAGAAATGTCACAAAATATTCAAAATGAAGAGATGAAAGATATAACTTCAGAGAGTATTGAAGCTTCAATAGAAATGTCATCAATGATCGAACCATCAATGTCTTTTCCTGCATCACAAAGTTCAGAGGATGAAAATATTTCAGAAAATTCTATGGAAAATTTGGAAATTTCATCAGAAAATTCAGAAGTTGTATCTCCTTGATCTTCTCAAACATCTTCTGGCTCTGTTGAAGAAGGAGAAATACCAGAAAATGAAGTAAAATCAGAAGATATGTGAGTTGAAACTGTATTACAATCAACATCTTTTCTTGAAGAAGATTTACTAGATATATCAGAAATTGCAACTTTTGAAGCACTTCAAGAAGATGATATGTGAGAAATTTTGGAAGATGAAAATGAAGAAAATATTCAAAATAATTTTTTGTCTTTTTCTGGATCTTTTCAATTTCCAACATTTAGGATTCAAACAGCATCTGGAGGAATTATCAATTTTAATGGAGAAATTGATTTTGATAAAAACATTATATATGTTTCTTCTGGAACATATCGTGTTTCTGGCACAACATATGATATTGTTGCTTGAGAAATAGATATTGTATCATGAGCTCTTTTGGAAAGAGATATTGATATAGAGGAAATGCTTCAACAACTTGAAAATTTTCTATATTTTTGAAAAAGACTTCCTGTGAGTGTGAGAGAGCAAATAAAAACATATTTGTTGACAGATAATGCTGGAAATGCAAGATTGTTTCTTCCAAATAATACGACATATATGAGATATATTCGTGCGGTTCTTGCAATGATGTTAGCTCAACCAGAATTTATGTTATTAAGTTGATATGATGCTCCTGTTGAGACTTCAAATCAGGCAAGCTCATTGTTACCAAATTCATCATCAAAATTGATTATGATTGAGTTGTTTGGGGGATATGATTGGTTGAATGCAATGGTTCCAAAAGATGAGTTTAATACTGTATATCAGGAAAAAAGGGCTGGTATGAAGCATGATTTAGAATGACTTATAGATTTATGAGACGTCTATATGAATAAAAGTTTTGAACCATTTAAACCATTGTTTGATGCTGGAGATTTACGAATAATGAATAGAGTAGGAGCTCCAAATCATAGTAGAGCGCATGATGCTGCGGCAAGACAAATCGCATCAAAATATGCAAGTCAATCTGTCAATACTCCATGAGTGATTGGAGATATCATTCGTCATGAACCAGATGTTTTGAAAAATATTGTTTTGAGTGGTGCAAAACCAAGAGTGTATCAAGATGGAAGATTTTTAAGTATTTGAGGAAATTCAGCTCTTTATAAAAATAATTTTTGACCTCAAAATACTTTAGATAGAACCTATCAAATAGAAACAATGAAAAACATTGTTTCACAAAGACCGTATCCATGAACATTACAGGATTTATTTACAAATTCAGTGATGGTAAATGAAGTTTGAACAGATTCAAAAAATGCTGGAGGTCAAGAATGATCAGGATATAATCTCAAACAAAGATTGACTTTTTTGAGTTCATTGATTCAAAATAATGTGTGAGTAACATATTATGTACCAGGAGGTGGATGATATGATACTCATGGTGATCAAGAAAGATGAAATTATAATTTAAACAATAGAGTTGCTGATTTAGCAACTGATATTACTGAATTTTTTACTTTGATGAAAAATCAAAATCAAGATGTAACTATTGTTGTATTTTCAGAATTTTGAAGAACTCTGAAAACAAATGGATGAGTTGGAACAGATCATGGACAATGAGGAGGAATGTTTGTTCTCTCAACAAATAATACATTGAAAAATCAACTTCCACAAAAAGTATATGGAAAACTTTCATTAGAAAAAGAATATGAAGATTGGTTCTGAGTAGGAATTGATTATAGAGCAATTTATTCTATTATTCTTCAATCTTTGTATAATATAAATCCAGAAAACTATTTTGAAGGACAATATCAACTGAAAAATTATATAAATGAAGAACTTCCAGTTCCTGTGCTTTTGAGAAAAGAGTTTAGAAATGTTTCTGGAAGTAATTTAGATCTAGATTTGAAATTTGATATTGATGATGAAAACTTTCATTTTAGAGAATGATCATATGTAAAATTTTTCTTTTGAGAAGATCCAGAAAACTTGAGAGAAGAATCAAAATATACTATGAGTCGTAATACACTTCAAGCAGATGGGACATTTCGAGTAGTAAAAAGAATAAGTGAATCAAGAGTGTATCATTATAGATTACAATTAACAGATAATCAATATGATACATATGTATTGACTGGAACTATCCAACCACCAAAGAAATATGCTGTAAATTTGCCAACTCAGGTACAATTTGAAAGAGATAATTTCTTTGTAAAATATGCAAATACTTCTGTGTGAGAAAACACATCTATTGATCCGCTTGTATTATTTAATATGCCAGATATAGAACCAATAGAAACAACACAAGATGAATCAGCAGAAGCTCCACAAACTCCACTTCCAACATATACAGATGTAGCATTTTCATGAGGAATTGTTATGAGATTTGGAACAGGAGAAACAAGTATTTCTACATTACAATGATCAGGAGATGTTATATGGAATGGATGATTTTTACTTCCAAAAGAAATAGAGAAACAATATTTTCTTACAAAAAAAGCATTGTATCAATGAACAGCATTATCATATTTTTATATTGATAAGATCTTGAAAATTTGAGCTGATACTCTTTGAGTTGGAATGAAATTAAATCAAAAAGTAGGTATTTCATTTCCTGTGAATGATACGACAAAAGAATATAGAATTTTACGTAGTGAAGATGGAATTTCTTGGCAAGATATCGTGTGAACTGATATAGTGCCTATAAATGGAAGATTGAGTTTTGAAACAGATCACTTTTCATTTTTTGCGGTAGTAGAAGCAGGAAATAATCCAACAATTCCAGAACCAGAAATTCCAGTAAATCCTCCTATCATAAATCCAAATCCTGTTGAACCACCAGTAGTTCCAAATCCTCCAGTTTCTTCGTCAAGTTCATGAGGATGAGTGAGTATACTCAGAATGGATGTGTGTCCAAATGGAGATCTTTCACCAAGTTATTATGATGGAACGTGTGATAAAATCGAATGAATAAATACACAAAAAACTTCATCAATTTCTTCAAATATTTTATCTTCTTCAATAAAAAAAGAATACAGAATCACAACATTGAAGTATAGATGATATGAAATTACACAAATTAGGTGATATAATACAAGTAAAAATGCTTTAAAACTTTCTATGTGAGTTATTACTCATAAACAACTCACACAAAAAGAAAAAGAAATTCTTGTGAAACGTATCAATGCATTTTTGCTTGCAAAATATAATTTTGATACAAAAAATGGAGATACAAAACTTTTGAAAACGCAATATAATAAAGAAACTTTGCTTTTGAAATCCGCTCTTACTCGATTTATAAAAAATTAGTTTTTTGTAAAAATTCCAGTGAAAACTGGAATTTTTATTTTTTCTTGAAAAATAAAAGGAAATATTTAAACTGTCATGAGTTTATTTTTTTATTTATGTATATGAAAAAAACAAAAATTATAGCAACAGTCTGACCAGTAACAGAAAGTGAGGAAAATCTTCAAACAATGTATGAAAATGGAGTAAACATTATTCGTTTTAATTTTTCTCATGCAACTCATGAACATTCAAAAATTATTGTAGAAAGAATTAACAAACTCAATGCAGAATGAAAAACCAATCTTTCTCTTTTACTTGATACAAAATGACCAGAAATAAGAACAGGAATCGTAGAGGAAAAAATCAAGGTTCAAACGTGAGAAATCGTGCGTATTGTGGTTGATGAATCAAAAAGACAAACAAATGATATTTATTGTGATTATCCATATTTGCTTGAAGATATGCAGATTGGAGATATTATTATTATTGATTCTGGATTGTGTCATGTGGAAGTAGTTGAAATACAACATGACGCGATTTTGGCAAAAGTTTGAGCTTCAGCGATACTATGAAGTAAAAGACATATCAATCTTCCATGAGTGCGTTTAAAACTTCCATGAATTACAGAGAAAGATAAAGAAGATGTGCTTTTTGCAATAGAAAATGATTATGATTTTATTGCAATGAGTTTTGTGAGAAATAAAGAAAATATTCTGGAACTCAAAGATTTTCTTGCTGCTCATAATGCAAGTCATATAAAAATTATTTCAAAGGTGGAAAATCAAGAAGCAATTGAAAATCTTGAAGAAATCGTACAATATTCAGATGGAGTAATGGTTGCAAGAGGAGATTTATGAATCGAAGTTCCAATACAACAACTTCCATTGTATCAGAAAAAAATTTGAGATTTATGTCTCAAATATGGAAAATTTTTTATTATTGCAACACATTTACTTGAAACAATGATTGAAAATCCTTTTCCAACTCGTGCGGAAGTAAGTGATATTTATAATAGTGTTCTGCAGTATGCTGATTGTACGATGTTATCAGGAGAAACCACAACAGGAAATTATCCAATTCAATCAATAAAAATGATGACAAGTGTCATTGAAGAAGCAGAAAAAAATATGATACGTGAAAAAGTTGCATTTACTCATAATACCTTGTGAAAAAAATGATTTCAAAAGAAAATTCTTGTAAAAAATGCTCTTGAAGTATCACAAGAAATTCAAGCAAAAATGATGATTATTTTTACACAATATGGATTTCTTGCTCGTATGGCAGCAGCGTATAAAACAGATGTAGAAATGTTTGGATTTACAAATAATCCAAAAACACATAAATTTATGAATGCACTTTTTTGAGTAAAACCAGTATTATTGCAAAATTTTTCTCAAAATTATTTACAAAATCTTGATGAAGCGATTCAATATCTCAAGAAAAATAATTGTGTAACACTTTGAGATAAAATTGTTGTGGTATGAGATTTTCAAAGAGAAAACAGAGAATATCCAATGATTGAAATCGTTGAAGTATAATAAAAAAGCACCGATGTTTTGGTGCTTTTCTGTTTTTTAGATGCGTCCTGTAAAGTCCCCATCTTTCCCATGATTCGTGGGAATGAAATGGTCAGTAACTTTCATAATGCACTCCATTTCTTGGAAATGACATGAAAAGAATTCTGCTGAGTTTCAGCATCTTTTGCATTATAATTGAATTTCAGAAAAGTCAAAGAAAATTGGTTATTTTTTCTTGCGAAAAAGGAGAATTCATTCTGTGAGAAGTCCAATGAAAATAAGAAGTAAACCATAAAATAATTCTTTTGAGCTATGAATTTTGTTAAAAATAAGATCTCAGAAAAAGAGAAATAAAAATCAAAGTCATATAATTCCCATAAAAATATATGGATACTTTTCTCATAACCATTTTTTTATATTTTCTTCATTGTGAACACTAATGTATTTTGCATGAGCGATCATAAGGAAAATAGCAATAATTCACATAAGACTTGGAAGATAGTTTGGGATTTCTTGAAAAAATGGAATTGTTTGACTTCCTGATAAAATCATTTCAATTGCAACAAATAAAATGATTACCAGTCAAACCCATTGAATTTGAGGATATTTTCAAAGTTTTTCTGCTATAAAATTTGATGCAAAAGCCATAAGCAATATTGATATTACTAATCCAATTCATAACAATACTACATTATCATGAGCAGCTCATGCAACCGCTAAAACATTGTCTAAACTCATTGATACATCAGCAAGTATGATAGTCCAAATTGCTGCTGAAAATGTGAGTGCTGTTTTTACATTATGTCATTCAGATTCATTATTACGGAGTCATTTATAAAATGTCCATACTACATATAAAAGTAAGAGTCATCCAGCAAGTTTGAGTCCTACAATTTGTAATAAATAGACAACAAAAATAGAAAAAATAATTCTTAAAATTGTTGCAACAGCAATTCATATAATGATCGCTCTTTTTCTATATTTTGGGTCAAGATCTTTTGTAGCCATACCAATAATAATTGCATTGTCTCCACTCATAACAATATCAATAATAATAATGTTGATAAGTGCTGCAATGTTGATTGCTAAGAGCAATTCTATAAATGTTTCAGACATATATTGAAAATAAGAGAGTAAATTATGACGAGATTATATTGAAAAAATATCAAATACAAAAAATAAAAAAGATTTTCTATTTTCTATATTTTTTATATAATAGATTTCCAAATTTTATAAAACAAAAATATGAAGAATTTAGAAAAAAAATTACAAGAAATATTTGGTTTAGAAAGCTTTCGTCCTTGACAAAAAGAAATTATAGAAAGTGTTTTATCTTCGCAAGATACTTTTGTTTTTATGCCAACAGGATGATGAAAATCGCTTACTTATCAATTTCCATGAATCATGATGAACTGACTCGTGGTTGTGATTTCTCCACTTATTTCTTTGATGAAAGATCAGGTAGATAAACTCAATGAAATGTGACTCAGAGCAGAATGTATCAATTCTACACTTTCTTCTGTAGAAAAAAATATGCTTTTGAATGAAGTTTCTATGAATACAGCATGAGAAAAATGATCGATAAAATTTTTGTACATTGCTCCAGAAAGATTGAATGATGAGGCTTTTGTACGAGTGATGTCTCATATAGATATTGCTTTAATTGCGATTGATGAGGCACATTGTGTAAGTCAATGGGGACATGATTTTCGTCCAAGTTATTTGAAAATTAAAGATTTTCTTTGGCAATTGCGTAGTAAAAAACATTTTCCAGTTTTGGCTTTAACTGCAACTGCAACACAAAAAGTAAGAAATGATATGCAAGAAAGACTTGGAATTTGAGAACATACCACATTTACAACAGGATTTGATAGAAAAAATATTGTGTATATTGTGCGTGAAATCACAAAAGAACAACAAAAACTTGAAAAGGTTTTAGAAGTTGTCCAAAAAACTCCTTCATTTTGAATTGTGTATTGTGCAAGTGTAAAAGCAGTTTCTAAGGTATATCAATTTTTGTTAGAAGCGTGAGTGAGTGTGTGAATTTATACCTGAGAGATGCAAGGAGATTTGCGTGAAAGAGAACAAAACATGTTTATGAATTCTCACTATGATGTAATGGTAGCTACAAATGCTTTTGGAATGGGAATTGATAAAAGAGATATCCGTTATGTGATTCATTATAATCTCCCTTGAAGTATTGAAAATTATTATCAAGAAGCTTGACGTGCTGGTCGTGATGGAAAAACCTGTTATAGTATCGTTATAGCAAGTTATCAAGATACTATTATTCAAGAATTTTTTATTGAAAATACTTATCCACCAAAGAAAGATATTTTACAATTGTATGATATTTTATATAGATGAATCGAATATGGAAATTGAGCTGGACAAGCAATTGTGAAAACATACAATAATCTTGCAGTAGAAGCAGATTTGAAAAATGATATGAAAGTGTGATCAATTATAAAAATTTTTGAAAAATATTGAGTGCTCAGGAGATGATTAGAAAAATGAAATGATTTTTGAGAATTTCGCGGAAGATGACTGACTCTATTGCTGACAAAAATGCAACATGATGAAATTCCTATTTTATGGAATCATCAAGAAGTCTTGAAAAATGAAGCATATTTTAAACTCGAACAAGTAAAAAAATTACTTTTTAAACCATGATGTCGTAAACGATTTATTTTAGAATATTTTGGTGATGAAACAGATGTGAAAACATTGGGAGAAAATTGTGGAATGTGTGATTATTGTTTGGATAAGAAAAAATTTGAGAATAGTCCAAATCAAGAAGTGGTTCCTGTGAGTGTTTTTTTCTTGATTTTAGAGTTGGTGAAAAAATTAGATGATCGTTTTTGAGCTCAAGTGCTTGCTGGAATTTTGGTGTGAAGTACGGAAAAGAAAATTCTTGATTGGCATTTGGATACAGATCCAGACTATGGAATTTTAGAAAATTATTCAAAAGAATTTGTTTGACTTTTGTTTGAAGAACTTTTGTGAAAAGAGTTTCTCTATAAATCTTTAGGGCAATATCCAAAAATTTGAATTTCTCTCAAATGAAAAGATGCTCTTTTAAGAAATGAAATCTTGTTACAAGAAAATATGATGCTTCAGGCTTCTCTTTTTGTAAAAATGCAGTATTTGAAAGAAACATCTTCTAAAAAATCAGGGAAAAATAAGAAAATTACTCAGGAAAAAATAGAGAAAATAGATACTTATACACAAACTTTATTATTGTATAAAGAGAAAAAAACTTTAAAAGAAATAGCAGTTCAAAGGGAATTGTGAATTCAAACAATAGAAACACATGTGGTGAAATTGTATGAAAATGGAAAAATTTCTTTGGCTGAAATACTTGTATTCTCAGATATAAAAAAACTTCAATCGATTCAACAACTTATTGAACAACACAATCTTTCAACAGAGACACTACAACCCATTAAAAATATATGTGATGTGAAAGTAACATATTTTGATATAAAAATTGCAATTGCTTTGATCAAAAAAAGAGATTTGTAAAGAAAAAAGCACTTCTATTTAAGAAGTGCTTTTTGATTTTTGACGAGAAAAATTGAAATGTGGTATATGGCCACTTATTGTCAATTCTCGCAAAATTTTGAGGTATTCTGTCCACTCCTTTGATGGAGGAGGAAGAGAAGACTGTTTTGGTTGGTCGTTCATATAACGCTCCTTTTGAGTGGTATTGAAAAACTTGTGGAATTGTATGTATAAAATAAAAAATGTCAAGATTTTCTAAAAAAATAGATATTTTTCAGACAATAAATTTGTATTTTTTTAAAAAAAATATATAATTCAAAACACTATATTTTATATATTAAAAATAATAGATTATGTCAGTACAAATTGTAGATCAAACAAATTTTGATACATTTATTGCTTCTGGAGTTACTGTGGTAGATTTCTGGGCAGAATGGTGTGGGCCTTGTCAACAAATGCTTCCAATTTTAGATCAATTTGCATGAGCAAATACTCATGTACAAGTTGGAAAAATTAACGTAGATAATGAACCAACTCTTGCTCAAAAATTTAGAGTAATGTCAATTCCAACTATTCTTGTATTTAAAGATGGAAAACCAGTAGAACAAATGGTTGGTGTAAAACAACAAGCTGAACTAGAAGCAATTATTGCAAAACACGCATAAAAAAATCTCGAAAGAGATTTTTTTATTATAAAATTCATTTTATAGCACTTATGTTAAAACTATAATCCATTTTCAGTCATCCAATGAGTCCAATATAGGCAATCTGATTGTTAATAGAAATAGGACGAATAATGATGCTATAATCATGTAAAAAAGGAGTAATATTTTCTTCTCATAAAAAAACATTTGTGCTGTGACTCAGAGGCAGTTGAGATACAAAAGTGGTAAAAGTATTTTTGTCTTCCAACATTTTTATGATTCAAAAAATACTTTCTCATAGTTGTTTATAGTTTTTTTCTAAAAAGTGTCAGATTCCAGAATATTGTAAAATAGAATTTTCTGGAACTAAACAAAATGCAATTTCTTGTGTTTTATTTGCAAGTTCTGAAATGATTTGATAAATAAAATCTTCTAGAGTTTTTGTATCGTTATTTTTGACTTGAATGTTTTTACTTTCTAAGAAATGTTCAGGAGTTGCTCTCATGAGATAATTGATAAAAGCTCTGAGTCCTTTTGATGTAGGAAGTCTTCCCGCAGAATTATAAGGTTGATAAATCAGTTCTAAATTTTCTAAAATAGCCATATCATTTCTTACGGTTGCTGAACTGACTCATAAATCATATTTTTTCAAGAGAGATTTGCTTCCAATAACATTTCCAGTTTGGATAAATTCTTCAACAATTATTTTGAGAATTTCAATATTTCTTTGCGTCAAGTTTGACATACAATTTAGTTTATAATATAATTTTTATAATCTTTTACAAGAGAATTTACAAAATTTCTCATTGAGAATGTGTGAATAATATTTGAATAATCATATTGTTTTTTGTTTTCAAAACTAGAAACAATACTTTGATACATACTTTCTTGAGTCATTGGTGAAAAGTAATGTATACTATCTCAAAATACATTTTTTATTTCTGTATGTTGACTTGCAAAAATAGGACTGTTATAATATGTGGCATAACCAAGAGAAAAAGGAAAATGATTGTATAATACAGGATAGAATACTCATAATGTTTGTGAGTAATAGTTTTTACGTTCTTTTTCTTCTGGTTCACCAACAAAAACAACATATTTTTCTAGTCATAATTGAAGTATATTTTCACGAAATCCCAAATTATTTCCAGCTTGATTTCATAAAATGATGAGAGAAAGAGGGTGAGTTTTTATCATTTCTGCAAGACTGAGTAACAATCTACGAGAATTATCTCATTTTCCAATTTCTGCATCAAAAATGATATATTCATTTTGAAGACCATGTTTGTTTTTGATATTTGTTTGAGAATCTCCATGTGTTTGAAATGGTCAGAAAAATGCATTGAGAACAAAAATTTTTTCTTCAGAAATATTGAGTTTTTCGTTGAGTTCTTGTTTATTTGTTTCACTTAAAACATATATTTTTGCAGATTTTTTAAGCATATATTTGAGAGAAGTAATTCACAAATATTTCTGAAAAAATTTTGTTTGATTGAGTTCTGGATACGCCAACATATCAAGAGTTGGTATGAAAAAAAATGTATTTTTTGGAATCCAAAAATGAAACGTATCTCATAAATTGAGATAAAGATCATATTTTTTTCACCAAAATATACGATGAAATGTCATGAAATTATCGATAATATGTATATGACATTTTTCATGTTGAAAAGGCATATCTTCAGAAATATAAATTTCAAAAGTATGAGAAGAATCTTGAGAAACGAGTTCTTCTAAAAATACATGTATTTTTTCATGCGACCAAAAAGATCATAGGAAATTGATTCAAATTTTCATATACATTTTTTATGTGTAATATCCTGAGCAGTATACATATATTTTAGCTCTTTTCAATATTTATTTTGAAATAAATTATTTGCTTATTTTACGAGTTCATTTATAATTGAGAGTGTTTATATCATGATGATGTATTGTATGAATTCTACTATAATATGAATATTGTCTGTGGTGGTGTATTTCTTTGTATTGATGGGGCTTTTTACTCTGATTTATAAAAGATTACAATATCTGTTGCAAAAACAAATGACACATACCGAAATTGAATTATTGTATGCAATACATAAAAAATTGATGAGGATTTTATATTTTTTGATGGTGCTTTTATTTATCAGCGGAAGTATTATTATTCTAACTTTTATATAGTATGGGATATTATCAAAATCAAGAAAGTCTTGCAATAACAAAACATTACCTAATGGCATATGTATCTGTTGCTAAATTTGTGTTTTTTTTGTTATTAAGTTGTTTGTTTTATTATATTGGAATTCAATTCTGAGAGGAACTTGGAAATGAATTTGTAACATATATTATTTTTCCATTGAGTTTCTTTTTTCTCAATTATGGATTTTTAAAGTTAATGTTAGGTTGGATTGAATATTATAATTACTTATTTATCATTAAAGATGATCAGATTTTTGTAATCAATTGTTCATTGATTTTAAAGGATGATATTGAAATTATAGATAGTTTTAAAATTATCAAAGTAGATTCGTTTGGAAGAGGATTGATGGCAAATATTTTTCATTATGGTACGGTAGTGATTGAGTTACAAAGCAGAGAAGTGAGATCATTTCGTTTTATGCCAGATCCATTTCGTTTGGTGAGAGAATTGCAAAAGCAAAGAGATATGATACTTTCTGAACGTGCAAAAAGATACATATCAGTTGATGAAAGTTTAACAAGTTTAACAAAATAAAAGTCCGAATTTTTCGGACTTTTATTATGCCATTCATTTCTGTTGTTGAAACACATTCGATTGTTTTATAAGGAGAAAATCCATATTCATTAACATTTGTTGATGAACTTGTGCTTCTTTGCTTGGAATCAATCCTAATTCTTTCTTCTGTTTGCAAAAAATATTCCAAGTATGTTCATTTCTGAACGCATCAGCACTTTTTGCATCATCAAGAGAAAATGTATTTGACATTATTACTGCTCCTTTTTTTACCAGTATGAGCAATACTAATTGAAAAGTAAAATATGTCAAATATTTTGGTATGAGAGGAAAAAGTTGTTTTTCTATGAAAATATGATATATTGTTTTGTAAATAATGATGTAAATAATTATAATATGTTGAGAATATATATTCTAGTGTTGGGTGTGGTCTTACTTTTTGTTTCTTGTGCAAAAATTCCTGTTCCTTCTTGAGAAGACTTAGAAAATATGGGTGATAATATACAAGTTCTTTCATGAGTGTATCTTTCAGAAACATATTCATGATCACAACGAATATATGAACAAGAAATTCCTATTACGACTTTTGTCTATGAGTATAATTTTGAATTGGATGATTCATATCAAAAATATGTAAACCCAGAGATTTCATTTGAAAATAAAATGTATGTTCCAAATGATTTAATACATATTTCTTGAGAATTTGTTTTTGATACAAAAGGAAATCAATTTTTGAGAGAAGAAGCCAAACAATCTCTTGATCTTCTTTCAGAAGCATTTTATGAGAAATTTTGAGTAAAAATGAAAGTAGTAAGTGCGTATCGAGGTTATACGTATCAAAAAGGAATAAAAGACAGAGGATGTAGTGATTTATATTGTGCAAAAGCTTGATACTCTGAGCATCAAAGTGGATTGGCATTTGATATGTTTGAAGCAACAAATGAACAAACATTTTTATCAAAATCACATTTGAAAAAGTATTTTGAATGGATGAAAGAATATGCTCATTTTTACGGATTCCATAATAGTTATCAAAAAGGCAGAGAAATAGATGGATATGCCATTGAACCTTGGCATTGGAGATATGTTGGAAAAGATTTTGCAACGTATTTATATCAAGAGCAAAAAACTTTTTGAGAATTTATGAAAGAAAATACTTTTTTTGAATAAAAAAATGCTTGTAAAAAAGCATTTTTTTTGTATGATGTACAAAATAGTTTTTAATTGAAAATATGGCAAAAGCAAATAGAATACAAAACAGACAAAAAAAACCGATTAAAGTTGGTTTTCATAGAAAGAAAAAAGTGAATAGAGGAAATTATGTGGTGCGTGATGAATATGCAATTAAAGCTCAAAAAGCTTGATATAGAGCGAGAAGTGTATATAAACTTTTTGAACTTCAAGAAAGGTTTGATCTTATAAAACCTGATTTTAGTGTGATTGATATTGGAGCAGCTCCGTGAAGTTTTTTACAAGCAATTCGTGCAATTGTAAAGAAAGATAATATTATTGTATGAGTGGACCTCAAAGAAATAGCTCCTTTGAATTATCCAAATGTAAAAACAATAGTATGTGATATTTTTGATTATGAAAAACTTTCAAAAGAGCTTGATACTATTCTTCCATCATGACATATTTTTGATATCATAACAAGTGATATTGCTCCAAATACAACAGGAATTTTTGATGTGGATCAATATGCTTCTGTTGAACTCAATATTGCTATTTGCCAGTTTAGTGATAGATTTTTAAAAAAATGATGAAATATGATTTTAAAAGTATTTCAATGAGAAGATTTTCGTGATCTTGCAGAAGAAGTGAAAAAGAGATTTACAAGTATGAAAACATATAAACCTCTTGCTTGTCGTGATAGTTCACGTGAAGAATATGTTATTTGTTTAGGGAAAATATAATATGATTATTATTGGAATAGATCCTGGAACTTCTATTGTTTGATATGCAATTGTTGAAAAAAATGGACATGAAAAAAATCTTCTTGATTATGGAATTATACAAACGCAAGCAAAAATTCCAGTGAAAGATAAAATTCTTGAAATAGCACAAGATATTGAATCACTTATTGAAAAATATCATCCTGAAAGAATCGTGATTGAGAAACTTTTTTTTAATACCAATATTACGACTTGAATAGATGTGAGTCAAGTGAGATGAGTTATCTTGTATCAATTTGCTAAAAGAGGAATAGAGATTCTTGAATACACTCCTCTTGAACTCAAATCTGCTATTTGTGGAAGTGGAAAAGCTGATAAAAAACAACTTCAAACAGCAATAAAAATATTTTTTTGACTCAATGAAATTCCAAAACCAGATGATGCAGCTGATGCAATTGGACTTGCATATATGGGGTTTTTACAGAAATAGTTTTTGAAAAACTCTTGACTTTGCAAGAGTTTTTCATATAATCCACATACATTTTTCATGCGAGGGTAACATAAAAGAGTGAGTGTACTAAGGCTTCAACCCTTGGGTGTGCCAGTTCAAACCTGGTCCCTCGCTCCATAATGATAAATTAAGAAAATGTAGGGCTTTAAATAGAGGTTTTTCCTCTATGTAGAGCCTTTTTTCGTTGTCAATTTTTAGTTCAACCAGAATGAGACTCAAGAGAAAAGTCTTTTTTTTGTCATCATAGTTTTTCCGCTCATCAATGCTGTGAAATAGGAGTTCGACCATTTTATTGAAATCAATCAGAATTTGTTCATTTTTTTGAGATAATTTTGAAATTTCACTTTGAAAAGACTCAATTTCTTGAGTAAGTTCATTCTTCATCGTGATAAATTCTTCTCACGATATTTCGTTCGAAGCTCTCATGCGAAGCAGTCAGTTTACTAAATTTTCTTTTTCTGAAGATTTTTTCTTCAAAATAGAAGTCATTTGAGAGTTCGTTTCATATTCTCCGCAGTATTCTTGATATAATGCCTTCCTGATGTCTTTTTTAAATTCTTCAGGGATTTTATAGTTTTGAATATTTTCATCAAAATATTTAATGATTTCAGATTGATTACACCAAAGCTTTCATTTTCTCGAGTGAAGGTGAAAATAGACGTATTGTTTTTTCAAAAGAGATGTACACAGAGGAGTTCATGTTTCATAGTGAAATACTTTTCATTTCAAGTAACTTAATTCTCTATCATGCACGTATTTTACTCATCTTGTAATTTGTTGCACTTTATCAAACAGATCTTTCGTAATAATTGGAAAATGTTTTCATTTGTAGATTTCTCATTTTTCAAACATTTCTCCGTTGTATGTGATCCATCAATAATAGAAGGTATTTTTCAAAATATCTTCTATTTGTTTTGTTGCAACTTTTCATCCTTTGTTTTTTGACGCTTTACTTCTGAGTCATTCTTGGTATGTAATTTCTCTGATTGCATTTACTGAATGTCATTCTGATCTTAATTCAAAAATTCTTTTGATGTATGGAGCTCTTTCGATGTCAAGATCAATATCTCCTGTAATTTTATTATTGAGGTATCCAAGAGGAGCTTGTGAATAATATCATCCATCTTGCATTTTTCTTTTGAATCAATCACGAACTCATTTTTTTATTTTCAGGATGTATTCATTTGCAAAACCACTCTCCACAGAAAACAAAAGCCCACTATCTTCAATAGTAAAGATTCTAGTAGACGTTATAATCCTCAAAATCTTTCATTTTTGAAGCAATTCTTGTATCCAAGCACTATCACGAGGATTACGAGATAATCTATCAAAATACATGCAAATAATGGTGTTTGCCGAACCGTTTTCAATTTGATTCATTAATTTTTCAAATCATTCTCTTCAAGTAGCTTTTGCACTTTCTGAAACTACAATAGTATCTACCACATCGATGTTATTGTTTGTGGCATAGTTTTCACACCACTCTAGCTGTGTTCAGAGTGATTGTTGTTGTTTTGTGGAATCATCGGTTGATTTACGGCAGTAGATTATTGATTTCATGTTTTCTTTTGTTCAATTTTAGGGTAAAATAAGTATTCAACTTTATCTTTTGGAATTACTAAATATCATGTTCATCATCTCATAATATAATTTTCTCCAGAGTAATAGTCTAATACTCAGGTAAATGATTCTTGAGAATAAGTAGTTTTTATAGTTACGATATTATCTTTGGTTTGAAGTGTAAAACCAAGAATAAGAAGAGTCATAAATAAAATAAAAGGTATAATATTTAGCAGTCTATAAATATTAAATTTTTTATCAGATTCTATTGCTAAAACAAACCAATTTTTTTTGAATATACATTCTTGTAGTTTTCATAAATACTTGAATAAAAATCCAAATATTAAAATAAAAATGTCTATAATAATAATAGAAATTAATCATATAACAAATCACATCATTATAAGAAAAACAAATATTAGTATTACATTTAAAAAATTCAAAATATTTGTATGATCAATAATTATGTTATAATTGTTTGGTAAAAATTTTGACATTACGAATATCATTCACAAAAATAATCCTAAATAATAGGCGATATCTTTATTTTTGTATAAATCCATTCATGCAGGACCTAACCATTTGTTTAAAATAAATAATCATTTGAAATTACTTTTTTCAAATTCTTGATAAAATTTTTCTTCATTATTTTCTTTTTCTTTAGACATGGTAGTATATTAAAAAATATTTAAAATTAATTAGCAATTTTGCAAAGAGTTTCTATTTTTCTGTTTATAAATATATCAGTCTCACTTGAAAAATTTCTACAAATAAATTTTATTTCTTGAGAAAAATTATCTTTTATATCATCTTCATTAATATATTTTCCATTATAGGCAGTACTAATCATTTCTAGTTTTTTTGAAAAATTAACGAAATCATTTTTAGTGAAATTATTTTCATCATTATCAAAAAATGAATTATCAATTTCAGTAATTAATTTTGTATCAGCAAGTTCGTTTTTTATGTTATTAATAATTTCAATTTTTGATTTAATTTTTTCCTCTGTTAATTGTGTTTCTGAAATTGTAACTTGTTTTTTTGATGCTTCGGCCTGATCTTTACTATATTTAATAGCTTCATTAGATTGGTAAAGAGAATAAAATGAAACTAATATTGGAATCGTCCATCATAAAAATTTTAAAATATCAATTTTATTTCACATATGGAGTTTAATTTTTTAATAATAAAATTTGTTTCAATCTTTTTTCAATCAGAATCATTTCAACTCCAAAAATTTTCTCCAAAATTGTGAGATCTCAATCGAAGTGTACAAACTCCTCCAGGAGTCGTTTTTTTGGGAGAAGAACTTTTAATGCAAAATCATCAGCTCTTTTTTCTTCTGGAGATTTCCAATGAGCAACTCATGGGAGAGTCATATTATCTCAATAAAAATAGTGGCCAGTTTCATGAGCAATAGCAAATCTTTTTTTGTAAAAATTTACATTTTTATTGATTCCAATATTTTTGATATAAAGAAAACCTAAAACGTTTTTTAGGTTTAGATAAGAAATACTTATATTTTCTCTTTTAATATAGGATTTTAGTATTGTTGGAAGAGTGTCGTGAGTATTCATTTTTTATTTTTAGTCACATAAAGATCTGTCTACGTAAGATTTATTTCCTTTTGAGTTGTAATAATAACATCATCATTTTGGTCACTTAATATATTTACTACTTCATCATGATGAACTACCTTGATTTAATGAGGGAGTTTCTGAATTTCAACAAAGAAATCTCTCTACATAAGTTTTGTTTCAGTTTGAATTAATATAGTAACATCCTCATTCAGGACCTGTAATATATTTTTTTTCTACTGCGGTTTCAGTGGGGGTTACTGGAGTTGGAGTAGTTGCTGGATCTTCAGTAATTATCTTCCAAATTCACACTTGATTATTTTCAGCGTTTTTTTGAGCTTCTTTAAATTCTTTTTGATATTTGTACGCTTTATTGTAAGTGTATTCTTTTGCATATCATAGCTCAATCATTTTTTGATTTATGTTTACTCCTCATAAAAATACATAAGCAAGAAGTCTATCATATTTATCATATTCTCATTGAGTTTCATCGAGCTCAATAGTTATTTTTTTATTTGAAATAAGTTCTATTAGTTTTAATTTTGCTTGATCTCAATATTTTTCAATATATCAGAATCTCGTTACTGAATTTTCAGGAGAGTCAATTCAAATCATTCTAACATTGATTTGTTTCCCCTTATAAACTATTTTTATAGTATCTCAGTCAATTACATCTATTACATCTGATATAATTACTTCCGAAAAATTTTGAGATTCAGTAGGAGGATTTAATTTTCCAGATAGATAATCTCATAAATTTGTAATCAAATATTTATTTCTATCATCTTTTTTTAATGAAGGAATTATTTTGATTATATTTTGATTTAATTTTTCAGCTTGTTTAGGATTTTTTGTAATTAATAAATCAATTTGAGCATATAGTTGTTTTAATGTATTTGTATCTTTTAATGTAGGAGAATATGCAAAAATAGTTTGAAATGAAAGTAAAAAAACAAGTAGCAATCAGGCAATTTTTTTCATAATTTTATAGTTAAAATAATATTTTTTAGATCATTTGTTTCATAAATGACTCAGTATGGAAAATCGGAACTAACCATAAATTTTCACTTTTTCTTAATCATTCTTTATCTAATCTTATTTCCATACAAACTTCGGAAACTCAAAACTTTTCAGAAAGTTTATTTACATTTTGGGTTTCATTCCAATACTCTTTTAATAATTCATCACTAACAAGTAATCTTCAAGCAAATTCATCACAAATCAACTCTCGATTAAACTCATCATAAAGTCAATTTATGTTATATTTAAGCATCAATACATGACATAATTCATGAGACAGTGTGAATTTTATTCGAGGAACATAATTTAAATGCATGCTGATTAGAACAGATTTCTCTTCAGGAATAGTACATCAATCGGGTTGTTTGCAATTTATATAATAAACCGAAAATCATTGAATCCTAATTAAGGATTCTATAAATTCAATGTCTTTATTGACTATGTAAGAGTATTTAGATAAAAATGTTTCTAATTTCTCGTGAAGTATTATTTTTTTGTACATCAGACTATTTTTTAGCTTTAAATTTTATAAAGTTCATTATTTCTTTAATATCATCTTCTGTTGGTTCTTTGAGTCAATCTTTTTTGAACATAACTTTCAATAGTTCCTCGTTATCAAAATCAATATCTTCAAGAGTGTTTACTTTTCCATCCGGAATAAAATCTCAGGTTGTTTGTTCGTATTCTGCTTTTTTTGCTTCTTTTACTATTTTTTGAAATTCAGAATCAGTCATTCATCCACAAATAGCAATATCTCTATATTGATCTAAATTTTTAGTTGTTCTTTTTCAGTTTAATAGATTACTGATATCTGGTTGAGATTTTCATAGTTTCTCTGAAATACTTGAAACAGTGATATTTTTTCATATTAAAAAGTTATAAACTTTTCTTCAGACATACTTTCAAAAGAATTCATCATTGAAAGATTTCTCGAAAATTGGCATTTTAATGGTTGTTAAATGGTAAATATAAGTAATAAAATGTATTTTTATAATTGAAAATATACATAAAGTCAATAAAAAATCAATAAAAAATGTACAAAAGATTTGCAATATAGATAAAAACACATATAATCCTGATGTTAGTTAATTGGAAAGAGATCCTTAACATATGAGAGTTTTATTTACTCGGTAGAAAAAAGCAGTGAGAAGAGAGCTATAAGCAACGTAGGTTCTCATGCAGATTTTCTATTTTTTTTAAATTTAACTATACGCGTTTTAATCTATAATACATAAATATGAACAGATTTTGAAAAATCATAAATGAAAATAGAGGATTGATTGCCTCTATAAAAAATGAAACTCTGCTTCAAAGACAAACAATTAAGAAAGCAACCCAAAACAACCCAAAATTACATTTTTGAAATAAGATGAAAATTTATGAAGCACTAATTGAGATGAAAATAATCTCAAATGAAATGACTATAAACGAATTATTTTCTGAAGAAAAAGAAATATGAGCAGACAAAAAAGAAACCTCTGTGAATTTACAAGAGGCTATATAAAAACAGATCCAGACTGAAAGCAACGGATGTGGTTGAATAGAGCATTTATTCATTATGAACCAATGACAAAAGAACAATGTCTTCAGATGATTAAAAACTCAATCAAAACCAATTCTAATGAGTTATGGAAAATACTACTTCTTAATTTACCAAAAAATGGAAGCACTACTAGTAGCATTAGCGCTTAGTTTAGTTTTATCTCTTTTATTTAAAGAGACACAAAAAAGTAAAAATATTTCAGTAAATTTATATTTATGAAAGAAATAAGATGACTTCTCGTACGTATTCCTATTCCTGAAAATATTCAAAGGATGCATGAAGAGGATTGACCTCGTATGAAGATGTTTTTTAGATTTTTTACTACATTCAGTGTAGTACGGTTTGAGCTCATTATTTTGAGCGTTATTTGTGAAATTTTATATTTTATTTTCACAAACTAAAACCCCTCATTTCTGAGGGGTTAATAGATAGCTTTGGACCGCTATCTAAAGTATACTTATTTTAGATAATAATCAAATTTTTTATGCCAAAAGAAAAAGAGTTAGCTACTCAAAAACAAACGGCTATACAACAAGCTCAACCAATTGATGAGCAAACACTTAAAGATTTCCTATTTTGAAGCGGTACTAAATTAAGTGATGAGCAATTTAAACTTTTTGTATGAATTGCAAAATCTTCAAATCTTAATCCATTCAAGAGAGAGATTTATCCAATTCCTTTTGAGAGAAGTTTTAAAAACTCTCAATGACAATGGGAGAAAAAAACAGATATATCTATTGTGTCAGGTTATCAGGTATATCTTGAAAAAGCTAGTGCAACTGGATTATTAGATGGTTGGAAAGTAGAGCTTACTGAAAAAGGAGCAAAAATAATAATTTACAGAAAAGATTTTCAATTTCCTGTTGAATGGGAAGTAGAAAAAACAGAATTTCAAAAAACAGACAAAGAATGAAAACTTCAATGAAGTTGGAAAACAATGCCTAATTTTATGATAAAAAAAGTTGTAATTTGACAAGGTTTCAGACTCGCTTTTCCGAGTGAAATGTGAGGACTTCCATATTTACAAGAAGAAATATCTTCAGTGCAAGAATGAATGATTGAGGAGAAAAAATCAGAAGAAATTGAAAAAGTTGAAGAAATTAAAGACAGAGAAGGAATAGAGGATATTAAAAACGCTAATTTTTCAAAATATTATGATGCATTTATAACAGTTTTAAGTTTAGAAGAAGTTGAAAAAATAACTAATAAGCTTAAAGAGGAAATTAAAAACGATAGTACATTTATTACAAAGGATCAAATCGCTGAACTTTCTTCATTAGTGGCAGATATTAAGGCATCATTTGAGAGTAAAGCAGAGGAAGTAGGACAAAAAGAAGTAATTATAGATCCAGGAGAAGTGAAAAAAGAAGAAAATTCAGAAGATCCAATGAACCAAAAAATGTTTGAATTTTATAAAGACATTTTTGCAACATCATGAAGAATTGATGAATTAGTAAAATTTGAAAACTCTTTTTATAGAGATGTAAAAAAATATGGATTTTCTGATGAACAAAGCAAAGAACTTTTACATATTGCAAGAGACAGAAGAGCTGTTTTGAAAGAGATGTATTGAGAGAAAGAAAAAACACCTGAACTTACACCAACAATGGATATTGAGACTATTTGAGAAGCTACAGAAATGTAGTTTTTCTTTTTATATTTTTACAAAAATTTTATGAATACAAATGAGCTACTAAAAATCGACTCGAATGAGTTTTGAATTACTGATGAAAAAGTAAATGATCTTATAAAACCGTTTATTCCACAAGTACAAAAATACATGGCATTTATTCCACAAATTGAAGAGCTTAAAAAAGTTGAGAATATCACACCAGAAATCGTAGCAAAAGCAAAAAGATTAAGACTCGATATTAAACCAATTAGAACACAGGCAGAAAAAATAAAAACTACAGAAAAAAGTTCATATCTCACTGCTGGGAATGTAATTCAAAAATGATACAATGTGCTTTCATGAATAATTTCCGAACAAGAGGAAGCTCTTGAAAAAATTGAAAAACATTTTGAAAATCTTGAAAAAGAAAGAGTTACAAAACTCCAAACAGAAAGGGTAAAAATGCTCAAGCCGTATGAAGTGGAAAATGTAGAAAATCTCAAACTTTGAGAAATGGAAGAAGTAGTTTTTCAAAGCTTTCTTGAGGGATCTAAAAAAGCATATTTGGATAAAAAACAAGCTGAAGCAGACGAAAAAAAGAGGAAAGAGGATGAAGCACAAGAAAATAAAAGACTCAAAGAAGAAAATGACAAACTCAAACAAGAGGCAGATGACGCAAAAAAAATTGCTGATGATCTGGAAAAAGAAAAGAAGCAAAAAGAGGATTTAATTGCAAAAAATCAGGCTGATAATGAAAGGTTAAAAAATGAGCAAGCATACAAAGATTTTCTAGAACAAAACAAATGATTGTATGACAAAATCTTCAAAGAAGATTGAAAGGTTGTTCTTTATAAAAGAGTGGCCGAATTTATAATTCCTAACCAAATGTAATATATGAAAATAATGTTTTTTGATACTGAGACAACTGGATTTTCTCCGCCTGCAATCGTTCAAATCTGAATTATTGTATGAGAGTATGGGGAGGATGGAAAAATCATTAAAGAGGAGGCAACAGACCTTCTTTTTAATCCGAAAGAAAAGATACAAAAAGAAGCCTCAGATGTTCATGGATTTACTCTTGATATGGTTCAAGATAAACCAAGCTTCAGCACTTATATTCCAGAGTTTGTAAAGCTCGTAAATGAGTGTGAGTTAGTCGTTTGACACAACGTAAAATTTGATATTTCAGCGATTGAGTTTGAAATAAGAAGATTTTACAAAGAAACAGGAACAGAAGTGGATGAGAAACTCACTTCTTTTCTCAAAAAATTCAGAGATAAATCACAATGCACGATGTTAACAACTGTTGATTTTTGTGAAATTGAAGGACGTTATGGAAAATATAAATGGCCAAAATTACTAGAACTTCATGAAAAACTTTTTAATAAAACTTTTGATTGTGCACATAACGCTATGGCAGATATTCAGGCAACAAGAGATTGTTTTTTTGAACTCAAAAAAAGAGGGATTATTTCGTAATATTTTTATATGGAAAAGAAATGGTTTTTTAGAAAGGAAAACTGAAAAATCATTTCAAGTTTTCCAAAATTGCCTGATGGTAATTTCAAAATAACTCCTGTAAAAAAGACAAGAAGTTTAGATCAAAATAGACTTTATTGGTGATACATTCTTAAAATTATTATTCTCAACTACAAAGAGTTTTGATACATTCACACAACTGAAAATTTACATGAACTTTTCAAGAAAGTATTTATTCCAAAAAAAAGAATTAAGAGTGATTTTTCTAAAAAATACATCTATCTTTCTGGAAGTACTCAGGAGTTAAACACGAAACAGTTTTCGGATTATATCGAACGAATAAAAGCGATTTTTGAATTTGGTGAGATGGAAAAACTTTGATTGGAAAAAATAGATCCATTTGCTATTCCTGACGTAACTGAGGATGATTTACTATATCGGGAAAATCAAATTTGTTAGAAAAGTGTCGAAAATTCTTATATTCTTATAAATATCACTTAAATTTATTTTATGGAAAAAACCCTAATAAAAGAGCTACTCAAAAGACCGATAGCACTCAATCCTATTTTTATCAAAATAACATGAAGAATTTGAGATGGAATTTTTCTCTCTCAAGTCATGTATTGGTACTTTTCAAAAGATAAAGAAAACGGTCAAGAATTCTATAAAACTGACTCGGAATGGATAGAGGAATTGTACTTCTCAAAAAAAGAGTTAGAGACCTCGAAGAAAAGCTTGAAAACACTTTGATTTATTTCTATTGAGAAAAAAGGAAAAGGGAATAAATCATACTACACTTTTTGCTCTGATAATGTCTATGAAGCTATTTGTACAACGGAAGAAAAAGTAAAGAAAATTTCTGTTCAAAAAGTTAGGTTATCCCAAAACAGGGAAACCTCCAGCTTTCCCCAAAACGGGGATTTAGGTTTCCCCGAAACGGGGAGTCAGCTTTCCCCAAAAGGGGGAAACCCTATATATATAACAGAGATTACTACAGAGACTACTACAGAGAATATAATATTACCTAACGGTAATATTGAGCAAAGCTCCGATTTTTCTGATTTATGAAATTTTGAAAAATCAAAAAATGAAACTCAGGAAGAAGCTTCTGTTGTAAATGACGCTTTTCAAATGTCCTCGGCGGGCGTGGCAGAAATCAAGGAAGATAAAAGAGATCCCGATATCCAGCTTATCATCGATACGATCAAAGAGCTTAATTGAGGAATCACAGATGACGCTCGGGATAAAATAAGAATTTCGGCCAGAAATCTCAAGTCAAAACTTGATAAAATGAAAGGTTTTAATTGAGATTATGCATGAGTTCTCACCGCGTTACATCGTTGATGTAGTGATTTTTATAAAAGTAAATTTTGAAGTGTTGAAAAAGTTTATTGGCACCTTACAGAGATAATTTCAAATGTAAAATCCAATATTCAAAAACAAGACACTCCAAAAAATAAAGTAACCTTTTGATAATATGATACCAAACAAAGAAATAAAAGTCTACAAACCACTTGTATGGGTAAGAGTAGCATTCGGACCGAGTATTGAGGTCTTATATTGGGAATGATCTGAGAATAATTTTAAAGAAAAAAGAGCAAGCCTCAGTTATATTTTCTTTCCACTTCATGGAAGAAACGTTCCCGAAAATATGATAAAAGATTTTTGAGAGGTTAAGGATACGAAAAAATTAGCCAGAGAATGGAAAATCTCTCATTTAAATGAAAACGAAAAATCGAGAGTAAATTTTTTGGCTGAGAATATGAAAAAAAACATTGGAAGAGATCCAACAGACACTGAATTGGATGCAATGATCCTCAAAGTAACTCATTGAGAAGAAAAGTCTGAAGAAAAACCTCTCACACAAATGGAGAGAATAAAAACTGTTATGCAAATCAGAAAAATGAGAATTGCGAGAATTCTCACATGAGAATACAACGGTTTAAAACAAAAACAAAATTAGTTTTATATTTATAAAATTTTGTTTATGTGGGAAATAATACAAGCCTCAACTGTAAGAGGTGATTACGTAGCTATAGCAGTTACATTTTTTATAATCTGAGCAATATTTGTTGCTTGGATTTACAGTTTTTGAAATAAAAATTTTAACATTAATCAAAAATAAATTATGGATACACGTGAAATAATTGTAAAAAAAACAAAAATCTTATTCGATCTAACTCCTGTAGATAGTAAATTCTTTCAATTGAAACTCTATGAACAAGTTTATAGACGCGGGGAGGATGAAAAAATACAGGGGATGGATGAATTTGTGGAGATTTTAGAAACAGGAAAATTCAAAAAGGAATATTTAGTGAATCTTGTGTTTGCTATAGATCATCCAAACAAAAAATATGCTGGACAGACAATACAGTGTAAAGTACTTCTCAAGAAATTTAGATGATAATCTTTAAAACATGACACTTGAAAATATTCTATCTAAGAAAACTGAAAAATTCCTGAAGGAAATAAAATGCGATTTTTGTGGATCCAGGGATTTTGACAAAAAAACATTGGAGTATGGAGAAAATACTTACTCCTGTAAAAATTGTTTGAATTCTAAAACGGTAATTTTTGAAAGTACTATTGAGGATTTCAAATATCATAAAAATATTTCTTAATTAAAAAAAAATGAGTATTTCTCAAAACCTTGCTCATTATCAGACAAAGTATAATTGCCAAGTCCAAAACGTGATATTACTTTCTTTTTATAAAGACTACAAAGTAATAAAAAAACTTAGAGGTCAATTCTGATTTTCAGAGTTATATGATTTTTGAAAAAAGAAGTTTAGTAATTAATTTACCCAGAATGTTAAAAAAATTTAAAACTCTACTAGAGTTTGTTAAAAAAGAAGAAACTGAACATTGAACAATTTGACTTTTAGAGCATTGAAAATTTGCAAAGGAAATCTCAAAACTTGCGAAAAAGTTTTGATTTGATTGTTATGCAAAATGATATCCAGAAGAAAAAGTTGATTATGTCCCAACAGGAGAAAAAATTCTCATAAAAACGGTTGAAGATATTGCAAAACTTAGTCCAAAGCAATTTGAGTTTTTTATTGAGGATCTCAGGTCTTGGTGTAAATATCGTAAAGAAGTTGATAACTTACAAAATTTGGGAATAAAAGTTGAAACCACAGAATGAATGATTTGGCTAGATACTTGACTACATGAAGAAAAAATAGAGGTACAGGTAAGTTTTTCAAATAAATTATAACTATTTCAAAAAAACTAAAGGCTCAAAGAAGAAAGCCTTTTTTTGATAACTTTTTCGCAAAATGCAAGAAGATTTTACAGCTCTTGAGATTAAATACCTCAATGATCCTTTTTCCAAAAAAGACCTGGAATACATAGAACAGATGAATCAGGAAAAATTCTGATTTTTACATAACTTAAATTTAGAAAAATGAAAAAAAGAATAGTAAATAAAACATTACAGATAAATAACAAAGAGAGAAATTGAAAAGAAATTATTGAATATTTTTGATATAAATTTCTTAAAAAAGCACTTAAAAAAGCTAGAATAAACAGTAAATATTGTAGAGAACTAAAGGCACTTATATTTTTTAATATATAATATTATGACAATCAAAAGCCAACTTGAAAATAAAAAAGCTATTCCTTTGAGGAGCTATTTAGAAAAAAATTATTTCAATCAATTTAGAAGAGTAAGGGTTTCAGAACTCTTGGAAAAAGATCTGAAAAACAATTAATTTATTTTTTAAAAAGATAAATATGAAAAAGTCATATGTTAACTCAAAAGCAATTTCTAAGACAAGAAAAAATCAAGAGAAAATTCTTTTTAAAATTGAAGAGGAGGAATCTGAAAAAAGATACTCAAAACTTAAAGAACAACAAAAAAGCTTCCAGTTTAAATTCGCGATTACTATTTTATTATGAATCATAGGTTTATTTTGAGTAGCTTACATTTATTATAATATTTAATACCGAAATCATGAAAACAACACTTGAAAAATTAGAAGAATTCTGAATTACAGAGGATGAAATTGCTGTAATTTATCATAAAAAAATAAAGGAAAGAGTAATAGAGTACTTACCTGTTGTTTGTTGAATATTAACAGAAGTAATGGTAGATACAAATGCCGAAGATATGGAATTTTCCTGCGATTTAAAGAATTTTAATAAACATTGTAAAATTAATGTTAAAGTTACTGATTTATTTCCTAAAAAATAATATGCAAAAAGTAGATTTTCCAGAACCAAAAACAGAGTTACAACAAAAAAGAGAATTCCAAATATTCTTGAAAATATGAGAGAATAAAACTATTAAAAAAAGAGTAATTTGATACTTAGACTCGGATTACAATGGAGTAATAAAAATCAGAGAAGAAAATGGAAAAATTAGTTGGATTAAGAACTACATTAACATTGATTCCAATGTAATAAAATAGTATTTTCTTTTGACTTTTAAAGCAAAAAGTATAAGATGTAAGTACATTAACCGAAGATTAGATTATGGATCGCTAGGATACCATAGCAGTTATTCTCCGTGTCGTTAGGACCATGAGAAAACATCGAGTGTGAAAACTCCTGTTTTTTCGTGGTTCTTTTTTTGTTTTTTAAATTTAACATATGCCAAAGATAGAAAAAAAAGAGGAATACATCGAAGCTGAAATATTATGCTTTTTTCTAGAGAAGTGAATTCTTTCTTGGAAGAATGATATCAAATGATATTACAACGAAAAGCTTTGAGCGTATCAGAAAAATAAAAGTAATTTTATCAGAAATTGAATATCTGATATCACAGCAGTTTACAAATGATTACATATTGCTATTGAGGTAAAAAAACCGAGTGAAATGAGCTTTTTTGATAAGCCAATTGATGAATTAAATATTGAATTTGCAAAAGCAACTATGAGAAACGTAAAAGATCCAAAAAAATATTTACATGCTGTACAGCAAAGAGAGTTTTTGGATGATATTATCAAAAATTGAGGAGTTTGATTTTTTGCATGTAGTTTATCCCAAGTAAAAGAACGACTCAAAGAACAATGAATTGAAATTTAAATTTTTACTAAAAAATATGACAATAAAAAAACAAACAAAAGCCTCAAAGAAGAAAGAGAAACAAGACTTTCAAATACCAAAGAAATGAGAGTTTTTTATTGTGAAGAAAAATTGAATTGAGGGAGAAATTTTAAAAGTAACTATAAGCTGAGAAGTTACAGTATTCATTGAATGAGAAGAAAAAATTATTCTCAATATGAATTTATGGAAACAGATAGATCAAGAAAAGGGATACTTTAAAAAACCCAAGACAAAAAAAGAAAAAACAATTGAAATATCAGAGATAGAAAAAGTCCTGGATAATCCAACAAAAGTAGAAGATGAATTTGAGAATGCTTATGAAGGAGAAGATTGTGAGCCCAAATGGATAAAGAAAGAAGTGCAATCAGAACGTATTTGAGCAAAGCTTACAACAAGACAACAAAGATTTTGTGAATTATATGCAACTGATAGAGAGTTTTTTTGAAATTGAGTTCAAGTATATTTGGAGGTTTACGATATAGATACAAGCAAATCTTGACGGTATAAAACAGCTTGTGTGAATGCAAGTAGATTGCTAAGTAATGCTAAGGTTTGTAAGAGAATAAATGAGTTGATGATTAGTTGATGATTTACAGATGAAAATGTAGATAAACAACATTCTTTTTTAATAAACCAATTTGCTGATTTATGAGTAAAAATGAGAGCTGTTTCAGAATACAACAAGCTTAAGAATAGAATTGTTGAAAGAATGGCAGAGTTTCAGATGAAAGATTGAGATAAGGAAATTATTGTAAAAGTTAAACTACCAGAATAATGAAAGAAGTTGTTTTTGATTTTTCGAATAAGGAATTATTCAACTACAAGTATATTCCTCTCTTATCAGATACTAAGAGATACAACTTTTTGTTATGAAGTTGATGAAGTGGAAAATCTGTTTTTGTTTCTCAAAAGGAAATAATTAAAAGTTTTCAGAAATCAAAACACACTCTATGTGTCAGGAAAGTCTGAGAAACTCTCAAAGATAGTTGTTATGCCGAATTAAAATCACGTATAAGCGAGTGGTGATTAGATCAATATTTCAAGATTATTAAAAATCCATTATCAATAAAAAATTTACTTACATGATGTGAATTTATTTTTAAGGGGATGGATGATCCAGAGAAAATAAAATCTATTGCAGATATTGACAGGGTATGGATTGAAGAAGCAACAGAATTAAAAAAAGCCGATTTTGACCAACTAGACCTACGTTTGAGATGAAAGAAGAATATGCAGATCACAGCAAGCTTTAATCCTGTTGATGCAGATCATTGGCTTAATAATGATTTTTGGAAATATGGAAATACTGAAAATCAAACCTGCTTGCATTCAACTTATAAGGATAACAGATTTGTTTGACCAGAATATGAAATTGTAATGGAGAGATTGAAAATTCAAAACTACAATTATTACAAGATTTATGCGTTGTGAGAATGGGGAACACTGGAGGGACTTATTTTTGAAAATTGGGAGATTATTCCAAAAGTTCCTGAGGAAGCAAAGTTTTTATGATATTGACTGGATTTTTGATATACGAACGACCCAACTGCCTTTATAGGATTATACATGTGGAATAACTCAATCATTCTTGATGAGGAAATATACGAAACTTGACTCACGAACACTTATAGAGAAGAAAGTAAAAAAGAAAAATCTATCGTATGAAAATTTGAAACGATTGAGGTAAAGAGCAGTACCGAAATATATGCAGATTCTTCTGAGCCAAAGAGTATTGAGGAAATACATGGATACTGATATAACATCAAACCAACAGTTAAATGACAATGAAGTGTAAATACATGAATAGACTTATTGCTTTGATACAAAATTTATATTACAGCAAGGAGCTGAAATACTCAGAAAGAATTCCGTAAATATGTGCGGAAAGTTGATAAAAATGGGAAAAAGTTAAATGAGCCAATTGATGAGAATAATCATGCAATTGATGCTTCACGCTACATATGAATAATGAAACTTCAAAAGAAATGAAAGAAAAAAATTATTATCATTAAAACGTAGAATATGCCAAGAATAAGATTTGAACAAAGAGCAAAAATATGAATTATTTGGAAAATTACAACACATCACTTAAAAGTATTGAGACATAGATATTTATCAGACTTAGAAACTTACAACAAATACTCTATACAAGTCATTAATTTCTTCAGAAGAAAAGAAAATGCAATCAAAGAGGATCGGAAAATACGAGTTGATAGACTCTCTTATATGAATGAAATATCTCAATTTATTGAGAATATAAAATAAGCTTTTTTTGGGGTTGTTTTTTCTTATTCTTCTATGTAGAAATATTTTTTTAAGCAAGCAATAATATGTGGTGATTAAATTTTTTTAACTCTTTTAAAAATAAAAAAGAAGTTCCAAAAGTACAAGGATTTTCCGTGGGAAACAGAATCAATATTGATTATAATATTTCCCCTCATCAACTTTTTAGTTTTTACAAAAATAGTCCATATCTTACGGCTGTTATTAATAGAATAACAGAGGATGTATGATGAAAGGGGATTGAGTTTCAAAAAAAGAAATGAGAGGAAAAATATGATGTTGTTGATGATAGTATTTTTACAAAACTTCTCTCATATCAAAATCCAAATCAACCAATAAAAATAAAAGATTTCTTGGAAAAACTTGTTAAGGATATTGAAATCTCTGGAAATACCTATGTTTATTTCCATAAAAAAGAAAATAAAACTATAGGAATAAAAAGACTTGATCCAAAGCATATGATACCAGTGGTAAGAGATACATGAGAAGTACTTTGATACATTCAGAATCTCAATGGAACAAGAGCATATTTACCTGATGAAGTATTTCATTTTAAAAATACGGATGATGTAAATGATGAGACAATATGAGAAGCTAAAATGATTTCTCTCTTCCTGGATCTGGAGACAGACAAAGAAGCAAGAGAAAGTAACCTTGCATTTTTTAAAAACAATCAAACTCCGAGTTCTATTGTTGTTTTAGATCCAGAGTTTGAATTTAGTACAGAAGATCAAGTTAAGGTAAAAGCAGAACTCAAAGAAATTTTTCAAGGTTGAAACTTCTTATGATGAAAAAATCATTATAGAACTTCAATTATTCAATGAGTGAAGGAAATTATTAAAGTTCAAGATAAGATTGATGATATGAATTTTATCTGACTCCGTAGACTTACGATGCAACTTGTATGTGCTGTATACTGAGTTCCTCAAGATTTAATTGGATTTACCGAAACAAGTAACAGAAGCGTGTGAGACGTACAATATGATATTTATATTGAGAGTAATATCTCAAAAGAAAATAAATTTAGTCAATTCTTAACGTCTATTGTACAACATGCTCTTTGAGAAGAATATCAAATATCTATCTTACAGGACAATTTGAGAAATCTCTCAAAAAAAGCTGATGTTGCAGGAAAATTATACAAAGAAGACTGAGTAATAACCTTGAATGAAGCAAGGGAGATTATTCAATATGATCCAGTGAAGTCAGAAGATGGAAATAAATTTTATTCATGAAAAACGGAAAAAATTCAAGAAACTAAAACAAAAAAATAAGACTCTCGTTATGAGAGTTTTTTATTGTAAAAAAATTTTTGTGTTGGGGTTGTTTTTTTTTATTCTTAAAGATAGGATTAAATTCTAACTATACAGAAATGAATAAAATACATTATTTCGATATGGAGGTAAATTCCATAACAAGAGATAAAATAAAAAGTATTGAGTGAGAAAAATCCAAAGTTTTATTTAAAAATTCTGAAAAAATACCTGAAGGAGAAAATATTGTAATATTTTCTTGAGTATTCTCACAAAATTTTCAAAAATGAGAAAAATCAAGGAATTGATACAAATATGATCAAGAGTGATGGATTTTAGAAAATTATGCTCGTTTGCCGATAATTCTTTGGCAACATCAGGATGATTACGGAGGAATTGGGTACACACAAGAACTTTGGCTTGATACGAAATGAAATCTTTGCTGATTATTTTATGTTGATACAGAAACTCTTGAAGAAAGACATGCAAATCAGGTTAAAAAATGATTTGTGAAATCTGTTTCAACAGGTGCAATTACGTTGGAAACAATGTTTGAGCACAATGAAACAGGAAAAAGATATTCAAGAAAAGAGGCCGAAGAAGAATTCGGATTTGAGAATATATGGAGATGTCTTTGTTGATTTAAAGACTCAATTCTTACTTATATTGTAACAAAAGCAGAACTTGTTGAAAACTCTCTTGTTACTATCTGAAGTAATTATTGAGCTATCGCAAAGAAAGTGAATAGTCTCAATGATGAGATGAGAGAAGAAGCTGAAAAGCTCAAAAATTTATCATCAAAACAAGATGAAACTTTATTTCTTAACCAAGAAACCTTTATGAAAAAGGAAAATTTGGGAACAAATGACACTTCTACTAATACAACCCCAGTAGTACTAGCAGAAGTGCCAGAAACTACTCCAAAAGAAGAAAATGGAGTAAATGTAGATAGTTTGAAAAATGAACTAGAAGCAGAAAAAAACAAAGTATCTGAGCTACAAAATAGTTTTGATACGTATAAAAATGAAGCAGAAACGAAAATAAATTCTCTTACTTTAGAAAAAGATAATTTACAAAAAGAAGTAAATGAATTTAAAGAAAAAGCAAAGACAGAAATCTTAGAAAATGCTCCAAATGTTACAAAATGAGAAAATAACAATGGTGTAAAAACTGTTGCTGATTTTAAGAAAAAACATTCTAAAAACTAATATTATTACTAATTATAAAAAAATGTTAAACAACGAATTGATGTATAATGCACTTGCATTAATGCATGCAAATAAAGATGCTGAAATGAAAAAAGATTTGAACTCTGTTTTAAATCAAGATAACTTAACGGTTGACCAACTTCTTAAAATGAATGGTGCTGACTTTCTCCAAACAAATGCAAATGAAGTTATGGGTACAGGACAAGCAGGATTTGGGAAAGAATGGGTTGAAACAGAAGTAATTGTTGCTGAACTAATGGATAGAATTAAAAATTCTAAATCATTGCTTGCTTATGCAAGAGCTTGATTTCCTGATAATGACACAATCTTATTTCCAGTAAAAGGAAAAAGAGTAAGAATGGTATTACTTAATGAAAATACAGAACAACCACAAAATAAAACTCTCACTTCTTCACAAGTGAAAAAGGTTGGAACTCCACTCATTACAGTAACTACGAAAGAATTGATTATTACAGTTTATTTTTCAGATAAACTTCTTAGACAATCAGTAATTGCTATTGCAAATTACATCATGGGAGAAATTTTTGAAGCTTATGAAAAATCAGCTCACGAAATTATCTTAAACGGAGATACTGCAACTGGAGCAAATGTAAACATAAATATTATTGATGGAAATACTTCAGCTTTACCTGATGGGGGAAAGACAGATCTTCTCGGATTTGATGGAGCTAGAAAAAAAGCAATTTCAAAATGAGCTGTGGTTGATGCATGAAATAATCTTGACTTGGTTGTTTGTAGAAAAGCAAGAGCAAAAATGGGGATCAAATGAGTAGATCCTGATAAATTAAAATGGGTACCATCTCAATGAGCTTATTTTGATTTACTTAATCTTACAGAAGCTGAAACAATTGAAAAATTTTGAGATGCAGCAACAGTAAAAAACGGTAAATTAGTTGCTATTGATGGAATTGAAATTATAAACAGAGAGGAACTTTGACTTACAAAGGCTGATGGTAAAATCTCTGCTACTCCATCTAATAATACTCAAGAACAAATGGTTTTAATTCATGTTGATAGTTTACTTTATGGTAATACTTACGCATTAACTACTGAGTTATCAAGATACGCTGAAGAAAAAACTACAGGTATTACTGGAAGTACTTGAATTGGTCTTGGATGGGATGATGAACAAAACAATGATAGACCAACTTCTCCAGTAGCTCTTATTGTAAACATCGGAGTTACAGATGAAGAAGAAAGTGTTTAATTTTATTTTTAATAACCATATAAAAACATGTTAAAATTATGTTGATTTGAGTTTAAAAATAAGATATCTGCTTCAATAAATGGAGAAAGAAGACAAGTTTTTGAAAAATGAGATAAAATTTTGGTTTTAGATAGAGATAAACTCACTCTTATGAGACTTTGAGCAAAGCTTATTTCTGAAAGAGTTGTTACATTTGATGATATTTTTACAGCTTTTGAAAATATTCAAGTTAAAGAAAATTCACTTGAATTAGAAACTCTTACTCAAGAAAATGAAGATCTAAAAAATCAAGTAAATGAACTTACTCTAAAAGTTGAAGAGCTTCAACAAGATACTGAAGAAACTGAAACTCCAAAAGGTGAACAATCTCAAGAAGATACAGTACAAGATGTTGAAACTTCAAATGAAGAGGATGATGTAGAAGTTATAGAACTTACGAAACCTCAAATTGTTGAACAACTCACGAGTTTGGGAGTTGTATTCAATAAAAACTCAAAAAAAGAAGAACTTGCAAAACTTCTTCAAGATACCTTAAATGCAGTTGAAGAAACTGAAACTCCAAAAGGTGAATAAAAAAGAGAGGACTGCATAAAGTCCTCTTTTATTTTCTAAAAAATTACAAATGATTGAATTGGAACAAATCAAAGATTATCTTTGAATAACTGGAACAGGTGATGATACAAGATTGCAATTAATTCTTGATAGTGTAAATAGTCTTGTTGTTTCTGTTATATGAAACTATGAAGAATGAGAAAAGACAATACAGGTAAAAAACAAAGTTATAAAGGATAATAAAATTGGATTATTACATGTAAATCCGATAAAAATCACGAATATCAATTGAAATGATTTTAACTTAAAACTCAAATGATTTGATTATATAATTTTAGATAATTGAGAGGTAATTATTCCGAATTTATGTAGTTATATTTCAAATGATTTTTGAATATTCGAAGTAAAATATACTGCATGATACACTAATGAAGGCATTCCAAACGATTTGATTGGTATTGTTGCAAATTATGTTTGATATTTATATTCTCAGGATTTATGAAAAGATGTAGTGAGAGAAAAAACAGGTCCAAGAGAAGTACAATACTGAGTAAATGACTGAATTTTTTCAGGTTGAATTCCACTGAATGGATCTAAGTCTAATTTTTTAAAATCCCTCTCAAAATATGTACCTCTTCATTTGAGGATTTGGGGATAATAATTTTTTACAAAAAAATATGAGAAAATTTTACAATATCACTGCTTCAGTGTACAGAATCGGAACAATCGAAAAAAAATGAAGTCTTGTAGAAACAAGAACTGTTTTGTATGAAAATATAAAAATAGCTTTTTGGTATTCTGCAAAAAATTATTCGAATACAAACCTTGCAACTCAAACTGATCAGAATAAGTTTGAAGTAAATCTTATGCCAAATAATCCTGTTATTGTATGAGATATCTTTCTTATCAATTGAGAAAACTATAAGGTTGATGATGTGATTCCACATCATAGAAGCAATTGAATACTTGATAATTATCAAGTTTATATTTCTAAAACTGAAAAAAATGGCTAAAAGTTTTTCTTTTAATATTCCGCTTTACACAAAAGCTGTTACTGATAGTTTAGTTTGAACCGTTGTCGATATAAATAACGAACTATATTTTGAAATTCTGAAAAATTCCCCTGTAGATACGTGAGAATTTATTCAAAATAATAGAAATGAGTGAGTGAGACAAGAGTGAAGCACAATTATTTGAAAAATTAGTAACGAGGGAGAATATCCAGAAAAAGTTGAGTGAGGATGGAGAAAAACCCCTGTAAACTGGCATTTAAGAAGCTGAGAAGTTTATTTTGATATTTGAGCTCATCCGTTTGAGAAATCTCTCAAAAAAGTAGAGCAAAATTTTTATAAAAAATTACAACAAAAACTATGATAAAAAATATTTGAGCTCATCTTGATAAAATTGTTTGATATTTTAAAACAAAATCAAGTATTGTTGCAAAATTCCCATGAGGAATTCATGCTGGAAGACCAATTACACAACCTGCATGAGGAATGTATCTTTATTTTATGCTTGAAAATAATTCTCCAAAAATTAGTTCTGATAATTATTGAACCTATTCAAAAACATGATTATTTAATTTTTATATTATCTGAAATAACAAGAGTCTCGCAGACGTTGAATTGTATGAAGCTTTGGATCTATTAAGTAATAATATTATTACTTTCTGAAAAGAGAAAATCAAATTAGATGGATTTGATATATTCTCTATTCAAGAATGAAATCAAAGCTGAGTTTTGAGGGATAAAAAAGAAAATCCCTATATAATTTGTCAGTATGAGGTGATTTATAAATATCTGTATTCTGAGTAAAATAATTGACTTATTAAAAATAATCTATATAAAAACATAGATTATTTTTTTATTTTTTGTTTATGAGTGAAAACACTAAAAAATGTCCTTTCTGTGCTGAAGAAATCAATATTGAAGCAATTAAATGTAAACATTGTGGAACTATGCTTGAGGAGGAAAAAGTAAATTTGGTTGATGAAGTAGTTATTTATAACTGAAAGGCAAACTGGAGTAATTATATAATACCAGTTATTTTAATAATGACACTATGGTTATCCCCGGTATGAATTTATTATATATTTTACCATAAATTAAAAAAAATTGAATTAACGAATAAAAAATTTACATATTCATATTGAATTTTGAACAAAAAACAACTTGATATTAAACTAGAAAAAATTGAAAGTATTCAAGTTCAAAAAAATCTGATTGATATGTTATTTTGAAGTTGAACAGTTATAGTAAGTGGTACATGATGAAATAATGAACCTATTGTATGAGTTGATCAACCAGAGGAACTCAAAAAAAATATAGAAAGTCAAATAAATAGCTAATTGTTCAAAACTCTCATTTAGAGAGTTTTTTTATTGCGTCGGGGTTGTTTTTTTTTAACATTGAAGTTATTATACAGCTGGGAGTATAATAATTTAATTTTTTAATTATTGTAAAATGGGTGTTTTAGATTTAGATAAAAACGCTACCCTTTGAGAAAATGGAACTGGTAAACTGTTTATTGCAACAGATTATGACGGAGTTATTTTTGATGAAGGAAATGGTACAAATGAAGATACAATAGTTGCAACTATTGAAGCAAACTATAGTTTTGCTGATGTGGGGTATTTAGAAAACTTTGAGCTCTCATATGGGCTATGAGATGAAAGAGTAATTACAACAGACTATTGTGGAGTTTGAGAAATATCAAGAAAACAAGATAAAATTGCTGGATTCGGAGCAGATATTCAAGAAATTCTTGAAATGGAAAATTTCGCGCTTATTATTGGGGAAACTCTTGCTACTTCTGGAGTTGCTCCTGATGAAGTAGAAACAATTGCAATGAAAAGAGTGAAAAAAACAAAACCATACCATTTATTCAAATGGGTAACATGTCCGAAAGATGGAAAATACAATGTTTTCTATTTTATTAAAACTATTCTTGCGAGCGAATTTAATATTCCTTTTGTAAATTTACAAAGAAATGATGCTTCATATCCAAGACTTGAGTTTGAAGTTGCAGAAAGTGGAAATCATATTATCAGAAAAGGTTTACCTGTTTCAGAAAGTTAAACTTTATTCGGGGTTGTTTAAAAATATAATATCTAATAATTTAGATATTATATTTTTTTTATGAAAAATTTTGAATTTATTCCTCCTAAAAGAACTTTTGAACAAGATTTTATTCTTGAAAACAAAAATCTCTTTACTTTGAAATATGAACAAGCAACTCTTCAAGAGTTTTTTGAATTTTATGGAAAATCAAAAGAAATTCAGATCCAGGAATTACTTGAATTAATAAATTCTCAAATCCCATTTTCAAATTTAGAAAGAGTTAAAAAAAGACTCATAAAAAACTATAAAACTGAAATAGAAATGATCATAGATTATGAAAAACTTCTTATAAATATATTAAATAATAGATTCAGAACTCATAATAGTATGTTTGAGTGAGTATCTACTGGAACTTCTTGAAAAAAAACACCATCACTCATGAGAAATTCTTTTGCACAAGTTTGTAATTTTTGGAATGTATCTTTTGATGATTTAATTGAAAAATACACAATTGAGCAATTTCTTTGGCTTCTTGACTGAGTACGTTTTGAGAATAATAATCAAAGTAAAGATTGAAAAAATATAAACTATATGGCAATGCAAGACGTAGATGGAAGAAAAAAGAGAGCTGAGGAAACAAAAAAAGCGTTTGAAAATTTTAAAACTTAATTTAAAAAAATGGCAGTTGTAGAAAAATTAGAGGCTGAAGTACTGGTTAAAGCAACACCTGATAAGCAAAGTTTTAATGAGGCGAGTGATTTTGTAAAAAAAGAAAATAAGAGACTTAACAGTGAAGCTTGAATTAAATTGAGTTTAAATCTTTCTGAACTACAAAGACAGATGAAAAAACTCAAAGAAGATTTAAAAATAGCAACAAATGCCTGAGATATTAGGCTTTGAGATAAAATCCAATCAGATATAAATAGAGTTTCACAGCAACTTAGAACAGCTCAAGCAGAACTTACAAACTTTGCTAAAAGATGAGATACTGCTGTTTCCTGAGTTCAAAAAAGGTTTGATAGTTTATCATGATCTATAAGGGATGTATGAGGTCTTTTATCTTGAGTTTTTTCAATTCAAAAACTTACAGGAGTTTCAGATACTTTTTACTCTATGCAGAATGCATTAAAACAAGTTACAGACTCAGAAGAACAACTAAATTATTGGCAACAAAGGTTATTAAAGACAGCAAATGAATCAAGAGCTCCAGTTGATGACCTTACGAAAGCTTTCGTAAGGTTTGACCTAGTAAATAGGCAGATATGATGAACTCAAGAAGAAACATTGACCATCTTAGATAGTCTTTCAAAAGGTTTAACTATGACCTGAGCTACAGCAAGTGAAACTTGAGCTGTTATGCTACAATTGTCTCAAGCATTTTGATCTGGAGTCTTGCAATGAGATGAATTTAGAAGTGTTGCCGAAAATATGCCAATGATTCTGGATATTTTAGCAAAAAAACTTTGAGTATCAAGATGAGAGCTTAAAGCGATGGCTTCTGATGGAGTTATTACATCACAAATATTAAAAGAAGCTTTAATTGAAGCAAATGATCAAATTAATCAAAGTTTTGAAAAATCATCAAAAACTATATGACAAGCACTTACTCAAATCAGAAATGATTTTATAGTTACTTTTTGAGAATTAGATAAGAATGGAGGTGTAACTGGTTGAATTGTTACAGGGTTAGAGTTCATTAAAAATTCAGTATTAGCGTTCGCTCAAGTTTTTCCTTGACTAACTTGAATAGTAGGAGCTGGAACGATTGCTTTAGGGTTATTCTGATGAGCTTTAACGTTACTTTGATGACCTATTACTTTGATTATTTGACTTATTTCAACGCTGGTATTATCACTGTGATATTTATCATATTTTGAAAATCAAATGTGATCTTTACAATTGCAAGTTGAACAAAATAAAATTGCTCAAGATGAATTAAAGAAAGCATATGATGATTGAAAAATAAGCCTTGAAAATTATCAAAAAGAGTCAGCTAAACTTATCTGAACTCAAGAAGATTTAAAAAAGAAAAATACCGAGCTTGAGTGAAGTTTTTGATATATGTTTGCAAAAATAGTAGCGTTAGTCAGAAGTAGTTGGATGATCGTATCACTAACAACTTTTACAATATTATCTGCAATATGAGAAACTATATGAAATTTAATATGAATGATTATTGAAAATGTAAAACTTGTTCCATATAATTTTTGAGTTGCGTTTAATAACATTCCATGAGCAATAGAGTTTGGACTTAAGAAAGCTTTAAAGCTTGTAGGTAGTTTTATTGATAAAATCACTTTATGATTATGATGAGTTATTTCAGATAAATTATGAATTTGAAAAATAGTTGATGATTTAAATATTTTTTGAAGTAAACAACTTCAATTTAAATGAGTTTGAATATCAAAGGAGGACTTTAAGATCACAAAAACTTCTATTGAATTACTTACAGATGAGTTTAATAATTTTTGAAAAGTAGTAGCTAAGACTCCTATTATTGGGGGGTGAAGTATTGACTGAAAAATTGGATGAACTGGATGAAGTTGAACTCCTGAGTCAACAAAAAAAGCAAAAGAAGAACTAGATAAAGAAAAAAAAGCTTATGAAAAGTGGCTTGATTCTATGGATAAGCTTAGAGAAGCGAACATAAAAAAAGGGAATGATAAACTCAGAGATAGAGCAAAAATACTAGAGGAATGATATAAAGAGGCAAGCGAAGTATACAAAGACGCTATGAAAGAAAGCGAAAAAGCAACAGATGACTTTATAAAAAAAATAGATGATTCCGTAAAAGCTTTCGATAAACTTCAGCAATCTTTGAAAGATTTGAGAAGCTGAAAAACAACAGATCTTTCTGGAAGATTTACAGATGTAGAAGATGAAATCAAAAAAGCTCAAGAAGATCTCAAAAAAATGCAAACTACAGATGGTATAAGTCTGAATTATGCGCAACAGTTTGGACTTGATACTCTCAAACAAATATGAGAAAACAGTGAAATATGAGATTATAAAGTATGAGACCTTATAAAAGTACTAGAACTGAATAATCAACTCAATAAACTTCTTGAAGAACAAAAACTCATCAAGAATAATCTCTCTGATGATGAGATAAAAGAGGCTCAAAGACAAGCTTCATTGAGTCCAACTCAAAAAATACTCGAAGAGTATGAGGCGAAAAAAATGCAAATTGAAAATGAAATCAATCTTGAAAGAATGAGAATCTGAGATTTAGAAATTCAGAAGAAAAAAGAAGAAGAAATATATGCAAACTTACTTCAAGAACAAGCGATACTTGATGAAAACTATAAAAATATAAGAATAAGTATAGAGTCTCAAATTACAGATGATTTAAAAAATCAAACTGTTCAAAGAATAGATTTGCTGGAAAAAATAAGACTCAAGGCAATGCAAACTGCAGAAGCTATCAGAAATGCTGGAATGAGTGTATGAAGTCCTGGAAATAACAATTTAAATACTACAAATAACAGTACATCAAACTCAAATAATGGAAATAACTCTAATAATACAGTAATTATCAATGCTCAAAATAAAGATGATATTACAAAAGCCTTAGAAAAATACAATAAATGAATGCCTTAATTTTTATAAAAATAGACCATGTTAAATTCACAATTCAACTCAGAACAATTCAATCAAGATCATACTATCTCTGAAGATGTGAAATGACTTATTGAGTTTGATTGATTCGATCTTACTTCAATGTGTTGATGAAAAAAATATTGATACATGCTTAAAAATGGAGATGTGTTTGATTTGAACAATATCAATATTTGAGAGTTTGTATCATCTATGATTGATGGGGGATGAGTTTACAACAAAAAATACGGAAATAGATCTGTTTCTTTCCGTCTCTTTATACAATGAGAAAACTATCAAGATTTGATGGACAAAATAGATAATTTGAAAGAAAAAACACAATGAGTTGAAAAAGATTTTGATGTTTTTTTCTTATGATGATATAGGACAACAAAAGCAACACTATCAAGTGTAAAAATTCCAAGTTTTGGAAAAAATCAAGATTTTGTTGATGATGTGGAACTTACATTTCTTTTTACTTCTTGATATTGGGAAAATAAAAGTGGAGTTTCAGAATTCATTGCGGATGTGACAGATGATTTTGAATCTGTTATCAACAATGAGGGAAAATATGAAACTTTTCCGAAGCTTTTCTTTAATTGCAAAGCGAGTGGAAATACTCTCACCATGATAGAAATAGAAATCAAACAAGTTGGAGAAACAGAATGATTTATCCTTTCTATTCAAGAAACAATTACAAATAACGACTTGATAGTTTTTGATTATCAAAATAAAACTGTAACAATAAATTGAGAAGAAGTTCCATTTTTTTGAGTTATGACTCCTATGTGAATTTGACAAAATGTGGTAAATGTAAATTTTACTGGATGAGCTAATTTAGATGCATACATAATTTATAATAAAACTTTTTTGTAATATGATTAAAAATTATGAAATAAAACTGTACTCTCAAAAATGAGAGTTTAAAACACAAATTAATCTCAAAAACAATACAAATGAAATTAGTTTTTCTGAAAGTTTGAATGGATGACAAGGGAGTCTTAATTTGCAAGTTGTCTGAACTGAAAATGATTTTATTTGTAGTGATATAGTTGAAATTAGAGAAGTAAGTCAAAAAAATAAAACTATCAATCCAACATACACTGGAATTATTGAAAATATCGAGATACAGGAATATAAAAATACTTCAATACTCAATATTGAGTTGTATTGAGTTTTTACAGCTCTCAACGATATTATTTACAAGAATTGATGAGATAAAACTTTTATAAAAACCGATACTGCAGGAAATATTGTGAAAAATATTATTGATAGTTTTAACTCTGAATATTGAAGTCTTGAGGGGGAAACTCAAAATATCTGATTTACTCTCATGAGGTATACTATAGATAGCATAGATATAACTGGAACAACTCTTTCAATAGAGTTTGAAAATAATAACTGCCTTGAAGCTATTAAAAAAGTTATAGAAAATACAAATTATTATTTTTTCATTGATGAAACAGGGGTTTGTACATTAAAACTAAGAGAGAATGCTGAACATAAATATCTCACTTTTGATAAAGAACTCATCTCAATTAATAGGAAAATTAAAAAAGATGAAATGGTAAATAAATATTATCTTTCAAGAGTGGGAGATGTTGAAAAGATGTATTCAAATTCTTCATCAATAACAACTTTTAATTTAAAAGAAAAAGTTGAAAAGAAATCTGAAATACAAAATGAAACAACTCAAGATGAAAAATGAAATACTTTTATTGATGATTTTTCTTTAGAAAGATTAGAAATATCAATAAATATGAAATCTCAAATAAATAATTTTTTGAGACCGTGAAATTTGATAACGACTCAGAATACAAAAAATCAACTATTTGAAAAACAAATCACCAAGATTAACAAAAATAGAGATAATTGGATTTTATTTATTTGAGATTATCCGAGTATTTGAAAAACTATTTCTAAAACTAAATAAAATTTTATGAAAAAAGATATTGTATACATTCTCAGGCAATCAAATATTGATAATTTGGAACTTCTTTTTTCTTTGAGAAGTTTGAAAAATATAGAGCATGGAAAAGTATTTATTGTTTGATTTTTACCGAAATGGTGTGAAAATATTATTCATATTCCAGCAATAGATCCATACCATATAAAAAGCCTGAATGCTCTCCATAAAATAGAGATTGCCTGCAGGGATGATAGGGTAAGCGAAGATTTTATTCTGATGAACGATGATTTTTATATTACAAAGCCAACGAAAATAAAATACTACCATAGGTGAACTATACAAGATCATATAGAGGATAAAAAAACAAGAATATGATGATCTCAATACGTTAAAAATCTTGAGAAAACTTATAAAATTTTTCCAAAGTGACTTGATTTTTCTCTTCATATTCCGTTTATTTATAATAAAAATAGATTCCTGGACCTGTGGAAAAAATACGATAAAAATGAGGGTTATTTACTCCGTAATTTGTATGCAAATCACTATGAAATAAATTGAGAATATATGGAAGATGTTAAAGTAAATAATTTCCAAGATTTTCAAGAAATTCAAAAAAATACCCCTATTTTTCTTTCTTCAAATGATAATTATTTTCAGAGAGATTTTATTAATTTTTTAAAAAGTATTTTTTCAGAAAAAAGTATTTATGAGAAAGATAATATAAAGTTCAGATTTTAGCTTTTTTTGGGGTTGTTTTTTTTTAATATTGTAAGTAATTATTTATTTACAATTTTTTTTATGGTTTTTAAAAAATACAATTCAAAAAATAATGCTATTTGCTCACTTTATGTATGAATTAGTAATTCATCATTAACAATGACAGCAACTGGGAATTATGATAGATTCTCAACAACGAACTTCATAGTAAGAGTAACATATTACACAGATTGAGTACTTGCTGGGAGAGAGAATATGCTCATTACTTCAAGAAGTGGTGCTACTTTTATTATATCGAATAGAGCATATGAGCCAGTTCCTATTAATGATAATGCAAGTACTAATATTCAACAAGCACTCGTATTTCCTGCTGGAGCAATTATTGAAGAGGTAGCGTCAAGCGAATTTATGCAAGATATTCAAAATGAAGTTGCAAGACTTGATTCTGATAAGATGGATAAATCTTGAGGAACTTTTACAAATAAGATATTAGAAGCAAAAGGAGCAAATATTGCCTCTGCTTCTACTGTAAACCTTGCAACTGCAACAGGAAACTATGTACAAGTCACAGGGACTACAACCATTACAGGTTTTTGAAGTGTAACAGCAGGAGCAGTATTTCGTATCACATTCACATGAGCTCTTACGCTTACATATAATGCTACATCACTGATTCTTCCGACATCAGCAAATATAACTACTCAAGCTTGAGATACGATGATTATGGTGAGCGAATGAAGTGGGAATTGGAGAGTCTTATCATATCAAAGAAGAAACGGGCAATCCTTGGATAATTCTACAAATATATGAGCTCTTACTGAAAATACTTCTCCAACAACATCTTGGTTTTGAATGTTTTTTAATGGAACATCAAATTTTAAAATATCCCTTGCAAATCTCGTGAAGGGATTGTGATACGCAACAAAGGTATTGCAATGAGTTCTTCGTTTTGCAACAGATGCTGAAGCTGTAACAGGAACGGTTGATACCGTGGCAATAACCGCAAAGCAAGCAAAAGATAATTATGGACTCACGACTCATGGAACTCAAACAGGTGTGAGTGTAGATACTTGAACTTGATGAGCCTGAGATTTTTATTCATCAGTTTTAACTACTACTTGAATTGCTTATGCTGAGGTTTCACTAAGAGCGGTAAACTCTTGATCAAGCTTTTCAAGGTTAGAATATAGGGCAACATCAGGGGATTCTTGGACAACTGTTTATTCTCATAGTCCTTGAGGGGATTCTACAATCACAATTAAGTTTATGTGTAAAAAATGAGAATATAGAATCTATTGTGACAGAAATTTTTCTTGATGAACTACATTATCTGGGTCATTAACCACTACTATATAATTTAAAAAAATATGAAAAAATTAATTTGAACTGAGAGTCAAAAACTCTCACAGCTTTTTACAAAAGATGAGCTTGATTTTATAAATTGAGTAGTAAATGATCATCTTTCCAAAGCTTTGATAATCAAGCCAGTTACTGAGTGAGTTACGATTTATCTTGATTATGATTGAAGTGCTACCGTATCAGACTGATATCCTATAGCTTCCGGAGATAGTATTTCGTTTGAGAAATGAAATTTATCAAGAGTCCAAATTTGTAGTGATACGGCAAATACGGATGTAAGATTTTTATTTGTGTAAGTAAAACAAAATGACAAAAATATTAGAAATAAAGCGTTGATGAGGGGCAAAATGGGGCGGACTTTTACAGGGAACAACTTGAGTAGGAAGTATTTTTAAAATTGCAAACAATGCAGTCATCGGGACTGTAGGAGTTCAGACAATTATTGATAATACTCAAACATCTGCACAAATAGCACAGAAAATAGATCTAGGAACCTCGGCACAAGGACATACAGGGGTTTTAGTGACTATGTGAAACGCATCAACATTAGCGCGTGGAATAAAAATTATTCCATGATGAACTTGAGCTTGAATTTGAATTGAAGGGCATTACTCTTGAGGATTTAAGGGATTGTATTTTGCCACTTTATCAAATGCAAATAATAACACTGCATATTGAATTTACCAAGAAGTACTTAATACGGCTTGAACTTATGGATGAGGACATGCATATTGAATTTATCAGGCATGAATTAACAATCATTATAACCATACTTGCTACGGATTATATCAGGCTTCTATCAATCAAAATTGAAGTGGTATGGGGTATGGAATTTTTCAGAATGTTATTTCAACCTGACCTTGAGTAAGTCCATGAGTATGATATTACATAGGAAATCTACATAATAGTAATAATTGAGTAAACGCTAAATTTATCTCTTGGAATAATAATCAATCTCAAACATTAGTAAATAGAGTACTTGCTATGTCAGAAATACTAGTCTCAAGAAATTCAACTCGTACTTCATGAGCTACTGATGATACACATGATCAAACTCACTTCCGTAGAACATCAATACAAAGTTGAGCTGGAGGAATATTCAATTCTGGATGATCTGTGTTAAAACTTGAAAATATCGCTACTCAAACAGCAGGTACTCTCAATGATACAGTAACTCCTCTCAGTTTACTCAATCAAAGTTGAGTTTCAAATGGAGGTCATATGAAATTTAACGCATACACTCCACTGAGTGAAGCAAATGTCCCAAACAACACTATGTGGTGGACTGGAACAGATCTCAAAATAAAAGACAATGCATGAGTTGTGAAAACAGCAACACTAACATAATTTATATCATTATTTTAAAACTATGAAATTAGAACTACTTGTGAACTCACAAGATGCACTTATAAAAATTACGAACATTGATATGCCTGTAAAAAAGTCATATGAATTGAGTAAATTTACTCTTGTAGCAGAGGAAAAATTGAAAGCTTTCTACAACGTTCATGATAAACTTGTGAATAAGTATTGAGAGGAATGAAAAAACGGAAGATTTTTTGTGAAAAAAGAAAATCTAGAAAAATTCTGAAAAGATATTGACGAACTTTTACAGGAAGAAATTGAAATCGATATTCCAGAAATATCAATTGATGATCTTGATGGAAAAATTAATGCTCAGACACTTATCCAACTATCTTACTTGATAAAATAAAAAACATGGCACTCAAAAAACAAGAAAATCTATTTGGGATACAAATAGAAGCGTACATAAAAATCTCTGGAGTAGATATCAGAGAGCAAGGGGAAGATTTTGAAGATGGGAGTAAAAAATACAAAGCAATTACAATAATCTCGTATTTCTCAGATGTTGAAAAGAAACATCTCTATAAGCAAGAAACGGAAGAAATAAACGATCTCAGAGAGTCTGAACTTGTGCTTCCAGTTATTTACTCAAAAGTTATGCAAATGGAAAAATTTGCTTGATCAGAATTTATTTAGAATAAAAAAGGGAAGCATGGAGAATAGAATTCAAAAACTGGAGGAAAACCAAGAAAAAACAAATCAAACATTGTATGAAGTTAAAGCCATTGTGAACGCGATAGAAAAATATGTGATTGAAGCAATTAGCAACGGAAAAAGTACAATAAAACACGAGCAACAAATTCTTTCTTTAGAAGCACGAACAAAAAATCTAGAGACAAAACAAGATGAAACGAGAAAAGAAATTGCCTCAATCAACTTAAAAATTGCTCTTGCTTCTGGATGATATGCAGTGTTAATTTTTATCATCAATAAAATTTTTTAGTATGAGATTTAAACAGGCAATAGAACTCCATAAAAATGGATCTCTTATAAAAGAAATCTGAACAAACAAATTTATTGTGGATAATGAATTTGTTTGGTATCTTGATTTTAATCACAAGAAAGAATTTGTTGTAATCGAAAAATGATTTGAAACAGATTTCGCGAGTATTCCTCGAATATTTCTCCCTTTTTTTGATAAAAATAGAGTTTCCGCTATTCTCCATGATTGGCTTTTTACAAATAAAAAAGTTTTCTTCTATGATCTGGAAAAAAACTTTGAAATACGTGAGAGAAAATGCTGATTTTTGGAAGCTAACGTAATTTACTATAGAGCGCTTCTTACTGAATGAGTGAGTCGTATCGAAGCGATTCTCCAGTTCTTGGGACTCATGGTATGAGGATGGATTTGTTTTTATTTTTTTAAGAAATAACTTATGTCAGATATACAAAACGGAGCACTAGATGCTCCAGATGAAAGAGATTTTCAATATGAAGTACTCATGGGAAGTGATGAGTTTCAAAAAATTGATTTTCCAAAAATTAGAGTATGGAATCAATGATTGGATAGAAAAACGCGCATGGCCTGTACTCGTTACGCTTTAGGGCATATCATCAATGCACAATCAATTTTGAGTGGTTGAGTTGAGTTCCTGGATCTGTATAAATTTTGGGAAAGATATTTGCAAAAAAATCCTTCAGCTGAAGCAGATGGAGCGACTATTCAAAGCGCGCTCCAACAAGCAAAAGATGAATGAATGATTTGAGGATTTTTTCAGGTAAAAACTGAGCTGGAAATAAATGATTCTTTAGGAAAATGATTTTTTATTTATACCGGATCTTCGAATGGAGACTGGGCGAGTGTAAGGGACGCAAAAATCTATAAACTCAGAACAGATGGAAAGATTGTTGGGCATGCATGGATTATTACAGGAGAAGAAGAACTTTTGAACTCATACGGAGAAAATAACGGATTTGCAAAACTTCCGAAAGAACTTTACGGAACTACTTTTACAAAGTACGCGATTATTCCGAAAAATAAATATGATTTAACTTTAATTTATAAGAAAAAAATTATGGAAGATATAAAAATCGAAAGTGCAAAGCTTTTTGTTCAAAGAGGTTACACGAATTGAGAAAGATCTCAAGATAACATTACTCGTGAGGAAATGTGGGCAATTATGGAAAGAGTTTTACAAAAAAATAATTTACAATAGAAAAAAGAGTAGTGGTTAACTACTCTTTTTTACTGTTGGATCACATTTATCTATTTCTTCATGAGATATTCATTTCTCTTCTAAATATTTATTTCTTACGACTATAGCAACTACTCTTCCTAATAATTCCACAGGAACTCAATCGTTATATGCTTTTATTTTAAGTCTTTCCAATCAATCGTTATCCATTAGTTTTGATAAGTCTGACATAGCCGTTGAAAAAAGAAATTCTTGTATATTATAAGGATTCATTCAACTACAGTTTTTTTCAATATACTGACTAATATTACTCCAATTATTAATTATAGAATTTTCAATTTTTTCTGAATCTACTAATTCTTTTCATTTTTGTGTAAGATTGATTGGACTAAATGATTGTAAATAAGATCACTCTACTTTATCAACTCTAGATTGAATCACTTTAAGGTTTCAATTTATACTACTAATATTTTCATCTATTCTTCTTATTGTACTTTGTATTTTTTCAGTATTTTTTAGTTTTTCTTCTAAAGATCCCCAAAATTTTAATAATTTTCAAATTCCTATAAATAATGCAATGAAAAATCATATAGTTAAGAATGGAGCAATAAGTTTAATTGCCTCAACAATATCATTTGTATTCTCTACAGGTGCTGTCATATATTTTTATTATTGTTATTTTTGTTGTCACACATGTAATATAACACATATTTATTAAAAATCAAGACTTCCATGCATTGACGTTTTACTTTTTCCCAGCTCTCCAAAGTATAATATGGCTAGCCTTTCCAGATATAAAACTCTAGAAAATATATAAAAAAACTCTATTTTTGTTACAATTTTGTGAACAAAAACGTAAAAATTATTAATAAAGTAGGGAAAAGTAATATATCGGAAATATTTTGGGTTCTTAATTATTTTTAATTATTCTTTTTTTATTTTTGCAAAGAAGTCATTAAACAGGTGAAATCTATTATCATTATAAGTGTACAGTACTGCTTTATCTAGGTTTTCATATTTATCCTCTACAAGAAAATTAAAATTGTGATAATCTGATTCTGCAAACACTACAAATGTATCTGATCTCATGCCTTGTTTAAAATATTCACATTCTTTTTTAAAAATATCTTCAGGAGTTTTTCAATTTCCTTTTAAAAAATTAACATAATCTTTTGAAAATATAAATCTTAGATAAAAGTCTCAGACTTTTTCTAGAATAGATACATATTTTTTACGATTACTTTCAATGATTTCCATATTTGCTATTATTATGAAATAAATCGTCTCTAATTTTAAACTATTTAAAGTTAATTGCAAGCAATATTTTCAAAATGGTATTTTAATTAGTATTTTTTATCAAATTAATACCTCAACCTAAAATAATAATATTGAAAAAATAATAAATACTCTTAATATAAGGATATATTATTATTTAATAATCTATTATGAAACAAAAAAAGAAGAGAAATAAAAAATATATTCCTAAAAATGAAACAAATTTGGAATGACACACGAAGAAGTGAAAAATATTATACCCTCCTTTTTTAGCAAGTTGACTTAATATAAGTAGTTCTGCATGGTATGATAAACGACTACCTGAAATGCTATGGGCAGTCTTAATAGTATGAAATTTAGAAAGAGAAGTTGCATTAAATTTTTTTAGATATATATGAAAGTTTGTTGAATCTAATAAAGATTATTCAGATGTTACTATAACGGGAATCTCAAAATTATCAGATATTCAACAAAATGAATTTATTAAATATATTACAAGTTATTCTGCAGATGTAAATCAAATATTAAAATCATTATTGTTTTATCCTGAATTACCTTGATTAATTACGTGGTCTAAATATCTAGAGAAAACGGACTCTGAGGAAAGTTGGAGGGTATTATCAGAATGAGTAGCAAAAACATTTTGGCATCAATCTCAAGAGGCTACTGATTGTCGTTGGGTTAAAGTATTATGTTTAGTATTATGATGAAAAATAAAATATAATATTTGAATGGAAGAGCAAGTTCGCTGAATTTTGGAATACCCTAACTATTGAGATATGAAAAGTGTTCGTCCAAATATTCGAGCAACTGAAATAGCAGATTTATCATCTATAAATTGAGGTGGATCAGATTGGTATAAGCATTTCTGGAAGTATTCATTAGATAATACGCAATGTATTCCTGAAGAGGAAGTGAATGAAAAAATTAAAAATAGACAAAATGACTTATCTAAGGAAATTGAAGATGTCAGAAATCATTATTTCGAAGAAACATCAAGGGTTAGGCATGAATTAATAAGTCACTTCTTTGAAAATATGAATAATACTTTTATAGATAGTCGTTATGAAACATCTTTTTGAATAGCTTTTTATAGTTTATCATTATTTATTGAAACAATATTTTATAAAACATCATTATCGATTACTGGTAGATTAAGTTTAAGATGATTAGCTGAAATATTAATAACATTTAAATACTTAATAGAAAAAGAAAAAATAGAAACTGCTATTTGGGATGACTTTCGTATTTATTGATCATGACAAATTAAACTCATATATCAAAAATTAGAAGAACTATGATTTGATTGAAGCTCTATGAATGTGGATGATTTATATGATATTGCAAATGAGGATAAGTGGGTAGAATTTACACCAATTAATTTATGACATTGGGATTCTATAGATCTTAGAAAAATGAGTATTGAGGTATGACTCAAAGATGTTTATGATAAATATTATAACTATACTTCAGGTTTTGTACATTGAAATTGGTGAGCAATAAGAGAGTCAATATATCAGAAGTGTGTTAATCCTTTACATAGATATCATAGAATCCCTACTTATGATTTACCATTGATGCCAAGTGTTACTAACGATGCAATAGATATCATAAATCAAATATTGAATTTACTATCTATAGCTTATCCGTGAAAAAACATAAATATCAAACAGTTATAGTTTATTATTATGATAATTCTTTATCTTGAAGATAATTCTAGTTTTTCAATCGTGTACTGAATATCTGAATAATTTTCTTTGATGACTTTGTAAAAAGAGTTTATGTACTTAGTTAGACCATTAGGCAGTCAGTAGCTCCAATAAAAATGAAAAAAATGTTCTTCGAAAGAGGAACGTTTTTATTGTATTTCCTCTTTTTCTTGACACATTTATAAATATTTATATTATCTTAGAGATATTTTAAATATTTTTTATCCAAGTGTGTATGGGGAAAATTATGTATCTTGTTTTGGCAATTATTGTTGTGTATGGAATTGGAATTTTTGCATTTCCAAAATATACTGATTATATTTGAGAATTTGTAGGTCTACAAGAATTCAATGAGCAAATTCGTGAAAAAAAACAACAATTTGAAGAACATCTTACTTCTTATGATCTTTTTGGAAAACTTCAAGATACGAAGGAGAAAACTCTTGAAATCAAACAAAATGTTTCTTCTGGAGTGATTCAAACTCAGCAAAAAATACAAGAAGTTCGAGTATGAATTGAAGATACTCGTAATGCATTAAATGAAACAATAGAATCTATTGATAGAACTATGGATGCGTTTGGAAATCTCAAAAATACAGTTGCTGGATGAAATACAGCCTCTTGAGAAATTCAACCATAAAAATTCTTTAAAAAAGTAACAAAATCCTATGAAAAAAGAAAAATATATGAGTTGGGATACATATTTTATGTCAGTTGCTTTACTCTCATCATTTCGTTCAAAAGATAAACTTACTCAAAATGGTGCTTGTATTGCAGATAAAAATCATAAAGTAATGGGAATATGATACAATGGACTTCCAGTATGATGTGACGATAATGATGAACAATTTTGGACTGATGATGATAATAATCCTGAATTTTCAAGACATTCATATGTTGTTCATGCAGAAAAAAATGCAATTTTAAACTCTATTCGTCATAATGTATGAGAATGAAGTATTTATGTTACTCAATTTCCTTGTCCAGTTTGTGCTCAAGCGATTATTCAGGTGTGAATTAAAAAGGTGGTATATTTACGTTTTAAACCACATCATTCTTCTCAAATGAAAGCGGTGTTGAAAATGTTTGATGCAGCAAAAGTTGAATGTATTTATTTTCAAGATATAGCATCTTTTGATAAAGAATTCATTTTTTGACTTGAAAAACTCAATCAAGATTTATATTAAAAATTGCGAATTTTAGAAAAAGAATTATAGTAGAGAAAATATATTATAATTCTTTTTTATGCGTCTTGATTTGCATTTGTCAGATACATTTAAAATTTCTCGTAACAAAGCGCAATTTGCTATTGCTCAAAATAAAGTGAAAGTAGGTGGAATTCTGATTAAAAAACCATGATATTTGGTAAAAGATCACGATGTCATTGAATTGATCTCAGAAGAAGAGCTTCACTATGTCGCAAGAAGTGCATTTAAACTTCAATGACTTTTGGAAGAAGTTTGATGGAATGTGACTGATGCAGTGTGTTTGGATATTTGAGCAAGTACTGGGGGATTTTCACAGATACTTCTTGAAAATAATGTTGCCAAAATTTATGCTGTTGATGTTGGAACTTCACAACTTCATGAAAAAATTCGTCAGAATGCAAAGATAGTGAGTAGAGAAAATACTGATATTCGTGATTTTGCACAAAATCCCCCTGGTGAGGAATTTGATATTATTGTGTGTGATGTATCTTTTATTTCTCTCAAACATATTATTGATAGTATTTTGGTATTGAAAAAAGAAAACACAAAAATAGCTTTGTTGTATAAGCCTCAGTATGAAGTAGGAAGAAATAATCTTACCAAAAAATGAATTCCAAAATCACAAAAAATAGTAGAAGAATATATTGCAGATTTTCTCTTGCTTTTACAAGGAAAATGAGTAAAAATGAACAAGTTTTTTCCCTCAAAATTAGAGTGAGAGAGTGGAAATAAAGAATATTTTATAATAATTGAATAATGTCTTGAACTGATTTACCAGAAAATAAAGATGTTTTGTCATCACCATCATTCCTATCAGCTCCTGTTCATCATGTACAGTCTCAAACGGCAGATCAAGTGTATGATATGTTGCATTCTCAATATACACAATATGTTTTGAAATGGAAACAAGTATTTTTAACGGGAGTTGAATTTTCTTCAGAACAAGAAGATGAAATGCACAAGGTGTTTGATGATCCTCAGTTTCTCTATTTTCTTGATACATATATTTCAAGAGAAGTACGTGATATATATTCTGATTGAAATGCTGATGCGTTTTCAAGGATCTCTGAACTTTGATTTTTTCTTGCAAAATGAGATATTTCAAAAATAGGAATTTTATGAGATGTTCATAATCTCAATATTTCCAAAGTAGAGAGAATGTGTCATTCTTACGAATCATATATTGCAAAATATGAACGAGAAGGGAACCAAGAACTTTTAGAGTGATATTTAAATTTATATCTTTCTTTGATAGATGTTTTTACTTTGATATCTGTATTCAATGAAATGGATCATGAAAGAAAGAAAAATATTTATCAACTCGTTTCAACACTCAGAAAATCAATTGAGACTATTAAAAATATTCCGAATATTTGAGATATAAAATTGACTCATGATGCTCATGATGAAAAGAAAATTTCTTTTTTTGATTCTCTTATATATAGAGATGGGAGATTTTGAGTGAATTTTACACATACAAAAAAAATAGATTTACAAACAGATATATATCGTGTTACAGAATCATTTCAAGAGATATTGGATGAAATCTATCAAAATTATCAAAAGGTTGCTTGAGTCAATTTTTTACATAAACCACAAGGAAAAAATACTCTCACAGGAGCATTTATATCAAATACTACTTCTTTAGTATTGTATTTTGTTGATTACGTACAGAATTCTTTTAAGGGAGACAAAGCATCTGTTGAAATGATGCAGGAATTTTTTGATCATCCTTGTTTTTATGAAAATATTTTGTTAGAATATCAATCTCAAATGAGTCGAGTACTTTCTCATGATGATCAACATGAATTATTGAATTATCCTGCTCCGAAAAATTTTGATGATGTTTCTCAATATGGGTTAGATATGACAGCGAGAAATTATGACAGAGTTATATCACCAGAAAAATTACCGAATAGAGATATCGTTTCAATGGTGGAAGATATTAAAAAATCACTTACGACACAAGAACAATGAAGTAAACAAATTGATTTTCGTATGGATTTTTTATTTCAAGAATTGTTTTATACCTCAGAAAAACTTGATAAAAATCTATTAGAATGACTTTTAGCAGCACTTATTCAATCTGATAGATTTTGTAATTATCACACACAAGCTGTAAAGATTAAGTTGATTGACATTACTTTGAAAAAATTATTTTGATATGATACTTTTTCTCAAAGTTCTTTTGAACTTCTTCAACAAGTACGTATTTATATTGAGAAAAATAAGAAAAATTCCATCTTGTTGAATGTGTATGGACGTTTGTATTTAACTCTTGCATATTGTTATTCAAAACATGAAGAATATGATAAAAAAGCAATGAATTTGTATTTTGTTTATAAACAATTAAGTATTACTGAAGATATCGATGAAATAGATGGAATGACGTCTGAGTATGTTTTTAAAAATATATTTCCAAATCTTGACCTTTCAAAAATTAGGGACTCTCGTGAATATACAAGGTATTATACGCAATTTATTGAGGAACAAAGACATATTATTAGAAAATCTATCAATGAACTTCAAGCAAAAAATAAACCAGAAGCATTTCATAAAAGTTTAGAATGTATTAGTGAATGATTTTTTCATGGAATGGTCTATATTTATGTATGTATGGATGAAGTTGATAGAGAACCATTTTTACAAAAATGATATCAAAGAGAAGAGTTTGATATGGATATTTTAGGGACATCTCATACTGTTTTTTTGGATTATCCAAATAATTATAAAGTAAATTTTTTACATATTTATAATGAAGAAAGAATACAACATTTAAAAGCAGAAATCTTAACTATTTATAAAAATTTACAACTCTATACCACACCAACTGATAAAAAAATTCAAAATATGTTAGTAGAGGTTTTGGATGAAAAAATATGAGGAGTTATTGCATATAAGCAACCAATTCGAGATGAAACGCAAAAAATAGTTGCTTATGAATCTTTGTGTCGTTTTGAAGATCAAATGAGGAATGAAATTGTTATGTATGATGAAAATTGAAAGAGACTGTATATTGATTATATCTTAAAGGGAGCATCTCATTTATGATATACACCAAGAATTACAAAAGAAATGTTGGAAAAAGTATTTTCTGAGTCTTCAGAAAATCGTGAGTGTGAATTTAATATCAATTTATCTTATGAAGATATTATGAATAATGATATTTTGGATATTATTTTTGATTTAAAAATGAGGTATCCAGAAAATTATAGTAATGTAGTAATTGAATTATTAGAAAATGAAATTTGTAATGAAAAGTGATATGTGAAACAATTAGAAAAACTGTCTCAACAAGGGTTCAAATTGGTTATTGATGATTTTTGAGCAAAATTTAATAATTATTCAGTGATAGATTTACTTTTTCAAAATAATATTTCTATTTACAAAATTAAATTAGATAGTGTTATTACTACAAAAATTATGGAAGAATCATATATTGATAGCCTTGATATTGATATATCTCTCAAGGTAAAAATGAAACGTAATAGTGCAATGGCAATAAGTTTTGTGAAATTTGCAATAGAACAAGCTGGATACGTATCAACATGAGGAATTGTAGCGGAGTTTGTAAATGAGAAAAATGTAAAAATCTTACGTAACTTATGAGTGAAATATTTTCAATGAAACATATATTGAGCCGCACAACGTGAGTTAGTAAAAGAAAAAAATGAAATATTTGACATATAGTAGTTTTTATGATTTAATATAAATGTAAGGAGTATTTCTTACATTTATATTTTTAATTTTTTGTGTTATGGGAGTAGGATGAGGGTTCTAATTTGCATATTGCAAATAAAAAATAAAAATAAAAAATAATATATCATTTTTTGTAGCTATACGGTGAGGCCGTATAGCGATTTTTTTTGCCTGTGTTGAAATTTTACTTTTCTGTCTTTTTTCATATAATTGCTCAGAAATTAACTTTAATATGAAATATGAGAAAATATTATATAAAGACATTTTGATGTGAAATGAATAAAGCTGATAGTGAAAAAATCAATATGATTTTATTGCAATCAGGGTTACAAAGAGCAAGTGATTACACAAGTGCAGATGTGGTAATTTTCAACACATGTAGTGTAAGACAAAAATGAGAAGATCGAGTATTTGGGATGAGTCACGAGATAGAATGAATAAATGATGTGAGAAAAGAACAATGACTTCCTCCAATTATTATTGGAATTACTGGTTGTATGGTGAGAAAAACAGGACTCAATAAAAAATATCTTTCTCTAGACATTGAAAGAAATACAGCCAAACAAATCGAATATGTAACGGAAGAATCAGGAATTTTTAACAATGATGATAAACTTTTTCCTCGTTTGCTCAATCTTGATTTTACTCTCAGAATTGAGGAAGTGAAATATCTTTCATTTATTCTCACGCATATTTATGGAGAAAAAATAGGGAGTGATGATAAATTTGATGATTATCTCAAACAAGCACAACTCAGGGAAAATAAATTTTCAGCTTCAGTGATTGTACAAACTTGATGTGATAATTATTGTACATTTTGTATCGTACCATACACCAGAGGAAGAGAAATTTCAAGAGAACATGATGAAATTATACAAGAAGTAAAGAAACTTGCTGAAAATGGAACTGTGGAAATTTCTCTTGTTTGACAAAATGTAAATTCTTACGGAAAACAAAAAAATCTCAAACTTTGGAACGAAGAAAAATCTGCTTGGAATGAGTGAATAGGGGTCTCTCCATTTCGTAAGCTTTTAGAAGATATTGATGCAATTGATGGAGTGGAAAGAATTCGTTTCACTTCATCAAATCCACACGATATGACACAAGATATTTTGGATGCACATTTTGATCTCAAATCAACGTGTAATTATCTCCATTTTGCTTTGCAATCAGGAAATGATGTGCTTTTGAAAAAGATGAATAGACGTCATACATATGCTGATTTCAAAAGAATGGTAGAATATTTAAGAAGTAAAGACCCATATTTTACGATTTCTACCGATATCATTGTTGGGTATTCTGGAGAAACTGATGAAATGTTTCAAGATACTCTTAATGCTGTGAGAGAATTAGAAATAGATTTTGTGTTTATTGCGCGTTATTCTGTACGTCCGTGAACAATTGCTGCAAAAATTTATGCTGATGATGTTCCTGATAGTGTGAAAGCGCAAAGATGGCATATTCTCAATACCGTTTTAGAAGAAAATGTGAAAAAAAGATCAACTCTTATGATATGAAGGGAAGAAGAAGTTTTAATTAACGGAATTCGTGATGAAAACTTTTTTGGAAGAACCAGAAATTTTAAGGAAGTATTTTTTCCTATGAAAGAATGAATACATATTGGAGAGAGAGTAAATGTAAAAATTATTTGAATTGATAATTGGGTATTGATTGGAGAAGTGATAGAAAAAAAATAAACTCGTGAGAGTTTATTTTTTTAATTTTTGATCAATTAAATTTCTAATCGTTTTTTCACCATATATTTCTGGTGGATAGTATTTTGGTATTGTATAAATAATTTGACGATTTTTATAATGTTCATGATGTGCTGGAGAATTTTTATCTACTTCAGCTTTCATATAATTTTGTACATCAAATACTTGAATTTCTATTTCAATATTATATTCCTTTGAATTGAACTTTGACTTGAGATCACGAAATAATTCTTTTACTTTTGTTCATTCTCTTAGTTCAATATCAAGAAGTCTTTCAATGGTTTCAATTGTTGGATTTCTATTTTGTAAACATGTTGATTTTATCAAATTGATTCTTTTTAAAAGTTCTGAATTATTTCTAAAATGACTTTCTAAGTGTTCAAAAAAATCTCTAATAAGTTTTCATTTATATGGAATTTTGATAATTCATTTCATTGAATTATAATGAGAATTTGTATTTTCATTTCCTGAGTTTGACATAAAAACTGGTTCCTCTATCCAACTTGATTGAAGAGTCCCAAGTTCATTTTCAATAATTTTTAGAAGTTTTTTTCCTTCATTAAAATTTTCTACAACAAATATAAAACCTTTATGGTCCATAATTTGATTGAAACTATCAAAATCTTTACGAACTACTTTATCCACTGCTGAAAAAGGTCATTTTTTCATACGGGAAGCAATATGAAGCACTTCTACTTCGAGATTATGTTTTTTAAAATTTCTTGTTTTTCATTTCAGTCTGATGGAATCCATTTGTATTGCATTTTCTTCTGAATCAGTGGGTGTTTCTCAGAGGATATAAGTGTTATTTTCTTTCGTCCAATACATGGTTTTACTGTGAACAAGATGATAGAGAGGATTTTCCATGTCTATAATTCCATCATTGAGAACTGGACTTGCAACAATGGTTGTAAGTTTTTTTATAATGAAGTCAATATCTTCTGTTGTATGTTGGTAGTTTTGATTTTTTTCTCTATCAATATATAGTAAAGTAAGAGCAAAAATTCTTTGTATCTCAAAACTTGCAATATCAATTTGTTTATATATATTTTTGTAATTGATTCATCTATTTGTAGGGAGTGCTTCTTCTTTGAGAAGTTTATTTTTTCTGACTCTGAGAGTATTCCAGAGTTTTAAGAGATTAAAAACAGTTTTTGGTGTTTCTCCATTATGAATTTGTGTAAAATATTCACTTTTGAGAAGTTTTTGTTCTTCAGGTGAAAAATTCGAAAGATGTTTATCAATATGTTTGATAGCATAATTCACATATTTTAAAGCTTGGTTATCAACATCTTCTACTGATTTTTGTTCTATTTCATCTTCTGAGAGAAATAATTTTTTTCCAAGCCATTCTTTATAATTTTTTGAAAAATTATACATACTCGCTTGATTTTCAATATTTCTAATATTTTCAAGAACATTTGAAGAAGCAATGGTATCATCATTGATACCAATACTGATAAATGTTTTTAAAAACTCTCGAAGATAACTTGGATCAGATATTACGTTATTTTTTGTAATAGGTTGAAGGAGTTTGTATTTTGATTTTTTGGTAAGAATTTCATCAGTTTCTCCCTTTACTTGTTCTTGTAAAAGAGTAAGAATTGATTTCTTTTGTTCTGGTGATGCAATGGAAAGTAAGTTTAAAAGATCATGATCTAATTGTCTTTCTTCTTGTCTTTGAGATTGTGTCATACGATTTTATTTTAACTGTAAAGTAAAGATTTCTCTCCCAACGAGTTGAGAATCTCTTTTATACAATAAACTTCCAGATTTTGTGCTTGAAATATCTAAATTTTCAGGAAGAAGTGGAAGAATATTTGTGTACTTTCCTATTATATCATATATTTCTTCAAAATAAAAATATTTTCATTTCATTTCCCAAAACGGGAAAGACATTACGATATTTCCTTTAAAATTGAGTTTTTGAAGTCATGAAAAAAATCATTCATAGAGATCTACCAGTTTTTCTCTTTGTTTTTGAATTCTTTCAAAAGAAATATTATTTTTTGTCATAACTTCTCATAAATATCATTCTGAAACGATACAAAAATTTTCTAAATTTTGCGTAATTTCGTGAATATATTTTGCATTTTGAGTAAAAATTTCTGATGTAAATGAAAAATCTTTTTTAAGATTTTCAATATTTTTGTGAGCAGTTTCTACCATTCTTGGATTGAGATCACTTCAAAAAACTTTTGAATTTCCCATATAAACGGATTCTATTAAAACAGTTCCAAGTCCTACAAAAGGGTCATAAATCATCTTTCAACCAGAAATATTTATCATCATTTGAGCAAGTTTTGGAGGGAGCATTCAGATATTCATATCTCTTTGTTTTCCATAATCTCTGTTTGAATATCCATAAATATCTTGTACCCAAATCGTTTTTCCAAAAAATACTTTTTCATCTCCATAAATAAAGTTAAAATCAGATTTTCTTTTTACTAAAGCTTCTTTAATAATTGCAACAGAAGGAATGTTTTTTCCATCAGCATTGATAAATCTTGGGTTAAAACCATGAGACTTTATGACTTGTTTTGATATTTTTAGGAAATCTTTGGTATTTTTTTTCTCTCCAAATGTATTTATTGCATAATGAAATTTTCCTTCGTAATTTGAAAAATCAATATGGTTTTCTAAAATTTCTTGAGTATCTCCATGTACTTCTTTGACTTGAATAATTTTTATTGTTCCTCAAAGTTTTTTTGCATTTTCAAGAAGTTCTGTTTCAGAAATATTTTCAACCATCAAAACACTTGGATGAGAAAAAATAATTTTTATATTTGGAAAAACAGCATAAATTTCAGCAATTGAGAGTTTAAATTCTCTTCAGAGTTCAAATGCAAACATAGATTTTTAGTAAAAAATAATATGTCGGATTATAGCGAAAAATACAGAAAAATCAAAAAGAAAACGAGAAAACACAAAAAAAAAGAAAACTTACGTTTTCATTTTTTTTGTGTTTTTTAGCATACTGAGAAAATCAGATTTTTTGTAAGTAATAACTTGAGAAAAAACTCTGTCTTGAGCTCTTTTATCTGTATATGAGACACTCATCATAATTTGATTTTTATTATCATAATCAGCTCTGAGAGTAATTTTAGATAATTCCTGACCTTTTGAAAGAACAGTTATTTTTTCGGTTCATAAATAGAGTGAGTTTCATATAAAATGAAATTCTAGACTTTCTAAATTTTCCACAGAAATTTTATTTGTATTGAAAATATTATTGAATAATCAGTTTGTATTGAGAAAAGTAATCAGTTGATTTTCTTCATTTTCTGGGAGAGTAAGAGCAAAAGAATTCAGTGCAGGAATATTTTTACGAGTTTCAAAATCTACTTGAAAAGCAGTAAAATTCTTCAAAAAATCTTGTGTTGCAAATCCATAAGATGTGCTTGAAACTCAATTTATTTCAGGATCAAAACTATCCATCGCAGAAATATGGATTCCATCATCTTCTTGAGAATAGTATCATTCTTCTTTTGCAATTTGATTGAATTTTGTATCAGGAAAAGTAAGAGAAAAATCATGTATATTTGTATCTTTTGCTTGTTCTTCTGAAAGTTCAAAACTCAGAACAACATCAAGATTATGCGTTAAAGAAACAGTATTTCATGTCTTTTCAATACGAAAATCATCTACTATCATTGTAAGAGCTTGAATTCAAGGACGAGGAGTTATATTTTCTTGAAGATAAGAAAAAAGTCTTTGTTTTGAGATTTTGTTGAGAGGATATTCTTTTGTTTCTCTCAATTCTGAAGTAATTTCTTGAATTCTTTGTTGATTTTTTTCTTCTCTTTCTTGATGAGCTTTATGGTCTTTAGGATTAAGAGAAGTTGGAGAAGTATTATTTGAAAGAGAAGTTATTTGAGTATTTTCAATACTTTCGTCTGATTTTGGTATATTATTATTCATAATAAAATGAGAGTAAATGAGTAAAACAATTTTATTTTATCATAAACAGAAAAAAAATTGCAAAGATTTAATAATTACTTTGCAATTTCCATCAAAAAGCTTATAATTTTATCGTTTAATCTCTAAAAAAATACTATGAATACAAAAAATAAATATGATATCGTATTTCCAAATGGAGAAGTGAAAAATATGAGTTTAGAAGAAATTTTTTCTGCAAATACAAAAACTTTGGTGTATTTTTATCCAAAAGATAATACTCCTGGATGTACGCTTGAAAACAAAGATTTTACGTGTGAAATTGCAAAATTTCAAGATCTTGGAATTACGCTTATTGGAGTTTCAAAAGACTCTGTTGCAAGTCATCAAAAATTTATTGAAGCACAATGACTTCAAAACGCACTTATTTCGGATCCAGAACTTGTTTTGCATAAAGAATTATGAGCATTTTGAGAAAAAAATAATTATTGAAAAATAGTGCAATGAGTGATTCGCTCAACTTTTTTATTTGACGCAAAATGAAATATTATTAAATCTTGGAAAAATGTTAAAGCAACAGGACATGTTGCGAAAGTTTTGAGAGAAATAATATAATAAAAAACGTCCTATTTGGACGTTTTTTATTTTTTCACTCTTCTTCACTGCTTTCAGGTTCTCCTGAAGTTGGATTTTCAGAGTTTTTATTTCTTTCCTCATTTGGATCAACAGCTTTTCCATCAATCCACACAACTGAATCGCACATACTTTCTCCTTTTTTCAGTGCTTCAATTACAAAAAAGCCTTATCGATATGATAAGGCTTTTGAAAAATACATTTATTTTGTACTGCAAAAAATCCCTATCAGAGAATATTTTTGAAACAGTTCATAGAAACAAATGTATTTTTCATAACAAAAGTGTTAATTTGTAATTAGAGGCATAATATGTGAAAATATTTTTTTGTCAAAAACTTTTTGCATTTTGAAAGCAAAAACTTATACTAAGCGTAATTTATTTTTTGAAAAAACATTATGTCAGAACAAATTCAAGAACCGATAATTTTAGAAACACCAAATTATTTTGAAAATATTTCTCAAGAACTTGGTTTTGCACAAAATCAAATTCAAGTCGTGATGGAACTCACGCAAGAATGAGGAACTGTTCCTTTTATTGCTCGTTATAGAAAAGAGAGAACTTGAGATCTTGATGAAAATCAAATCAGAGCCATTATTGAACTTCACACCAAACTTGAAAATATTTTTTCAGCCAAACAAACGGCTGTGAACGGAATTATTGAACTTGGAAAAATGACTCCAGAACTTCTTGAAAATATTTTGAACGCAAAAACACTCAAAGAAGTAGAAGAACTCTACAAACCATATAAATCAAAGAAAAAAACCAAAGCAATGATTGCATTGGAAAAAGGTTTTGGTCCAGTTGCTGAATCTTTAAAACAAAATGATATTGAAATTCCTTCATCACTTTTAGAACAATATTCAAAAGAAGAAATCATCGACGGAGCAATTGAAATAGTTGGAGCAGAAGTAAATGCAAATTCAAATCTTCGTCATCGTTTGATGGAAGAACTCAAAAAATATTGAACGGCTTCTTCAAGTCTGAAATCAGAAAAAATGCTTGAAAAACTCAATGAAAAAGACAAAGAACAAATTCCAAAATTTGATATTTATAAAGATTTTTCGGTGCGTTTAGCATATGTGAAACCGTACCAAATTTTGGCTCTCAATAGAGGAGAAAAACTTGGAATTCTTAATATAAAAATTGAAAAAGATGAAATGATTTATGAGAAAGTTTTGTGAAGTTTTCAATTTTCTCTCAAACTCAAAGAACTGATTCCAGAGCTTTTGGAAGCATTTAAAAGATGATTTGAAAATCTGTTTTCTTCTGTTGAAAATGAGCTGAGAAGTATGTTATCAGATATTTGAGAAGATAGTTCGATTGAAACTTTTCAAACCAATTTGAAAGCGCTTTTGATGACAAAACCAGAAAAGGCAAAAAGTATTTTAGCGATTGATCCTTGATTTCGTGTGTGATGTAAAATTTGTGTGTTAGATGAATTTGGAAATCCAAAATTATTTGATAAAATTTTTCTTCACGAATCAGCAAAAACGAAATTTAAACTCAAAGATATTTTTCAAGAACATCATATTGAAGTGGTAGTTATTTGAAACGGAACTTGAGCCAAAGAAACCACACTTTTGGTATCAGAAATTTTTGAAAAAGATATTTTCATTGTAAATGAGTCTGGAGCTTCGGTATATAGTGTTTCAAAAACAGCAGAAGAAGAATTTCCAAATCTTGATTCTCTTGATAGAGGAACGGTTTCTATTGGAAGAAGATATCTTGATCCACTCTCAGAACTCGTGAAAATTCCAGTTGGAAGTATATGAGTTGGAATGTATCAACACGATATGCCAGAAAAAAAATTAGAACAAAAACTTTGATATGTCGTAGAAGATACGGTAAATGAAGTAGGAATCAATGTCAATACTGCTTCAATTCATGTTTTGAGTCATATTTCCTGAATTGATAAAAGACAAGCAAAAAAGATTTATGAAAACAGACCATACAAAAATCGTTTGGAATTGAAAAAAGTTTTATGAGCGAAAGCCTATGAACTTGCGATTGGGTTTTTGAGAGTTCCAGAAAGTTTAGAAATTTTAGATAATACGGATATTCATCCAGATCAATATAAGCTGGCAAAATATCTGATTGAAAATAATATTTCTTCAAATACTTCTATCACTGATGAGATGAAAAAATTCTATCCAGAAGTCAGCAAAAGTACGGTAGAGTTTATTCTTGGAGCGTATGAAAATCTTGGAAAAGAAAAAAGAACGAACTCAACTCATTCAAAAGCAAATCTCAAATCTGGAGATGTCAAAGAGTGAGATATTTTAGAATGAGTGGTAAGAAATGTCGTTGCGTTTGGAGCATTTGTGGATATTGGGATGAAAAATGATGGACTCGTTCATGTTTCTCAACTCTCAGATACTTTTGTGAAAAATCCGATGGATATCGTAAAAGTAGGGGATAGAGTAAAAGTAAAAGTGACTCAAATTGATGAAAAAGGAAAAATTCAATTAACAATGAAAGGATTGTAGGAAAAATCAACTCACTCGAGTTGATTTTTTTACATCTTCTTCAAAAACTGAAATAACATCATAAAAAGCTTTTTCTCAAAAATTGCTAAAATTTCACTTTCAATAATAAAACCTTGAAGCGTGTTGTAATCAATAATTGCGACTTTGTTTGTATAAATGATTTTGGTGATATTATCCTCAAAAATATCGGCTTTTTTTGGAATTACTACCACATCTTTATCAAGTTTTTTGTCTTTCAAATTATCAAGATATTCATTGGTAATAACATACCTTTGAAGTTTTTTTTGATTTCTGATTTTTTTATATTCGTTGTAATCTTTCTCAGCAATAGAAGTATTTGTCACATCACGACGAGAAGAATAACGATAAAAAACTTCTCAATAATGACAAGAATGAGCAATATCTAAAAAAATATTTTTAATTCCCTCAAATCATTGTACATGTTTGAGAATTGGTTTTTGAAAACTATTGTGATAGAGTTTTTGGACTTCTGGAATAAAAGTTTCAAAATCCTGTTGGAGTGAGTGAAGATAGGTTTTTAAAATCTCAGGATTTTCGCTTATATACAGAATTCTTTTTCCAGAAATTGTTTTTGAAATGAGTCAAGATTGACACATATTTGGTATGATTTTGTAGAGTTTTGGTCTGTTGAGTTTCGTTTCTCTGGAAATGTCCGTTAAAGTTTGGAGTGGATGTTTGAGGAGAAATAAATAAATACACGATTCATCACGTGAAAGTCATAATTTTTCAAGAATTTTTTCATTCATATAAAAAATGTAAAAAAATATTACAAATTTATTATAATGATTTTTTCTTTATTTAAAAATAAATTATTTTATTTTGTAAAATATATTTTACATATTTTTACTTTTTATAAACATTTTTATCACAATTCATTATTATCTGATTGTTATTTGATAACTTTTGATTTATGAAACTCGATATGCATTTTCACTCTACGGCTTCTGATGGAGATACGACACAAACACAACTTCTTGAACTTGCAAAACAAAGGGGAATCACTCATGCATTTTTGACAGATCATGATGTGGTGGGAAAAGATTTTGCATGAAAAGCCAGACAACAATGAATTTTTTCTGCTGAATCTGTGGAAATTTCTGCCTATAATAAAGAAGAAAATTTTTCTCTTCATATTGCAATGTACGCGCAAACGATTACTGGAAAAATTTTGGATCTTCTTGAAAATACTCGTGTGCAAAAAGAGTGACTTATTACAAAACAAATAGCTCGTTTTAAGGAAGAATGATGTATTATTGAAACACAAGATTTTTATGATTTTTATCAAAGTCTTGGAAGATCTCGTAATACTTTGGCAAAATTTGATATTGCAAGATATTTGTTAGAAAATGAAATAAATAGAGAAATTATTGAAAAACTCAGTGGAATAAAAAATATTTCAGTGGTTGATTTTTATACCATGTTTTTAAAAAGATGAGGAGCAAAATTTGAAGAATTTTGAGTAAGAGTTCCAGAATATGAAGCAACTTTGGAAGATTGTTTTGAAGCAAAACAACATAATAATGCAGTTTTATCACTCGTGCATCCAAATTTTACTTTCAAAAAGTGAAAAGAAGAATTTTTACAAAAACTTCCATATTATATAAAAGTGGCTTGAATCAATGCAATTGAAATAAATTCAAAAGCAACAAAAGATTGGGTAGAGATGATTTTGCAAGCAAAAGAGAAATATGGATTGTATCTTACTTTTGGAAGTGATTGTCATCATATTGGAAATCCTGATGAAAAACATGAAGACTTTTGAGTGATGAATCCATATATTTTAGAGAGATATGGAGAAGAGTTTATTCAAAAAGAGTTTGAAAAGTATGAAAATCTTTTGCAACCAGAGAAATAATTGCTCTGGTTTTTTCTTATTTAAAAGCCAAAAATGAAGATTTTATAAAAAAGTTTTGACAAAAAATAAAATCTGATTACATTATAAGTGTAATATTTACACAATAAATTTCTGAAAAGATTTTTAAAAGAGAGGAATAATATGTGAGAAGTAAAAAAAATTACTCTCCAACCTCTCAAAATTTTTTACCAAATTATAAGTGTAAAAAATACATTTTAAAATATAACTCTGAAAATATGTACGGAAGAGAAGCAGTAGTTGTTGTGGATTATCAAAATGATTTTGCACACAAAGAAGGAACTTTGTATGTTCCAGGTTGAGAAACAATATTACAATACATCAATGATCTGATCATCGATGTAAAATCAAGATGTGGACTTGTGATTTCTACACAAGATTGGCATCCAGAGAATCATACTTCATTTGCAAAAAATCATAATATTGAAGAATATACGCAATTGAACGGAGAATGGAAATGGCCAGTACACTGCGTACAAGATACTTGGGGATCTGAATTTTTGGAAGGACTTGATACAAAAAATATTGATAGAAAAATCATAAAATGATTTGAAAAAGAAAAAGAGTGTTATAGCTGATTTGGTGGAAAGGAAATAGAAACGGGAAAAACTCTTCAAGAAATTTTACAAGAAGAAAAAATTAAAATTCTTCATATCGTGTGATTGGCAACTGATTATTGTGTTCATGCAACGACTCTCAATGCAACTGAAACAGGAAAATTTGATGTCTATGTTCACACACAATGAATAAAAGGAGTGAATGCAAATCCAAATAATTCTACCATTGCAATTATGTGAATGCATGCATCATGAGCAATTATTTTATCTTAAATTAAGTGTAAAAAATACAATTTAATTAAAAAATTATGAAACAACAATTTGAGCTCCAAGATCTTTTTCCTTCAGCAAAAAATGAATGTGAAGTGAGAAGTATACTTGATACTGATATGTACAAAATATTGATGCTTGATTTTATTCTCGCAAATCCAGAATACAAAAATTTGAATGTTGCTTGGAGTATGAAAGTGAGAACAAAATGAATAAAAACAGCAGAAATTATTCCAATGGAAGATATAAAAAATCAACTGGAAATGGTGAAAAATATGACAGGAATTACTCAGGAAGAATATGAATATCTCAAAAATTATACACTTCCAAATTGAGAAACATGATTGAGTGAAGACACTTTGGAATTTTTAAAAAATGTAAAACTTTCTGATTATACAATCTGAATCGATGAAACAGGGAATTATGAGCTTGAATTTGTCTGAGCTTGGCCAAATTCAATGCTTTGGGAAATCTATGGACTCAAAATTATCAATGCACTCTATTTGAAAAATTATATGTTGAAAGATCAACTCACTTCTCCAAAAATTTCTCAAATTATAAATACTACTCTTGAGAGGTTGTATAGTGATATAGAAATATTTAAACAAACTCCAGAATTAAGATTTTCAGAATTTGGTACTAGACGCGCTATGAGTTCACCATTTCAACAAAAAGTATATGAAATTTTGAGACAAGAAATACCAACTCTTTGTCTTGGAACTTCAAATATTCATCTTTCAAGACTTGCTGGAACTCATCCAATTGGAACAAATGCTCACGAACTTCGCATGATTCCGACGGCTTTGTATGATGAACCACAAAAAATTATTGATACGATGTATGATATCGATAGACAATGGATGAAACATTTTCCATGAATGGGAATTTTACTTCCAGATACTTTTGGAACTTCATTTTATTACAAAAATTGTCCAAAAGATATTTTGAAACATCATACTTGAACTCGTTTTGACTCAAAGGATCCTTTGATTGCCATATCAGAATATGGCAATTGGCTCTTAGAAAATGGAGAAAATCCTCAAACGAAAATTTGAATTCCAAGCGATGGACTTAGTGCAAAGGTTGCATGACAGATTCATGAAACTCAGAAAAATATTCTCGGAAAACTTACTTTTGGTATTGGAACCAATCTTTCAAATAACACAAAAGGAACCTATCCAATTCCTGAAACACATGGTCCTTTTGGTTCATTCTCAGTAGTGATAAAACCCAGCAAAGTACAAAGACCAGATGGAACTTGGGTGAGTACTGTAAAACTCAGTGATAATTTTGAAAAAGCAATGGGAGAGAAAAATAGAGTAGAATTTTTTAAAAATATTTTTGGAAATGAAGGGATGAACCAACAAGAAACTCTGGTATAAATATTATTTAACTTATAAATTTATGAAAACAATTGAAACAACTCAAACTCCTGAAAAAGGAGTAAATGTTAGAAATGTTGATGATACTACTAATCATCAAGTGGCAAGAATTCTAAAAATGGAATCAAGAAATCTTGATTATGAAAAAATTACTCAAAATCTTGTGTTTCAACTTCAAGAATATTTAGAAAAATCACAACAAAAATGATTTGTTATCGGAGTTTCTGGATGAATCGATAGTGCTTTAGTGTCAACACTTTGTGCTTTGAGTGGAGCTTCTACTTTGGTTTTGGATCTCCCAATTCATCAAAAATCAGAAGAAGTAAACAGAGCACATGATCATATGAATTGGCTTCAAACAAATTTTCCAAATATTGAAAGAAATACAGTAGATCTCACTCAAACTTTTGAAACACTCAAATCATCACTTCCTGAAATTCAAAATCCAGAATGACGCTATCTTGCGGAAGTAAATACCAGATCTCGTCTCAGAGCTGTTACTTTGTATGCTTTATGAAATGAAAAAAATTACCTTGTTGCTTGAACTGGAAACAAAGTTGAGGATTACGGAATTTGATTTTTTACAAAATTTGGTGATGGAGCAGTAGATGTGAGTCCTATTTGAAATCTCTATAAATCTGAAGTGTATGCTTTGGCAAAACATCTTGGAATTATTCAAAGTATTTTGCAAGCCAGACCAACTGATGGACTTCATGAAAATGGGGCAACAGACGAAGACCAAATCGGAGCAACATACGATGAACTGGAATGGGCTATGGGAGAATACGATGCTGGAAAAAGAGCAACAGATTTCACTGGAAGAGATTATAAAGTCATGGAAATTTATACAAACAGACATGAGAAAAATGCACATAAAATGGAAATGCCCCCAATTTTTAACATTTAAAAATTTTTATGAAACATGAGATAGCAGTGTATTGATGAGCATTTAATCCTCCAACTTTGTGACACTTTGGAGTGGTTGAAAAACTTTTGACTTCAAACAAAGTACAAAAAATTATTTTTACTCCTGATGGAGAAAGAAGTGATAAAAATTATGAAATTTTAAGTGAAAAACGCCAAAAAATGATCCAAATATTTTTTGAAGAAATGCTGAAACAATGATTCAATGTTGAGATGGAAAAACATTTTTTATTTCAAAAAAATACACAAACTACCACGATGGATGTGCAAGAATATTTCGAGGAAAAACTTTGAAAAACACCAACACATATTTTTTGAGTTGATGTGATTGAAAGTATGCCAAATTGGGTTTGAAATAAAGATAATTATTTAGAACAACATCTCAAAAAAATTTTTTTGATGAGAAAAGGTTTTGATGTTCCAGAGATGAAAAATTTTCAAAATTTTGAGATTTTGGATTTCGATATTTTAGAAATTTCTTCAACAACGGTTCGTGAAATGATAAAAAATAAACTCAGAGTGGAACACATTTTAACTCCAAAAGTTCATGAGTTTGTGATGGATGAAAAATTATATGTATAAAAAAAGAAAAATTATGTTACAAGAATTATGAAGAGAAGTTATAGCTTCAGGAAAACATCTTCTTCTAGAAAATATTCATCTTGAATGAGGAAAAATATATGAATCAACAGCACGTGTTTGAAGAAAAAATGCAGTTGCGTGACTCGTAAGACATATCGAAAATCAAAGCTATATTTTGATAGAACAATATCGTTATCCAGTCAAAAATAAAGTCCTTGAGCTTGTTGCAGGGCTTATAGATAAACAAGGATTAGAGAATGAACAAATTATGAAAGAAGAAATATATGAAGAAACATGATATACAGAAATTTGAGAAATAGAATTCTTATCTCGTGTGACTTCAAGTGCTGGAAAAAGTAGTGAAATAACATATCTCTATGATGTAGAAATATCAGGGAACAAATGAAAACAAGATTTATGAGAAATGGAAGATATTGTTGTGTTTGAGATTCCGTATAAAGATTTTCCCTATTTTAAAAAATCAAAAGAAAAGCAGTGAATATTGATCGATCCAAAAGTTTGTATGGCTGTGTATGAAACTCTTGGAAAGATTGAAAGAATTTAAACTTTGAAAAAATAATTTCTTTCATATAATCAAGTGTAATATTTACTCTTTTAAAAATACTTATGCTCATTCCTGAAAATAAACAATTTGATATCTGGTCAGATGATCTCACCATTCCTATTTTGGCTCTTGATATTGTCATTTTTACGATTTATATGGGAGAACTCTGTGTAGTAGTATCAAAAGTTCAGGAAAATAATGAATTTTGATATGCAATTCCATGATGAATTGTGGCAAAATGATTTGATTTAGAAAAAAATTTTGATGAGATTCTCAAAAGAAAAACAGGAATTGAGGGAGTGTATAAAGAACAACTCTATACTTTTTGAGATCCAAAGCGTGATCCAAGAGGGCATGTAGTAGCTGTATGTTATTATGCTTTGGTGCAAGTAGATAGTTTTTTGACAAAGGTTGATTTTACAAAAGTAGATATTTTGAAATATAAAGATCTTGCAAAAAATAAAATTTTTTATGATCATTTTAAAATTATCCAATACGCGAAACAACGCCTTGAATGGAAACTTGAATACACAAATATTGCTGTACAAATTCTTCCCAAACAGTTTAAAATGTCGCAACTTCAAGGGATTTATGAAATAATTACTGGAAAAAGTTATGACAAAAGAAATTTTCAAAAAAAGATTTTCTCTCTTTGAATTTTGAAAGATACTTGAGAACTTGATCGTTCTACGAATCGTCCTGCAAAACTTTATATGTTTCTTGAACAAAATATCAAAATTTTAGAAGAAAATGGAGTGGTATAAATATTTTATGGAAACAACTTTTGAATTTCAAAAAAATTTTATTGAAAGATAAGACTTCTTCCATAAAATATTTTAATTTTAGACAAAATTCCTTTTTTTCATATAATAAGCTTCTTTTCAAAAGAATTCTATTTACTCACAAAAAATAATGAAATTTACTGATCTTCACCTTATTGAACCAATTTTAAAAGCTTTAGAAAAACAAGGATATTCTATTCCAACTCCGATTCAAGAACAAGCAATTCCACATATTTTAGCAGGGAAAGATGTTTTATGATGCGCGCAAACTGGAACTGGAAAAACAGCAGCATTTGCTATTCCAACGCTCCAAATTCTTGCAAATGAAAAATCACTTTCTTTCACTTCAAAAGAAATAAAAACGCTGATTCTCACTCCGACTCGCGAACTTGCTATTCAAATAGAGGAAAATTTTAGAGATTATGGAGTTTGACTCAAACTCAAAAGAGCCGTGATTTTTGGATGAGTTTCTCAACACGCACAGGTGCGTAAACTAGAGGCTTGAGTAGATATTTTGATTGCTACTCCTTGAAGATTGCTTGATTTGATGCAACAAGGATTTATTGATTTGAAACATGTCGAAATTTTTATCCTTGATGAAGCAGATCGTATGCTGAATATGGGATTTATCAACGATGTGAAGAAAGTTCTTACAAAACTTCCTGTGAAAAAACAAACTTTGTTTTTTTCTGCAACTATGCCAAAAGAAATTGCAACTCTTGCTGATGCTATTCTCAAAAATCCGGTAAAAATAGAAGTAACTCCCATTTCATCAACTGCTGATAGCGTGAGACAACAACTCTATTGTGTTTCAAAAAATGACAAAAAAAATCTTTTAAATCATATTTTAAAAGATGAAAAAATTACGAGTTTACTTGTTTTTTCTCGTACGAAACACTGAGCAGATAAAATAGTAAAAGATTTACAAAAAGTTTGAATTACATCAGAAGCTATTCATGGAAATAAATCACAAAATGCTCGTCAAAGAGCACTTTCGAATTTTAAATCGTGAACAACAAGAGTACTCGTTGCAACTGATATTGCAGCACGTTGAATTGATATAGATAGTTTAGCGTATGTGCTGAATTATGACATGCCAAATGAACCAGAAACATACGTTCATAGAATTGGACGTACTGGAAGAGCTGGAAATTCAGGACTTGCTCTTTCATTTTGTGAAAATGATGAGAGAGAATATTTGAGAGATATTCAAAAATTGATTGGAAAAAATATTCCAGTCGTTGAAGATCATCCTTATGCTGTTGTGTTTACTGGAGAAATTCAAAAATCAACTCTGAGACAAAGATGAGCTGGTAGACAAAATTCTTCAAAAAATGTTTTAAACAAACCAACTATTTCAAAAAAGAGAAGAAATAAAAAAAGAAGTTTCAGGAGATAAAACTTCTTTTTTTATTGGATATTCTTCTGCAGATGTATTCATAATTCAATAAAAAGTCAATAGTATTGAAAATATATTTTATATTTCTTCTTTTTTTTCTAAATATTTTTGAGAAAGTTTTTTATATGATTTTGAAAAAAATGCAAGAAGCGTGACAATAAGTCATATCAATCCAGTAATACTAAAAACAAGAGCCATAGCTCGATCAGGAGTATTTCCAAACCATCATGAAAAAAGAGCAACTCCACTTGCACTTGCCATAAATGGAATCACAAAAAGTTCTGTGATTGGTCAAATGAAAAATGCAGTGAGGGGAGAAGCAGATTGTTCTACACTTTGTGCAAAACCAAATACTCTTCATTGTCTTTCAAATGGAACAACTTTTTGTAAAATAGTTTGTTCAGCAGCTTCAGCAAATGGATGGAACATCATAAATAAAAACAGTCCAAAAGTAGTGAGAATAATAGAGCTATAACTTGTAAAAAAGATACACACAATCCATAAAATCACATTTACCATGAGAAGCGTTTTAATAGGATTTTTCCCAAGTCAACATTTGCTAATAATCAATCATCATACAATAAATCAGAAACTTAAAAATCCAAAAATCAATCACCATGTTTCTACACTCACAAGAGAAAGTCAATACGCGTCCATAAGTGACATAAATACTCCTCATAAAAAATTATTAAAGAGTGTAAAAAATATCAAAGCACTGAGACCTGAAATGGAGAGAATAATTTTTATAGTTCCTTTGAGGTCGACTTTTTTTTGAGTTTCTTCGTTTTGAGAAGCAATGATATCTTGTGGAAATGGAAGAAAAAAGAGATGAAGAAGTGCAAGCAATAATGCAAGAAGTGTGAATACAATAGCCCAACTCATACCAAGTTGTCAAATTGTTAATCCACTAAACACAGACACAACTCAAAATGTAAGCCCATTTGCAATTCCAACAAGCCCATTTGCTTTATCTCTATTTTCAGCATCATAGAGAATCGTTACACTGGTAGAAAGTGTAATCATACGTATATTTCCTACAACGACTCAGAGCATAATCACTCATCATAAAATCCAGAGCATAACTTCATCTCTATTGCTAAAAATCTCATTTGGAAAATACCATAAAATAAATGCTCCTATACTAAAAAAGAAGAGAGAAAGACTGTTGGAAAGGATCATGGAAGTTTTTTTCTTGTGATGATCAACAAACGCTCAAAATAAAATTCCAGAAAATAATATAGCAACTAAATACATTCATCAAAACAGTGACGTTACCATTACAGAACGAGTTTCTAAATATGCCCAAAAAATAAGACAAAACCAAAGAAAACTATTTCAAAAAGAAGTAATAACTGAATTTATTAGAATATGGTAAAATGTTTTTTGTGATGACATAATGAAAAATAGAAAATATAACTTTCGTCATTATACAGAGGAATAATAAAAAATAAAAACTTTCTAAAATTATTTTAGAAAGTTTTTATTTTATCTTCATCTACTCGCAGCTCTTCCAGGTCTTTGTTTGTTGTTGGAAAAATTATTAAATCCTCCTCATTTTCCAAAGTGATTTTGTTGAACAAAAGCTGGGATTTTTGAAACTTTTTGAGGAATTGGAGGTGCAGGTTTTGAGGCTTCTTCTTTTTTCTCTTCAGAAGAAAGATTGTCTTTTTGAATTTCACTATTTTGTGTGTTTGTATCGTCCATAATAAAAATGTTAAAAATAATATGAAAATAGAGTATCATAAATATTTTGAAAATCAAGTTTTTTGTTTATTTGGTAC
>CAYYDE010000007.1:0-80397 GCA_964470525.1 uncultured Candidatus Peribacteria bacterium
CATCTGCCTTACAAGCAGGGGGTCATAGGTTCGAATCCTATATTACCCACCATATAAAAAACTTGATTTAAATGAAAAAAGCTTAACAGTAATTGTTAGGCTTTTTTTGTGGGAAAGTTTGGAAAAGATAAAGTGTTGTTTTTAATTTAGATTTGATTTAAAGTATTTTTTGAATATAAATAGAAGGCAGATAACTTAAATTTAAAACACAAAAAGTGTGTAGAGAAGGGCAACTTATGTTGCTTGTCCTTTTTACGCTTTTTGTGTAATGGATTTAGGTTGTCTGCAAACATCTAAGGCTCATAAGTTGTCCTTTTTTGTTTTCTTATTTTCTAAATTTAAAATTATATGAAAAAGATAATAGTTACTATTTTAATATTTTCTATACTTTTTTTACTTGTATGATGTTGATCTAATAGTTCTAATGATAAACCTTGTGACAATTTAGAATGAGAGAAAGTGATGGAAAAATTTCATACTTGGTTGTACGAGGCTTGGGAAATTACTAGTTCTGATATTAAAGAGGCAAAATTTAATTACTTAGATGGTTGCAAAATAAAAGCAGATTGAAGACCATTTGCTCTTATTGATTTAACTTTAAATAAATGAGAGACTACTACTTATTGAATTCAATGTGATGAGAAAATTTGATCATGTTTTATAAAAGAGTTAGAGGCTGCTATTGATAGTCATTTAAAACAATAAGAAAACAATAAAACCAACTTTTAAAAGTTGGTTTTATTGTTTTGAAGCATTTTTTCGATATCAAGTGTGTCTTTGAGGAAGAGATTTCCTTTTTGTTTGAGAATATTAAAAATAAGTTTATCGTTATATTCCAGTCTTTTGTAAAAATCTTCTTTTGTGATGATTGCATATTTAATTTTTCTATTAAAAAAAGTTTTTGCAAGAAATTCATTAAAATTTATTTTATTCATTTCTCAGATAAGAAAAATATCTACTATGTTATTTGTATTTCAAATAAGACGCTTTGAGAGTTCTTCATTGATGAGCACAAGTTCAAGAGAGTCTTCTTCTTTAAAAAATCTTTTAATACTCTCATAAGGATTGTATGTTTTGAGAAAAATATTTTTGAATTCTTCCAGAAGAATAAAATTTTTATTAAGAAAAAAGATTTTTTTCTTTGATTCCTCACGACTTTTTAAAATATGAAGTTCCTCAAGAGAATCAAGTTCTCTTTTTATTGAATTGATTTGCTCATCTAAATCACGAGATAAAGCTCTCATATGAAAACCTTCATTGTTTCATGATTCATATTCTAAAAAGAATTTTTCAAGTAATTTTGTTCTCGTTTTTGAACCAAAGAGTTTGGTAAGATCAAGAGGTTTCATAAGCTTGTAGCAGATAGGGGAAATAAAATTATGCTTTTTTTACCATTTTAAATTTTTTCTTTCCAACTTGGAGGAGTGTATAATTTTTATCATCAAGAGAAATTATATGTTTTGTATCAGTTTGAATTTCATTGTTTACTTTAACAGAATTTCCAGATAATGCATTTCTTGCTTCTGTTGAGCTTTTGCACAGTCAAGATTTTACTAAAAGTGTTACAAGAAGAATTTCATTTCCCTCTCATTCTATATCATATTTTTCGATATCTTTTTCATCAGGAACGAGTCATTCTTTCATGACTTTCTCAAAATATTTATGAGCTTCTTGAGCTTTTTCTACTCCGTGATAGAGTTTCACAATTTCAAGAGCCAGATCAATTTTTATGTTTCTTGGATTTTCTCCATTTTCTAATCTCTTTTGAAATAGTTGAATTTCATCAAGGTAGAGAGGAGTACAATGTTCAAAATATGAAAGAATGAGATCATCTCCAACTTCCATAATTTTTACAAACATGTCTGTGTGTGAAAAATTAAGTCCAATAAAGTTAAAAAACGTTTTACTCATTTTTCTTCCATCGGTTCCTGCAATGAGATTAAAAGTCATAATCTCTTGTTTTTCTTGTCCGTTCGCTTCTTGAAGTCTACGTCCTGCAAGAAGATTAAAATATTGATCATTTCAACCAAGTTCTACATCAGCATTTATTTTTACACTATCATATCATTGCATAATTGGGTAGAGGAATTCTTGGAGAGAGATACGAATTCATCCCTCAAATCTTTTTTTAAAATTATCTCTATCAAGCATTTCAGCTACAGAGAAATTTTTGGCAAGCTCTCCTACATAGTTAAAATTAGTTGTATCCATCCATTCAGAATTAAAGCGAATTTCTACTTTATCAATATCAAGAATTTTTCAAAATTGTGCAAGATAATCTTTTGCATTTGCAAGAGTTTCTTCACGTGTTAACATTGGTCTCTCAGCATTTTTATCACTTGTATCTCATACTTGAGCCGTTGCATCTCAGATAATGATTACGACTTGATGACCGAGTTTTTGAAATTCTCTGAGTTTCAAAATAGGAACGGCATGTCAAATATGTACCGTAGTTCCTGTTGGATCAATCCCAAATTTAATTCTGAGTTTTTTTCATGATTTGAGCTTTTTTTCAAGGTTTTCTTTTTCAATAATTCTTGAAACTCCTTTTGTAAGGAGATTGTGTATGATAATATCGGTATGGTTCATTTTTTTCTATTGTGTAAAAATTATAAAAATTCTTGCATAAAATCAGAAAATCATATAATAGATTTGTCTTAATATAGCTATTTTACAAAAATAATCAAATTTTTATGTATAAAAATTTTGTAAGGGTCTCTGGAATAATTTTTTGAAATTTATTTGCTTTTTTAATTTTTTGAATTATACTTGGTGCGCTTTTTTGAAACAAATGACAATTTCTAATAGGGGCTGTTTTGCTTTCTATTATACCACTTGTTGTTTTTCTCTTTATTGAGATAAAAAGAGTAACAAAAGAATTTAATAATATTTCTAAAAAACCAGAAAATGACGGAAACTCCGACTCTACAACTTGAAACACAACAACACTCTAGTTGACCACATATTCCAAAAATTCAATGAGAAACAGTCTACGGACCAATTAGCAATACAAATGTTGCAACTTTTGTGTTTCTAATTATCGTGATTGTTTTTTCTTTGTTTGCAAAAAAAGCATTAAAAAATGAGAATTCAAAACTCAGAACATCAATTTTGCATTTTCTTTCTTTGCTTGATAGAAATATGACAGAATCATTTCACAATGATAAAAAATTTGCAAGAGCATTTTTTCCTTTGATTGCAGGATTTTTTATAGTTATCTTGTTTTGAAATCTTTTTTGATTAGTAATTGACCGGATTGGATTATGAGTTTCTGAGAGTTTTCTTTACTTTTTGAGACCGATGAATAGTGATTTAAATACAACTTTGGTATTAGCCCTCATTACAGTAGTTACGTTTTTGGGAATTGCGTTGAAGCATGGATGAGTATGAGGAACATTAAAATGATATATATTTAATTTTACAGGGAATAGTATTTGAGAAAAATGTATTAATGTATTTGTTGGATGGTTACATTTAGTTTCGGTTCCAGCAACTATTGCAGGACTTTCTCTGAGATTGTTTGGGAATATTTTTGCTGGGGTGATTTTGATTTGAGTATTAACCTATCTTGGAGCATTGATGAGTTCATCACTTTTTGAGATAGGAAGAGTTATCTCTATCCCATTTTGGTTTTTTGAAGTATTTATAGCATTTATCCAAGCAGCTGTTTTTTACATGCTTATGATCTCATACTTCAATCAAAGTAAAGATTCTCATCATTAAAAATAAAGTGTAGAAATAATTTTGTATCTTTTCATTTTTTGACAGGATACAAGATTAGAATTTATATTTTATAACTTAACATAAGAAATTATGGAATTAAAAGAATTAGCTATGGCTTTAGCAATGTGATTAGGGGCAATTGGTCCTGGTATCGGAGTAGGTTTAATTGGGAAAGGTGCATTAGAAGCGCTTGGAAGAAATCCAGAAGCTGCTGGAAAAATTCAATGATTAGCAATTTTATGTATTGCCTTAGCAGAAGCAATTGCAATTTATGCTCTTGTTATCGCATTGATTATTTGATTTGCTATGTAATAGTGAGAAGTCATAAAGTGGAATGAAAATAAAGTTAAGAAATTTTTCTTTGTTTTTCTTCCATTTTATCAACTTTATAAACCTTTAACCTTATTTATATGGAATTACACGATTTTCATTTCTTTACATTAGAAACACTCGTAATTCAGGCAATTATATTGGTATGTATTTTATGGGTTTTAAATCGTTTTGTATTTAAACCTTATTTAGCGTACCTTGATGAAGAAACTGAAAGAAGAAAAAAATTAGAAACAGATTATAATAATATTGAAACGTTAAATAAACAAGCCGAAGCACAAAAGCAAGATATTCTTTCAGATGCAAAAAAACAAGCAGAAGAAATGAAGAAAAATGCTCTTGATATTGCGAAAGCAGAAGCTTCAGCAATAAAAGAAAAAGCTTCTCAAGAAGCACAAAATATGAAAAATTCTGCATTTGCTGAAATTAGTAAAGAGAAAGAAGTAATGTTGAATGATGTAAAAGAAAAATCTATAGATTTAATTGTAAGATTTAATGCAAAACTTTTTGAAAAAGAAAAAGTGAATAGAGATTTTGTAGAAAAAGAAATTTCTTCTTTATAGGAGAAGTGGAGTAATTACTGATAATTTAATGATGTAACTATGATAGATATTTCTAAACTAAGCAAGGATGAGTTGAAACATTTACTCAAAGATGTAACACTTTTGAGTTCTTTGAAAAAATCTCTTTGAAAGAGAGGAAAACAAGAATTCCAAAAGTTGAAAAATGGAAAACAATGCTATAAAATTGAATATTATGAATCTTCTGATGAAAGTCTTTCATTTGTAAAAGAAAAATCAATTGAAATCTTTCAAAAAATGTTTTGAGCAGAAGTAAAACTTGATGATATTGAGTTTATGCAAAACCAAAATTTACAATGATGAATGAGAATTTTTTATAATGATGATATGTTTGATCTAAGTTATAGAAAGTTTGAAAATTTATTAAAATAATCTTTTGCAATTTGCAAAAGAAAAAAATGATTTTATATGTATAAAAATTTATTTATGTCAAATGACGTATTAAATGGAATTATAAGTGATATTGAAAAACAAATTGATACTTTAAATACTACTCCTGAAATGGAAAATGTAGGGGAAGTTTTTTATTTGTGAGATGGAGTAGCAAAAGTTGCTGGTCTGAGAAATGTTGCATATAATGAATTAGTTGAATTTGAATCTGGATGAGTAGGAATTGCTCTGAATTTAGAGGAACATTATGTTTGAGTTGTGGTACTTACTTGATTTAATACCATTAAAGAAGGACAAATTGTAAAAGCAACAGGAAAAACATTAGAAGTTCCTGTTGGTGAATGACTTATTGGAAGAGTTGTTGACTCACTTGGAAATCCGATTGATGGACTTGGAGATGTAAAATCAAAAGAGTTTTATCCAATTGAAAGAGTTGCTACTTGAGTAATGGATAGAAAATCTGTTCATGAACCGATGCAAACAGGTATTAAAGCACTGGACGCTTTAGTTCCAGTTGGAAGAGGACAAAGAGAACTTATTATTTGAGATAGACAAACAGGAAAAACACAAGTTGCTATTGATGCAATTGTAAATCAAAAAGGTCAAAACATGATTTGTGTGTATGTTGCAATTGGACAAAAAGAAGGAAAAGTTGCAAGAGTAGTTGAAGAACTAAAATCAAGAGGTGCAATGGATTATACTATTGTAGTTTCTGCTTGAGCTTCTGAACCAGCTTCTATGCAATATTTAGCTCCATATGCAGGATGTGCTATGGCTGAATATTTTATGTTTAATGGAAAACACGCATTAATCGTGTATGATGATCTTACTAAACAAGCAAATGCGTATAGAGAAATGTCACTTCTTTTAAGAAGACCACCATGAAGAGAAGCATATCCATGAGATGTTTTTTATCTTCACTCAAGACTTCTTGAAAGATCTTCAAAACTGAATGATGAACTTGGAGCTGGATCAATGACGGCACTTCCAATTATTGAAACGCAAGCTTGAGATGTTTCTGCGTATGTTCCAACAAACGTAATTTCTATTACTGATGGTCAAATATTTTTAGAATCTGATTTATTTAATGCTGGTCAAAAACCTGCTATTAACGTATGATTATCAGTTTCGAGAGTTTGAGGTTCTGCTCAAATTAAAGCTATGAAAAAAGTAGCTGGTACTTTGAAATTAGATCTTGCTCAATATAGAGAACTTGCAGCATTTTCTCAATTTGCTTCAGATTTAGATGCTTCTACGAGACAACAACTTGAAAGAGGAAAAAGAATGATGGAACTTCTGAAACAAGGAGTATTTGAACCAATTGCAGTTGAAAAACAAATTGCTTCAATTTTTGCTGGTTCAAAAGGGTATCTTGATACTGTTGAGGTTGCAAAAGTAAGAAAAGTAGAAAAAGAACTTTATATTGCATTAGATGAAGAAAAAACTATTTTAGAATCTATTGCAAAAGATAAAGAAATTAAAGAAGATACAGAAAAAAAATTGATTGAAGTGATTACAAAAATAGTTGATTTAAATAAATAATATTTTCGTTTTCGTTTTTAATACATGTAACAATATTTTAAAAAAGTACATATGGCAAATTGAAAAGAAATTAAAAGAAGAATCAAGTCTATTAAAAATACTTGAAAGATAACAAAAGCTATGGAGTTGATTTCTACTGTTAAGATGAAAAAAGCTCAAGATTTAGCTTTGGAAAAAAAAGCATACATGCAAGCAATGCTTGAAGTATTTTTAAATGTATCTGATTCTTTAGATGAATCTAAGTTTTTTTCAAAACATACTTCATGAAAAACATTAGCAATTCTGATTACTTCAAATAAATGATTATGTTGAGGATATAATGTGAATGTTATGAAAAAAGTAAATCAATATATGAAAGAAAATCCTTCGGAAAAAATAGATTTTGTAGCAGTTTGAAAAAGATGAGCTCAATTTATTGGAAGAACTGGAAATACATTGCTCGCTGATTTTTCATCAGAATTCAGTGATAATATTGATTTGAAATTTGCAAAATCAATATCAAGAATGGTTCAAGAAAAGTTTTTAACTCCAGAATATTCTCAAATAAAAGTTTTTTATAATCATTATGTAAACACAATTAAACAACTTCCAGTTGCAAGAGATTTTCTTCCTCTTAATAGAGAAGCAATAGAAACATATTTTGAACAAGTTTTTTGAGAAACATATAGTGAAAAAAAGAAAACACTCACTCAAGAGATTCAAAAAATAGATTATATAATTGAACCAAGTAAAACTGAAGTATTACAAGAACTTCTTCCAATGCTCATTGATAGTATGCTCTATGATATGTTGATTGAAGCAAAAGCATCAGAACATTCAGCTCGTATGATTGCGATGAAAAATGCAAAAGATAATGCAAATAAATATGCATCTAAGCTCACTCTTGCTTATAATAAAGCTCGTCAAGCGTCTATTACAAAAGAAGTTTCTGAAATTGTGAGTGGGGTTGAGAGTATGAAAGAATAATTGAAAGATAGTTTCTAAAAAATTCATATGAAAATAACAATCTATACTGATTGAGGAAGTAGATGAAATCCAGGTATAGCAGGTATTTGAGTGTACATTGTGGATGAAAATGGGAAAGAAATTGAAAAAAGATATAAATTTCTTGGAAAGAAAACAAATAATGAAGCCGAATATCTTTGAGCATATTATGGTTTGAAAAGATGAATAGAACTTGGAGCAAATCATATTGATTTAAAGATGGATAGTGATTTAGTGATTCAACAACTCTCAGGAACTTGGAAAATTAAAAAGGCTGAATTAAAAGAAATTCATACACAAATCAAAAATATGATTTGAGAATCTTGAGTACAAGTAAATTTTATATGGATTCCTCGAGAACAAAACAAAGAAGCAGATCGTCTGAGTAATAAGGCTATGGATGCTGAAGAATAATGAAAATATTTAAATTCTTAATTTTATATATATGCATAAATGAAAAATTACTAAAATCGTTTGAGTAGTTATTGATGTAGCGTTTGAAGAAGGGTATGTTCCTTCTATCTATGATGCATTAGAAGTGCAAGCGCAAGAAAAAATTGTACTTGAAGTACAACAACAACTTGGAGATGGAGTAGTAAGAACAATTGCTATGAACCCAATTGATTGACTCAAAAGAGGTACAGAAGTAATTGCAACACAATTCCCAATTAGAGTCCCTGTTTGAGAAAAAGTGTTAGGGAGAATGTTTAATGTTTTAGGAGATCCAATTGATGGAGGAGAAAAACCAAAAACAGAACACAATGATCCAATTCATAGATCTGCTCCAAAATTTTCTGACTTAACAACAAAAGCAGAATTATTTGAAACAGGTATTAAAGTAGTTGATTTAATCGCTCCGATGTTAAAATGAGGAAAAGTTTGACTCTTTGGTTGAGCATGAGTAGGGAAAACGGTTATCATGCAAGAACTTATCCATAATATTGCATCAGGACATGGATGATATTCAGTCGTTGCTTGAGTTTGAGAAAGAACAAGAGAATGAAATGATTTATACCATGAAATGAAAGAATCAGGTGTTATTGATAAAACTGCGATGGTATTTGGACAAATGAACGAAGCTCCAGGACCAAGAGCAAGAGTTGCTTTAACTGGACTTACTATGGCTGAACATTTCAGAGATAGAGAAAAAAGAGATGTACTTTTATTCGTTGATAACATATTCAGATTTACTCAAGCAGGTTCTGAAATTTCTGCACTTCTTTGAAGAATTCCTTCAGCAGTATGATACCAACCAACTCTAGCAACAGATATGGGGGCTCTACAAGAAAGAATTACTTCTACAAAAGATGGTTCTATTACTTCTGTTCAAGCCGTGTATGTTCCAGCTGATGACTTTACAGATCCAGCTCCAGCAGCAACATTTGCTCACTTAGATTCAACTATTTCATTAAATAGATCGATTGCAGAACTTGGTATTTATCCAGCTGTTGATCCTCTTGATTCTACTTCTACAGTTTTAGATCCTCTTGTAGTTGGTGAAGAACACTATAATGTAGCAAGAGAAGTTCAAAGAATTTTACAAAAATATAAAGAATTACAAGATATTATTGCTATTCTTGGTATGGATGAATTATCAGAAGATGATAAGTTAACTGTAGCGAGAGCAAGAAGAATTCAAAAATTCTTATCACAACCATTCTTTGTTGCTGAACAATTTACTGGAACTCCAGGTGTATATTCAAAACTTTCTGATACTGTTTCAGGATTTAGAAGAATTATTGATGGGGAAGTTGATCATATTCCAGAAGGATATTTCATGTATAAAGCTACTATTGATGACGTGGTTGCAAAATATGAATCTGAAAATAAATAATTTTTAAGCAGAAAATATGAAATTAGAAATCTTGTCATTTAATGGAAAACTTTTTAAGTCAACGAGTGTCGTTTCTATTACTGCGATGACAAAATCATGAGAAATTACGATTTTAGATCGTCACGTTGCACTTATTACATCATTAAAACCTTCTGTTTTAAGAGTGGTTCATATTGATGAAAACAATGTAAAAAAAGAAGAAGATTTTGCTATTGGATGAGGTATTTTAGAAGTCTCTCATTCAATTGTAAAAATATTGATTGATGTGCTGATTACGGTTGATGATTTAGATCTCAATCTTGCTGAGAAAGCAAAACAAAATGCTCTTGAAACAATGGAAAAGTATAAACATTCAAAAGATAGAGTAGATATGGAAAAGTTTATTGAAGCACAAGATATGTTGTTAAAATCTATTGCACAATTAAAACTTTGAAATATAAAATAGTAAATAAAATAATAAATTTCTTGAAAACATTTGAAAAATTCATACAATACAAAAGCCTTGTAAAAATGATGAATCTTTCAAAATGAGAAAGAGGGTTTATTATTTTTTTTCACAATACATGTATTTCTATAATTTTATAGAAATTTTTAGTCTTTAATACAAAAATATATGGCAAATTTATTTCATGATCTTTCATTAGGAAATGATGATTTTACCCAAGTAAATGCAATTATTGAGATACCAAAAGATTCAATGGTAAAATATGAATTTGATAAAGAATTAAATGCTGTTGTAGTGGATAGAATTGGAAAAACACCAATTGCATATAATTTTAACTATGGATTTTTACCACAATCTCATAATGAAGATGATGGAGACCCACTTGATGTGATTGTATTATCAAGATTTCCATTTGTTCCATGATGTGTGGTACCTTGTAGAGTAGTTGGAGGATTAAAAATGATTGATTCATGAGAATTTGATTATAAGGTTTTAGCTGTTGCAGATGATAAATATTATGATCATGTTCAAGATATTGATGATGTTCATACAAAAGAAAAAGAAGATATTTATTATTTTATGCAACACTATAAAGATCTTCATAATAAAACAATTGTTTTAGAAGGATGGGATAATAAAGCAACTGCAATTGAAATTTTAAAAGATTGTAAAGCGCAATATAAAGTAAAATATAATAAATAAAAAAATCGTGAAATTTCACGATTTTTTTATTAGAAAAACTTAATTCTATCCGCATTTGGATGATCTCTGAGTTTTTCAAGGGTTTTTGCTTCAATTTGTCTGATACGTTCTCTGGTAACTCCAAATTCTTTTCCAACTTCTTCAAGAGTATGAACATCTCAACCATCAAGTCAAAAACGCATAATAACGATTTTTCTTTCTCTTGGAGTGAGAAAATCAAGCATTTCATAGAGATTTTCTTTGAGAAGTGTCATATTTGTTTCTTTATCTGGAGTTGGATTTTTGTCATCTTCAATAAAATCTCAAAGTGATGTATCTTCTTCACTTCCAACAGGAGCATCAAGAGAGAGAATATCTTGTGAAATACGCATAATTTGTCTCACTTTTCTAATATCCATATCAAGCTCAGTTGCGAGTTCCTCCATAAGAGGTTCACGAGTAAGTTCTTGAGTGAGTCTTCTGTAAGTATGTGTAAATTTATTGATAGTTTCAATCATATGAACTGGAACTCGAATCGTTCTTGCTTGATCTGCAATCGCTCTCGTTACTCATTGACGAATCCACCAAGTTGCATATGTTGAAAATTTAAATCCTTTATCTGGATCAAATTTATCAACTGCTCTAAAGAGTCATACATTTCATTCTTGAATCAGATCAAGAAGTCCAAGCCCTCTTCACATGTATTTTTTTGCAATAGAAACAACCAGTCTTAAGTTTGCGGCAGCAAGTTTTTTTCTGGCTTCCATATCTCATTTTTTGATTCTTTTTCCAAGTTCAATTTCCTCATCAGCAGATAAAAGATGTACTCTCCCTATTTCATTTAAGTACATTCTAATAGAATCATCACTAATTTCAGAAAGAGAAATAGTATTTTTTTCTAAATCATCATGAGCATTTTCTTTTTTATCTCATTCAAACAGAGTGTCTTTATCTAAGTTATCGACAATTTCAATTTTGAGTCCAAGAAATCTTGCAAATACTTCGTCAAGAAGGTCTAGATCATCTTCTGCATGAGGAAGAGCAACCATAATTTCATCTTGAGTAATTTTTCATTCTTTTTTTCATTTTCTCATCAATTCTTGAATTTCTTCTGGCATCCCATCAAGAAACTCTTTTGGAACTTCAACATCAATAAATTTTTGAAGTCATTTTCAAACTCTTCTTTTATCTTCGGTTCTATCAATTGGAATTTTTTTGAGACCTTTTTCTTTTTTTTCTCAGAAATCTTCTTCTGGGTTAAAATCATCATCAAATTCATCAAAATCTTCTTCTTCATCATCCCAATCTGGGAGAAATCATTTTGTATTTTTTGAGTCATTCTTGATAGGTTCTCCATTGAGCTCTAATTCATCAAGGTTAATTTCTTCAATATTATCATCTTTTTTTCCTGATTTTTTTGACATATTTTCTGAGGTTATTAAATAAACATACTTTTCTAAACTACAAAAAACCTTCATTTCTCAATTTGAAGAAGGAAAAAATATATTTTTATAGAGTCATTCTTTTTTTCATTTGGCTTTGTTTTATCCAACAAGGAATATTATATTGAAAATAGGATATTTTCAAATTTTTATTTCTTTTTATTTAAGAGGAGTGTATTGTATTGTTCTAACGCATTTTGATCTCCATTTTTGATACGTTCTTTGAGAGTATTTTCTACTTTTTTAAAGGTATCAATATTAAATTTTTCAAGAGTTTTTTTGATATTTTGGAGAATTTTTTCTTCAGATATATCTTGATATCCATCAAGTTGTGCTTTTATTTGTAAAATTTCATCATTTTGAGCAAGAGCAAGATAGGTATTTTTCTTTTCAATTTCAAAATTATTGATGGCTCACACTCATTTTTCTAAGAGAATTTGTAAATCATTTCCGATCATGGAAAAATTTTTAATATTTTCTTTGATAAAATCGATTTTTTCTGGATATTTTAGAAGAATTCCTATAAGCAGATCTTCACTGTTGAGAGAAATTTCTTTCTTGTATACAAATACTTCATCTCTTGATTTTGGTAATTTGGTTTTATTGTATTCCATATAGACTAAATCAAGTTTTATATCAAGTTTATCGCTTATTTCCTTGAGATAATAATCTTTTTCAATAGTATCATTATAACTTTTGAGAAGTTCAAGTGCTTTTTTGAGAAGTTCACGCTTATCTGCAAGTCATGAAATTTCTTTCATATTTTGTAGAGCATATCAGATAGGGGAAAGTGCTTGAGAAATATATTTTGAAAAATCATCTCATTTTTTGAGAATTTCATCTGGATCTTTTGCTCATTCAAGAGTAATTATACGAACTTCTAATTCTTTATTTTTGAGAATTTCAATGGCAAGATTTGTTGCATTTGCTCAGGCTTTATCGTTATCAAAACACAAATATATTTTTTTGGTAAGTCTTTTTATGAGAGTGATATGTTTTTCAGTCAGAGCTGTTCCGCTCACACAAACTGTATTTTTAAAATCAGCTTGATGAAGTGAAATAGTGTCCATATATCATTCAGTGATAATAACAAAATCTTGTTTGGTAATTTCATTTCTGGCTTGAAAAAGTCAGTAGAGAATATTTGATTTATCATAGAGTTTTGAGGCAGGAGAGTTGAGATATTTTGGTTCTCAGGCTCATAAAATTCTTCCAGCAAATGCCACAATATCACCTCTTGCATTTCTGATTGGAAAAATAATTCTTCAAATAAATTTATCCTTTCTTGATTTGATATCAACAAAAACATTCGTTTCTTCTATTATGTCATCTGGATATCACTTACTTTTGAGAAAATTATAGAGTTCGATTCATGAATCAGCATATCAAAAATCAAAACTTTCGATGGATTCACTGGTGAGTCAACGATCCATGAGATATTTTTTTACTTCTGGAAAATTTTGGAGAGATTTTTTATAATATACTGTAATATCTTTCATGACTGAGTAAATATTTTTGTTTGTTTGTTCTTCTTTGAAGTTCATCCCAGCAATTTTGACTCAGGTAATGTTTGAAAGAATTTCAACAGCTTCTTTAAATGTTGCGTTTTCTACATCCATAATAAATTTGATCGGTCCTCCTCCTCTGTGACAACCAAAACAATATCCAAGTTGCTTTGATGGACTCACCACAAAACTTGGAGTATTTTCTGAGTGTCCAGGAAACGGACAAAGAGCCTTGTAATTGGCTCATGCTTTTTTGAGATTGGTATATCTTTTTACCAGTTCAACGATGTCTATACTTGATTCTAAATCATCAATTCCAGCCATTTTTTCCCACAAATTTATGAAAGTATTTTTCAAGTGTTATGATATGTTTTTTTTATGATTTGTAAAGAAAAAAGCTTTCCTGTATGGAAAACTTTTAGTGATTTGTAACAAAAAAAAGTTCAATCATGTCTTTGTCTCTTTTTATAGTGACTTTTTGTTCTTTATTTCTGTTACGAAAACTTCTTTCGATGAGGAGAATTCCCAAGGGTTGTTTGTGTTCATTAAAAAATGTAATGGTTTTTCATCCAGTGTAACCAATAATAATACTTTCTTGAGTATTTCTTGAAACTGCTCATGAACGTCTTGAGCCACTGAGATAGATTCTATATAAATTTCAACCAATATGTTCTGTATGACTTGCAACAATTGGATATTCTTTTTGTTGTGTGTTTGTTTTGAGTCATTTACCAGTAAAACGAAGTTCATTTTGTGTGATGGTTCCACCAGTTATTTCAATGGGAAAATATGATACAACTTCAGCACGTTCTATTGGGGAGATAAGTTGATCAATTTGATCGTATACATTTTCTCAAATATGAGATGGTGGAGAAGGTATATTTTGATTTCTTTCTTTGAGATAACTTGATAATGTTGCTGAAAGTTCATACATTTTCATTTTTTGAAGAGAAGAAAGTAATTGTCCTCTTTTTGAAAAATCATCACGAAGAGTACGTATTTCTTGTGTTGAACAATTTTCGGTTATTTTTGAAAGAATAATATCTTTTATATTATTTGCATGTTGGATATCTGTAATATCTAAAAAATCATTTACAAGAAATCAAATTTCTTGTTGGTAATTTTGTGTATCAATAGTACATTCTGGATTACGACTCATAATTTTATGTTTTAGGAGATATTTAAATAATTCTATCATAAAAAATTTGTTTTTGCAAAAAAAGCAGTATATTAGTTCTTGACAAAATTGCTTTATTTTTTTAATGGAAAAATATGTTTGTAGTGATTGATGGAATTGATGGGAGTGGAAAAGGAACACAAGTGGAAATTTTGAGAAAACATTTTGAAAATCTTGGAAAAAAAGTAAAAATTCTTGATTATCCAAGGTATGGAAATGAGTCTGCAAGATTTGTTGAAAAGTATCTGAATGGAGAATATGGGACAGATGTGTCAGCAAAACAAGCTTCACTTTTTTATGCACTTGATCGTTTTGATTCGAGTTTTGATGTGAAAAAAGATCTGGGAGATTATGATTATATTATTTCAAATCGTTATGTTTCAGCAAATATGATTCATCAAACAGGAAAAATTGATGATGATGCAAAAGCAAAAGAATTTCTTGATTGGCTGTATGATTTAGAATACAATATTTTGTGAATTCCAAAACCAGATAAAGTGATTTTTTTGAATGTTACACCAGAAGTAAGTCAAAAACTTGTCTTAAAAAAAGAAGAAAGAACCTATCTCAAAGATGGAAAAAAAATGGATCTTCATGAAGCAGACCTGAATCATCTCTCAAAGGCACATGAAAAAGCTATGAAAATTGTTGAAATGTATGATGATTGGGTGAAAATCGATTGTGTGGAAGATGGAGAAATGTTGCCAATTGAAGTGGTTACAAGAAAAATTTTATCTGAAATTTTGTAGAAAACTATGAAACAAACCTGAGACAAATGAGAACTGCTTGCAATTGAATATTTAAAGCGAAATTCCTACGAAATCAAAGACTTAAATTTTAAATTTTCTACCTTCTGAGAAATTGATATTATAGCAAAAAAAGATGATATTTTTGTATTTTTAGAAGTAAAATTTCGCACGAATTTAGCTTATGGAACACCAGAAGAATCAATCACAAAGTCAAAATTAAGGAAATTTAAAAAAACGATGGAATATTATTGTGTCACACACAGAATTGATTTTGAAAAAATTCGAGTAGATGTGATTGCAATTGAGAAAAAAACAACCAGTTATCAATTAAAACATTATAAAAATATTGAAATATAATATGAAAACACTTATCGTATGAGTTGGTGCGTTTGGCTTTGCTGTACTGAAACATTTGAGTCAAAATCATCCAAAAATTCATTTTTACGCGTCAGAAATTGATGCTTTGACACTGCAAACTTTGCAAGAAAAAAGACAAAGTCCATATTTTTTTGAGTGAGAGACTTTGTGAGAAAATATTTCATTTTTGGATGGAAGAAATGTTGATTATAGTGAATATGATCTCTTAATTGTTGCTATTCCTGCACAATTTGTGGGAGGATTTTTTGAAAATATTAAAAATTCTTTGAAGTCTTGAGTGACGATTCTCAATCTTGCAAAGGGAATAAATAATATAACTTTAGAATCAATTTCAGAAGTGATTGCATCGAAACTTCAAGATTTTTCGTATCATTATGCTGTTCTCTCTGGCTGAATGATCGCGCAAGAATTGGTGGATGAAAAAATGCTCGGAGCAACAATTGCGTGTAAAAATAGCGAAATTGCTCAAAATTTACAAAAACTTTTCGTTTGAGAAAAATTAAAAATTGAAATTTCTCAAAATGTAAAAAATACTGAACTTATCGGGTCTATTAAAAATATTATTGCACTTTTTGCTGGATATTTGGAAGGAAAGGGAAATGGAAATTCAACATTTTGATTTTATTTATGTGAACTCTATAAAGAACTCCCAGAACTTTTTGAAATGCTTGGTGGAGAGAAAAATCTTGATTTCACAAGTTTTGCATTTACTGGAGATATGATAGCAACCTGTTTTGGAGCTTCAAGAAATAGGTATTTTGGACAACTCGTATGAAGTTGAAAAACTTCTCTTGAAGCATATGAAATACTGAAATCAGAAAAAAAACACGCAGAATGATATGAAACTTTGAAAGGAATTTGAGACAAAATTTTGAAAAATAAGAAGTTGAAGTATTTTGGGGAAATAGTGAGAATTTTTAGATAAAAAATAAGCAACTTTTTTAAAAGTTGCTTATTTTTTAAATGTTCCAAATATTTTGATATCCATATCTTTTATTTGAAAATTTTCAGGAATTTTTAAATCTGGAAGATTGATAAGATCATAATCAAAAATTTCTCATGTTTCTTGATCAATTAAATGAATATGATCATGTTTTGCTTTTTCAAAATAGGTTTTTTTACTGGCTCCAACTACTTTTCTGAGTTTTCCATCAGCACAAAGCTCTTCTACATTTCTATAGATAGACGATTTTCCAGCTGTTGGATGTTTTTCTCAAACATAGCCAAAAATTTCATCAACAGTGAGATGTTTATTTTCACAAATATCAATAATATCTTGCGTATAAAAATGAGTTTTCATGAGAATAAAGAAAAGAAATATTTTCTTTATTGTACTTTATTTTCTAAAAAGTCAATTTTAAATGATAATGATTCTTGTTTTGAAAGTTATTATATTTGACATATTTAAATATTAAATATAATGCCTTGGCTAACATTGTCGTTAGTATATAGTATTGGAGAATATAAATGAAGTTGGTATACTTGTTTTTGTTTTGTTTCTTTTGTTCTTTTGCAAATGCGTCTGACAAAGAAATGTTGCTGAATGAAATTTAGGAAGTGAAGAAACAGATGAGTGAATTGGATCGTTTGAATAAAACTCAAATGGTTTATTCACAATATGTTTCACTCGAGCCTGATGAAAACATGTTGACTCTGAAAAATCAGCTTGCTGATTTAACTCATGATTTGGCAGTTGCAGAAGGTCGGGTCATTGATTTATCTTCGGGTAAGTCAAAAGCTTCAACAATGCAATCGTTGTCTTCAACGGTGACATTACAATCAGGTGATTTTATTGTTCTAAAACCAAAGTCTGGGTATGCGATGAGCTGGGCTCCATTGGGACATGGATGGCAACATGCTATTTTGGTCTATAATGGATCAACTTTGGTTGAAGCTGTTGATCCAAACAACCTTTCAAGGAAATTTTCTTGGACCCAGTTTATGCAGAAAAACCAATATCATAAATTTGATAAGGCAATTTTGGTGAAAATGGGTTTAAATTCTTGGGAACAAAGTTCTATTCGCTCCTACATGGATTTATTTCAAGTAGGTATACCATATCCTCAACAATGGCAAATACCTTTTACGAAGTATTCTGTCGATACATTCTACTGTTCATCACTAGTATGGGCAGCCCACAAAAATAGTGCTAAATATATTGATTTGGACGATGTTGAATCTCCATTGATGGTATGGCCTGTGGATTTGTTAAACTCAACAAATACAGGGGTTCATTACTCAATATCTTGGTAGTATAAATTGAGCAGTCCATTGGACTGCTCTTTCCTATTAAAATTTAAAAATATCTTATGAAAAAAATACTTATTTCTATTTTATTATTTTTCTTTTCAATTCAGCTATCCTTTGCTGGATCTTGTTGAGGAAATTTTTACTATATTTACGAAAATCAACAAGGGAAAATATTTTATATTTGACAATATTCATTTGAAAATATATTTTGAGATTTTCCTGTTTTTCAAGTACAAGATCTTACAAAAAAGGGAGTGCATTATACTGTTTATATAAGTGATCATTGTGCATATGAATGATTTGAAGAATTAGAAAAATGAACGTTTTTTGATTATTCATTTGGAGATAAATTAAGAATATTATGAAATCTATCAAGTATCATTATTTTCCTTAAAATATTTATGTTTCTCTTAAGTAAAAGAAAAAAGAGCTTTATACTCACAAAAGAAAAAAGTTTTCGATTAACAAAGTAACAATTACTTCATGAAAAAAATACTTATTTCTACTATACTCCTTTTTCTCTCAATTCAAATTTCATTTGCATGAGCATGTTGAGGAAAAGTTTACTATATTTACGAAAATCAACAAGGGAAAATATTTTATATTTGACAATATTCATTTGAAAATATATTTTGAGATTTCCCAATTTTTGCAACACAAAATCTTACAGAAAAAGGAACTCATTTGTCAATTTGACATTGTGTTTATGAATGATTTGAAAATTTAGAAGAATGAACATTTTTTGATTATTCGTTTTTGGATAAATTGTTAATATTGTGAAATATAGGAATTGTATTGTCATCTCTCATAGTTTGAATTTCTTATTTCAGGAATAAAAAAGAAAATAAAAAATAAATTAGCTTTTTCAAAAAAATCTATATAATACACAAGTAAATAATTTTAGAATGGTTTTTTCTATTCACTCTCAATAATAAATAGAAGGTGGAAAGCTCACAAAATTACATTTAAAAAACGGACCTAAAATTATCAAGCGTATGAATTCTTTTTATGAAGAATTCAAGAATTTTAGGGAAAATACTTTTTTTAAATGACTTTTGGGAGTTTCTGCTTTTTTGTTTTAATATTAACATCAAGGTGCTCAAAAAATATTTAGAATAGTATTTCTAAATATTTTTTTATGAATAAATTCGGTTTGATAATTTTGTATTGCTTTCAAGCAAATCCATTAAGAAATTATTTTCATATTTATTTTTAATCATATTTATATGACAAATATTACATTTGCAGATCTTTGACTTTCTGCTGAAATTTTAAAATCTATTGAAGCAAAAGGGTATACAACGCCAAGTTTGATTCAATCTCAAGTTATTCCAGTTGCTTTAAAAACGGATAAAGATATTATCGGGCAAGCACAAACTGGTTCGGGAAAAACAGCTGCTTTCGGGCTTCCAATTCTTGATAGAATAAATTTCAAATCTTCTGATTTAGAAGCAATTATTTTGACTCCAACAAGAGAATTAGCAATTCAAGTAGCTGATGAATTAAAGTCATTTTCAGTTGCAAATCAAGCACAAATTACTCTTTTATATGGAGGACAAAATATTAGAAGTGAAATGTCTGCTCTCAGACAAAATCCAAAAATTGTAGTTGGAACTCCATGAAGAGTAAAAGACCATCTTTCAAAAAATAGACTTGATCTTTCAAAAATTAAATATTTTGTTTTGGATGAAGCTGATGAAATGTTGAATGTTGGTTTTAAAGAAGAAATTGAAGAAATTTTGGAATATTCTCCAGTAGAAAAAAAAGTATTTCTTTTTTCTGCGACTATGCCTCCATTTATTATGGGTTTGGTAAAAAAATATTTAAAAGAACACGAACTTATCTCAGTAAAAAAAGAAAATCTTACCAACGATAATATTACTCAACAATATTATGAAGTTCCAAGAGGACATAAATTTGATGTTTTGTGTAGAATTATTGATATTACTCCAGATTTTTACGGAATAATTTTTTGTAGAACAAAAGCTGAAACTGATGAAGTAGCTTCAAAACTTTCTCAAAGAGGATATTTAGCTGAGGCAATTCACGGAGATATTGAACAAGCTATGAGAGAAAAAGTTTTAACAAGATTTAAAGCAAAAGCTGTAAAAGTTTTGGTTGCAACTGATGTTGCAGCGAGAGGAATTGATGTGAATGATTTATCACACGTTGTAAACTTTGAACTTCCAGATAATCCAGAAACCTATACTCATAGAATTGGTCGTACGGGAAGAGCTGGAAAAAAATGAAATGCTATTTCTCTTGTTTCTAATGCTGATACAAGAAAACTTTTCTTTATCGAAAGAACGATTAAAGCAAAAATTGAAAAAGCAAATCTTCCAAATGCAACACAAATTATTGAGTTCAAAAAACAAAGATTATTTGATGATCTTGATACGATTTTATCAACTCCAGAAGCTGGAGATTATACAGATATTGCCACTTCACTTCTTGCAAAACATACTCCAGAAGTGCTCGTAGCTGCAATGCTTAAAAAATTCTATAAAGAAGAATTTAAAGCAGAATCATATAGAGAATTTGCTGCTTCAAGAGATAGAAATACTGCATCAACTTCAAAAAGAGATGATGGAATGGTAAGACTTTTTGTTGCAAAAGGAAAAATGGATGGATTCCAAAATCCAGGAAATCTTCTTGCTTTTCTTGGGAAAGAATGTGATTTATGAGATCTTGGAGCTGGAAAAGTTGATATTCTTCAAAGTTTTTCATATGTTGATTTACCAGAAGCAACAGCAAGTATTGTTCTTAAAATTTTTAAAGATAAAAATGATGCAAAACCTTTAGTCGTAAAAGCAAAAGAAAGATCTGATTCTGGAGATAGAGGATGAAGAAGTTTTTGATGAGGAGACAGAAGAGGTTGAGGAAGAAGTTTTGGATGAGACAGAGGAGGAAGAAATGATAGAGGATGAAGAGGGTATTGAGATAGAAGATCAGGATGAGGAGATAGAGGAGGATTTAGAGGTGGAAGAAATGACAGAGGATGAAGAAGAGAATATTAAAAAAAGACCAAATGGTCTTTTTTTAATATTTGAATTTTTTGTGAAAATAATTACACTCGTTATATTATTTTTAAAAAGCATGGATGAAAGGATGGGTTTTATATAAACATAATCAACACACTTCACAAAAAACATTTTATAGTGTTGAGAGAATTCTTCAAGAAGCACAAATAAGGAATATTCAGCTTGAAATTGTTACTCCTGAAACGTTATGAATATTGTTTGAAAAATGAGAAGTACCAGAATTTATTTTTCCTCGTATGTGAGCATATACTCCATTATGGGTGATTGAAATTTTGAAAAAATATGAAAAATTCTGAGTATTTGTTGTGAATGGGGGTGAGAATATTCAACATTTTTCTGATAAAAAGAAAATGTATGAATTATTAGAGAGAGAAAAATTTTTGATTCCTCAAACATATCAAGCAAAAATATTTTTAAAAAACATGTCTCTTCTCTCTTATCCTTACATATGTAAAAAACGTTTTGGGATGTGATGAAAAAATGTTTTTTTAATTGAAAATGTAAAACAATATGAACAAATTCTATGAAATATTTGAGAGGATAATTTTGATGATTTTGTGTTTCAAGAGTGTATTTCTCCAGCAATTGGAAAAGATATACGAGTTTGTATGCTTGGAAATATATCAGTTGCAAGTTATAAAAGACAGGCAGTATGAAATGAATTTCGTGCAAATTTTTCACTTGGGTCACAATTATTTCCACATCATTTTGGAGGAGATATAGAGGAAATGAGTAAAAAAATTATGAAAATATATAATCTTGATTTTATAGGAATTGATTTTTTATATGATGGAGAAAAATATTATGTTTGAGAAGTAAATACAGCATCCTGATTTTTATCAGCAGAAACAATTATGCAATTCAATATTGTTGGGAAAGTATTTGATTATATTATTGAAAAAGTACAAAAAAAATAGATGTGTAACATCTATTTTTTTTTTTGAAAAAATTATCTGAAATTTCTTTCTCTTTTTTCTTGAGGTCTTGCTTCGTTTACAAACAAAGGTCTTCCATCAATTTCAAAACCATTTAATTCTGAAGTTGCTTTTTCAGCATCAGCATCATTTACATAAGTGATGAAACCAAAACCTTTTGATCTTCCATTTTCATCTTTAATTAAAATAGCTTCTTCTAATTCTCCGTATTGAGAAAATACGTTTTCTAAATCTTCTTTTGAAGCACTCCAGTTGATGTTACCAACGAATAATTTTTTTGCCATAGCAATAATATAAAAAAAATAAAACACATAAACCACTGTGTTTTTACTAAATCTAAAATGAAATTTAAGCTTAACATCTTCCCATTTAGGGATAAAAAGAAAGTAAGATTACAAGACTTTAATAAAAAAAGAGTTTACTTCCTTAGTATAAACTAAAAAAAATAAAAAGCAAAAGAAAATTTTTTTTGCTTTTTATTTACTATGAAAAATATGTATCTCTCCAAATTTCAGATTGAGCATAGAGTTTTGTATATTCTTCTTTTGTTTCTTTTGGTGTAAGAATTCATTGTTCTGTAACAAGTCCAGTAAACAAATCAATAGGAATTCTATCATGAGAAAATTTTAATCTTTGATATGATTGTACTTTTGGATCAACAAGTCATTTTACTTCTTTTATTTTGTATCTATAATCTACGGCTTCTTTTGCTATCCAAAGAGAGTATTTTTTGGTCGTCATAAACATATAAATTTCTTTTTTTGCATGGAAAAATTCAGATACGATTTCATTGGTTCCTGGTGCTCAAACAAAGTTAAATTCATTATTAAAACTGAGTCATCAAACAAAAAATTTTGTGATTTTATGTTCAATATGAGAAAGCATATATTCAGGAATAACTTGTAAATCAATATCATTTTGTTGAAGAAAATAAATGATTTTTTCTGTGGTGTCTTGTTTTTGTTCTCATACAATGACTGAAAAATTCTTTCCAGATTTTTTTGCTTCCACAAGCGTTCCAAGAATGGTACTACTATGATCATGGATTAAAATTATATCTTGATCTTGTACTAAATTTGCTCAAATCTTTTGTATTTTAGAGAGATCTGTTTCAATTTCATTTGAGATTTGTTTTGTTTTTTGTTCTAAAAAATTATACACATCTTCCATGTTTTTGAATGAATCTTGGTTTTCTACTAACCATTCGAGAGTTATAGAAAAATAGTAAATAATGATTGCCATACGAGGTTTTGTATTTCTAATATTCATCACAAGTTCCTCATATTTTTTCATAAAATCATCTACATCATTTACTTTTAAAAATCTAACAGCAGTATTTATTGCATCTAAACTTAAAAGAGTAAGGTTTGTTGTTCCAATTTCATTTTCTATACTAATGAGAATTTTTGATAATTGTTCCATTGTCGTTTGCATATACACAGAGTTAATCAATTACCCAAAGTAATACACTCCAAGGAGGTACATAGAGGAAATAAAGAGGCTGATAATGGTTATTGGCATACCAACTTTGAAAAAGTCCATAAAACTGATATTGATTCATTGTTTTTTTGCTAAATCAACAGCAATGACTCCAGAAGCAGAAGCAATAATGGTTCCATTTCCTCATAAACATGCTCATAAAGCCAGAGCCCACCATAACAAATCAACATGTTCCATTCCAGCCATTTTTTGTTGTACTTCCATAATAATTGGAATCATCATAGCTACGAAAGGAATAGTATTTATTAAAGTAGAAGCAAGACCAATTCACCATACAATAACTACAAGCAAAAGAGGTAAATTATCAGAGAATTTTAATATTTGCTCAGTAATCATATCAAGGAATCATACTTTTTGTAAAGCAGCAACTTGGATAAATAAAGCAGAGAGAAAGAGGAGCGAATCCCATTCTACTTCTTTCATAATTCTATGAAATGAAACTTGTTTTCCCACTAATATTGAGGCAGTTACTCAAATAGCAATTCACATAAATGCAATCATACCATGGTGAATTCCAGTCATTTCTGATATTTTTGGTTGTAAAATGAGTAATACAACCGTAAGCAAAATGAAAAAAATAGTGACTCAAGTGACATATTTATTCATTTTATTTTCACTGTATTTGTAACTGATTCTTTTGATAATCATCGTACTCGTAAAAACTTTTGTAAGATTATCTTTTACTTCAGGAAAACTTTTTTTATAAACAATCAGGACATATGCAAGTATTATAATGGTCATAGTAGTAATTGGAATCCAAAGATTTTCAATAAATGACATAAATGAAAGTCCAGCTTGAACTCAAATAAGCGTGTTTGGAGGATCTCAAATCAGTGTGAGAGTTCCTCAAATATTTGAAAAAATAGCAAGAAGAATTACGAGTAATTTTGCATCAAGTGATAATCATCTGGCAATCGCTATAGCTATAGGAATAATAAGAAGTACTAAAGTTGCATTATTTGGAAATATAGTTGAAACCAAAGTAATCATTATAATTAACAATAAAAAAATTTTTTTAGCATCTCCTCAACTTTTTTGTGCTAAGAACATATTGAGATAACTAAAAAAACCGGAAGCTGTTGCGATTCCAACAACAAGCATAAGTCAAAAAAAGAATAACATAATTTCTAAATCAATACCTTTGGCTGCCTCAATTGGAGTCAAAATTCATGTTAGAACAAGGATAAGAACGCTTCATAAAGCGACAAGAGTTTTATCTATTTTTTCGAAAAGAAACAATATTAAAGACCCAACAAAAACCATAATGGCTATTGCAAATTCAAAAGTCATAAGAATGTAATATGATGTAAAATTCTTTGGAAATCTTAGCTAAAATTTGAAAAGGTAAGCATCCTAATAAAAATCTCTTAAAAAGCAAGAGAAATTATAAAAATGAATTTGACAATTTAGGAAAATATTTCAAATTTTTCCTAAAATTAAAAAAGAAGCAAGAGCTGAATATTCAGCTCTTGCTTCTTTTTTAATTTTATCTATGGTCACGGACGAAACACCGTTTTTATTTATGACCTTTTTTTTTGCAATGCTGGTTTCTGGGGTGGCATTGTTTTTATCTTTTTCAGTATTTTCAAATTTTAAATGTACTTTTATCGAATTATTTTCAAAAAGAATAATTTTTTCAATAAACAAATGTAATAATTCCACTTTCTTTTCTTCTTTTAAATTATCAAGTTTATTTTTATAAATCTTGATTATCTGCATTAAATTATTTTTGCTATTATCAATATTTTTAAGTTTTTTGATTTTTTCTTCTATTTCTATTTTTAGGCTATTTAATCATTCTATTTGGTTTTTTAATTTATTTACTACAGCTTCTTTATTCGTTATATCATTTTTATCATTTGTTGAATAAATAGCTTCGTATAAATTCTGAATGGTATTATTATTTTTGATTATAGTTTTATCAATGTCAGATATTTTATCATAAAATTCATTTAAACTTTTGGTCGTCTTATCATCTTTGTAATATTCTTCAAGTAGTTTTTTGGGATTACGAATAATCTCATCTATTTTTTTCCAGCATTTGTTAAATAAAAATAACTCTGATACTGCTGAATTTGAACATCTGTTATCTTCTATATAATTACTTCTGACACTTCCTTTGCATTTGTAATTAACATATTCTTTTCAATTTTTCTTAATGATGCTTCCTACATAATTTTTTCAACATTCTCAACACTTGATTAAACCAGCAAACATATGAGGATTTTCATTGTTTTTTGTTAATTTATTTTTTTTCAATAATTCTTGAGCTTTATAAAAAATACTTTTATCTTTCAATATTGCAGGACATTCAAAAGCAATCCAATTTTCTTTTGGAGCTAAATTTTTCTTTCAATTTACTTTTTCAATTCTTCCATAATAATAAATTCCAGTATACATTTCATTTTGTAAAATTCTTGAAATTGTAGTTGTATGCCAAGTTCAAACTATATTTTTAAATCAAGATGTTTTTCAATCATAAAAAGTATCATCTTTTGTTTTTAGTCATTCAATTTCTAGAATTTTTTTTATTTCTCAAAGGCTTTTATTTTCATTTGCATATAATTCAAAAATTTTTCTTATTATCTTTGCCTCATCTTCAATTATTTTAGCTTTTTTTCAAATTCAATCACTTACATATTCATATCATAATGGAGATTTTCATCATCAAACAAAATAACCTTTTTTTACTTTTGTAAGTTTTCACATTATAGTTCTTTCTCTTATGAGATTTCTTTCCAATTCTGCTATGGCTCACATAATTTGCAAAATACTTTTTCAAAAACTACTACTCGTGTCTATATCTTGGGTCGCAGATTTAAATTTAACTCAGTATTTATCTAATCTTTCAACAGCTTCTAAAAGACCTAATGTTTTTCTATAAAGTCTATCAATTGCATAAACAAATAAAATATCAAATTCTCAGTTTTTTGCAGAATTCATCATTTTGTCAAATCATGGTCTACTATCACTCGCTCAACTATACCCGTCATCAATAAAAATATGATTTTTTTTATCAATAATATAATTATCAAAAACTGAAATTGCTTTTAAAATTCTATCTTGTTGTCATTCGAGAGATCCTCATGTTGCTACTTGTTCATCTGTTGAAACTCTGACATAAGCGGCACACCTTATTTTTTTATTCATTTATTTAAAAAATTAAGTGATATAAAAAATTTCAAAAAAGTATTATCAAAATAAATAAAATTAAATAAAAAATAATTTTTCAAAAATGAATTGTAATTATAGTTGGTTCTAAATCATTTTCCTTGTCTCAAGGCAACATTATATCACTTCATAATATAATTCTAATTCATTCTTTTAAATTTAAATTTCCTTTTCATAAAAAATGAAAATCTAACTTGTATTCTATTTCATAATTAATTAACATTTTCAAATTAAATAATTCATCTATTTTAAAATTTGTTTTGTAAAAGTCATTATAAACATTTTTGATTTTTTTTGCTGATGAAAGTTGTATTTTTGATTTTTTCTCTAGTTTTTCAATAATGTAACTAGGTTTAATCCCATATTTTGTAATGCTAAATTTTTTATTATTTAAAATATTCATAATGTTTTTGAAAATTTCATCATTTTTTAAAAAGTGAGTTCTTTTAAGCATATGTAAAGCTAATAGATTAAGTTTTTTAAATTTTAATAAAAAAACAAAAAAAGTAAATTTTAAGTTTTTTACTAATGAAATAAAAGAGCCATAAATATTTGAAAAAAATAAATATATATGATACACTTAAGAAAAATACCAAAAATTGAAAAATAACTTATGATAGTAAATGAAGAAAACCTATTGGAGTACATAAAAACCTCTCATTTTGTTGATAATAATTTTAGAAATAATCTAATAAAATTTTTTAATAAAATAGAAAAAGAACAAATTTCTCTATTAGTAAAGTATTTTAATATTCAAAGACTAGAAGTTTTAACATTGCTAACAAAATTTAAAGATGTTGAAGTTTGCACCTTTGAAGAAATAAAAACAAATATTGACAATAAAACGAGAATGAAAATAAAATACGAAGAAAAACAAGAACTAAAAAATGAAGAAGATGAATTTTTAAATTTAGTAAACTCAATAAATAATCTTTAATAATATGTCAGAAACTCTAGCATTAAAACCAAATGACACATTACCTGTAATAGATAGAAAAGAACTATTAAAGGACTCTCAAAATAGAGAATTTAATAGGCTTTTATGAACTCTAGAATCTGATCGTTTTTCACTAGTAGATTTAGAAGACATTCTTATACAAATTTGAGAAAGTAATCCCAAAGCTAGACCATATATTTTAGATTTTAGAGCTAATTTTAATGCTTGATTAGAGAAAATTTTCGTTCAAAATAAACCTTGAATTACAGCTTCAAATGATAATAAAAAAGAACAAAATATAACTTTAACTCCAAGAGTTCAAGAAGAATTAGTAAAATCTTGAGAAAGTGAAATAAAATCTCGTGAACAAGAACTAAAGAAATTAGAACAAAAACTTATTCAAATAAATCTAATAAGCCAAGTTGCAAGTATGTATAAGGAATATTTGCAAAACATAATGGAGGCTATAAAATTTAAATCTATACCAGACATATTTTCAAAAAGTCCAAATATGTTTAAAGACGAAAGATATGCAGGACAAATAAAAGTTATTTGAGAAAAAGTAAGATTTTTAGATAATCTTGTTTCATTTCTAAGTACTTTATGAAATTATGATGAAGTAAAAAATTTAGATATAGGAAAAATATTAAATGAACTTTTTGTGTCAGAAAAAGAATTATCAGAGAATTGAATTATGAGCCAACCACTCATAAATTGAGTAATACATAAAGAAGCGAGAGTATCTTGAGCAAATGAGTGATATGAGGAAATAAAAAGAATGTTATTAAATCCTAATTTAACTATAGAACAAGCAGAAAAAATAAAAATTTCAATATTTGAAAAAATAAGAAGATTTGATGAATTATGAAATGATGACAATTGACTTGTCTTTGACTCTTGAGAAGCAATTTCGGCAAGAATTAGTTCAAATATTTTAGAAAATAAAAAGTTAAGAGAAAGACCAGATATTAATGAGGTTTTTAATTTTCTTGAATCTTTTTGAAATGACAAAAAAGAAGCATTATTAAAATCCTTAAATAGTTGAAAAGAGTGATTAAGAGGTTTTATAAATTGAACTTGATTACTAGAAAAAGTATGATTTAAAAATGAAAAAGCTAAAACAAATTTTATAGAGTCATTGTATAAAAATTTAAAAGAAAATCTATGAAAAATAGATGATAGCAAAGTATCAGAAGAATTAATAAAAAAAATAAATGAACAATTTGATTTCCAAAAAACAAGACTTCCAAAAGAAAAATTATGAGAATTAGAGGAAAAAAGAAAAGAGGCTTTAAGTAATACAAAAGTTTCTCTATGAGTTCAAACATTAAAACAAGAATCAACTTTTATGATTTTTGAAAAAATGTTTATGAATAAAGTCTTAGAAAATAATTCAAATTTTGTAGAAAATCTTTGAAAATCAGATAATGCCGTAAATCTCTATAGAAATATTGAATGAATTTGAGATAAAGTAAGCGATAAAACTTTTAATAGTATTTCAGTTTGAACACAATTTTTAACAGAACAAATAGCAATAATGCTTGTTTCTTGAGTAATTGGATGAGTTTTAGCGAAATGATGATGACTTCTTATGTGAAGAATTGCACCAGCAAGTCAAAATCTCCCTTGAGCTTTGAAATGGACTACTCAAACTATGGTAGAATGAACTTGATTTTATTTTGGTTATACTTGAATAAATGGATTAGTTCATGAAGAAAAGTTATGAGAAATAATGAAAAACTATAGTCATTATGATTTAGCAAGAACAATTGTATTTTTATGAGTATTAAGAAGTCTCCCTCTTGATAAAGCAAAAGAAATGACTAATATTCAAAATAGTTTTTTAAATGAAGTAAAAAATATTTCTCTTGATACTACGGCTATTTTATGAACTGATATAGCAATTAGATGAGCTTCAATGCTTTTAACTGGAAAAGAATGATTTAAAACTGATGTGGATTGAAATCTAACACCTGAAAGTATTTGAGAGTTTTTAGTTGAAGAGTTGGCTTTCATAATACCACTTATCATTTGATTAAGACAATCCGACAAAGCAGTTGCAAGTTTATTTGAAAATTGAAAAAAACCAAAAATTACAGTTATCACAAAAGAAAATGAGTTTATCATACAAATTGAATGATTGAAAAAAGAAATAAGAGCTTTAAGACAACAAAGAAATAGTTTGAGAAATAAATGAAAATCTAGTAAAGAAATAAATGAAGAATTAAAAATAAAAAAGAAAGAATATAAACAAATGAGAGATGAAAATGCTGATATTTTAGCAAAATCTTGAACTTGAAATACTGATACTCCAACTGCAGTTTTACCAAATCAAAATCAACCACAAAATCCTAAAGAAAGTTCAAAACAAGCAAAAGATACAAACAGCCAAAGGGATAATGTGAATATGAATACTTGAATAAGGAGCTTACAAGATGTGTTAAATTGAAAAAATATTGAAGATGTAATGAAATGATTTGACCAAGCAAAAAGATGATTATCTCAAAAATTTCAAGAATTATTAAGAGATTGATGAGATAAAACAAAAGCAGAAGAATTTATAAGGCAGGAAATTGATATAAAAGTAAAAGAACTTGACAAAGCATGAGTAAAAATAGATCCAATTGAATGAGAATTGTTTATCAAAAGATTTAAAGAAGAAAGAATTGCTGAATTTGAACAATTAATTAAAATAAGAGAGCAATGAGGAAAAATTCCAGAAGATATGAAAGTAAGTTATAAATGAAGAGAATGGGATTTAAAATTAAGAGATGTGAAAGGGATGAATGAATTCTTTGGAGAGTATGTTTGAAATATTAATCGTAATACAGACAATTTTGATAATGATAATAAAAATAATTTACTAAAAAAATAATATATGGGGACATTAGATTTACAACAACCTGCAATAATATACCAAGTATCTTGATGACCTACAAGTCCTCAAGAGATTTTGAGTAGTGAAGTAGAAAGACAAAGACAAACTATTATTGAATTAATGAAACAATATTTATTAAATAATGTATGATTTACTGAACAAGAATTAACTATGGTGAAGTTTGATGTTATTTGAAATATTTGAGTAATTATAAACTCAAAATGAAATGTAAACTCTTTATATAAATATTCAAATTGAAAAGCTGAATATTACACAAACTTACCTTGATTAGAAACAGATGTGGATTTACCATTTGCACAAAAAAAATCTTGATATGAATTAAAAGATTGAAAATTATCTAAAAATTGACAAGAAATATTACAATTTTTAAATAACTGAAGAGTGAATTCTGAATTTGTAAAATGAATTGATGATTTAAGTTTTTATTCAGAAGCACAAATTACTTTTTGATTAATGAAATCTGTTGTTGAATGAGATAAAATAGAGTTTAGTACAAAATGAATGCATTTATCAATAGTGAGGTGAATAATGAGAATAAAAGATATAATGTATTTTGCTTCAAAATGATATGTTCCAGAAAAAGATTTTGAAAAATTGTTAGTAAGAGCGATTCAAGAGTTACCAAATCAATGTAGTGATACAAGATTTAATAATTTAGTTTTATGAGAAAGAGATTGAAAAAAAGTTATGATGGTAGTTACAAAAGAAGAATTAGATGAGTATTTAAAACCTACAAAGTGAGAACCACTAATCACTCAAAAAATGTACGATGATTGTTTAAGAAGAATTGAAGCAAGAGATAGGAAAATTAACGAAATGAATTGAGTAAAAGAATGAACTAAATGAGAAATTAAAGTTGAAAAAACAAGAAATTGATTTGTAGATAGAGTAAAATGAATTTTAGGATTTTAAGAATGTTTAAAACATTCTTTTTTAATTTTTAAAGATAATTTAAAATACAAAAATATTTTAAATTTAAATTATGAAATGATATGTTTCTAGCATAAATCTTGTTGAAGAAATAAATAAAAATCTGAACAATAATACAGCCATTGATTTTTGAGAAAATAAAAATTTAATTTTGCTTGATTGATTAAAAAAAATTGAATGGAATTTTGAAGAAAAATTCATTTATAATATTTTTTTAAAAGATGATTATGATTGGTCTCATCTTGACTATTATAAATTTGAGAAAAAATTATTTTTGGATGACAAATGCAATTTAAGTTTTATACCGTTATTGATAGAATTAAATAAATTTTTAATTTCCAACCTTGAAAATGAATACTTAGAATACAATAGACTCCTTGTTTATGTTGATAGAAAAGAAATATTAAATTTAGATTTTCAATTTATATTAAAAAGTATTTCAAAAATGAATTATTTTAAAAAAGATAAAAATGATATTTTGCGATGTTTTATTCAAAATACCATTGATATTATGCAAAAATCTTTTTATCAAAGCGAGAAAATAGAAATATTCTTTTTCTGAAAAAATGATTATTTTAAATTATAATTATGAAAGATAAAATATTTAATTATTTACCTTGAATTAACATTACTTTTTCATTTGATAAAGCGGATTTTACTAAATGATGATTTTATACGGACATAAATAGTATAAAAAATAAAAGTATTTTTGTTGATAATATCAATTTATTAAAATCTATTTTAAAAAAAGCTCATAATTTCAGACTAGAAAATAAAAACGATGAAAAGTTTTTAATTAAAAATTTCTTTGCTTTTTTGATTGAGGTTTTAATTTCACAAGAGAAAAAACAGCTTTTATCTCATCATCAAAAAATATACTTAATGAATCTTGAAATTGATTTATTTATTGATGAATACTATTTTATATTTAGTATTTTTGACAAAAATAAAAGTAGATTAGACTGAGATTTTAGCACAAAATTTGATTATAGTTCTATAGAAAATATTCACTTTATTTTGAAAAAATAATATTTTTTGGATTTTTTATTAAAATTATGTATAATAAATAAGCCAAAATATATCAAACTTTTTAAAGTTTTAATAATAAATAAAGATGGGCAACTTAGGTTGCTCACCCATTTTTAGTGTTATTATTAAAACTAAAGATATGTTTTGGCGAACATAAATGAGTTAATCTAGGTTGCCCGTTTTTGTTTGCCAAAAAATCAACATCTTTAGTTTTAAACCTTATTTTGGTAATAATTTATTTTATTACCTTTTTATTTATGAAATACTGGCTTTTGTCCCAAAATGCTCTATCAGTTCAATATACTGAAAAGCTCTTAAAATCTTCATTAGAAGATGAAAAATATAATATTTACATGTGAAACTGGAATTTTAATACGATTGAAAAGAAAGAAGATATTACAGAAAAAAATTTAGGTTTTCCAACTAGATTGGATTGAAGATATTCGATTATTCAATTTTATCATGAAATGAATATTTGAGATAAAATAATACTTATTCAAAACAAAAAACAAATTTATGGGATTTGAGAAATAATTTGAGATTTAGAAGTAATAAAACATAACTGACAAGAAATAATAAAATGAGATGATAAAACTATTTTTTTAAGACAAATTAAATGGATTAATAAATGAAATAATTGATTTTTTACATTTGATGAAAAAGATAAAATAACTCAATTTAGAAGAACTCTCGCAGAAATAAACGAAATTGATTATAATAGAGTAAAGTTGATAGTTGAAAATTTAGAAAAAAATAAAAATTTTGACTCTCAACAACAAGGAGAATTAAAACAAGAAACTGATTTTGATATTGATAATATAGAAAAAAATGAAAATATTACGGATATCACAGATGCTTTTGATGTTGAATTAGTGAAAATTTTAAACTGAAAAACTTTAGATATTTTAAATATTGATAGTGTTTTAGATGAAAAGAAAGTTAATGAATTATTACCAATATTTAGAATAGAACTTATAAGAAGTCTAAGATGAAAATTAATTAGTAATCAGATAGACATCTGATTATCAGAGAAGTTAAAAGAATTAATAGACTCTTTTGATAATATCTTAAAACAAAAGCAAGACCGTGAACAAAAAGAAAAAGTTTTTAAATATTTGTTTTGATTCTTCTTATTAGAAACTATATGATTATTTGTTTTAATTTGTTTTGTTTGAGCTTGAAGTTTAAATATTTCTGATACTACTTTGCAGGTTTTAACTTGAGCTACAATTTTACAAGTTTGAGCAATGTTAACAATAGTTACTAAATATTTATTTCCTAATAATTAAGATTATGAAAAATCTAAAAATTATTTTTTTATTATTTATATTTATTTTTTGATTTAAAAATATAAGTTTAGCAAATTTAAACTCACAAACTCAAAATAAATATAATTCTCAAATTGAAAATGCTTTAAATAACTTTGATAAATCCTTATCAAATAAATCTGATGAAGAAAAATTATTAAAATATTCTGCTGTTGAAAAGAAAATAAATTTGGCTTTAACAAAAAAATTAAGTGAAAAAAATAAATATGTTTTGGAAACTTTAAATAATAAAGTAAAAAGAAATATTTTAAAAATTAATTTAAAAATAAAAAACACAAAAAACATAGAAAATACGACAATAGCTCAATTTGATACTAGTCACATTACAGATGACCTATTTGATACTCCAAATTCAAATAATACTACTGATGAAAATGTTTTTATAGATCCTAATATGTATTTGCATGAAATAAAAGATAAGGTAAAACAATTTGTTTGAGTTGAAAATGATTTAAAAACTCTTTCAAATGGAATAAATGAAATTTCATACCAAAAAATAGTTTGATTAAATTCTAGCGATGATGTAAAAAAATATAAAAACTTATTAATTTCCAATAGTTCAAAATTAAGTGATGAAATACTTCTTTACAATTTCAATACAAAACAATATTATATAAGTGTATGATGATATACTACATCAAATAAAAATAATTGAGTAAAAAATAGCGAAATAGTAAATTCTTGAAGTCCTACAATCTCAGAAAATAAAAATAATGTAATAGATGTTAACCAAGTTTTTAATAATTTATATAATAAAAATATTGATGATGATAGTTATGAAATAAATTCTCAAACTTATCAAGATTTTAATTTTTCAAATGAAACAAAGATTAAGATTTCTCAATTAAAAGAAAATTGAAAATATTATGAATTAAAATCATCTAATAATTATACAGATTTTATTTGAGAGTTTTATTTTAAAACAAATGAATGAAAAAATTTAATAGCTGATTGAAGAAAGATTTTAATAAAAAATAATGAATTTTTTAATGATATTTTATTTGATAAAATCAATAATGATAAAGATATTTATTTACTAAAATATAACAATAAATATTTTATTACAAAAATTGATAAACCTTTATTATTTTGTGATATAGCATACAAAGATTTATATTATAATAATTGAGATTTAATAAATTCTTATTTATGTATAGATAATAATAAATACTTATATTATGATGGTTACAACTCAATTTTCAAAGAAATTTTTAAAACAAATGAAATATATGATTTTGTTTTAAAAAACAGAATAGATATATTTACAATGAATTGAGAATTAACTCCATCATCTTTTAAAAACAGGCAATATTCATTAAACTTTCAAGATATATCTAAGTTATCAGATATAATATCTACATCTCAAAATATAACTAAAAATTTAACTACTGATGAAGATAAAATAAAAGCTGTATATAATTGGATTAATAAAAATATTATCTATGATAATGATAGCTTTGATAAAATATTAAATTGAGAAAGATGAAATATAGATTCAATTTCAGCAATAGAAACCTTTTATAATAAAAAATGAGTATGTCAATGAATATGAGAATTATTTGGAGAAATGCTCAAAAATTCTTGAATAAAAAATGTTGAAATTAAAAATTGATATGCTTTAGATTGGTGATTTAATTTTTGACACGTTTGGGCAAAAATCTGAGACTATTATTATGACCCAACTTATGATTTATATAATGGAGAACAAACTTATAAAAGATATAAACTTCCAAAAGATTTATTTTATGTTGATAGAATTGATTTCTCTGATATTACAAAAATAAATGAATATAAAAGTTATTCTAAAGAACAAATAAATAATATAATTAAAAATTGATATTTGTGATTAATAGATAAATATAAAAATGATAATTATGAGATTTTAAAAGAATTTATAAAATAATTTATTAATAAAAAGGACTTTATTCAAAAGTCCTTTTTATATCGCTAAACTTACAAGGAGTAAAATGTAAATCCCTTTCTATTTTCAATCAATAAGGTAATTGCAAGCTTTCAAGCTCACCTAAACTAAAATATCCCCATTCTTTGTGAATTAAATCTACATATCAAAAAAATATTTTATTCTCCTCATCATACTCAGAGGCATACCAAGTTCAAGGTCAACACGGATTGAAAAATTTACAGATAAAAATAGGATCCTCTATTTCTTCTTGATTTCAAATTTTTCTGAAATCCTTTATTAAATCTTTTGTTAATAATTTCATAATTACATTGTTAAAATATAAAGTAATTATACTTTTAAACAATTCTTTATGTTTTTTCATAACTTTTTTTATTTTTCAAGATAATTTTAAAAACAAACATTAAAAAACTTTAGATAACAGCTTTAATAAAAGAAAAGTAGAGAAAAATAAATTTTAAAGTGAACTTTATTTTTTCCCGATAAAACTTTTACTAGAGCTAAAAAGAATTGTTTTAAATCTTTAAAATAAATTCTTTAAGTTTTTGATTTTGTTTTAAATACCAAAAAATATTTTAATTTATAAACTAATGAAAAATTTATGAAAAACACAAAAACAAAAAATTGCTATATGATATGCTAGAATTTCAACAAATGAAGATATGCAAAAACATTCACTTCAAGCTCAAAGCGAAGATATAAAAAAATATTGTGAACTTTATGGGTTTAAACTTAAAAAAATAGAAACTGAAACCAAATCTTGAACGAAAATGGACAAAAGAGAAAAACTACAAAAAATCCTAAATGATAATAATTTTGATTTGATAGTAACAACTAAAATAGATAGGCTTGCCAGAAATATAGTAGACTTGAACAAAATAGTTTATTCTTTAAAAGAAAAATGAAAAGATGTTGTATTTATAGAAAATAATATTGATACTACTTCTGCAAACTGAAGATTGTTTTTAAATATTTTAGGAGCTTTTGCAGAATTTGAAGCTGAAATAATATCTGAAAGAGTAAAAAGATGAATGCTAGAAGCTAAAAAGAAAGGTGTAAAACTTTGAAGAAAGCCTAAAAAAGAAACTATTTTAAAAAATGAAATTCAAACTATAAGAAGCCTAAGACAAAGAAAAAAACTTACATATAAAGAAATTGCAAAAGAGCTTTGATATGCAAACGGAAGTGTTATTAGAAATAAGCTAAAAAATTATTTAAAAACCGATGAACATAAAAAATCTGTGAAAGAAAAGAATAAAAAAATTAGTGAAAGTTTAAAAAAGAAAAATAAAACATATAATATGAAAAATAATTTTTAAATTTAATAAATATGATTCCATATTATAATAGAGTGTTTTGGCTGAAAAATTTTAATACTTGAGAAATTGAAAGTTTTTCAGAAGATGATGAAAAGGCAAACGAAAACTATTTAAAAGAAAAAAATGAAAATGAATTTAATATTTATGTTTCAGTAAATACATTTTTATGAAATAAAAGAAAAAATAATGAACTTGCCGAAATTAAAGCTTGTTTTATTGATTTAGATTTTCCAGAAATAAAAAATTTTTGATATGATGAAGAATGAATAAAAAGAAGAGCAAATTTTTTGTGAAATAAATATAGAACTGAAATAATGGGAAAGTTAAAGGAAATAGAAAAACTATATGATATAAAACCAAGCCAAGTAAATGTAACTTACAAATGATTACATATTTTTTTTGAATACTCTAGAGATTGTTATTTTATAACCCCTAAAATTCACGAAATAATAAATAATAAGCTTAATGAAATACTTTGAGGTGATAAAAATGCCAGAGATGTTGCAAGGGTTTATAAACTACTTTGATATATCGATTGGAAAGAATGAAAAAAATGACATATAAAACCATTACCGTTGTCAGCTCCAAATGATAAATATGTTTTTAAATATATTACGAAAGATGTGATTGAAAATAAGTTTTTACAAAATTTTGAAATGAGAGATGAAAAAGTTTTAAATGATTTGCATAAAAAACTTTCTGATAAGATTAAAAAAAGTATAAAAAAATCTTGATTGATTAAAATGAATATTTCCAAAATAAATGAATTAGATTGACTTGAGTTTGTAGAAAAATTACAAAATTATTTTAATACCTATAAAAATAATAAAAATATTTTCACAAAAGAGGAATTAGTAAAAATTGAAAATAAAATAAAGTTTAAAGATGTATCTAATGGATTTTATAAATTTTATGAAGATGATTGAGATAATCTTACTTCTTGATTATTTTTAGTAAAAAGTGATTTATGACATTCTATTCAAGACTATTCTCAAAGAACAAGACAAAATAACTATAATTTTATAAAAAATTGGGTTTTAAGAGGAATTGAATATGATTATGCCTTTTTAACAGAATTGATTTATTGCTCAACTTGAATAACTCTTAATACGAATGATGATAAAAAATCGGTTATAGATAAAAAGATTTTTCTAGATTTTTTAAATTCTAGACTTATTCTCCCAAATATGAAATTGGAGCATAATGTTGATGAAAATACTAAAATAATAAATAGATTTCAATATCCAGAGAGTTTTTGAAAAATATTTATAGGATTTATGCATTATCTTTATAAAAATATTGAAAATTTACAGTATAATGTGAATGAAAAATATTACATAATTGAGGTAAATAAGCTTTTAGATGATGTTTTTTGAATAAAAACCAAGTCTTCTTTGGAGCATAATAAAAAGACGATATTTAATATAATTGAAATTATATCAAATATCAAAATAGATATGATTACTAAGAATGTTAAAATTTTTGGAAATATTAAAAAGTCTAAGATATCTAATAAGGATGTATTAATGGTTTTTCCTTTAGATAATAACTTGAAATTTAAATTTTCAAATCCAATGTTTTTTAATAAAAATATTTTAACTTTTCAGAAATGATTTAAGGATGTTAAAATAACAGAATTTCTTTTATTAATAAATGGTTTTTTAGAAATTTCAAAAAACAATCTTACATATAAGTTAAAAGACATATATCAGTTTTTATGATATTGTACTGATAATGAAAAAGCTAAAAAACTTCAACTGAGAAAACATATAAATAAAGCTAAAAAACTCTGAATTATTAAAAGTTTTAAAATTGAAAATGATAATATAATATTTTCAAAATATAAATTGATAAAATAATTTTTTTATATTTTTTTATAATTCTTATATTTAATATACTAGTGTTGAAAAATATGAGGTATTTGTTTATTTTAAAGTAAATATCTACATATTTTAGAAAGCAGAAACAGGCTTCATATTTTAATAATAACTTAAAAGAAAATAAAAACAGGCCTACTTTAAAAATGAAAGATAATTTAAGTATTCTAAAAAGAAAATATGAAACTTTTTAAATATAATAAAATGTCTTTAGTTTGAATTTTTAAGTGAAATGAATATCTAAAAAACGAGGTTGTAAAACTAAAAGTAAAATTAAATATTAGGCTTGTTTTAAATAAAAATTTTTCTAATAGCTATAAATATCAAATTGAGATTATAAAAGATAATACTTGTATTTCCGTTCAAAATTGAAATAATTATATGAATTTGATTGATTGAGTTCATACTTTTTTAATAAAGAACAAACTTGTAGATAAAGAAGAAATACTAGATTTTGACTTAGCCTTTGAAAATATAGAAGATATTTTTAATGAAGAAGTAAAAGAAAATAAAGTCGTTCAAAATGTTTGACAAGAGAATCTTAAAAAGTTAAATGAAATAGATATAAAAAATTTGAAAATCGGGCTAAATATTTTTTTTTCAAATAATAAATTTACAGATTACGATTTGATAATTGAAAAAAGTGGAGAAATAACTATTTTATGAGACCAAAAAGAAGTATTAAAAACAGATTATAGTTTGGATTTCATAAAACAATTTTTAATTAAATATCTGTATCATTTACCCCAAATTAAAAAAAATAATCTTCCCGAGGCAATCATAATATTTTTTAATAGTTGAAAAATTTTAAATATTTCTATTTTAAATTTTTTGGATGATGTTAATTGACTTAATGATTTTGAAAATAATCATAATGACACTGAAAATACTTTTAGTTTATGCGATTGAGATTTATTCGTAAACGAGGCTTCTTTAAATTGTTTTGTGGAAGATTTATTTTACATGAATAAAATAAATAAAGTGCAACAAATTTGCATATAAAAAAAGCTAGATTTTCATCTAACTTTTTTTGTTTTTAAGTTTTGATTTTACCTATAGAAAGTAAATTCTAGGTAGGTAATATTTCAAAACGGTGTTTCGTTCATGGTCGGAAATGCAGGACTCGAACCTGCAACCCCGCGCTCCCAAAGCGCGTGCGCTAGCCAATTGCGCCAATTTCCGTTTTTAATTTTTTAAATGGTGGGTATAGGTGGAGTTGAACCACCGACCTCGTGATTATCAGTCACGCGCTCTAACCAACTGAGCTATACACCCAAGAGTATTGAAAAAGTTGAAAGTGAAAGGTAAAAATTTTTCTATTTTTAACTTATTACTTTCAACTTTTTGCTTATTTTAAAATGGAGCGGGTGATGGGACTCGAACCCACAACCCTCTGCTTGGAAGGCAGATGCTCTAGCCATTGAGCTACACCCGCAAAATATTTTATCTTAAGCGAGATGTATTGTATGAAAAAAAGTTTTTTTGTCAAAATTTTTTTACAAAAAAGTCTTTTTTGTATTCTGGTGGGCTTGAAAAGTATTTTTTAATAGCATTGCAACCGTTAAACTCCCCACTCCACCGGGTACAGGAGTTATATCATTTCATTGTCGTAAAATATTTTCAAAATCTGCATCTCCATAGATAATATCATCAATGATGCTAAAACCAACATCAATAACTTTCGTATTTTTATTGATTTTTTCTGGAGTAAGAAATTTAGGAACTCACATAGCCGTAATTACAATATCAGCATTTTGTGTAAAAAAATCAATATTTTTTGTTTGAGAATTACAAATAGTTACTGTTGCTTGGGCATTTATCAGGAGATTGGCAATAGGCTTTCCAACAATATTACTTTTTCCTATAATAACAATATTTTTTCCCTTTGGATCAATTTCATAATATTTGAGAAGTTCCATCATTCCAGCAGGAGTACAAGCTTTGAGTCATGTTTCATCTCAAATTACAATTTTTCATTGATTTACAGGATGAAAACCATCAACATCTTTTTTAGGATCTATGAGACTGAGTATTTTTTTCTCATTGAAATGTTTTGGAAGAGGTAATTGAATGATAAAACCACTTGTTTTTTCATCTTGATTGAGCTGAGAAATAATGTTTTCTATATTTTGTTCTTCAATATTTTCATCAAAATGAAAAAGTTCAAAATCCATTCATACCCATTTTGCCCACTTTTCTTTTTGTCGTATATAACGGAGGCTTGCTTGATTGTTTCCAATAAGCAACACAGAAAGTTTTGGTTTGATATCGAGAGATTGAATATTTTCTTTAAGTTCATTATAGAGAGTTTTTGCTACTTTTTTTCCATCTAAAATCATGTGGGAAGAAAATTTATGAATAAAAATAATGTTGCAATATTATAAACAATTGTATAATAAAATCAACTTTACCTTATATATCTTTGAAATATGTGAAATAAAATTATTTCTTTGTTGATTTTAGTGTGTGTTTTTGGATGATTTATATGAGGATATTATTATTTTTTTGTATTAAATAAAGGAAGTTTGCTATTACAATGAAATATTTCAGATTATAGGGTAGAAATGTATAATCATGAATTAAGAACTACATTTTCAACTATTTGTGAATTTTCAGAATGTGAATTGATAGATTTGGCTCCGTTTTCTTATCAACTTCGTATTATTAAAGAATGATATGAGGAGTTTCAACAATCTATTCGTATTACAAAAAGATCACAACAAAAATTTGATTTCACTTTAGAAAAAAAAGTATTTTTAACATTTGTTGATGATTCTTCACAATCAGTTCTTGAAAATACTGATAAAATTGCACAACTTCAATATCTGACACAACTCAGAAGAAAGTATAAATTTTTTGAACTTCCAGAAAAAAAATATTTTTATATAGAAGAAAATTCAAATAATACTCTATCGCTTTTTCATAGCGAAAAACAAGATATTTTGTATACATTTGAAACACTTCCACCAAAAGAAATTCAACTTTTTCCTGTTTATGGATCTCAATATGTGTTATTATCTTTAGGAAAACAATATGTTTTAATTGATATTTGAAAGGGAACAAGGGAAATTCTTGATTTTTCACAAGATTTGCAATATGCAAAAAAAGATGGAAATCTGATTTTTCTCGTGAACGAAAAGTGAACTTTTTTATATGATTATACAAAAAAAACAACAGAATATTTCTATCTTTTTAAAGATTTTGTATATTTAGATCAGCAACATTATGTTGGAATTATTTTTAATACAGAAGCAACAAAAAAACAAAATTTTGGCTTGCAAGAAATTTCTGGAAATTTGATTGTAAAATATAATCATTTCACGAAAGAAAGAAAAGTAGTTCATGCAACAAGTATGGATATTAAGAAAATTTTGAAAGAAAATCATAAAATTTTTCTCTATGATCAAGCTCAAAAAGCATATGAAATAGAGAATATTGATTAAAAAATATATGGATAATAAAAAAGTTTTTCTCATATGAGAAAAACTTTTTTATTAAAACGGAATATCTTCAATTGAAATTTCTTCTTCTTTTTTTGGAGTAGATTTTTTAACAGCTCCTGTTGTGTCATTATAGCTTGGAGTTGCAGGAGTATCAGAACCTCTACTTCCATCAAGCATAATCATATTTTCTCCAACAATTTCTGTTTTGTATCTTTTTGTTCCATCTTGTGCTTCCCAAGAACGAGTTTGAAGTCTTCATTCAATATATACTTTTTTTCCTTTATGAAGGTATTGACCAGCAATTTCTGCTAATTTTCCCCATAAAACTACAGAGTGAAATTCTGCAACTTCTTGTTTCATTCCACTTCCATCAGTCCAATTTCTATTGGTTGCAACGGAAAAACTACAAACATTTTGTCCATTTGGAGTTTGTTTCAACTCAATATCTTGAGTAATATTTCCAATGATTTGTACTTTATTTAAATCCATATTCATGTAAATAATTAAATAATACCGTTTAATAATAAACAGTTTATATTATATATGTATTTTCAAAATATCAAATATTTTTTATAAAAATGAAAGATATTTTTTTGCTTTTTGTAAAAAAATATGTTAGAATGAAAGAGAATATTACTTTTAAAACTCGTTTTATGAAAAAACAATTCGTTATCTTTATTGCAATTTTTCTTTTTGGTATGCTTTTTTCATCACCAATATTTGCAAGTAGTACTTCAGTAAATTCTCAATCATCTGGAGATGATTATACAGTGCTGAGAGATATTGATAAAGGAACATATAATGAATATCGTCATTATATGGTACGTGAATATTTGAAACTCAAAGGACATTATGAGTTGAATTATACTATTGATGCAACTATTGCAAATAATTTACTCAGATATGCAAGAACTGGATATAATTATCTTCCTGATTCACTTATCAATCAAGGATTTTTAAATGATCTTTCTACTGCTGTACAAAGATGAATTTCAAATCCTTCAAGTGAAGTAAATTATAATGAAATTGTTAAAAAATTAGAGCAATATGTGGAAAGAGTAAATATACAAAATATTACTTGAAGTATAGAAGCAACTCCTACTACTTGAAATGCACCACTTACAACGACTCTCAGAGCAAGAGTTTCTGATCCAACAGGAACAACTATTCCATCTTCAAATTATATTTGGTGGATGAGTGAATGAGGAAGAAAAGTGATTATTGGGAGAGGAACGTCTGTGAACTTTACATTTCAAGAAGATAAAAACTATACAGTATTTCTTGATGTAAAATCAGCACACAAAAATCCAGCATGATATACAGATGTTTTGTCATATCAATCTCGTATGGTTATTCAAGTAAAAGAAAAAATTGCTTCTATTTTAGTAAAAGTGAATTCTTTAACTCTTGGGACAAATGATGAGTTAAAATTTACTCCTGATGAATCAAATTATGGATTGATTTTTGATGCAACGAGTTCGATTCCAACAGGATGAGCAAGATTTTTAAGAACAGAATGGGATTTTTGAAATGGAATTGTAAGAAGATATGATGGAGCTCCAAGAATTGAAAGAGTAATATATTCTCAAGAATGAATTTATCCAGTTGTTTTAAAACTTTCTACAAATGAAGGACAAACAATAGAGAGAAAATTTAGTGTGTTTATTCATAAGCCAATTGCAAGTATCGTAGCACATAAAACTGATGGATATGTTTGAGAAAGATTTAGTTTTGCAACTGTTTCAAGCGTTGCACAAAGAAATCTTGCATTTACTTGGAATGTTATGGATGTGGTAAATGATAAAATTATTGTGCAACATACTGGAAATACATTCAATCATTCTTTTACAGAAAAAGGAAGATATAATATTCAGTTGAGGGTAAAAGATGCAGCTGGGAATGAAGATATAGATTCAAAAATTATACATATCAATTCAAGAGAACCAGTAGCAGAATTTTCATATTCTATTCCGAATAGAAGTAAACCAAATAGAGTATTGTTAGATGCTACAAAAAGTTATGATTTGGACTTTTCTGATGCTGGAAAACTCAGATATAGATGGACTATAAATGGAGAATGAGTAAATATTGAAAATTTAGATAGTGTTGGAGCAATCTGATATTATACTTTTGATAGTATTTGAGATCAAACGGTAGCTCTTGAAGTTGTTGATCCAGATGAAATGTCATCTATTAAAACACAAAAAGTAAGAATAGACTCTATTTTAGATGTGGATTTTTGAACATTTCCAAGGGTGATTCAAAGATGAGGAACAATACGTTTTGTAGCTGATTCAGCAAATGCACGTATTTATGAATGGGATTTCTGAGATGGAAATCGTGATGCTGGAAGTGATGGAAAAGTAAATCACATATATCAAAAAAGTGGTATTTATAACGTGAAATTGACGGTAAGAGATAGTGATGGAAAAATAAACGATACGACAAAAACAGTATATGTTGGAGAATCAAACGCTCCATATGCACTTATTGGAGTAGATTATGGAAATGTAGAAAAACCAGAATATCAATCAACAGCTTGTAATACATGAGCATATGTTGTTGATAGAACAAAAACAGTTACATTTCGTGGTGGAGAAAGTCTTGATATAAACGGAGAAACAACGGGATTAACATATTCTTGGAAGATTTGATATGATAAATATATTTCAGGAAGAGATACAACATATCGTTTTACAGAACTTGGATGTTTTCCTATTAAATTAACAGTAAGAAGTGATAAAAATGGAGCAACCAGTGTAATGGATACATGGATTCGTGTGGAAAATTTAAAACCAACACTTTCATGACTTGGTATTTCTGTACAAAATGAAAATGCTGATCCAGTTATTGTAAATGTTGTAGCAAATGGAGCGCAAGATCCTGATGGAGTGATTCAATCATATTTATGGTATTATTATACTGATACAGACACAGATCCTCAAGATTTTCGTTCTACTATTGTACCAAATACAACGTTTGTTATTCCAAAAATTACAGGAAATTATTATTTCGTGGTAGTCATGAGAGATAATAATGATGAAAGATTTTCATCAGAAAGTTTATCAAATGAGAAATATTTTATTACTCTTTCATGAGATAATATCAATACACCATTAGTTGATTTTCGTGTGAATAAAACAAGTATCATGGCTGGTGATAGTGTAGTATTTCAAGCAAGTGCGAAAAATGTACTTGGAACAGATATCACAGAAAGATCAGAATATGCTTGGGATTTTGATGGAGATGGATTTTATGATGTGGAAACACAAGAACCAAGTGTTGAACATACGTATGAAACATCAGGAACATTTTATGCAAAAGTACGTGTGAAATATAAAGGAATGACAAATGTCCGTACGATAGAAGTGAATGTGTCAAATGTTTTAGAACCAGATTTTGAATATACATCTATATGAGATAAATTTATATTTTATAACACATCTCGTGGAAAAGTTGATTCTGTTGTTTGGAATATGTGAGATGGAAATACTGTGTATGATAAAAATTATTTTACTTACACATATGAAGATGGGAAACCAATTCACCAAGTAGAAATAAAAATTACAGAAGGGACAAAAGTGAGAAATAAAACACTCAGTGTGGCAAAAAATATGAGAAATATGTTGCAGGTAAAAAATGCTGAGGGGATTGTTGTATATTCATTTCCAGAAATTGTAAATGAGGAAATTATTTTAAAAACACCAAATCAAAAAGTTTATGTATATCTTGGTGAATCAAAATGAAATTTTACACATTATGGAGTTGATTTTGATATTGCGATTGATAGTGATCTCAATGGAGGAAAGGATGATGATATTGATAATAAAAATGATCCAAGTTATACGGATGGAGTTCCTCTTGAAATTACTCTCAATGATTCAAGAGAACAAAAAGTTCGTGTGATGTTATTGCGTGCAGATGGAGGTGTGATTGATTCTAAAGATATAACAATTGTGAAACAATATATTACAGAAACCTCTGTTGATATGTCAAAACTTACTTTTGAATGAGTAAGTGATGGAGAAAAAGCAAAGATTGAAAAAATTAAGTCATATATTCAATGACTTCCTCAAGAACATAGATTAAAATGAATGCAATATGTTCAAAAACTTCAAGAAAATTGGTTTTATCCTATTGAAAAAACAAAAATTATTCTTGAGTTTGAAGCATTTATTGATAGTACATGAGTGAGTAATGCATTAGAAATTAATACGACATTAGAATCACTTTTAGTAGAATGACAAGAAGATCAATCGGTGAGAAATATGGCATATAATGTTATAAAAAATCTTATTCCAAAAGAACTCGTGACTTATGCAGAAATTATTGAAACTCTTGATATTATCTCATCATCTCCAGAAAATATTGAAGAAAATAAAGTATTTGGAAAACAAATTCTTGAAATGATTAAAGATACATCTCTTATTACAAATGATGATAAACTGACTATTAAAAATCAACTTCAAGTATTTATTTATGGAAGTGTGGATAATATTCCAGTTGAAATTAAGAATGAAATTGTGAAAGAACAACCATCTGGAGGAAATAAAGTAATATGATTATTTTCATGATTGGCAAGCATTATAGGTATTTTACTCTGATCTATTTTAGTTATTGTTATTTGATTTGCTCTTTGGTTTAAATTAACCAATAAAAATAAAAATCAATGATTACAAGATTTTATTATAGAAAAAACAAATTTTGATAAAGATCCAAATGCAGGAAATGATGTGTTAGCAGATGTGTGAAGTGAAAAAGTACAAGAAACAAAAAAATCTGATTTATGAGAGAAAAAAGATATTTTCACTCCAAAAACAGATGCTATTTCACCATTATCAAAAGATCCATTGACTCAGATAACTGAAGTAAAACCACAAAAAGAAGTTTCTGAAACTCCAAAAATAGAAAAAGTTCCAGATTGGTTAGCAGGAGCTCTCGAAAAAACTACAGATTCTCAAGATGCATCTCAAAGTTTCCCACATGAAGTGAAAAAAGAACCAGAGGTTCCAGAGTCATTATTGATTTGAGAAACATGAGATCAACAGATATCTGAATGATGAGATATACTTCCAGAGACAAAAATAGAAGATTCAAAAATTCCTTCATGGTTATCTGGGGCACTTGATGAAAAAGAAGAAACTCAAGAAGAGCCTTCTGAAGTGATTTCTCCGAAATGAGCTGATATTTTTTCAGGAGTAGAATCAACACAATCTGAAGAAATTCCAAATATTTTTTCTCCAAATGAAGAAAATCAACTCGATACGTTACAACCGAAAGTTGAAAAAGATAAAGTTTCAGACCCACAACAACAAGAAAAAGTTCCAGATTGGTTAGCGTGAGCTCTTGATGTTGGAAATCTTACAAAAGAAACTCAAAAGTCAGATGTATGAACTTCTTCATCACAAAAAGTTTCTAAAGATTTGAACCAAAAAGAAACTGTAACGAGAGATCTTATTCCAAAAGTTCCAAAGGAAAAGGCAGAAAAAAAAGAAACGGTATCTTGAAAGAAAGCAGTTTCACAAAAACAGGAGACACAAGTAAAAGCAGTTTCTAAAAAAACTTCTCCTAAAAAAGAAGAAGTTATCAAAGAAGAAACTCAAAAAGAACCAATTCCAAAGAAAACAACATCAAAAACAGATCCTGTATCAAATGATGAATTGTGGAATGATGGAATGGATATTCCAGATTGGCTCAAACCTGATAATAATATACCAAAACCATCAAAAAAAGATGATATTTGGACTATAGATACTATTCAAGGTGATGACACAAAAAAATAAACTCGTACGAGTTTATTTTTTTTGTTTTTGATAGTATTTACATACATTTGAGAGCTGACATATATCACATTTTGGATTTCTTGCTGTACAATGATATCTTCCAAAAAAAATCAGTGATTGATGGAGTTGTGAGAGAATTTCTGGAGGGAGGATTTTTTCTGCTTTTTTGTCAGTTTCTTCAGGAGTTTTGGCTGTTACGATTCAAACACGATTGAGAACTCTGTGAACATGTGTATCAACTGCCAAAAATGGCATATTTTTTGTAACTGATAAAAATACTTTTGCTGTTTTAATTCCAACTCATGGAAGAGTAGTAAGTTTTTCAATACTATCAAAAGTTTCTAAATCATTTCGTGAAAGAATTTCAGAAGTTTTGAAAATATTTTTTGCTTTGGTCTTATAAAATCAGATGGAAGAAATCAATTGAGTCATTTTTTCAACTCATAAATTGAGTCAATCTTGTGGAGATTTGAGGTATTGAAAAAATATTTCATTGGTTTTATTGACTTGTTTGTCTGTTGTTTGTGCAGACATTAAAACAGCAATAAGCAGTTGAAAATTATTCTCATATGTGAGTTCGGTTTGAGCGTTTGGATACATTTCAAATACGACTTTGGTAAATTTTTCTATGAGTTCTTTTTTTTGCATTTTTTGATTTTATAAATATTGTTTGTATTATAAAGAAAATTTAAATTATTAGAAATAAAAAATATGACACTGTACAAAAAATCTTTTTATATTACGAAAAATCATGGAAATAATGCTTTGTCTTTTGAGGAAAAACGCATAAAAAAACTTTTTGTTCCGTCTTTGATAGAAATAAAAAATCTTGATGAAATACAGCTTGGGAATGAAATTGTTTTTAGTGATTTTGATTTTGAAAACACTCTTATTGAGGCAAAATGACTGAAGAATTTTTATCATTTTGAATGGCAAAATAAAGATGTCTATCTTTTTGATAATCATAATCATGCATTGTATTTTTGGTACTTGGCTCGTTCCTGATGAAAAATTTGAAATAATAATTTACTCATTCATATCGATGAACATTCAGATATGCGAGATCCTGAAATATATTTATCAAACGATGAGGCAAAAGATTTACAAAAAGTTTTTGATTATGTAAATTTTACTTTGAATGTTGGAAATTATATTGTTCCAGCTCAAAAAGAAGGAATTGTATGAGAAATTTTTCAAGTGAGAAATGAGGCAAATTTACAAAATTATTTAGAAAAATATTCTTGAGAATGAATAAAACAAATACAATCTGGTGTGATTTGTAATATTGATTTGGATTTCTTTGAACCGGGACTTGATTTTATAGATTATAACCTTAAAATGGAAGTTATAAAAGATGCAATGAATAAAGCAGATGTCATAACTTTTGCTACCAGTCCATTTTTTATAGATCAAACATTAGCTTTAAAAGTATTTTTTGATATATTTCAGGAAGAGAGATAAATATATTGTCACTTTTTCTTTGAAATTTCGTTATAATAAGGTACAAAAAATTTTATTTTTTAAAATGGTATTATGAAAAAATCTATTTTTCTCTTTGCAGCACTTTTATTCCCTTTGGGAACTTTTGCAAGTGTTGAGGATACTTCTTTAATTGATGCTTTACAAGATCAAGCTCCAAAACAAATTCAAGCAGATTTTTCTCTTCAATCATTTCAAAGTTGTCGCGAGATGGAATGAGTTTTATGAGATTATATCAAAGAATATTGGAAAAATAACAAAAATTCTTGGGGATATCCGATCAGATGAGGATGATGGGAAATTGCTGTTGATGATATGATGGTGATGGAAATGGATGGAGGTGCGATAGCAAATACAAATGGAGTAAATGCACCTGCTGTTGAACAAAAAACAGACTTTTCTCAAACAAATACACAAGTGCTTTGAGTGGATGAATCAGATATTGTAAAAACCGATGGGAAATACATCTATTATTATAATGAAACACAAAAAGCTGTTATTATAGCATCTGTTTGAGATCAAAAAGTAGTGAAAAAAATACAAGTTCCAACACAATTTTATACTCCAGTTTTGTATCTCGCTGATGGAACACTCACTATTGTTTCTTCTGGATATTCACAAACAGACTACTCAAAATGAGGTTTTTGGATTGATAGAAATAGTAAAACGTATGTGATTGTGTATAATATTAAAAATCCAACAACACCAGTTTTAGAAAAACTCTATATGATTGATGGAAGTATGACTCAATCAAGAAGAATAGGGGATTATGTATATGTTTTATCAAATAATTCTTTTCAGATTCCGTATTATACATTTCAAACAGAAGAAAATATTGATCTAAGTGCTGGAAAAATTCTTCCAAAAAAGACTGATCTTTCAAGAACTTCAGTTCCTTCTGCACAAAATGTAACTGTTTCATGAAAAAAAGTTCCATATAATATTTCTGCTTGAAATGTGAGTAATTGTGATGCTATAGAATATGTGCTTCCAGATGAAGAAACTTTGAAAAATTATGATTTTTCACCAAGTTATACGATTATTTCAGCTATCAATATTAAAAATCCAAGTCAAAAAGTAGAAACAAAAGTTATTGTTGGAAATAATGCAGAAATATATATGAGTTTAGAAAATCTCTATTTGACATCTCATATGTATCAATCGTATAATTTTACGTGTCCAGTAGGAAGATGATGTTTTGCACCATGGTATCCAAGAGGAGCAAATACATTAGTTCATAAACTCAATATTTCTTGAGCAAAAATTTCATATCAGGATTCGGCTCTTATCCCTGGAAGTCCACTTACTCAATACAGTATGGATGAAAATGGAGGGAATTTTAGAATTTTGACAAGTATCAATAGTTGGGAAAATACTCAAAATGAATCGTATACAGATTTATATATTTTAGATAAAAATTTGAAGCTCAAGTGAAGTTTAACACAGCTTGGAAAATGAGAACAATTCAAAGCAAGTCGTTATATTTGAGATAAATTATTTTTGATTACCTTTGAACAAATTGATCCTTTATTTGTGATTGATGTCAAAAATCCAGAAAAACCAACTGTTTTATGAGAACTTAAAATGCCATGATATAGTACATATCTTCACCCTTATGATGAAAAACATTTGATAGGAATTTGATATGATACGGTGGAAAATCAATGGGGATGAATTATCAATGCGTGAGTAAAAGTAGATTTATATGAAATAAATTACGACAAAAAATGTGGAGATGTTTCACTTTCATCAGACGAACAAAAAAAATGTGATTCATGAGAATATAAAGGAATGATTGCAAAACAAAAATTTACTCAAACATTTGGATGAGCATGAAGTACGAGTGAAGCTCTCACAAATCCAAGAATGTTTATGTGGAATGCTGCAAAAAATACTTTGTTACTTCCAGTAACACTTCGTCAAAATGATGGACAAGATTTGTATAGATATATTGATTTTTTCAATGGAGTTTTATGAATAACAATTGATAAAAACACAGGAATTCAAGAACAATCTCGTATCAGTCATATGGATGATGCTCTTGTGAAAGAGGCAAGACTGAAAGAATGTAATACTTATTCTTGAAATACTTCTTCTTCAACACCTGTTTGTGTAAAACTTCTAAATGGAGAAGAGCATTGTGAAGCAAGAATACAACAAAAATATGTTCCAAAATATTGTTATGCAGATTCTCCAATTTGAGAATATCTTGCATCAAAAAGCTGGGAATATTCGAAAAATTTTGTGAAAAGAGCTCTTTGGATTGGAAATGAGGTATTTGCTCTTTCAGATGTAAAAATCTCGTCTCACAATTTTTGAAAATCAGATCAAAATTATGAAATTTCCTTTGGGAAATAAAAAAATATTTCACTCATTTGAGTGAAATATTTTTTTATTCTTCTGATTTTTTTATTGAAAGTTTTCATTTTTTTCTTTTGAGAAAATCTTGAATAAATATTTGTGAAAGTGCAACAATTGGAACAGCAATAATAATTCAAATAATTCCAAAAATACTTCATCCAATCATCATTCCTATCAATACGGAAAATGGAGACAATGAAAGCGTTTTTCCCATAATAAATGGAACTAAAACATTATTCTCCAGCTGTTGAATGATAATATAAATAATAACAACAATAATAGCTGCTTTATATGAAATTCAAAGAGCAATAGCAAGAGCTGGAAGTAATGCAAGAATCGGACCAAGATATGGAACAAATTCCATCATTCCTGCAATCAAAGCAAGAGTGAAAATTCCTTCTAATTTTATTCCAAACAATCATAAAATAAATAATGCAAGAAATGTGATAACAAACATACAAAAACCAAGTAAAAGTTGACTCTTTAACCAATTTGAAAGGGTATTTACGATTTGAGATTCTCGAGAAAATAGATAAGAAGAAATATTTTCTGGAATCACATCATAGAAAAATTGTCTGATTTGTTTTCTTTCAAGGGCAATAAAAAAAGTAAAGATAAATAAAAGTACGAAATTAAATAACATATTTGTAATAGAAAAGAGAATTCCTGCACCATTTGTGAGAAATGTTTTGAGATTTTCACTGGCAAACGCTGAAATTTGTCAAATATTATCTCTGATCGAATTGAGTATTGCATTGATATCTAGATTTGCAAGAAATAGATCAAAAATTGCAGGTAAACCAAGCCCATCAATTCCATTTGCATTATATGAAATCACCAGATTATTGATAAATGTGTATGCAAGTTGAGATAAAATTCCTATTTGTTTCACAAAAATTGGAACAATTGCAAAAAATGTTATCAAAATGAATAAAAGAATGATAATATAAATTAACATCATTCAAATACCATTTCCTACTCTCCAAGAATTTAATTTATTGAGAAAAGGTGCAAATAAAATGTTTAGAAAAATAGCAAAACATAAAATAATTATGATATGAATGATATTGTAGAGGAGAAAAGCAATTGCAATGAAAATACTCAATATGATGAGTTTTTTCAGAAAGTCATGATTTTGCGTATCCAAAAGAGGTTTATTTTTTCAAAACATAGGAAATATTTTAACAAATAAAATCAAGAATAAAGTATAGTGGTTTTACTATAAAAGTAAAATAAAAAAGACTTTTACAAGTCTTATGATTTTGGGATTACTGCTTCAATAGCAGCAAAAGTTGCAGTTTTTCCTGCTGGAAGCAATACAGCAACACTGTCTCAAATTTCTCATTTAAAGTGTGTTACTGCTGCAGTAAGGACACTATAACTCACTCATTCAGCAACGACTTGAAATTTTCCGTTATCTTTCACAAGAAGTCCAACTTTGCTTTCTCTTTCAATTGGTTGAATTTGTTTGTAGAGCATTTTTCCTGTTGGATCAATGGTGAGTTTGAGTTTATCTCATTGAACAAGTTTTGATTTTGAAGAATAATTTGAAGGAACAGGATAGCGATATCCATCAGCTCCAAGCATTTCTTCACCAGTAAAAACTCCCTCTACTATTTTATTATCTTCGCTTTGGTATCCAGTGAGTCATGATGTATCAAGAGTGAGTTCATCAAGACTCACTCATTCTTCTCTCAAAATTTCTGTGAGAAGTTTTTTTGCATTTTTTACTGATTTTTCAGCAGATTCGATAAAATCTTTTATCGCAAGAATTTTTTTCTTTTCCATTTTGTTTTTATATTAAAAAATATTTACTTCAATTTTAACTTAAAAATGGCTTTTGTAAAAGGAAAATAAATTTACAAATATTGTTTTTGTTTTATAAATAGTTTTGTAAAAATAATCTTATTTCATTTCCATATAAAAGTGTAACATACATTCCAATTGCTAAGAATGGTCAAAATGGAATTTGTGTATCAATTTCTATTTTTTTTGTTTTGAGACCAAGTATGTGGCGAACTTGGTTGAGAAATTTTTTCTTACTTTGATAATATGCTTTTGTTTTTGTGAAAATAAGAATAATTACTCCTATTATACTTCAAAAAATATAAGTTGCTAAAATTCACCAAAAACTCATTGAAATTCATAAAATCATTCCCATTAAAATAGCAATTCTTAAATCTCATCATCACATTGCTCTTCCATTTGAAATCAGAATTTGTAAAAATAAAAATAAAAATATTGCAAACGCTCACAAAAACGTACTTCCAAAGATCGTTTCATGAAGAGGAATATTCCAAAAAAATAAAATTCACCAAAAACAAGCAATGAATCCGAGTATTCAAAGATCTACCAAATAACTCCAACCTTTCCACATAATTGCATATAAAAGTAGGATACTTCCAACAAAACCTGATATGAGTACAAGATGTTGTTCTATACTTAAAGCAATATTATTTTCTAAAAATGGAAAAATTGAAACAATTCAAAAATTTTGTCATACAAGAGCGATAAAAGTTCCAATAATCAGTATGAGTAAAATACTTTCTGGAATTTCTAAATATAAAATATCATATATTACATATATCAGAGTTCCAAATCAAAAAAAGAGATAAAAAAACAATGAAACAATTTCTTGAGTGTTTCCTGAAATGACTCATCAAATATCTACAAAAAAATATGCTGTGGCAATAAATAATATTCCAAAACAAATTTCTAAAAATGGATAAAAATATGAGATTTTAGTACCACAATAACGGCATTTTCCTTTTGTAGAGAGAAAAGAAAAAATAGGAATAAGATCTTTTGCTCAAAGTGAATGATGACATTTTGGACATTCACTTTTTCCTGAAATAATTCCTGCTTGATTTTCACGGAGTCTTGAAATAATAACTGAAGCAAAACTTCCAAATAATACTCAAAAAATAAATAAATATGCCATAAATAAAATTTCCATATTGATCTTCTAAAAAATAATTACATATATTATATAAAAAAACAAGAAAAAGAAAAAAATAATTGTTTTTTGTTAAAAGCGTGCTAAAATATGCATAATTTTGTATTTTTTGAAATCTTGCAAATGGAGAAAGAGGTTTTTGATTTGTATGATCAGTTATGTGAATCGATAAAAAAGTATCAAAGAGATGCTCAATTTTTGATGCTGGAAAAGGCTTTTTTGTTTGCATATGATGCACATAAAGATCAAAAAAGAATTTCGGGAGAACCTTATATTATTCATCCACTTCATGCAGCACTTCATTTAACTCGTATTGAAGCAGATGAAAAAACAATTGTGTGAGCTTTATTGCATGATGTTTTGGATAATTCTAAAATAGATGTTGATGTTTTACAACACAATTTTTGAAAAGAGATTGCTGATTTGGTAATTTGAACATATCAACTTTCCAAAATATACTATCAAGTGGATATGACAGATTGAGAATGTGAAGCGTTGAAACGAAAATTTGTTACTGCAGGAAATGATATTCGTATGTTTTTGATAAAAATTGCAGATCGTTTGCACAATTTACAAACGTTGCAATATCTTCCACAACAAAAAAGATATCGTATCGCAAAAGAATCCGAACAATTATATTTACCGATATTGAATTTTTTGTCTATTTGAGAATTTTTATGAGAATTCAATGAATTGTGTTTTCAATATATTGATGAAAAACAATACAAAAAATTAAATAAAATTTTTGGAAAAGATACACAAAAATACGAACAAATTATTATAAAAGCATATGAAAAAGTTGCATCTGATTTAGATCAAATTGGTATCAGATATAATATATCTTCTCGAATCAAATCACTTCATTCTTTATATAAGAAAATTGAAGGGAAAAATTTGGATATTGGAAATGTATATGATTTTTTGGCAATGCGTATACTTTGTGAAAAAAAGGATGATTGTTATAGAATTTTGTGACATATTCATCAGTTATTTCAGTTGAAAGAAGATAAATTTAAGGATTATATTTCGATGCCAAAAGAAAATGGATATCAATCTCTTCATACAACAGTATATGATCACGATGGAAATATGCTTGAATTTCAAATTCAAACCTATGAAATGTTTGAACTCAATAAAACAGGAATGGCAGCTCATTTTATGTATAAATGATTTGGTTTAGAGTTTTCTACATTACCGGAATGGATGAAATGAATTTTAGATATTCAAAAACATACCATTGATTCAAAATGATTTTTAGAACAACTTCGTAATGAAGTACTTACTACAGATATTAAATGTTTTGATCAGGATGGGAAAACATATACTCTTCCAAAGGGAAGTATTGTGTTGGATTTTTTGTTTGCTCAGTGAGAAAAAAGTGTGTTATATTTTGAAAAAGTGATAGTAAATGGAAAAACTTCATCTGACTTATATACAGAACTGAAAAATGGAGATAAAATTCATATTGAAACATCTGAAGATATATATTTGAAATATCGAGTTGAATCTCTGTTATTTATGAAAACGGCAGTGGCTCAAGTTGGAATGATAAAAATTTTGAAAAGATATGCAAAACATTTGCTTTTGGATTGGTGAAAATTTCAGTTAAATATAGCTTTAACAGATACAATGGGAAAAGATTTTTCTCTTTTACCAGAGAAAATTCAAAAATCTGTTATGAATCATTTTTGACTCTATGATCAGTGAATGTTGTATTTTTCTATTGCTACAAAAGAAATTCATGTAGAGACAGTGATACAATATATTACATCTTTCACAGAAATTTCTGATGTTACACATGAAATAAGTTTTAAGGTAGGAACGAAAATTTGAGATCCAAAAATTGTAGCTCATTTTGTAAATGTATTGAGTCAATTATGAATAGAAATTCATAAAATTAAATACAATCATAAAAGAGGTATTTTATATTTAGATATTTTTGTATCAACAAATGATAATTATGATGAATTAGTAAAGGAATTGAGAAGACTTCCAAATGTAGCTGAAGTATATCGTATTTTTCCAACAAAACTTCTTTTGAATTGTGTGGCACTGAGTGTATTGTTGTGTGTGATTTTGATAAATATATTTGTGGTAGAATATTATGCATATTTTGGTTTTTTTCTCTTTTTTTGAGCTACTCTTTTGTTGTTTTGGTTGATTTTAATGAGAATGGTAACAAAGAAAGTATTTCATTATTTCTATAAGTTAAAAAGGGGAGTATATTTTATATTTTTTATGAATTCATTTGCATTTTTGAGTGTTTTTTCTGCGTTTATTTATTGGAAAATTCATTTGGTTTCATTAGTTGGTTTTTCTTTTTTAACCTTTTTAATGTTTTTTCTTCTGTTTTATAATATTTTTCTCACCTATAGTTTATATTATAGAAATAAATAAGACATCTTTATGATGTCTTATTTATTTTGAACAAATTTCTTTTTTGTCTCTTCTTCGATTTCTTTTTCAATTTCTTCTTCGATTTCCTTTTGAATAAGAATTTTTTGTAATGATGCTTTTTTTTGTGCTTTGAGTTGATGTGTGGTTCTCGCTTCTCTATACTGTTTTAGAGCAGGAAAAATATAATACACCAAACTTATTCCTATAATAATCACACAAATTCATCATATAAGATTCACAATCAAAAGAGAATGTTGTGAAACTCATTCTAATATTTCAGCAGGACTGAGAGGTAATACAGTAAATCCATCTATTTTCATATTATTTTCTTATCATTAAATTATTTTATTTCTACAAGTTCTCAAATAACAATCATTCTATTTATCGTTGTTCCAACTGGCCAACATGTCATGAGAGTGATTTGTTTTTTTCCTTCAACAGGTTGAAGTACAGAAGTATCTCATGGACGAATTACTTTTTTTTGAGTTACTTTATAAATGTATTTTTTTTGATCATAATATGCTATAATTTCATCTCAAAAAACTACACTATCTAACAGAGCAAATACATCATTGTATTTTCATTCTAACCAAGGAAAATTTGATGAATGTCCAAAAATGAAACTATTTCCATCTTGACCAGGTTTTGCACTTCCAGGATATCTGACAATTCCATTAACAAGTTCTTTCATAAAAATCTCATGAAGTTGAGAAACATTTTGAACGGTTTTATTTTCCACATCAACTAAAGGAATATTTTTTCCAATTTTTGGAATAACAATTCTATTTTCATAAGGAGTAATATCAATATTGAGAGAAATATCTTTCTCTGCACGAATATGATTGAGTTTTTCCATAGAATGATAATTTTTGTTTTTTACCATTTCTAGTTTTTGTTCGTTTGATATTGCCTCTTCAATCATTTTTTGTTCAGAAAGAGTTTCTTCTTTTTGTTTTTCAAAACTACTTGCTTCAATAGATGCATAAAGTCCATTTTTTGTATTTTCAAGAGCTTCTGGATTGAGGTAACTTTTTGCTATTTCAAAGTACGCACTATAATTTGTAGTACCTAATAACAATACAAAAATGAAGCTTGATGTAAGAATATATTTTCACAAGAAAATTCATTGAGAAACTATTGTTTTTAGATAACTTGGGCTTTTCTCTTCTTCTTGAACTCCATATTCTTCCATAAGAGCAAGAATATCATTTTCGACATGATTTTCAGATAGAACTTCTTCAGATTGGATATTTTGAGAAGTTTGAACGATTTCTTCGAGAGGATCAAAAATAATTGTATTTTCTTCTCTTAAAAAATCAGCGAGAATGTCGAGATTTGTATTTTTGTTTTCCATAATTTATTTTTTATGTTTTTATTTTTTGTTTGTACATATAGTTTATCATAATTTTTATGCAAAAGCAAAAAATAAGACAACAAAAATCAAAAAATGGTTTGTGTTTTTTCAATTTTTAGGTATTATGAAAAAAATTTAACCAGAAAAAAGTTATGGCAAGAATATATGAAAAAAGTTCTTGAGGTGTTGTGTACCGCAAGAACAATAATACGATAGATATTTTACTTCTTGAATGGATCAATTCCAAATGACAAACAGAACTTGTGATTCCAAAATGACACATGGAAGAGTGAGAAACGGCTTCTCAAACAGCATTGAGAGAAACAGCTGAAGAAACAGGGCTTGATCAAAAAGATTTAGAAATTATTAAATTTATTACAAAACTTAATTATACTTTTACAGCAGGACATTTGCAAGATAATCCTTTGATTGATAAGGATGTGTATTTGTTTCTCATAAAATATAAATGAAATGATGAACCTCGTCCACAAAAAGAAGAAAGATTTGTATGATATAAGTGGGTAAATATTGAGGATATTAAAAAAATATCAGATGTAAAATTTGATTTAACAGGAATTATTGGAAAAAATAGAACATATTTTATTTAATTATTGTATTATATGATTGAATTACAAAATCAAGGAAATATTTTAAAAATCAAAAATTCAGAAAATGCTTCAATTGAGGTAGATACTGTTTCAAAAACGGTATCAATTCAAAATTTTGGAGTTGATTTTCCATGAGAATATGAGAAATCATGAGTGCTTGTAGAAGTAAAAGAATACGAAGAAAAGTTGTTTTATTCTATTGTAACAGAATCAAAAACTTTGTTAGTTATTTTTGAAGAATCATTTGAAATGAAAGAAGAAATTACTTCATTTTTTGGTGATGTGGATATTTTACTGATTATTGGAACAAAAAATTCTCCAAAAATTGTAGAAAACATTGAAGCAAGAGTGGTAGTTCCTTTTGGAGAAGGAAAGGATTTATTTCTTCATACACTTGGTCAACATAAAGAAGAAATTGATGTTTTTAAACTCAAAGCAGACATGGGAACTGAAAATACTGAATACATTAACTTAAAGGCATAAAAAATTCTCTTTCTAGAGAATTTTTTGTTTGACAAATTATAAAAAATCAGTATTCTATGCAACGTTGTTTTTTGAAAAACAACAAAAATAAAAACCAAAGAGGAATTGCATATGCAAACTTTACATACCAGAAAAAGAACAAAATCATTTTCACCTGATATATTGTCTGTGCTTCAAGCAAAATCGGATGTATATTGTTTGGTGGAAGGAGCGAGTAATGATATTTATTTATCCGCTCAAGAAGACCGATTTTGTGAAATTGCTGGCGATCTCTACACAACTGACAAAGAATTAGCACAGTCTTATTCTGGAAAGGTCTTGTTATGTACTGATGAAGGTGAACTTGTGATTCACTGAAAAAGTACAAAAAAGCCCCGCAATGCGAGGGCTTTTTATGATTTTAATTTCCCAATCACTAATTCATTTTTTCAAATTTTTCCTGAAATAATTTCAAAATTGTCTTGATGACATTCAATGTAGTTTTCGCTCCATCCTTTCCATTCACTTCATTTGACACTTTCAATCAGTACTTCAAAAGTTTTTCCAACTTGAGAAGTAATAAATTCTTGTCTTTTTTCTTCACCTCTTTGTAGAAGTGTATCAAGTCTTTCTTTTTTTATTTTTTCATCTACTTGATGAGGAAAAAAACTTGCTGGAACATGTTCTCCAAGTGTGTGATTTGAAAACGGAAACGCGTGGAGTTTGGTGATATGATATTTTTCAACAAGTTCAAGCGTTTCTAAAAAATCTTCATCACTTTCGTTTGGAAATCCGACAATTAAATCTGCTCAAATACTTATTTCCACTCAATCTTCTCTTGTAATATTTTTTGTTTTTTCAAGCAAATTTCTCATGAAATTACCATCATAGTGTCTTCTCATGGCTTTTAAAACATTGCTTGATCCTGATTGAATAGAAAAGTGAAAATGAGGATAAATTCTTTTATTTTTGAAAAGCTCTAGTACTTTTTCGTTGATAAATTCAGGTCATAAAGAGCTAATTCTAATTCTTGGAATTTCTGTTTTTTCAAGAATATATTCCAAAAGTTCAGCAAATTTTGAGTTTGCAAAATCATTGGTGTGTTCTAGTCCCCAAGCACAGAGATTTACTCAAGTGAGAACGACTTCTTTTCCTCATCTCATCTCAAAATCAGTAATTTCGTCTACTATATCTTCTTTACTTCTGTAATAATGTTTTCCTCTTTTTATAACTGTGAGACAAAATGTACAAAAACTATCACATCATCATTGAATCACAATAAATTTTTTTGTGTAGATAGATTTGAGTCATCCAAGTTTTGAGGATAAGTTAATTTTTGGAATGTTTTCTTTTTGAGTATTCCATTCTTTTTTGTTTTGATGAGGAGATTCTGGAAGAATTTCTATTTTATCTTCAAATCCTTTAAGATCTGTATAAACTTCAAAAAATGCTTGATTTTCTTCTCATTTTTCAAATGCACCACATCCTGAAATAAATATTTTTTCATTTTCTTTAATGGTCTTTAGTTCATCACGCACAAATTTGAGCCATTTTCTTTTTGCTTTATCTGTTACAACACAACTTGCGATAAAAACCCCATTTTTATCACTTAAATAATGACTATTTAACCATTCATCAGTATAATATTTATTTACTTTACAACCAAAAACCTTGTATTTCATTTGAGAAAAAAATTTTAAAAAATATCGCACAGATTATATGAAAAAAATGATGAAAAGCAAAAATAAAAACTCGTGAAAATCACGAGTTTACTTTCTAAAACTTTCTAAAATTTCATGTGCAATATCTCTTCATCCAAGTCCAAACGCAAGTCATCCAGCAAGAGCAAGCATTGAGATAAATCAGATCAAAATCGTATTTATAATAAATTCACTCACGATTTTTGTATAATCAAGAAATAACATCAACGTAAAAAATAGAATAATTATTTTTCCAGAATAGGCTATAATTTTACTTGTTTTTTCTTTGGTAACAGAAAGAGTATGATAAATAACATCATAGATAAAATTTGCAAAACGAATTCCAAAAAATCAGATCAAAATTCCCACAAATAAGTTTGGAAGATAATCAATCAAATCTTTAAGAAAAACTTCAATTTCAGTAATTCCTATATAGGTAATAGCAAGACGAAAAAATATGAGAAACATGAAAATTCCGACTCATTTTGCAATACTATCATCCACTTTTATTTTATCAGTAAAACGAGAAGGGATGATGGTATTTTTTTTATTCGTTTTTTTTCAATTTTCTTCGAGACTTTCTTGATCCATACTTACTTTGAATCGATCTACAATTTCATTGAGTTTGAATTTTTTAAATAAAAACATCAAAAAAATATAAGAAAAACGAGCAATAAGGTATCATACAATCACTATAAGAAGCGCTCCAACCAACTTTGGTCAGAAAAATTGAATGTTATTCACAATATCATTTCGAATGATTTCAAAAGTATTTTCAATGTTAAAAATCATATGAATATGTTTTAGAAAATATATGAATGTATTATAAGAACTTTTTTGAGAAAGTAAAATTTTGAGTCTTTTACATTTTTTTATAGATTCAATAGAGGGCTTCACTTTTTCCGTAAAATTTTGCCCAATATGGGTCTCCATATGAAAAATGCCACCATTCACTTGCTAAAGAAGAAAATCAGTGTTTTAAAAAAGTATTTATGAGGATATTTCGATTTTGTCTTTGTTTTTTGGAAATTTTTTCAGTTGTGAGGTTTGCTTCTTCTCAAATATGATTTACAGGACATCACATATCCACTTGTGTTCCATCATGGTTGAGTAAAAATACATCAACTGCTCCACCAGTTGTATGAGGGGAGATATTTTTTGATGGATCAGAAACAAATTGGGTGACTTCTTCATACAGATACTCTTGTGTTTTCTTTGGAAAAGACTTTTGGAAATATTGAAATATTTCTTCAAAAAGTCTTTTTTGTACTTCAATAGGACGCAATCATATTTTTATCACAAGACGGAATCCAAGAGATGAGAGTTCTTTATGTATCAGTATAAGTTTTTCCTTTACTGATTGACGAACTTCTATTTTTAAGGTATTTTCTTTTGAATATTCCTGTAAGATTTTTCCCTCTAACTGGAGAAGAAAATCGATTTCTTGATTTCCAGTTGGAGAAAAATCGTCCTCCCAAAAAGGTGAGAGAGCTATTTCTGATGGAAAAATCTCCACTATCGTTTCTTTTTGAGAAATTGGGTGAATCGGCATATTTCTATAAATATCATTGTGAATATAGAGATATTTCTTAATTTCAGTTGGAATTTTTCAGAAATCAATATCATAATTTATTATATTTTTCATATTATTTTTTTGAGTTAAAACATAAAAATAAGAATTCTAAGTATGCTGTTATAGTATTGTTTTGAGAGGAAAAATCAAAATCAGATTTTTTATCACTGAATTTTGTCAGTTTTTCGCTTGCAAATCACTCAAAAATTTTTATTCTATCACATTCTGGAATGGAGAGATTATTTCAAATAGCTTTTTGAATTTGATTTTTAGTGTGGAGTATTGGTAAAAAAATCATTTTTGTCATATCTGCTGGGATAGTTCCAATAGATCCAGCAAGTTTTTTTGTGGTATTATCAGATTTTTCATCAAAAGTATCATAGAGTTGTCATGAGAGTATTTTTTCATCGTATTCATTGTGTCAGAAAAAATCTTGGAGTGTTTGTTGGCAGAGAATTCTAAAATTTCTTTCAGATCCAATATGTTTACTTCAAAAAATAGATTTTAAAAACATCAATATATTTCAGCAGTATGCGACACGAGTTGGATTTTCCGGAGTGAGAAGAGAGAAAAATAACTGTTTATCAATTTGAGAAATTTTTTTATTTTCATCTCTGATGTAAAATGCAAGTGTATTTTCTTCGTTTTTTCCTATACAGAGGTGTTTGCTGAGATTTTCATTTCAAAAATCAGCAATTTGTACCACATCAGTTCTTTTTTCTAAAAGTTTTGTAAAAAATGTTTCTAAAAAATTTCACCCAAGTTGAGAGGATTGTATGATATTTTTCAGAGCATCTATAAAAACTCAATTTTTTTTATGAAATTGTAAAAAAGGAATTTGAATACGATTTTCTTCTAAAATTCAGAGTTGTTTCATATCTTGTTGTTGTTCTGTGGTAAAACAGGTTTGAATAACTTTTGAAAGTATAATATTTTGAATAAATCAAAGAATTTCGTTGTTTGAAGTACAAGAAGTTGGTTTTTCTTGAAAGTATTTTCTTATATTTTTGTATGATTCTTGGAGGAAAAGATTTATTTTTTCTTGAAATAGGAAAAAAATAAATTCATTGAGTTTATTTTCTTTGAGTCATTTTTCTATTTTTATAAAATCTCTGATTTCTGAAAAAACTCATGTTTCATTCAAAATTTCATTTATAAATACCAGAACTTCATTGTGAGGAATTTTATCATTCAATCGAAGTAATTCAAGAAGTTCCAAGTAGATTTGATTGAGAGATTGAATTTTTTGTTTAAGAGGAATTTGTTTGTTGAGAGTATCAGCTAAATTATTCACAAGAGGTTGTTTGTTTTTCATTTGAATATTTGGAAAACCTTTTAATTTTCATTTACTCAAAGTATCAAGGTAAGGAATAACAAAATTTTCAGGAGAAATATTGAATTCTTTTCATTTTTGAGCCATATTTATGAGAGAGGTCACTCTGTAACTTCAAATTCCAAATTCATTTGGGTGAAAACAGGAATTAAAAAATATATTTTGCATGAGTTGTTCTCATTCTTCAAAAGGGTTTTGCTCCTGAAAATCAGGAATAATATTTGGTTTCATATTTTTAAAATTAGAATATAAGGAAATAATGAAAGATGTTTTCAATGGAAATAGCCAAGCAGGTGATACCAAATAAGCTGGAAAATTCTTTTTTTTGTAAACATATGAGAAAATTAAAAAAATAAAAAACTGTTATTTTCGGAATTTTTATATTTCAGAAATAACAGTTAGAGGAATTTTTTGACATTTTGAAAAAGCAAAACTGTTATTCCAGTTGAGCATGATACCAAATTGTAGATTGAAGATTTGTACTGAACATATGTGAAAAATAAGAAAATAAAAAAACTGTTATTGTGCTATAAAATTATAGAAATAACAGTTTTCAAAGGAAAAATCAAGAATTTTTGAACACCAAAAAAGTCTCAAACTGCTATTTCAGTTGAGAATGATACCAGTTGAATGATACAATAGTTGTGTTCATATATGATTTGTTATGAATATTAAGCCCATAATAAAAGTATTTTTTAAAAAAGCAAGAAAAAATAGAAAAAAGTAAAATTTTGTATTTCTCTAAAAAATCATTATAATTTTACTACTTTATTTTCTAAAAAATTGATCATGAGAACAAACAGATGAAATGTGTAAAAAGGAGATTTACTTATTAACTATAAAAAATGACGAAAAATTTAAGAGAATTAGAACAAATTCAACAAAATCTCGAATATCAAAATGAAAATCTTAAAGTATTTATTGCAGATGTTTTACCACTGGAAATGAGACAAGATGCTGATATGCAAGCACGTATGGAGGAAGTAGAAAATTTGGTGAATACCTATGGGTGAGTTGTGATTTTAAAACATATTCAAAAAAGATGAGTTCCTGATTATGGAACGTATATTTGAAGTGGAAAACTTGAGGAAATTATGGAACAAATGGAGGAATCAGGAGCAAAACTTCTGATTTTAGGAAATATTCTCAAACCAGTTCAAATGTATAATATCAATGAAAAATTAAAAGAAATTTGAGCAAAAGCATGGGATAGAGTGGATTTAATTTTGAAAATCTTTGAGAAAAATGCAAAAACGATGGAATCACGACTTCAAATAGAACTTGCTTCTATTAAACATATGTGACCAAGAATTTTTGGAATGAGTGAAGAGCTTGGAAGTCAAGGAAGTGGTTGAAATAAAGGTTCTCGTTGAAAATGAGAAACCAATACTCAAATCATGAAACGTCACTTATCTCAGCGTGAAGAAGCCATTAAAAAAGAATTATCTCACTATAAAAAGGTGAGAGAAGTACATAGAAATTCAAGAACTAAAAAATGACTTTCTACTGTTGGAATTGTTGGATATACCAATGCTGGAAAATCAAGTCTTATGAATATTTTGACTTGAAAATGAGTATTATCCGAAGATAAACTTTTTGCAACGCTTGGTACGAGTGTGGGGAAAATGCTTGTTTTTTCACAAGAGAAAAATGATGAAGTATACCAAAAACCAAAAGAAATTTTGGTAAACGATACGATAGGATTTATCAGAGATTTACCTCCAAATTTAATTCAAGCTTTTGCTTCAACTCTGGAAGATAGTATTGAATCTGATTTACTTTTGCATGTAATTGATGCAAGTGACCCAAAACTTGAGGAAAAAGTACAAGTCGTTGATGATATATTAAAAAATATTAAAGCAACACAAAAAAGATTGTATGTGTTTAATAAAATAGATGTACTTTCTCAAGAACAAATTGATGATTTAAGAGTAAGATTTCTTGATTTTAATCCGATGTTTATTTCTACGTATGATGGAAAAGGGATTGAAGATCTCAAACAAATTATTGCTGAAAATATATAAAAACCTGAATAAATTCAGGTTTTTATTTTCTTTGTCACTTTTGAGAGAAATGTTCGTTATAGATATTGCAAGGCCTAAAAAATTATTTTTTAAAATTATTATTATGAAAAAATTATTATCAATTTTTATAGTATCTCTTTTTATACTCAATGCAAATGCAGAAGTTTGAGGTACCATTACAAGAGGAGTTTCAACTGATATGGTAGAAGTTACTACAACATCTAAAAAAGTGTATTTTACTGGAGATGATTTCTTAGCATCAGAAGGGAAAACTTGTGAAGTTGCAACAGATGGTTGTAATACTGTTCAAATTTGGAATGGAAAACTTTGAGCAATGACTATGATGTATTGTGAAGATATTTATGGAGAATGAAAACAAGAACAATGGTCATGTTTAAAAGAAGTTGGAAAACTTTCTCAAAATGATCAAAACTTTTATGAAACGATTCAAAAAAGATTGAGTTCAAATATGCAAAAACAGGTAAAAAATATTGTAAAACAATATGAAAAAGCACTTCAAAAAGTTCCATCAGATAAGCGTGACATAGTTCACCAAAGAGTTATTGAAAATGTAGAAAATGCTATTTTTAACCTCACAATGAAATATCCACAAGATATCTCACTTCCTAAAAAAGTAAATAATCAATATCTTGCACTTCAATTGTTGAAGTTTGAATTGATGTTGTTGAAATAATAATAAAAAATCACTCGTATGAGTGATTTTTTGTATTTTTTAAATTTTATGTTATACTATTTCAGTTATTTTTAAATATTTGCATATGTCAGAAAAAAATTGTGATGCTTTACAAATGTATGTTGAAACAGAAAAACCACAACTTACTCCAGAACAACAACAAGCCGAACATGAAAAAATTCTCAAAGAAAGACAAAAAATTGCTGAAATTCAATCTCGTACTGGTTTGAAAGATTATCGTTGATATTCTCATCAAGAAGAAGAAATGCTTATTTGAGAAAATAGAAATCCTTGTGATGAAACTCAAACAAAATGATTTCAAAAAGAAGGAAATATTTCGACTTTGAAAAATATTTGGCAAGGATTTAAAAAATTTATGATATGAGAAAAATAGAAAAAACTCAAATTGCATTTGAGTTTTTTTTTCGTATAATCTGAATTGATATTTATAATATGACTTTATGAAGCTTCTTTCTTTAAAACTTTTGAATTATCGTCGTTTTCGTCAAGAAGAAATATTTTTTCAAGATGATTTTTCTTTGATTTTTTGAAAAAATTGAGCTGGAAAATCAAGTATTTTGGATGCGATTTGATATGCACTTTTTTGACCTTCAGGAACAGATTTTGTGAGAATAAAAACAGAGTTTTTGAAAAGTCATTTTTTAGATGAAAAACAACCATCAAAAGTAGAGCTTACCTTTCAATATGGATTGAAACAATATAGAGTTGTTCGTGTGATAGATGCTGGTTTGAAAAAATTTGCGTCTGATTTTATTCAGGAAAATAAAGATACACTTGTATGAGATGAAGCAGGAGTGATTTTGTGAGGAACACAAATTACATCATATATTACACAATTATTGTGAGTTGATAAAAATACGTTTTTGCGTTCTGTTTTTGCTCAACAAAAAGACTTAGAAGTTTTGTCAGGTACTCGAGAAGAAAGAAAAAACTTGATACACTCAATTCTATGACTTGATGGAATAGAGTCACTTATTTTGCAAGTAAGAAAATTACAAAAAGAGAAAAAAACAGCACTAGAGTACCTAAAAAATAGAGTACAAAACTTTGATGTTAAAAAATTAGAACATCAAATACAAGAAATTACTCTTGATATTTCAGAAAAAACAAAACAACTTCAACCACTTCTTCAAGAAAAACAACAGTTAGAAAAAGATTTTGAAGGAATGAAAAAATCATTTGAGCAAATCAGTTTACAAAAAGAACAATATTTGAAATTACAACATGAGTTTCAAATATGAGAAAAAAATCTTGTTTCAACTCAGTCTCGTAAAGAAGGAATTCTCCAAACGCTTAAAGATCTTGAAGAAAAAGAAAAACAACTGCTTCAATATGAGGGAATTGAAGAAAAAGAAAAACAACTTCAAAAAGATCTTACTTGATATATTCAGCAAAAACAAAAATTTTTATCATTTCAAAGTATTGTTGAAGAACAAAAACAACTTCAACTTGCAGGAACATCTCTTTCTCAAGCACTTTCTGAATTTGATGAAAAGATTTTGCAACAAGATCTTGTAAATATTTGAGAATCTCTTCTAAAAAATGAACAAAAATATCACGAATTTTTACAAAAATCTACACAACTTATTTCTCAATTAGATCAAATTACCAAAGAAGCAAATGAACTCAAACAAGAAATTTCTGTAATTTCTTGACTATGAAATACCTCAAATTGTCCAACTTGTAAAAGACCTCTTCAAGAACATTATCCAAAATTGATGGAAATGTTTGAAAAAACTTTAGAAGAAAAAAGAACATTTTATAAATCACAAAAAGAATATTCTCTCCAGATAGAATCACAACTTCAACAACAAAAAATACTATTGCAAGAAGAGAAAAACAAACAAGAAATCCTTCAAAAAAGACAAGAAACATATGCTCTTCTTTTACAAAAATTTCAAACAAATTCACAAAATTTGATGCAAATTTCTCAGAAAATTCATCAAATGTGAGAAATACAATATGATGAAAATGCTCATAAAAATTGTGAACAAGAATATGAAAAAGTAAAAAAGAATTTGCAAATATTTTTACAATGAGCTGGGGAAGTAAAAAGTAAACAAAATTATCTGACTCAATTGACACAAACGACAAATGAATGTGAATTGTTGCAAAAAAGACAATCTCAAATTGTAAATGAACAAAATATACTTGCTTTTGATGAGAAAAAGTTTCTTGAAGAAAAACAAAAATACGATACTTTTTATGAAAAAATTCGTGAAAAAGATGTAAAAATTCATGAATTTCAAAAAGAAATTCTTTCACAAGAATATCAACTAAAACACATTGTAGAACAAAAGAAAAATTTTGAACAAGAACAAACACAACTCCAAACATTGAAAGAAGAAGTTGATTACTTAGAATACAAAAAAAACATTCTTTCACAATATATTCTTCATCTCTTGAATTATCTCAAACCGAGTATAGAAGCACTTACAAGTGAATATTTTTCACAAATTACAGATGGAAAATACGCTCAAATTACACTCGATGAAGAGTATGAAATGTTGATTGATTCAAAACCATTGAGTTTGTATTCATGATGAGAAAAAGATTTGGCAAATTTGTGTTTTCGTCTGAGTTTGGGACAAAATCTTTCTCACAGAAGAGGAAATCCAATAAATTTTTTGGTGTTAGATGAAGTTCTTGGAAGTCAAGATGTTCAAAGACAACAAAATATTTTGATTCATTTACGTAAACTAGAACATAAATTTGGGCAAATTTTTCTCATTTCTCATGTGGAAGAAATTAAAGAGTTTGCAAATCATCTTATTGAAATTCATTTGTTAAATAAAGATGAAAGTACTATAAAATCACATTAAATATTTTGTATTTTTTTATAATATATGTTATAATAGGAAATAATTTAGTATTTTGATCGATTTATATGGAATGATTTCATACAACATGACACGATAGGGCTTGAGATATTTTGAAAATGAATTTTCAACCAAATGATGTTCAACATCATTTAGAAACAGCTATGAAACTCGCTTTGGAAGATGGAAAAATTTCTCAAGAAGAATGAAATGCTCTTTTGAGTCGTTTCAAAAATCAAGCACAAGAGGTATTTCTTTTTTTGCAGTCTAATCAACAGCAATTAAGAGAATTTTCTCAAACTCAATTTTTTGCTCTTCAAGAAGATTTTTCTTGTCCAGTTGAAGAAAAAAATATTTCTGAGTTTCAAGCATCAACAACACGTTCTGAAATGGCAAAACAATTTTTTATTGAAAAATCAGATACACTTCTTTTGGATATTGGATTTGATATTGATCAAGTATATTCATATTATGATCAAAAAATTCAAACATTTGCATCTACACTTTCACCGGAAGAATGTAGAAAACTCTATCAAGCTATTGCAAATAAAATAACAACTCTTCTTTCTTATGTGCATGATATAAAAAAGAGAAATGAAATATATGTGAGTGAATTAACACAAAAGAAAGAAACGTTAGAATATGCACTTCAGTATCAAAAACAATATCATCTACTCGATGAAATAGTTGCGATTTCTGATACTATTGAAGCAAATAATTTTAAAAATCAAAGATGGATTTTAAATGAATATATTCAAGAGGAATTTTCTTTTTTGAATGAAAAACTTTTCCCAAGCATTGAATTATATATCAAACACGAAAAACTTTGAGAGCCAATTCCAGAAAAATATACAAAAGTTACGCGTAATGCTCGAAGAAACACAAATCCTCATTTTATAAGAGTCAATTCAAAATTTTCAGCAGTTGAAACATTTTTAGCAAGTGAAATTGATGAAGAAGGAAATTTTGATGCATGATTTTTTACACAATATCAATTATTTGATGTATGACACAAAAATGACGCAGCACTTTTAGGAGACTTTGATATTAAAGGTGAAAATATTTCTTTTTTGAATGAAGCCGATAAACAAATAGAAGCAGATGTAACTATAAAATATCTTGCGTGTTGTATCGCTTCTTGTACACCATATTTGTGAGCGACTTTGAGTCTTCCCAGTGATACATTAGATGCCTTTTCGAGTTCTGACTGAATTTTAACATTGATGAAAAGTATGAATATGGTTCCTCAAGAATATCAAATGAGTAAATCTTGGTGAGACAATCTTATGTGAATATTTTGACTTGTGTGATCTCTTGGATGAATACAAGGCTTGGCAAAATCACCAAAAATTTTAAAAATTACACAAAAACTTCAAAATCTTGGAATTTCTTCAGATCAAATATGGAAAAAAGTACAAGAATTCGTCACAATATTTCAACAAAAATTATTTCCAACTTCAAAAACTATGAAACAATCAGAAAATGTAGACCCCTTATCCATAGGGAAAACACAAAAATTAAAAATACAATCATCTCCTTCTTCTCAACCAGAAGAATTGAGTGAGGCATTTAAAATTGAGCTTGAAAAAATTGGTGGAGCTTCCGCTTATAAAGTGGAGCAAATTTTAAAAATGCAAAAAGCATTTGAAAGAACTCAAATTTCTCCACAACAATTGATAGAAAATTCAAAATGGTTAAAAAATAATACCAATTTACCAAATGAAATTCTTTCAAGTTCATGATTACCAGAATTAACTCCTATTCAATATGATATGGTAAAATATATTCATGAAAAGGTAAGTGCATGATTGTGGAAAAATGAGTCGAAAAATCTCAGAGACATGAAAGAAATTACAAATACTGTTGGGATTACAAAAGATCAAGTAAGAGTATTAACAGAAAATGGAATTTTATGACAACTGGATATTGCTTCTCATAGAAATGCTCACATTCATTTTTTAAATAGGATGAAGATGGTATGAAAATATGTGTTACCAGAGAAACTTCCTACGATTGATGTTTTAAATATGCCACAAGAATTAAAAGGAAAAGTTGCAATAAAGATTTCTGATATGAGATGAAATGTTGTTTCTGAAATATGATTTGATGCAGCATTTCAACAACAAAATACTGGTAAAAAATTAGTAGAAACAACCAACAAACTTACTTTTTGAAGTGAACAAATCAATGGAAAATTAGTTTCATGAGAAAATTATACAGTTTCATATAAAGCATATGGATATGAAGCGTTAAAAAGTGCAGTATGATGAGTGAGAATTCAACAACCTATGAAACAAAATAACTCGTAAATATACGAGTTATTTTGTTTTTTTTGAAAAAATATGTTAGAATGAACTCAATAGAATTTAAAAATGAAAAAATATGCAAAGAAAAATTTTCATTTCTCAAATAGAAGATGATATAAAAAGTTTTCAAAATATTTTACAAACACAAACCAATAAAAATATTTTAGAAGAAGAAATTTTACATATCCTCTGAGAAATAGAAGAAAAAGTTTCTCAAATCATCTGAAATAAAAAACTAAGAACTGCTCAAGAAAAAGAAGCAGTATTTCAAAGATATTTGAGTTTGAATAAAATTGAGAGTAAATACACAAGTATTGATGATTTTTTAGATGAACTGATTGCAAAATTGGCACAAGAACTTACTCAAAGAAAGATCCAACTCACTCATGATCTCTTTGAAAAAGGAACTGCACAAATAGAATGAAACGGAGAAACAAAAGAAAAAATAGAATTACAAACATCACCAAAAAATAAAATATTTCTGAGAGTTCTTCATAAAATGTGAATAGATTTTTGAAATGTTCAAGAATATGAAGAACAACTCAATCCAAAAAGAATGAGACAAATTCCGTATAAAATTTACCATATTGAAAATTGAGGAACTCAAAAAACAGTTTTAATCTGTGATCAAATCGGACAAGCAACTTTTGTGTACGATGCAATTATAGAACCAGCAATATTTCAAGTGATAGAAAAATGAGAAGAAATAGACTGAAATAAAGCTCTTAAAATCATTTATAATAAAAAAACATATGAAAACAATCTTGAGAGAGCTTTGAATACAACACTCACTTTTGAGGAAAAAGAAAAGCAAATAGTGAATGAAGAGGAAGAAAAAGCTGATGAAAAAAAAGAAATACTCACGAAAGAAGAATTATTCAAAAAGTTGTGGAATTATGAATGAAGAAGTGAGCAGGAAAGTTATGATTTTTTTATGTGATTATGATCTATAAAAATAGCAAAAATAAAAATATGATGAAATAAAGTACACTCTTTAAAAACACTTTCATGAATTGAGATAGAATGAGTAATTATTTATCCAAGTGTATTTCAAGAATGGATAGAGAAGATATTTGAATGAAAAGATATTGTGAAAATAACAAAACTCACCAAAGAAATCCTCACAAAAGAAGAATTATTCAAAAAGTTGTGGAATTATGAATGAAGAAGTGAGCAAGAGAGTTATGATTTTTTTATGGGATGGTGAACAAGAGAAATTAAAGCATTAAAAATATGATGAAATAGAGTAACAGGATTAAAAAGTATTTCATGAATTGAAATTGAATGAGAAATAAAAAATATAAGTGTATTTCAAGAATGGATAGAGAAGATATTTGAATGAAAAGATATTGTGAAAATAACAAAACTCACCAAAGAAATCCTCACAAAAGAAGAATTATTCAAAAAGTTGTGGAATTATGAATGAAGAAGTGAGCAAGAGAGTTATGATTTTTTTATGGGATGGTGAACAAGAGAAATTAAAGCATTAAAAATATGATGAAATAAAGTAACAAGATTAAAAAGTATTTCATGAATTGAAATTGAATGAGAAGGGAAAAATCCAAGTGTATTTCAAGAATGGATAGAGAAGATATTTGAATGAAAAGGAATAGTAAGAATAGAAGAATTCACAAAAGAAGAATTATTCAAAAAGTTGTGGAATTATGAATGAAGAAGTATGCAAGAAAGTTATGATTTTTTTATGTGATTATGATCTATAAAAATAGCAAAAATAGAAATCTGATGAAATAAAGTACACTCTTTAAAAACACTTTCATGAATTGAGATAGAATGAAATATAAACACTCTAAGTGTATTTCAAGAGTGGATAGAAAAAGTGTTTGAGGGGAAAGATATTGTGAGAAAAACAAAAAAACAATCGTAATTTTACGATTGTTTTTTTATCTCCTTCCTTTCATCAACGGTAACACAAAACTCTCCACATCTTTCTCAACACTCGCTCTTTTAAAATGAAATTTATATTTTTTCAAGAGAATATCATTATTTAAAAAATTTGCTCAGAGACACGTCCAAAAACGATATGCTTTTCATGGAGTGAGAGTGTGCCAAAAATTTGAATACAATTCTTGATGTCATTCTAAAAAATCATCAAGATCATTTGCCCAATAATCCTCTTGATATCAAGTGTGTTCACCTTTTTCAAGTTGAAACCCAGTACTTGCAAAGTCAAAATAATAGTTTCTTTCAAAATATTCTCGGGAATTTCCATATTTTATTTTGATCACATATTTTCTATTTTTTGCTTGTAAAATAGCATTTTTTAGAGGATCTTCAGTATTTGCCAACCGATAGGGAAGAAATTTATAATTGAGAGCATCAAGAATTTTTTGTTCTTGCGCTTTATAGTTTCCATTTCTTTGACTCAGTGGTCCAAATCAGAGAGTTGCATCATTGATATTTCTAAAAATTTTGGTATCGAGATCTGTTTTTGGGTCAAGATATTTATAAGATTTTAGGAAATAGACATCTTGAGAAATCTCAAATTTTCTTTTTTCTATCACATGAGTTTTTCCAGGAATGAAATGTGTTACTGGAAAATTTTTCTTATATTTTTTTGCAAAACCTCTTTCAATATCTGCTTCTTCATCGAGTTTCAGGATTCTGAGTTTTAGAAATTCTGCATCAGGATGTACGATACCTTGACCATTCACTGCTTTCATAAAATATGGGAGATCTTGAATATCAGAACTTTCGATAAATTCTTCATCAAAACGCACATAATTATATTCCATTTCTTCTTTTCTTTGTTCTTTGTATTCACTTGCAATTTGTTTACGAACTTTTGAAGTAGATGCTTCAATAATTCTCATATTTCCAGCAAGTTCGTTACGCGTTGACATATAGAGTGCTTGTTCGAAATTTTTTGATGTGAAGAGATTATAAAGCATTTCAATACTTTCTTCATTTTCAGGAGGAACTGTATCCACATCCGTGTAAAGAAGCTCAGTATCGTTTGAAATAGCAAGTGTCATCACATCATCTTCGTTGGTGATATAATTATTTTCAAAAATAATTCCTTCTATATCAATTCCATTCAAATTAAAAATTTGTTTATTTTTGAGAATTTGAATTTTTTGTTTTGGAAGAAATTCATTCAAAATCGGAATTATAAAACTGAGAGTTTCTGGAATAAGTAAGAGTGGACGAGGTTGAATATTTTTGTAAATTTCGATCAAAGTATATGGATCAAAATGATCACAATGAGAATGACTGATAAAAATAGCATCAATATCAAGTTTGCTATAATTGATTTCAATTTTTGGATTACGCATCATCATATCTCAAAAAGCATAGTTTGATAACCAAGTATCACAGAGGATTTTTACAGATTTTCATTCATTATTTTTCATTTCAACAACAAATTCTGAGTGTCCGAGGTAGTGTATTTTCATTTTATTTTTTAGAAGTTAAATCTGCAATATTATAGAGAAAAAGCTTAAATTTCCAAACAATAGTCAGAATTTTGTATTTTTTTGTAATTTATGGTAAATAAAATGTGAGAACATGCTTGAGAAGATCAACAATATCTTCAAGATCTTGAGCAAGAATTGATTGATGAAGTATCTTGAGATGAGGAATATGAAGAACTTCTCTCTCGTATAGAAGAGCAAAAGACACAAGATCTTAAAAAAGCTTGAGAAATTTTACATACACTCAACTCAGAATTAAAAATGGTTCAAGCAAATTCTCAATTTGAATATTCTCCAGAGTTTGCAAAAAAATATCTTGATGAACTCAATGAAAAATATCCTATTAGGCAAGTACTCTGAAAATACTTTGAAGATATTGTGTCATGAGAATATAGAGATTTTTTTAATGTCATGACCTGATTTCCTCAAGTTGATGAATCACTTGAAAAGCTGATATATGAATCAGCAAAAGCTTGAAAATGGATTTGAGATCTTACCAAATATTGGGATATGAACTATTTAAAAAATTCTGATTTAGATGAGGCAACTCAAATCATTCTCAAGTATGAACTTTTATGATTTTCTCATATAGCTCCTGAAATGAAGAGAATGAATACGGAATGGGAACAAAGTACTTGATGGAAGAAAATATTTGTTTTTTTAAAGCATTTCATCAATCCAAAAAAGCTCGAAACAATGACTTCACTTTTTCCAATTGAAGATCTTCCAGCATCATCAATATCAACATTTGAATGAGACGATGAAACACCAATTTTGATGTTTCCAAAAGAACGCTTGATTCAAGAATTGATGAGAAGATTATGAACACATTCTGATGTTTGAAATTTAAAAGATGTAAATTAAGGAAAAAAGTGTTTGAGAAATGCTCTTTGTTTTTTAGTTTTTTTGAAATAAGTAAAAAATCTTGAAAAAAAAACAATTTTTTATATAATGGTGCATATTTTTAGATAATTTAATTTTTAGTAAGGATAAGTATGGCAAATAGTCACGGACTTTCTTCAAGAGTCGTAAAAAAACAAGCAGCAGCAAGAAAGCTCGCAAAAAATAAAAAAGCATCGTTTCAAGTGTATATGGGAAATGAAAATCCACAATCAAGAAAAAATCAATCGTATAAAGCAAGAAAACATTATTTTGAAAATAAACAAAATTTTCCAAAGAAAAAACTTTCTACTAAAAACGTACAATCTTTGATTGAACAATGAGTTTTAGATGAAAGAGGATTTTTTAAAACTGGAAAAAAGAAAAACTTTATTACAAAATCAATGGTGGACGCAAAAGGACTTGATTTTTATGGAATGCCAAGATAAAAGAAAAACCAAAGTGAAAATTTTGGTTTTTCTTTTTCTAAAAATAAGTATACTCTTTGAAATAATTTCTAAAATTTTTTTATGCAACGTATATATTATCCTGATATGTGTTGAAAAACACAATTATATATTGAAGATTCAGATCTCATACATCAAATCATAAAAGTACTTCGTATGAGAATCAATGATGAATGTATATTTTTTGATGGAAAAAATTCTCAAGATTTTGTGTATAAGATTGGCGAAATTGGAAAAAAAAATATTCTGTTTGAACAAAAAGAAATGATTCAAAAGCATATTTCTCATTTTGAACTTCATCTTTACCAAGCACTTCCCAATAAACTTGAAAAATTAGAGTGGATTTTACAAAAATGAGTAGAAGTAGGGTATACGAAATTTGTATTTTTTCGTTCACATCGTTCTCAGGATTTATTTATTTCAGAAAGTAAAATGACGAGACTTCAAAAAATTCTTATTGAAGCAGTTGAGCAATCTGGTCGTAATGATATTCCTGAAATAATTTTTGAAAAACAGCTTGATATTTGAGATCTTTCTGGAGAGAAATATTTTTTTCATACTGATTCTTTGATTGTGAAGAAACTTTCAGAAATTTCTTTTTGAGAAAAAATAAGTGTTTTTGTATGACCAGAATGAGGTTTTGATGAAACAGAAATTCAAAAATTTCAAAAAAATAATTGTACAGCACTTTCTTTATGAAAAAATATTCTACGTACAGAAACCGCAAGTATTGGAGTTGGATTTTTTATTTCTCAAATGCAGAAATAAAAAAGCTTGTTTCAAATCTTATTTTTAATTTTTCATAAAAATGATTTTTTTATTAGCGAGCATTACGATGTTGATTGATCATATTTGAATGCTTTTCTTTCCAGATGTTGATCTATATAGAATGATTGGAAGAATTTCGTTTCCACTTTTTTGATGGGGAATTGTACGTGGATATCGTGTGACAAAAAACAAAGAGAAATACATACAACGTTTGTTTTTGTTGTGAGTTGTTTCTCAGATTCCATTTTTTTATCTTCAAGCAGTATTTGATGTTTGGATCATCAATGTAGTATTTACTCTCCTTATAGGACTTTTTAGCATTTGGTTGTGGGATATAGAAAAATTATCAATATGGTGGAAAATATCAGGAGTCATATGATTTGCTTGTTTTGCACAATATTTTTCTTTTGATTATGGAGCATATGGAGTGGGTATGATTTTGCTATTTCATATTTTTTGGTGAAAGAAAGTAACTCTTTTTTACTTCACTTTACTTACGCTACTTTTTTATAATATTGAATATCAGCCATTTCAATTTGTATATCATGTACAAATTTTCTCTCTTTTCTCTCTTTTATTTTTGTATTATTTTCCTGTTTTGAAATATGATTTTTTATTTCCATTTTGGTTAAAATACTCATTTTATCCGTTGCATCTTATGATTTTGATAGGAATTTATTTATTGATATCATAACTGATATGTGTTACTTCATCTTTGAGCTTTTTTGTCTTTTTTCAGAGCGAAAAGGCTTTTTTTAATCCTAAAATGAGTATATCATACAATTGAGATACAAAGAAAAAACGATATGCAAAATTTTCTTTTGCTCAGAGTCAATAGGCAATACAAATTGCTAAAAAAATGTGTAAATCTTGTGTATTTGTCAGAAAAAACAAAATACTTGCAACGGTAAGAATCCATCCATTTATAATATGATTTTTATGCTTTGAATGATAATCTATTATACTTATAATATTTATATATGGCACATAATAAAGAAAAAATGGCAAACGACCTTGAGGAAGTGAAGAATATATTTTTTGTTGATGATCTGTATTTTCGCCATATTTTTCCCAAGTTTGTTTTTTTATTTCAGAGAATGGGAGAAATGTATTTGTTTTTGAAAAATATCTTTGTAAATATTTCCAGATAGTGAGATTATACACATATATTTCTTCAATACTTGGTAAAAAATGTGTTTGGAAATAAATAATTTTTTGTTGTACCACCAAAGAAATACTTAAAAAAATTGCTCCGATAATATATGCTAAAAACAGAAAACTTACTAAATTTCCATATCATTGTAATAAAAGTATGAATAAAATCAGAGTAAGTGTGAAATTTATTTTTACGTTTGATATAAGAACATTGTTGTTATAATGTGCAAATTTTGAATAAATATAATATCCAATTATTGGAAAATAGCTTAAAATAAACGTAAGATTTCCTTCTTCATTGAGATTTGAGTTTTTCATTTCAATGAGTCATGTTGTATGTGTGAGCTGAGAAAGTTCAGATTTTCAGAAAGTATTTCCATTTTTTGCTTGAAAACATCAGTATAAAAGAATTCAAAACAAAATCAAAAATAATACAGCAGCAATACTATGATTTAATGCTGATCAAATAATTGGAACATGTATTTGAGAAAAGAGTTTATAATAAATGAAAATGATGTAATTGAGCAAAAATAAACTATGTAAAAAAACAGCCATTTTTGCATGACTTCTTACAAATGAATTTTTAATGTATTCATTTTTTGTTGGAAGAAGTAAAAGTCCTCCCATTCATAAGTATGCACTTATTGCATTGTTTCTAATTTTTTCGTTCATAAAATATATTTTAAATTGGTATTTTTTGAGATTTTCATTATTATACCACAAATTTAATTTTTATACAAAAGAATTATGAAAATTTCAAATGTTGTATTTCATAAATCAATTTCTATTGAGAGTGAAAAAGTGTTGTTTGAGGAAAAATCACAAATTGTATTTATTGGAAGATCAAATGTTGGGAAATCAAGTTTAATGAACAGGATTTTTTGATCAAAAGACTTAGTTAAAACCAGCTCTGTACCAGGAAAAACTAAACTTGCGAATTTATTTTTAGTAAATAATAAATATTATTTTACCGATCTTCCTTGATATGGTTTTGCAAAACTTGGGGAAGAAAATAGAGCAAAAATTGATGCTTTAATTAGTTGGTATTTTGACGAATTTAAATTTTTTATTAAAAAAGTAGTTGTTGTATTGGATAGTAAACTTTGACCAACACAAAGTGATATAGATATGTATAAATATCTGCAAGAAATGGAACTTCCTGTGGTTTTTGTTTTGAATAAAACTGATAAACTTTCAAATAATGAAATATCAAAGTCTCTTCTTCATACACAAGAAATATTTTTTTGACAAAAAATAATACCACTTTCTGCGAAAAATGGGGAATGAGTAAAGGATTTAGAAAAACATATTTCTGAGAGTTTTGGAGGAAAATAAAAACATTTGACAAAATATAATAAATAAATTATACTTATTTGAAATATATTTTACTATTTAATAGTGTAAGGTATGAAAAGATCTTTACTAATATGGATTTTCTTGCTGAGTATGATGTGAATACTACAAACAAATGCCACAAGTTATACAC
>CAYYDE010000008.1:0-100 GCA_964470525.1 uncultured Candidatus Peribacteria bacterium
GTGTATAACTTGTGGCATTTGTTTGTAGTATTCACATCATACTCAGCAAGAAAATTCATACGATTATTAGATAGTTTTTCAGAAACATGCTTGTATTTTT
>CAYYDE010000008.1:200-31736 GCA_964470525.1 uncultured Candidatus Peribacteria bacterium
ATATTAAAAAATAAACTTTTACATAATTGTATCACATTAAAACACTCATGTCAATAGTTTTTCAGAAACATGCTTGTATTTTTATATTAAAAAATAAACTTTTACATAATTGTATCACATTAAAACACTCATGTCAATGGTATTTATTTCCTTACCTACACAGTTATAAAAGGAGCAAAGATAATTCTATTTTTCTCATTTTTATAAAAACTTTCTGGTAAAAAATCAAGATTCAATTCGCTTCTATATGCTGCATTTCATCTTTGAATCAAATTGTATCATACTGTTTTAATTTTATAACTCACGTCATATTTATTACAACTACGTGGACAAATATCATCTGTTGCATAATATGCCCTACTTGGATTTTCAACTCAAGAAGTATCACAAAGTCTTCCGGTAAAAACCAAAGCCCATGGATAATATAAATCTACCCCATGTGGTATTTTTTCATCTATTTCAAATAATTTTTCTCTTTTTTCCATGAAATCAAGAGCAATTCTGGTAATTCAATATTTTTGTAAAAATTTCTGATAGAGTTCTAAACTTCCCTCACTAGAAGCATAAAATCTCAATTGCCAAGCAATAATATCTTCTTTTAGTTTTTGGATTTCTTGTGCTGATTTATTTTTAATAAGTTCTCATCTCGGGTGTACTTCATATCAAAAAGTATCGATGAGAGGAGTTTTCAGAACTTTATGAATCAGTCTTCAAAAAACTGGAGTCAAACGAGTGTATTTTTGTGAAAGAAGTCTCAAAACTCAGAAATCATTGACTACTACTTCAATTGGATTTTTTATTTTCAGTGAGTTTAAATATGCAAGAGTTTTTTCTAATTTTTCCATCATTACATCTCAGACATATGGAGTCACCAAAGTAAAAGTTCGAACCGTATGTGGAGGAAATTTTTTATTAAATTCTTGAAAGAGTTCCATTGCTTCTTTTATTTCATGTTCGTATACTGATAAATATTCACAATTATCACTTCCATAATATATTCCTGAAATTTTTTGGAATACTTCTCATCAAAATTTTTTCTTTAATTCTCTCAAAGCTAAAAAATTTACTTCATATTGTGGAGAAATATTTTCGGCTAATTCTCAGGGAAAATGTTGCATAAAAAAATCAGCAATTTTTCTATCATCTTTTCACATAGATAATAAAAATCCTTCATTTAAAAGTTTAAAATATTCTAGATTCGTTCAAATATGAATATGTAGATTCATGGATTTTATGAGATTATGGATAAAAGTTTTCCTTCATCATGAAGATTTCGAACATCACTATATCATCACAAAAATGTTTGAGGAGAAATTTTTTTATAAAATATTTGTGGGACTGTTCTCATTTTAGAAATTTGTACGATCTCTAAAAGTTTTTCACTATCATCTGTAACATCAATTTCTTTAAATGGAACTCTCAAAGAAGTAAATAATTCTTTTGCTCATACACAATATGGACAATAATCTTTTGTAAATATATATATCATAATAACATTTTAGGAACTAATATTTTTCCAATGCTTGTATACGCAAAGCAATAGGAGGATGTGTAGAAAATAAATCATGAAAGATGTTTATATGTGATCTTTTTTGTATGTTTCAACTTGAAGGATCTTTTGGTGTATGAATAAACATCGCTGATACTGAAGAATCAGATCCTTCTATAAAACTATCTTGAGAAATTTTTTGCAAAGCAGAAATAAGTGCATCTTTATTTTTTGTAAGTTCAACACTTCAAGCATCTGCTAAATATTCTCTTTTACGAGAAATAGCAAATTGAATAAAAGGGAGAATTATTATTCATAAGATATATAAAATAAATCCCAAAATCAGAAACGGATCTCATCATTTTTTTGAAGAATTTTTTCCATTTGCAGATCAAATTCTCATCAAAAAATATCAAATGGTTGCTATAATTCATACAAAAATATTTGCAAGCAACATAATTCTCACATCTCTGTTTATAATATGAGTCAATTCATGAGCTGCTACTGCTTCAATTTCCTGTTTATTTAATTTTTTCAAAAGTCCACGAGAAAATGCAATATAACTATTTTTTTCATCCCATCCTGTGGCAAAAGCATTCAAGCTTTCATCTTCAATAATTCCTATCTTGACCATTGGAAGTCCACGAGAAATACATAAATTTTCAACAATATTATAAATTTCTGGAGAAGTTTTTCTCTCAAGCGTTTTTGTTTTCGTAAGATGAAAAATAATATTTTTATGAAAATAAATAGAAATCAAAAGCCAAATTATAATAATTGGAATAGCTCATATATACGTCATGAATGCATTACTCACGACTGTCGAAAAAGGATAATCTTGTAAAATCATCCAAACTCCAAGAAAAATTCCAACAAACACCAAAAAAAACATTAAAAAGATCAAATACATCGTTTTGAGTCTATTTTCCCAAATAGATGTTTGTAATCAAATTGCCATACGTAAAAATTAAAATTGTACAGTTGGAACATTTTTTTCTTGTTCATTTTCTATTTCAAAAAATGCTCATTTTGTAAATGAAAACATCCCAGCTACAATATTATTTGGAAACATTTCAATAAATGTATTGAATTCTTTTGTAGCAGAGTTAAAAAATCTTCTTGCAGCAGCAAGTTTATTTTCGATATCAGAAAGTTCTGTTTGCAATGAAAGAAATGATTGGTTTGCTTTCAAATCAGGATAAGATTCTGAAAGTGCAAAAAGTTTTCCAAGTGCTTGAGTCAACATATTATTTGCTCAAATTTTGTCTTCTAGATTTCCAGCAGACATATATTTTGTTCTTGCTTCAGTAACTTGTGTGAGAGTTGCTTGTTCATGCCCTGCATATCATTTTACTGTGTTCACAAGATTTGGCACCAAATCAAATCTTAATTTTAATTGTACATCAATATCAGCAAATGCATTTTCTCTGTTATTTTTTAAAACAATTATTTTGTTATACAAAGATACTACATAGAATGCTAAGAGTAATCATACTCATAAAATGATAAAAAATTCCATAATTTTTTTATTTAAAAAATAAATTTAATATATTGTTTTTAATATAATTTCTCATGTTTCTTCTGGAGAAATTTCTTTTTTTAATCCTCAAATACAGGTCATAATTTCATCATCTCACAAAGGAAATCCAGGTTCCGTACGAAGTGATTTATCAAGAAATTCTTCTCAAGATTCTATCTGACACATACATGCAGCACAAATCCCAAACATACAAGCATTATGAATTTCTATTCAAGCATCTGTAATTTGTTTGAGAAGTGTTTGTCCAACTTTTGCATCAAGTGTTTTGAGAATTTCCCCATCTTTATTTTTAATCGTAATTTTCATAAAATTATTTTACTCAAGTAGTTCAAAATCATCCTCTATCAGCATTTCACATATCTTCTACTATTTCAAAATCAGCTTTTAAAAATGGTAAAATAACTCATTGACCGATACGAGTTCCTGCTTCAATATGTTGTGTTTCTTTTGAAAGATTGATATAAGCAAATTTAATAGTATCATTATTTCCTCTATAATCACTATCAATAATTCCAACACTATTTACTTGCACAAGTCCATGTTTTTTATACGTTGAACTTCTTGGAACAATTTGTAATACATATCATTCTGGTACTTCTACCACTGTTCCAGTTTCAACCAACTGAAATTGTCATGGTTCAAAAGTATAATCCTGAGTACATTTAAAATCAAATCCTGCTGCTCCAGCAGTTTCATAAAATAATGGTTGTCCATCAGAAGTTTTAATTCTCACTTTCATATCAAAAAATAAACAAATAAACTATGTTGATTATACAAGATTTTTTAAATAATAAAAACTTTTTTACTTCTTTTTTGACTAAGTTGTGCAAAATGATATAATACCTCTACTTTTTAATATAATAACTTCTTGCAAATATGGCAAATATTAGCGTTGAAATCAACGAAAAATATGGTGAATATCTTGATCTTATTAAAGAAATTTTAGTAGATCAAGAAGGAAATGAAATTAAAGATAATAATAAAGCAGTAGAAATTCTTTTGGAAAGCTTTGTAGCATTTCTTCAAGAACAAGCTGAACATGCTCATGAACATGAAGGACATGTACATGGTCCTGATTGTAATCACTAAAAAAATGACTTTTTCAAGTCATTTTTTTATTTAATCTTTTATACAACGTACACTGTATCAATATGCTCTATTTGTTTGCATATATGATTGCATTGGATTAGACTGATTGGTATCCAACTGTTGATGATGTCCAATATTTTCAAAATTCAACATAATTTCCACTAGTCTGATTTCTTGCAATCACTCTTGGTAATTTCAAAACTTCTACCCAAGAAACTCCATTACGCATACAAAATGGTAATTGTGCTGAATCACAAAATTCTTCAAATTCTCTAAGAGTTGGAATATGCCATCATGCTGGACACACTCATTGTTTTCAAACAAGAATTCATGGCTCAATATAACCTGGTGGATTAAATAATCTTGAGATAGTACCCCCCATTTTGCATCATTTTGTTCTTCCCATCAACCACTATATGGAGCAGCACTTTGTCAAGCAGTAAACCCCATATCATTTCTTCCCCATTGGTAATGATTTCCTGCCCAAGAAGGTCTATTTGAACAATCTGTTATACTAGTACAATAGTAGCCAATATTGCAAGAATAGTTATAACTATAATAAGCTCTACTAATATGTAAAGGCTTTTTTATTTGATGTATATTTCATAAAAATGAAAAAAGATAAAAAATAAAACGATGTATTTCGTACAATTCGATACATCGTTACATATAATAATATATTTTTACAAGAAATACAAGTTTTTTATTGAAAATCTTCATCCATTTTTGGAACTTCTATTTCTGGTACATTTTCATCTACCTTTGCAAAGATTTTTGTATGAATCACACTATATAAAAATATTCCAAACAAAATAAATGAAAATACGATAAAAAATCCATTAAATCCAAGTACTCAAACGATTGTTCCTCACAAAAGAAGTCCCAAAACATTTGCTGAATTTAAAACTATTTTTAATGGTGCTGCTGAAACGGTGGAATCAATTTCTTTAAGATTAAATTTTTTAGCATATTCATAATTATATTTTTCTGAAAAAGTGGCTTGAGCTATTGGCATAACAGCAGCATATCACACACTATTGATAAATCAAAACAAAAGTACAAATTGCAACGCATCAACAAATCCAAACATAAAAAGTGAAGCAGAAGACAATAAACTTCACAATAATACTACTTTAAATACTCAAATTTTTTTAGATAATTTTATAAAAAAATCTTGACATAAAAATGCAGGAATCACTAAAAGTCCAAGTAAAACATATCAAGTTAACAGTCCTCATGTTTGAGAAATCACAACATTATCCTGATTGATCCCAATAATTTTATCAAGAAATTCAATTTGAAATGTTGATACAAATGTATCCCAAAAACCATATGCTAAAATCAATCCCAAAAGCCATAAAATAATTAAATTAAATGGTTTTGTAAAAATAATTTTAAAAAATATTTGAAAATTATTTTTTGTTGATTCTATCACATCTTTAAAATCAATTTCATTTTTTATTTGTACTGGTTTTAGAAAAATAATTTTTGAAGTTTGAGCAATATTTTTAAAAGTTTCGAGAGAAATATTTTGAATCATTTCATCTTTTTTTTGTAATAGATCAGACTTAATTGTATCAAGTCTTAATTTTTTAATATCCTGAAATGTAATAGTTTCATGATGGTTATCAAAAAATTTAAATATAATTCCAAGAAAAATTGCCACAAAAACCACCAAACATAAAATCGCAACTTGGATTCAAAAAGACAAAATTATTCAAGACAATATCAATCAAAACATAGCTCAAAGTCAAAAATTTATATTATACTTTGAGATCAATGTTGCATATTCACTTGGAGTTGAAATATTAAAAATATAACTCAAAGTTGTTACATCATAACTTTCTTTAATAATTCCATACAATCAAGCTGCTACAAATAAAAGAATTAAATTGAGTCAACTTTCTAAAAATAAAGCCAAAAAACTCACTGTTTTTTCAATCATATCTCCCCCATCTCCAACAAATCCCTGTGCAATTCATTCAAAATATACAAATTTCACAAAAATCATAGAACACAAAAACATACATGTTGTTGCAATCATCAGAAAAACTTTCGGTTTAATATATTTTTGTAACACTCCAACAGGAATATCAAACAACAAAGCAATAAAATTTCAGAATCATAAAAACAATCCCACCAATAATACTGACTCCAATACAAGCCCAAAGAAAAATATGATTAAAAAATGAAATACTAACCACAAAAAACCAATTCCTCTCGCGATATTGAGAAGATTTTTAATACGCATTTCATTTGCTTCTTGATTTTCAATTGTAATAAAATTTCACATATTTTTTCATTTATACTAAAATAACTTACTCTTATAGTATCATATATTTAAATGAAAATCAAAAAAAATAGCAAAATTTATTTTTTCAATATAATGATACAAATTATTTTTTCATACATAATATGAAACACTTAAGAATTAAAATAAATAAATACGAAATTGATGGAAATGTTATTCTCAAAGATATTGATTTTATCCTCAATGAAAATGACACTATTGCGTTGGTTTGATGAAATGGAGCAGGAAAAACCACTCTTCTGAAAATCATTACCTGACAAATTACCGATTTTGATGGATTTATCGACAATATTTGAAATATGTCTCTTTGATATCTGAGTCAAATCTATACTGACAATGAAAATATCACAGTAAGACAAGAAATAAAAAACGGTTTTAAAGATATTATTGAAGTAGAAAAAGAACTGGAAATCATTGAAAAAGAAATGGCTGAAAATCCTGAAAATATGGAAATTATTGAAAAATATACTACCACTCTTGAAAGATTCAATAATATTGGGTGATATAATTATAACAATCAAATTCATAATGTTGCGAATGGGATGTGAATTTTGCATTTACTTGAGAGAAAACTTACTGAAATCTCTGGGGGTGAACGCACGAAAGTTGCTCTTTGTAAAATTTTAGTAGAAAGTCCAGACCTGCTTGCACTTGATGAACCAACAAATTTTATTGATATGAAATCAGTTGAATGGCTTGAATCATATCTTCAAAATAAATGGTGACATGGATATCTCATCATTTCCCATGATAGAGAATTTCTAGATCAAACTTGTCAAAAAACCTACGAACTCCAACCAGCAAGAGAACTCAATTTTTATCACTCAAATTATTCTGCATATGTTGAAGAAAGAGAAAAACTTGAGGAGAGAAAAATGGAAAACTGGGAAAGGCAACAAGATTTTATCAAAAAAGAAGAAAATCTCATCAATCGTTTCAGAGCTTGAAGTCGAGCTGGTTTTGCCGCAAGTCGTGAAAAAGCTTTGGAGAGACTTGAAAAACTTGAAAAACCATATATTCCTGCAACTCCAAAATTTTTCTTTGATTATGTTGGTGATGAAAACGAGAGAATTTTGTATTTTAAAGAAGTCTTTATCGGAAGACAAGAACCTCTTTTTTATATCAATGAACTCTATTTAAATAAAGGTCAAAGAGTCGGAATTTTATGAGAAAACTGAGCTGGAAAATCAACTCTGATAAAAACTATTATTTGAGAAATTGAAATTCTTGATGGAATTTTGACTCGTGGAAAATGAATTAAAAAAATTTATTACAGCCAAATGCACGAAGAGCTTGATAAGAAAAAAACCATTCGTGAAAACTTCCAAAAACATAATATTTTAATGAGTGATGAACAAATCATTTGATATTTAAAATATTATTTGCTTGAAAAAGACATGATTGATAAACCAGTAGAAAATCTTTCATGATGACAAATTTCAAAACTTTTATTTGCTATTTTATGACAAAAAGAGTCAAATTTTCTTATCTTTGATGAACCAACTAATCATCTTGATTATGATAGCAGAGAAGCTTTAGAAAAAGCTATTTCAAAATATCCTGGAACAATTTTATTTATTTCCCATGATCGTTATTTTGTCAACAAAGTTGCAAATCTTATGTGGGTCATAAAAGATCAAGAACTCACAGTGAGTTATGGAAATTATGAAGACTATAGATATAAACTTGAACATTGAATTGATATAAATATGAATTTATTTGATGAATCTGCTGAAATGGAAATGGTGTTAATGGAAAAACTTGGAGAAAAAGAAGCAAAAAGATTGAAAGATAAATTTACCAGACGAAAAAAATAACGACTAAAAGTCGTTATTTTTTATTTCCCAATCATTTTTATCAAATTTTTTAAACTCTGCAAAACTGGAATTTCAAGTTTGAATTTGCGCGTTAAAATGAAAAAATATTTCTCATCATTTTTCAAATTTTTTATGAGCTGGACGCACAGAAACTTCTAAATTATAATTTTTACGAAAAAATTCTTTCATATAGTCTCTATGATTTTCATCAGTTGCACCAAGAAAAAATGGTTGAAATTCATCAAAATCACTTGAAAAATAAATTTTGTGATTCAAGTGCAAAAACACAACAATATTTGCTTTTTTTGAATCAAAAATATTTTTTGATTTTTTCATTGTAATTTCATTTTCTCACTTTTCCAGATAAAAAAGTGAATTTTTGAGTGGATAATTTTCAAAATCTATATTATTTTTTTCATTTAAATCGACCAAACTTGAAAAATCCATCAAAGCTGCATTGATAGCACGAGCAGGAATATTTCTTGAAGCAAAATCTTGTTGTAAAATATTTTTTTCTTCACGAGTGAGTTTATGAAATTTTGTCCCAAAATAAAAACGAGAAAATATTTTTTCAATATTTACATCAAATGCCAAAATCTTTTCATCATATCAAAATGCCAAAATTGCTTGCGCAGTGTAGGGTCAAATTCATGGTAAAGCTACCAAATCAGCATAATTTCTTGGAAAAATTCCATCATAATTTTGTACAAGAATTTGTGAAGCTTTGAGCATATTTCTTGCACGAGAATAATATCATAACCCACTATAATACGGAAAAAAATCTTCATAACTTAATTTTGCAAAATCCTGAATACCTGGAAATGATTCTACTACTTTTGTAAAATACTCTTGTACACGTGAAACTTGTGTTTGTTGGAGAAAAATTTCTGAAATCCATATTTTATACGGATCAAAATCTTGTCTCCAAGGCAAAGCATGTCGTCAGTTTTTCTCATACCAATCAAGAATAATTTCATACGGAAAAATTTTAGGATTTATATTCATTCACATAGTTTTTTATTTCATTATAAACAAATCATTTTTGAAGTAATTTTTGAATAATTTTTTGTTTTTCATATTTTTTCTCAAGTTTTTCATATTCACGTGCAATATTTTCACTTTCATCTTCTTGAAAAAGATTTTGAATAATTTCTTCAACAATTTCCTCATCTTGTTTGGATTCAATAAGTTTTTGTCTAATAGATCTTTTTGATTTTCCAGCATTTTTATAATTTTGTATTTTATGTTGGATTGATATTGGATTCAACAAAGATTTTTCTTCATCAAAAAATTCTTTTTGAAGGAAATTCTCTATCATTTCTTTTTCAAATCATTTTGCAATAAGTTGTGTTTTTATATAACGAACATTTTTATTACGAATTAAATATACTCGAATTTTATCTTCTAAAACTCTTTGTTCATCACATAAATGTTCCATACTTTTCCATATTTTTTGAGAAAGTTCTTGATCTTTTGATTTTTCAAATAATTTTTGTTGAAGTTTTTGAATTGAGGGAAAATATTTGAAATAATACCATAAAGCATAATTTTTCAATCGTTCAGAATTATATGGTTGTTGCATAATTTTTTGTTTTAGAAATATTTGCATTATAGTACAAAAAATCATTTTTTTTTCAATATTTTCTAAAAAATCACTTTTTCATTTTGAATTTTTCCTCTTTTTCATACAATAAATGAAATATTATTTCTTAAACATTTTTCATGAGAAAAATTCTATGAATTCTTTTTTTTATTTGTATATTTTCTCAAGCAAATGCTTATACTTACATACAAAAAAAAGTAAATGGTGTGACAATTCGTGTCATGGAATACCATATTGATGATAAAAATTATGCTCTCAAAGTTGCAACATCTCCAATAGGAGTAGAAAAACCTGTTCGTGATCTTTTGAAAGAAAATAATATGATTTCTGGAGTAAACTGAGTATTTTTTTGTCCAAGTGATTATAGTTTTTGTGCAGATCGTCCATGAACAACCAACAATGAAAGATATGTTGCAGGAGAAAAATTTGCTCTTCAAGAAAATACTTGAGATCGTGTTGTTTTTGCTTGGGATAAAGAAGAAAATCCTTTTTTATTTCAGTCATATCAAATAAATGCAAACTCTGAAGAGAATATTGAATATGGTATTTCAAACTGGCCTCTTTTACTGCATGGAGGAAGAAATATGGTAGAAAGATATTATGATTTATGATTGATTGATAGTAAAATGAATGCTCAATGAACAAGAAATTTTATTTGTTCTACTCAAAATAAAAAAACTATTTATTATGGATTAGTTTACTGAGTTACTATTGATCAATTAGTATGAATATTAGCAGAGCTTGGATGTTTTGATGCACTGAATTTGGACGCAGGAGCTTCAACAAGTTTTGTATATAATAATCGTCATATTGTATGACCTGGAAGAGATGTTATTGATGTCATAGGAATCGAAAGAGTTTGACTCAATACTGCAAATATTTATAAATGAGTGGATCTTCTCATAAAAAATGTAATACAACATACTGAAAAACGTACAAAAGATCCAATAAAAAGAAAAGCAATTATCACACGATATATTGATACTTTTACTGAATTTCGTATTTCTACATATGACACTCTTTCAACTCCTCTCTATGAAAAAAATGTTGTGGGAGAAATGGATTATGTTGGTTATGAAATTTCTATAAAAAATGCCCGTATGCTTGAAATATTCATTCTCGTAAATGAAATTGTACATCAACTTCAAAAATATCGTTCTACTTTATAATTATATAAATACATATGTGAGAATATAAAAAATATCTTCCTATTATCGTACTATTTTGTTTCTATATTTGGATTTCTGGAATCATATGAGCAATAGGATTTTTTGCTTCATTATTTTTATATTGTATGATTTTTTATGGAATTCTCTGAGTTTTTAAGAAAAATTACACAATACTTTCAAAAGCAAATTTCCAAATATTTTTATGAAAATTCTTTCAAAGAATCAGTATATTTTTTCTGATACTTATAGGTTTTTTATGATCTTTTGCATATTATCAAAATGAAATAAAACCTGCTTTTATGCCTGTTTATACACTCACAAATGGAGAAAAAACCCTTATTTTTCAAGCCATGAGTCATATATGAAGTCAAAATTTTTATGATAGGGTAAGAGAAAATATTTTAGAAGCAAAACAAAATAATTTTGTGTATTATTTTGAATGAGTTCGTCCATGAACTCAAGAAAATGAACAAAAATTTAATGATGCTTTATGAGTACAGTTTGATGCAAATTTATACGATAGTATGTCTCAGCTTTACGGTTTGGTAGCTCAAGATAATAGTTATTTTATCTGATTGTGAGAAACAACAGACAAAAATATTGATGTGAGTTTAGATGATGTCATATGAGAGTATGAAAGCATAAAAACTGAAAAGAACATACAAAGAACTTATGAAGCTGCTCTTCCAATAAGTGAAATGATGATAGAACAACTCTCAAAACTCCATCCGAGACAACTCAGTATTTTACGCTATATGAACAAAGCAATGGTAAATATGATTATAAAAAATAATGTTGTGAGTGATTTAATGATGGAAAATTTTAGTAATCAAGAACTATTTGGTGTCATTATTCATAAGAGAAATGAAGTATTAGCACAAGAAATTCTCACTTCTCAAGATCTAAAAATTATTACCACTTATGGACTCTTACATTTTGATGGTGTGTTAAAAATACTCCAAAATCATGATAGAAAATGGCAAATTTCAAAAATAGATTATATTCCTGTCACAAAATAATATGCAAAATTATGCTTTAGCTTTATGAGGTTGAGCAAGTCGTTGACTTGCTCATATTTGAGTTTTAAAATATATTGAGGAAAAAAATATTCAAATCACTGAAATCTCTTGAACCAGTATGTGAGCAATTATTGCAGCGGCATTTGCACTCTGAAAAACACATACTGAAATCATAACAATTATTCAAGAAATCAATTTTATGAGTCTTGTAGATTTAAATTTAAAAGATTCAATTGTATCAGGAAATAAAGTGTATAAACTTTTAGAAAAAATGTATTGAAACGCTACTTTTGAAGACACAAAAATACCTTTAAAAATAGTTGCAACTCATTTGAATGATTGAAAAAAAGTTATTTTTACATCTGGAAAAATAACTGACGCTATTCGAGCAAGTATTTCTTTACCAAGTATATTTAAGCCTTTTGAAATACATTGAGAAAAATTTTTAGATGGTTGACTCAAATCCAATCTTCCAAGTAGTATTTTAGAAAATAAAAATATTTTAGCTATTTCAGTGATTCGATGAGAAAAAAAGAAAATTCATACTCACAGAAAAATATGGAATTTTCTTGTAAAGCGTTCATTTTGGACGTATAATTATGATATTCTCAAACAAACAATTACTCATCTGATGACACAAAATGAAGATTTAGAAATAGAAATTTGTAAACTTCAAGGAAAAAATATTACGCTTATTGCTCCAAAAGTTTGAGATTATGAATATTTTGATTTTTTAAAATACGAAGAAATTATTCAAAAATGATATGATGAAGCAACTAAAACATTAAAATAAAAAAACAAGCAAAGCTTGTTTTTTTATTTTAATAACTATTTAATTGAAAATGTTGTCTGAGTTCTCAGGAATTTCCATAACTATCACGAATCACTATTCTTATAGAACCAGAATAATTTCCTCTTTGAATATTTGCATCTGAAAAATATCTTGAAATATATCTACTTCCTTGTACATATCCTGATGAAAATCCTCATGTAATAGCATTATATGGAAGTCCTGAAACATCAGAATGTACTTCAACATAATAATTTCTTGAACTATCAGTACTAGAAATTGTGAAACCAAATTCTTGATCTCCATATCATTTTCTCAAAGAAAATGATTTCGAACATGTATCAAGTCTATAAGTAACTGATCCTAATTGCAAAGTACAATCATTTGAATTTCCATTCCAATTATTGTTATTATTTGAATATTCATATGCATTTAAATCTCTCATAGCTTGATCATACATATCAAGATATCATTGATTTGTTGCATAACTTGTATCAAAACGAGCAAGAATTTGTGATCTATATGACGAAGTAATTTGTCCTCTATTTACCAATCTATCTGCAACACTTAATGCATTTGCTCTCAAAAGATTTTTTGCTGATTGAAGTTCTTGATTATAAATAGATTCTACTTGCGAATTATAGACATGCATTCTATTATAAACATTTGTAACTCTTGAATTATGTTCTGTTTGAGTAATCACTCATCTTGATCTTATTTGATCATAAAATCTTACAATTTCAGCATGATATGAAGTTTTAAGAAATCCTTCATAAAATTGATTTGCTCTTGTATAATCATTATATGTTTCTAAATCTTTAACAGCTCTATTATATTCACTATTTGTAATAATTCCCTTTTGATACATATCATAAAATTTGTTCTTAAATTGAGCAAAATTTGTATATGGAAAAGTATTATTATTATTGTTATTATAATAATTATCGTAATAAGAGTTATTATTGTTATAATTTGTACAGCTTGCTGTTGCTTGAAGATACAAAGGATTACTACATCCAGAACTATTACATGCTCTTACTTGTGCATGAACAGTAGTTCCACATGTCATCGTACGAAGATGATTTGTATGGGCTCCATTATTTGACCATACTCCATTATTAAAACGAATTTGGTAACTTGTTGCTCTATTTACTCATCACCATCTGAATTCTACAACTGCTGTTGATGATGATTGTTGTTTTATATTTGATGAAAGAGCTTGTGGAATTTCTGGTGTATTATACGTTGGAGTATATTCTACTTTTGTACCAAAAAGTTCATCAACTATTTTATCAACATTTAATACTGATTTTCTTTTTGTTTCATAATAATTACGTAATTCAATCAAAACAGCTCTTTGAACAGCTGAAGTTTCCTTTTGAATCATTGTATTGAGACGAGAAACCATACTATTTATGTATAATTCTTTATCTCATGAATATCTATTAAAATCTGCATCTAATCTTTGAAGTGTTTGCGTATTAAGATATGTATACGATGCATGAATATTGGAAAAAGAAAGTCCAATAAAACAACATATCATGACAAAAAAAGCTATTTTTTTCATAATAGAAAAATTAAAAAGTAAATTTACAACTCGAAGTAAATCATGTATAATATATTTTTTTTTCAAAAAATAGCAAATATTTTTCTCAAAAAAATCTTCCAAAGTTGGAAGATTTTTTTAAACATCAAAACGTGAAAAGAGTGGTTCTCACTTTTCTGTAATGAAAAAAGGTACTTTTTGAGAAGTTAATTCAGTGAGTTTTCCACTTTCAAGTTGTTCTACATAATCCTTCAAACCAAGTCTTGCAAACATTTCTCACATTTTTTCTGGAAAAAATGGATAGAGTACAAGTCCTACTTGTCTGAGTCATTCAGCAATCGTATACAAAACTTCTTTTGTTTCATCAAGTTTTGTTTCATCTTTTATCATTTGCCAAGGTTCTTTTTGAGTTGTGAAATTATTGAGTTCATCAAGTATAACAAACACTTTATCTAAAACTTCTTTCAAATTGTAATTTTGAAAATCTGCATGAATTGTTTGAATATTTTTCATCATTTGAGTTACATTTATTTGAGTTTGTAAGTCTAAAACTCCTCCAAGTTTCAAAGCTAAAACAACCACTCTATTCAATAAATTTCATAAATTATTTGCCAATTTTGCATTATACATTAAAATTGCTTGCTTTTGATCAAAATCTCCATCTTGTCAAATATGAAAACTTCCAAGTAAATAAAGTGTTAACAAATCTTTTGAATATTCTTGAGAAAATTCTACTGGATCGATAACATTTCCGAGTGATTTTGAAATTTTTTGCCCATCAACGGTAAAAAATCCAGTTGTTAAAATTTGTTGTGGGAGTTCATATCCTGCACTTTTGAGCATTGCTGGCCAATAAATTGCATGAAAACGAATGATATCTTTTCCAACGACATGCAAATCTGCTGGCCAAAAATGTTCATCTCCATTTTGACACACAGTAATATAATTAAACAACGCGTCATACCAAACATACGTAACTTGTGATTCATCAAACGGAAGTTGAATACCAAAAGTATTGGTTTCTCTTGAAATAGAAAAATCTTCTAATCCTCTTTCTACAAAAGAAATAACTTCATTAAATCTTTCTTTTGGAGTCACAAATTCAGGGTTTTGTTTATAAAAATCAAGCAAAAAATCTTGATACTTTGAAAGTTTAAAGAAATAATTTTTTTCTTTTAAAAATTGTGGCTCTACTAAATGATCAGGACATACTTTTTTTCCATCTTTTTCAATTAAATCCTCATCTTTTTTAAAAGCTTCACATCCAACACAATATCTTCATTCATATATTCCAGAATAAATATCTCCATTATCAAATGACTTTTGTAACACTTTTCTCACAAATTCGTGATGTCTTTTTTCAGTAGTTCGAATAAAATCAGTATATTCAAGATGAAGTCCATCCCAAACTTCCCTATGTTTTTCAGCCATCATATCAAGATATGGAACAATTTCCATACCAAGTTCTTCAGCTTTTAAAAGAGCTTTTTGACTATTTTCATCTACTCCAGTAGAAAACTTGACTTTTTTCCCAGAAATTTTTTGATATCTTGCAATACTATCAGCAATCAAAGAACTATACGCATGACCAATATGAGGTACTCCATTTGTATAATAAATCGGTGTAGTAATAAAAAATGTCTCTTTCAACATAGAAAAATTTTAAAAAATATTTGTGAGATTATATAAAAAAATGCTCTTTTTGCAAAAAAAAGAGCAAAAGAAGCAAATTTGCTTCTTTTTACTCCATATCATCTTGAAAATAATTTATATAATCTTCTTCTTTTACCACTCCTTGATCTCTCAGACGATCAGCATATGTTTTCATGCTCACCATTCATTCACTTTGTCACATTTCAATATTATTATTGATTTGTGCTAAATCTCAAGAACGAATCAAATTTCTGATTCATGGAGTCATCATCATTACTTCAAAAATCCCTACTCTTCCTCATCCATCAGCTCTTTGAATCAATCTTTGAGACAATACTCAAAATAAAATATCTCAAAGTTTATATCTCACAGAATGTTGAAGTTCTGGATGAAAGAAATTCACTAAACGAGTAATTGTTTGAACTGATCCAGCAGTATGAAGAGTTGAAATAACCAAATGTCCTGTTTCAGCTAACTCCATAGCAGCTTCAACAGTTTCTTTATCTCTCATTTCTCCAACCATGACAATATCTGGATCTTCTCTCATCGCAGCTCTAAGAGCAGAATGAAAGGTTTTTGTATCTTTTCCAATTTCCCTTTGAGAAAAAATTGATAAATTATCCTTAAAAATAAATTCCACAGGATCTTCTATAGTAAGAATATGTTCCCTTCTAGTTTTATTTATAGCATCAAGAATAGAAATCATAGTAGTTGATTTTCAGCTTCAAGTTGGTCCAGTTACCAAAATCAATCATCATTTTGCTTTCGTAAATTTATCAACTCATTTCGGAAGTCAAAGTTCTTCTATTGTTTTTGGTTCAGATGCAATTTTTCTCATCACAAAGGCAATACGTCACAATTTATAAAACGTATTCACTCTGAATGGAGTTCCATCAGTATGAATATATGCAAAGTCAGCATCTTTTGTATCAAAAAAATCACGAACTGCTTCTTTATTATCACCTAAAAGTTCAAGTAATATTTGACGAGCCTTAATAGAATCTAAAGGAGATCATGAAACTCTTGCAAGTTTTCCATGTATTCTGAATCAAATATTTTCTCATTCAGACATATGAATATCCGATGCTCCTATTTTAATACAATGATCTAAAATGGGTCAAACAGTTAAATTTGCCATAACAAGGTTAAAATTATGATATATAGATAAAATAGAAAATACATAATGTACTTTCTATTTTATTGATTTTTATAAAAAAGTCTAAAAAAATACTGAGATTATTTTTTTGCTTTTATTTTTTCTGGAGCATGTTTTCTTTGTCTTTCTGTAACTTCTGAAATATCAAGTGTTTCATGTTTCATTTTTTGAATTCCAGCAATATTTTTATCAATTTTTTTATTTTCAATTTCTAATTCATCAATCTCTGTATTCAGTCCATTTACTTGATGTTGAAGTGCTGCAATTTGAGCGAGCAAATCCCCTACTTGCGTTGATTTTTGAGATTTTTGATTTGTAATTTCACTTTTTCTTGATTCTAATTGAAGAATTGTTTGATCTAAAATACTATTCATATCAAAAGAAATATCTGATGTTGTTTCTGCAAATGATACTTCAGAAACATTTGATTCAAGAGCTACTTCTGGTTGAGATACATCAAATGAAAAATTTGTATGTACTGAATCTACAACTTCATCTTGAATTGTTTCTTCAATTTTTTGAGAAGAAATATCATCAGAAATAAATCAAAAATCAACCTCATTTTTATCAGATAATGCATTTTCTACCACTTCTGTTTCCAGAGTTGATGTTTCAGAGTCTGATACTTGTAAATCTTCATTTGAAAAAGAAAACGAAAAATCTGTTGATGATTCTCAAACAGTTGTCACAGAAGGTTCTTCAGAAGAAAAATCAATCATATCAGTAACTATTTCTTCTTGAGTTGATAATCAAGTAGTTTCAAAATTAAAAATATCATTTGAAGAAGTTTCTTCTCCTAAAATAATAAGATCTTCATCTTGTGTTATTGTTGCTGTCATACAAAATAGAGGATTAAAAAATATTTGGTGCTGGTTTTTCCAACCTACAGAAGTATTGTATCATAATTTTTTTTTATTTGCAAAAATTTTACAAAAAAATATAATCTTGAATGTAATTTTTTAAAAATTCACTCAATTGATTTTATATTGTAACCAGAAAAAATTATGGATATGTCAAAAATGGGAGAACTTATGAAACTCCAACAAGAAGCAATGAAAATTAAAAAAGAACTTGAAAACACTCTTATTGAAGCAGAAGTTTGAGGTCTAGTAATTACGGTAAATGGAGAAATGAAAGTAGAAAAAGTAGATTTTGAAACAAAAGATCTCATCGCTGGATTCAATGAAACTCAACAAAAAGCTTTAGAAGATGCAATTCAAAATGCTATCAATAAATGAATGAAAAAAGCACAAGAAGTTGCTGCATCAAAAATGCAATGAGTTATGGGACAAATGGGTCTTAATATGCCAGCTGGAGGACTTCCAGGTATGTAAAAAAAATCAATCCAAATGGATTGATTTTTTTTACCACTCAGTATTTCTTTGAAAATTTTCAAATCTATTTCAGGGTTTATTTAATTCTGAATTTCTTTTTTCTTCAACTTGAAGTTGTTGAAGATATTCTTGAATTGATTTTCTTTCTTCCTCACTCAAAGGTTGAAATCATTCTTCTTGTTCTCATCAAAGTCAAAAATTTGGATTTTGATATCATTGTGGAGAAGTATTTTCATTTTCTTCTCAAGGAGAAGATTCTTGTTGTTGTTCTTCTATATCTGATATTTCTGTTGAATTATTTGATTCTTCTTGAGGATTTTGTTCTGGATTTATTTCATCTTCTTGTCACTCATTTTCTTCTTCTTGAAGATTTTCTTCTTTCTCTTCTTCTTTGAGCAACTCCTCTAATTTTTCTCTCACAAAATAATAATTTTCTTGTGTTTCACTATCATATTTGATATCTAATGCATCTTGATATGATTCAAGAGATTTTTTCCAAAAATTTATTTTTACACTTTTTTCTTCTTGTAATTCTCAAAACTTATAAAATGTATTTCCAAGATTATGTCATACAAAAAAGCAAATTCTTTCAGATGAACAATTTATTGCAGAATAATGTAATAAAGCCGTATGATAATCTCATTTTTTATAAAAATAATCTGATTGTTTCAACTGTAAATATTGATTATATGGAAAAATCTCCATCAAAAATGTATTCATACGATATGAAATTTCAATATTCCCAAAGAAAAAAATGAAACAAGAGAACAAAAATATAAAAATTGGAAACAAAAAAAACACCATAAATATCATACTGGCTGAAAGAAGTTTCTTTTTATTTTTTCAAATTCAAAATGTTTTCATGTATAAAAAGTTAAATACCATTTTTCTTTTTCCTTTCTCTATAATACAATATCATATAGAAAAGAAAAAATCAATATCACATCAAGCCTATCCATCTTCCTATTGATTGATCTTGTGTATAAGTATAAACAAGATCTCTTTGAGGAAATAGAGGAAGTTTTTTAGGAATTTCTCAGATATTTTTATATGATTTCACAAAAAAATTCTGAGATTGCGTTATTTGTTTCATCCATTCATGAGAAAAGCGATCATATCTTGTAATTACCTCTTGAAAGCCATCAGTTAAATATGAAGATCCAAAAAAAGTATCATTCCCAATCAAAATACGATTTCCAATTTCACTTCCAAATCAAATATTCATAATTTTTATATTTTCTGGTATAAAAATTTTTGTATTTTTATAAAATCAATCAACATCTGCGCGAGTCATTTTTGGAAACTCAAAATCACTCAAAATAATCACTCATCAAACTGTATTTTCAGCCTCAAATCGAGCAAAAGACTCTTCAAGTGCAAAAATCATATTATTTCATCATTGTAACAAAGAAGCCGAATTCATTCATTCAAGAAATGTTAAAAATACATCTTTTTCATATGTAAAAGGAACAACATCAATCCATTCTCCAGCAAAAATTGAAAGTCAATAACGATTTTCGGGATATGTTTCCACTATTTTTTGAATTCATAATTTTGCTGCTTGCAAACGAGAAAATGCTTGTTTTTCATTTCTATAATCAAGGGCATCCATACTTTTTGATACATCTAAAAGAAACAAAATATCTGAATTTTTTATTTCTTTTGAAAAAGTTCAAGAAAAAACCCCTATAAAAAATGAGATTCCTATTATAAAACAAGATACAAGAAATATATGGAACGATAAAGAAATATATGTGTATTTTGAGATTTTCCACAACACATATATTCAAATTATTATCAGTAAAATGAAAAGTACGAGATTCATATTCTTTTAATTCCTAATAAAATACCATCCTTGAAAACTTAAAAATATCAATAAAACTCATCATAAAATTCATAATATTTTCTGATATAATGGTTGATAAACCAAAATTTGTTGTACTTCAATATTTTTTTTCTCAAGTAAATCTAATTCTGAAAAAAGTTTTGAAAAAGTTGCCTCATCACTTGCTCGAAAATATTTTCATCCGGTAATTTCAGCAATAGATTGTAATACTTCTTCATCCACTCATCAAATATCTATTTTTTCATTGCCAAGATATACAAAAGTTGGCTCGTATCATCCAATTCATACCGTATGAATTGTAATATTTTCTTCCCTAAGAAAGCGAAGTGCATCAAGTGGACGAATTCATCTATTTGCTTCTCCATCAGTAAAAACAACTAAAACTTGTTCTCTTTCTTGCGTATCAAACAAATTTCCTCCATACAACATAGCATCTCAAATCGCTGTTCATTGAAGATGTGAATAGTTTTGATTGATACTCTCAACTTCCAAATCAGAAATATATTTTTGTAAAAATTGATAATCAAATGTTAAAGGAACTCATACAAATGGTTTTCCTGCAAAAATCACTAATCCTACTCTATCATTTTCTAATTGAGAAATAAAATCCATCAATACTTGTTTTGATTGTAAAAAACGATTTGGTTCAATATCTTCAGCCATCATAGAATACGATAAATCTAAAACTAATACAATATCTATTCCTTGTCTTTCTTGAGTAGAATGCGTAAGAACTTTATTTGGATTTGCTGCTAAAAGAGAAAATAATACAACACATATTCCACTCAAAATCATATAAGTGTAATATATCATTTTTCCACTTCAAAAAATACTTTGTAAGTCAACAAAAAACTTAAATTTCTGTCAGAGTAAAAAAGATTTTCTATAGAAAAAAAGTACTCAAAATCCTACTATAAGAGAAAAAATTCAAAACCAAGGATGTAAAAATACAATTCATTCCAACATATTTTATGTTTCAAAAATTATAAACTATGAACTAAAAGTGTTTTTTCAATTTCATATAAAATATCTTCAGGTAAACTTCAAATAAGTTTTCATTGTTTCATCTTTTGTTCAATACAACATAACCCATCATATAAAGCAAAAAATGTATCCTTTGATATTTTATAATTTTTATTTAAAAGAAATGCTCTGTTTCCTACTTCTAAATCTTGTTTTATTTTTTCTGTATGTACTCAATGTTTTTGTAAAAGAAAAACATAAAAATAAAAACGTAGATTTCCAATAAAACTATTATAAAATAAATATGGATTATCTAAAAAATCAAATAATTCTCTCATTTTTTTGATTCATTGAGGAAATTCATTTTGTAAAATATGATTGATAATTTCAAAAATATTTTCTTCTAAATCTTTTGAAATATTTGATAAATCTCAAATTGAAACGTTTGTTTTTGTGATTAAAATTTTATCAAGTTCATTTTTAATATTTTCAAAATTATTTCCTTTTAATTCTATCATTTTATCAATAACTCAAACAGAAACAGCATCTTGATAGATAGATTGTAATTTTTGTTTTAATGTTGGAAGATCAGGAATTTCAACATTTTTTATTTCTCAAATTTGAGTCAAAAGTTTGTACATTTTTCATCTTTTATCAACTTTTTGAGAATTAAACACAATCACATGATCTCAAGAAGCATTCGGAAGGTTTTGTAAAAAAAAATTTGTATATGCATCTATTTCTTGAGAAGTTTCTCATTGTAATCATCAAAAATCATCAATAATAAAAAGATTTTTCTCACTAAAAAATCAACTTGATAATAAATTTTGAGAATAAAACGAAATATCGTAATCCAAAAAATTACGAATATGAAAAATATTATATTCGCTATATTTTTGTGCAAATTTTTGCTTCCACGCATGTATCAGAGAACGACGAAAATAATTTTCTCCAACAAATAAATATATCATAATAAAATATATTAAAAATATTGTTTCAAAACAGTATTGTCAGATGCAGACAAAATTTTTGAAATTTCAATCAATGCAATTAAAGATGTCTTCAAATTCAATAAATCCCTTGGAGTCATTCTTTGTAATGCAATTCTATTCACAATCATATCAATATCAGAAATTTGCTTTAAATGATCTCGAATTTTATCCAATAAAGGTTTTTGCGATAAAAATGCTTCTATAAACTTTTGTTTTTTTTCAATGGATACAATATCTTTTGATGGTCTCAGTAAAGTTTGCTTCAAAAGTCTTTTTCAAAGAGAAGTTTGTGTTTTATTTAAGATTCCATAGAGTGTTCCAAGCATTTCACTTTGTGTTGAAAAATTATACAAAATATCTAAATTTCTCAAAGTAGCAGCATCGATTTCTAAAATATTTCCCATTGTATACACTCAAATATGTTGTAACATATGAAGTGATTGTTTTTGATTGTGTTCCAAATATGAAAGCAAAAGTGCAGAAGATTCTATGGCAAGTGGAAGATGAGAAATTCAAAATCCATCTAAACTTTTTGTTTGAAAATGATGTAATAAATATTTCATTCATCCAGAAATACCTTCATAATAATAAATATGGAGAGAATATTTTTTTTGAAGAATTTCTTTTATTTCTGTATTTTGAAACAATTTTTTTTCTAAAATAACTTCCTTTGGACTCAATTTATGAAGCTCTGAAGCAAGCAATTCAAAAGAAGAAAATTCTGTAGTTTTCCAATCTCATGTTGTAATATATAAAAGACTTAATCCATATCTTCAATCTTTTTCACATACACACACAATTCCATCTCAGATATCTTTTTCATCAAAATTATCCGACTCTAAAGAAAGAGTTGTTGGTGTAACCACACGAACTACCTCTCTTTTCACAATTCCTTTCAATTTTGGATCACTTACCTGTTCAACAATAGCTACTTTATATCATGCTTCTACCAAAAGGGGAAGATATTTTTCCTTTGCATGATGAGGAAACCCAGCAAGAGGTTCAGGATTTTTTGCATTTTTATTACGAGTAGTCACTGCAATTCCCAATACAGAATGTGCAATATGCGCATCATCTCAAAACATTTCATAAAAATCTCACATACGAAAAAACACAATCGCATCTTCGTGTTGTTTTTTTATATCATAATATTGTTGCATTGCTGGTGTAATCATATACAAAAATTAGTACATAAATGTTTTTCTTTCTCAAAAAGAGTGATTTGTTTGTTTTGATTGTAAAAATTTTCATCATTTTGATGGATCAATATGTCTTGAAATATTTAAAAGCAATCCAAGTCCTAACATCAATGCTAACAAACTTGATCATCCATAACTAATAAATGGAAGTGTTACTCAAGTTAATGGCATCATATTCAAATTTACTCATATATTGATGGATGCTTGTATCAAAATCCAACTGGTAACTCAAAAACTTGCAATCTTTGCAAATAAATCTTGAGAATAATATGAAATATAATATCATCTATATCAGATATATCCATACAATAATAGAAGAATAAATCCTCACATAAATCCTAATTCTTCAATAATTACTGAAAAAATAAAATCTCATTGTACTTCTGGTAAATATCCAAATTTTTGAATAGAATTTCCAAATCCTAATCATAAAAATCCTCCACTTCCAATTGCAATTAAAGCCTGTTCTGTTTGATAATTGATGGTTCTATTTTCAATAAGATCTTGTTCATCTGATAAGAAATTATTAAATCTATCATGAATATATGAAAGTTTGCTTCGAGTAGATTGATCTGATGAATCATAACTTCATAAATGGTACACACTCAATATTAACAACATTCCCAATCAAAAAAGTGTAAGTATGTACTTCATTCATCCTCAAGCAAGAAAAAACAAAATAAACATCAAAGGTACTATCATCAAAATTCCTCAAAAGTCTGGCTGAAGCCCAAGAAGTACAACAACAACTCATACCAATGCAAAAAATGGAACAAATCCTTCTTTAAATGTATTGATACGATCATGATATTTTTTAAAGAAATATGCCAAAAATATCACAACACTAAATTTCATAAATTCCATCGGTTGAATTGATGGAAGTAATGGAACATTGATCCATCCAGTTGCACCATTTAGGTTTTCTCCAAAAAATAATACATACACAAGCAAGAGTAAATTCGCTCCAATAACATATTTCGAGTATTTTTCCCAAAGTGTATATGGAATCTTTACCAAAAATACCAATGCTACCAATCCAATAAATACGTGACTCATATTTCTGAGTACATAAAAATGATTATATGCTTGATCTATCAATCCTGATCTCTCAAAAATAGAAGTAAGACGAAAACTTGAATATACTGACACAGAACTAATCATTACCATTCAAAAGATAATGAGTGCAAAAACAGTAAAAAATAATTTATAATCAACTGGCTTATGAGACATATACAATGAAAAAAAATTAAAATAATTGTGAAATTCCAATCACTGATGGAAAAAACAAAAGGATTCATATTTTGAAAAACACTATAATAAACAGAATAAATATCGGTGTAAAATCAAAAATTCCAAATCTTGTGGGAATATATTTACGCACCACATCATACATCGGATCAATCAGATCAGCTAAAACTTTTGGACGAAATGAAATTCCAATTAAAGTAAGCCATGAAAGAATCACATCTATAAAAACCAAATAATACAAAAGATCTAAAAATAAAAAAAATCATGAAGCTATAATTTCCATACAATACAATTATCTTGGTAAAATAATATTTTCTTTACGTAAAAAGGCATCATGAGCAGCAGATTCTTGAGATTTTTTCTTGCTTGAGCCTGTTCATTTTCAAATACAATGTTCTTTTAAAAAAACTCATGATGTATACACTTTTTCATGATCCATACCAGCTTCATCAAGTACTTTATATTCTGGTGTAATCAAGAAAATTCTTTGAGTATATTCTTGTAAAAGTGATTTATAATCTTTTAATTCATCATTGTTTAAAATATTTTCTAATTGTGAATAAATATATTCAAGAGTAAATTTTTCTGCTCCTTCAAATCATATATCCAAATACATAGCTCATAAAAAAGCTTCTACACAATTTGCTAATAAATAGTCATTATTTCTTCCTCCTGTTAATTCTTCTCATTTTCCTAAAATCAAATAATCCTGAAATCACAAATTGCGAGCAACAATTGCAAGATTTTTTCATTTTACGATAGAACTTCTCAAATCTGTAAGTTCTCATTCTGGTTTTTTAGGATAGTCTTGAAACAATCTTTTTGTAATAATAAGTTCCAATACTGCATCTCAAAGAAATTCTAATCTTTCATTATGAGTATGTGAAAAATCTGGTCTTTCATTTACTAAAGAACGATGTACAAAAGCTAAGAGATAATTTTCAAATTTTTCAGTTTGTATTCATAATTCTTGTAATAGTTTTGAGATTTTTCCAATATAATATTCATCTTCAAATAATTTTTTTGTAATTACCATAAATAATAAAGATTCTATAAAAATAAAGTATATCATACTCGTTTATTTATATCTATTTTTTCAAAAAAAGAAAGTCATTTTTGAAAGTTATAAAAAAATTTACAAAATCAAAAAAAAACATATCATAGCAACAATAAAGAATATTTTTTAAAACTCTATACATGCAAGAAAAACTCAAACAACTCACTCCATACTTTTGACTTTATAATTTTTGGAAACAACATGCTCGTACTCTCCCGTTTCAGGAAGAAAATATTATTATGTGTGACTTTGATGATACTCTTTTTTCTAGAAAACAACAACTTGAAACAAACAATCTTCTGTTCAGCAATAGATGAGATGCTGGAATTGAAGTTATCATAAACCAAATAGGAATGGAAAAATTTATTCAAGATTATGTTGCAAATATTTCATTTCCATCTGATATTTCGAAACTTCTTGATCCAAAGAAAGATATCATTCTCACGGCTGGAACAATTGAATTACAAATGGCAAAAATACAAGCTTGTAAGCTTGATTTTATGAAAACTATTATTACTCTAAATGGTCAAGATAAAATTATTGCTTGTATAAGATATATACTTTTTGATCTCAAATATATTCCAAAAAGTATTACCATATACGAAGATCGTCCTGAATATTTTATAGAATATCGCGAATTGATCGAAGATGTTTTAAGTACAAAACTCATTATTAAAAAAGTGATTATGAATGGAAATGATGAGTATAAAGAAATAAAAGATATGTAAAAAAATAAGAAAGCTTTCGCTTTCTTATTTTTTAAAAAATGAAAATGTTGATTCATTATACACAAATTGTTTTTCAAATTGTATGAGTTCATTTATTTCATTTACTACTTTATGAAGAACTCCATTTACAATTTTTTTTGAACTATCATCTCCATACATTTTTGCAACTTCAATTGCTTCATTTACAGAAACTTTTGCTGGAATTTCTTCACTCAAAAAAAACATTTCACTCATTCCAATAAAAAGAGGAAGAACATAAGATAAATCCATACTTGAAACTTGAAATTTTGGAGCAAATTTTTGAATAGTATAAATCAAAAATGCTTCTTTTTCTAAAATAATTTTAAACATTTCCTCCAAATATTTTTCATCAATTTGAGCATCAAAAACTCAAGAAAAAAAAGCATCTCTAAAATTTTCTTGTTCTATATCTCCAAAACTTCTTGCATAGAGCATTTGATATAAAAATTTTCTTGTTCTTGAACGAGAATGACGAACGGACATAAAATTTCTGCATTTAAAAATATAAAATGAAGAGAGCCGGTTTCATGAACAATCAAAAACCAGCTCTATATAATTTTTTAAAAATCTTAAAAAGTATTACACTCTTGTAACACTTCTTTTTTTCGATTTTACTTTAAATACTTGTCTTCCTTTGTATGTTCCATCAACTTTTGCAAAGTGAGATAACCCAACTGCTACATCTCCTTCATATTGAAGTTGTACTCTGTTCAGTAATTTTTTTGCAGATAATTTAATCCAGTTTGTGGTTCTTCTTCCAGTTCTTGATTTTGAGGTTTTTTTCGTTGGTGCGAATGTCATAATAATTCATTAAATATTAAATACCCGATGATTATATAGTTTTTTTCCAAAAAGCAAATTTATTTTTCAAATAATTTATCAAAAATATTTTTTGATATTTCTCACGAAATTTATATAATCAATTCAATTTCTATATATTATACAAAAAGTATGAATAAAAAGATTCTTATTGTTGAGGATGATATTTGAATCGCAAATTCTCTCAAACTCTATATTCAAAATTCATGATTTGAAGTTGAAACACACACAACATGAGTACAAGCTTGTGAAAAGATTTTACAATCAGATTTTGATCTCATTATTCTGGATATCAATCTCCCTGGAATGGATGGAATAGAAATTTGTAAAACGGTTCGTCAAACTTCAAGTATTCCTATCATTATGCTCACAGCTCGTAATGGAGAGCTTGATATGGTACGTTGACTGGAAATAGGAGCTGATGATTATGTATCAAAACCATTTTCTCCTCGCGAACTTTTAGCTCGTATTCACACAATTTTGAGAAGAGTGCAAAATAACGCTTCTCCTCATCATAATATTCTTTCCTTTGAAAATATTTCTCTTGATACAGAAAAATTCATTGTTCAAGTCGAAAAAACAGAAATCAATCTCACAAAAAATGAATTTGATATTCTCAAAAAACTTATAGAAGAAGATGGAAAAATCGTAAAAAGAGAAACTCTTATGACAGATGTGATTTGATATGATAATTATGCATTTGATCGTACCATTGATACACATATAAAAAATCTCAGAAAAAAACTCAATAACAAAGACTGTATTCTCACTATTCGTTGAGAATGATATCGTATGAATAAATAATTTCCGTATATGACACTTGTAAAAAAAATCATCCTTACGCTTATTTTAAGTATTTTCTTCATTGCTGCTGTAAATATTATTGCTTTTTACAGTTTTTATTCAATGTATATTCGTGCCTATTTAGGAAATCAAATTGAATCAAGAGAAAATATTACCATTGAATATATCAACCAACTCATCGAAAGACAAGCTCTTGAAGAAGTGGATAATATTTTTAATGATATTGAAATTCAATTTTTTGAACTTTTACATAAAAATGAATGAAATATTCCTTTAGATGAAGAAAAAAATATTGAAATAGTTTTAAATTATCTCGTAAAAAGTGGAGTAACTCCAAAATATTTTCAAAATCTTATTTCAGAAAATAGTTTAGAACAAGTAATTTTAAGTTTTCAAGACAAAGATTCTCCTGAATATGTCTTTCTCAATAAACTCATTTATTCAATAGTATTTACCAATGGAATTGCTATTTCTCTATTGATTTTAGCATTTTTTATCTTGGCAAAAATCATTATTTTTCCAATTCAAAGTACCACACAAAAAATCAGAAATCTCAAACTTTGAAAAGATTTTAAAATGATTCAATATTCAAAAAATGATGAAATTTGACTTTTAGTAAATGCATTAAATGAACTCAATAAAAAACTTTCTATTTGAGAAAGTATTCGTAATCGACTTTTAGCTGATATCAGTCACGAACTCAAAACTCCAATTACTTCTATCCAATGTTATATGGAATGAATCAAAGACGGAGTTATTTCTCTGGATAATAAAACGCTTGATAGTATTTTATATGAAATGCAAAGACTTATAAAACTTGTGAATAAAGTCATGGATTTTGAAAAATATGATACTTCAGAGCTTGATCTCAATATAAAAACTGAAGATGTCAGATATATTACAGAACAAGTCATCAATCAATTTCGTGAAAAACTCAGAAACAATAAACAAAAAGTTATTACTTCTGGACTGAACAAAAAAATCGCAACTGATAAAGATAGTTTCATACAAATTATCCAAAATATTATCTCAAATTTCATAAAATATGCTGGGAATGATACTATTTTAAAAATAGAATTTTGAGTAAATTTTATGAAATTCAGTGATAACGGAATTGGAATTAGTAAATCAGAACTTCCCTTTGTGAGAGAAAAATTTTATCAATGAAAATCAGTAAAATCATGAGATATTGATAATAGAGGAATTTGAGTGTGACTCAGTATTATTGAAAAAATTGTTCATTCTCTGCAATGGGAAATAGAAATTCAAAGTGAAGAATGAAAATGATTTGAAATAAAAATCTACACATAATCTTCACATTATTCTGCTTTACAAAAGTTTTTTTCTTGTATAATGTAAACTTACAAAATTGAAAAAAAATAAAAGCCTTATAAAATATTTTTTCAATTTGTTATATGACAATTTTTTGCTAAAAAACAAAGAATTGTCATATAATTCCTTTATTTTAAAACATATGAAACTTTTTATTTTATTTCTTTTTTTCATATTCTGTTTTTCTCCACAAGCTCAAGCATCACGAACTGGGCTTTTTGCAAGTGATTTAACGATTCGAGAAATGAACTCAAATATTGATCGACTCAAAGAAGAAAAACTTTCTCTGGATGAAAAAACCAAGCAAGCACAAAAAGAAAATGGAGAACTTTCTTCATTTTTAAGAAAAAACCTTGAAAAAAAAGATATTTCTGAAATTACTGATGCTGTTGTAACCTATCAAACAGAAAGATTTGATATAGAAAGAGATTTGAATTATAGAATTCAAAATGGACTGCCAACTGATACGACAAAAAAGATTTTACTTGAAGTAAAACTTGATTTTTATAAATATCTTGCAAAATATGTAGATATTCAAAAAAGAGAAGATTTTATTGAACACATAAAGTTCAACATTCAATCTATCAAAGAAAGAAAAGATCTTATAGAAGATATTCTAAAAATGGAAAATATTCGTGATGAAAAAGTCACCTATATAAAAGATCAAATTGAACTCAATAAAGAAGTCTTACAAATCCAAATTGAAAATAGTATTACAGAAAAAATTTCAGAAAGAATTGATGCAATTGATAGTGATCCAAAATATAAAGATCTTTCGAAAGCGACAAAAAATCAAATTTACAAAAGTTTTATTCAACAAATCAAGCGTAATCAAGAAGAAATTCGTAATTCTCAATTTTCAGAAAGCTACAAAAAAACAAGGCATCTTATTTTTGAAACAATGATTCAAAAAATTGAAGAAAAGATGAAATAAAATCAACGCATAAGCGTTGATTTTATTTTGTGAAAAAATGGACGTTCTCTCACTTTTGTAACCAAAAGTAAGCAAAAGTTTTAGGGGGAACAAAGTTCAGCTAGTAGGATTTTGTACTTTCTATAGCTTCTCACTAGATGTTGTTCCCCCTAAGACCCCATTTGATTTAGAGGCTTATCTTTAGTTTTTTTCTAATCCTTAATTTTTCTTTTTTTTATATAAAATAATAGAATTATGCTCAATATAAAACTTATAATTAGTGATAAAAAAGAAGATTTAATTACAGGGGAATAACAATCAACTCAATATTCATCTATTAGGCATTCATTAAGTATATCTATAAATATATAATTAAGAGTAATATAAAATATATTATATAAAATATAATAGCTTACTATAAAAATTATTAAATATTTTATTATTTTAATTATTTTTAAATTATTTTTCATAATTAGTAAGAATTAGTAATTAAATTTCAATAATAACTTCTTTTTTCAGTTTCTATTTTTGATCTTCTGTTATATTCAGGATTTTGGTCTTTTATAATTTGAGATATCATATTGATTTTTTCTATCTCTGTTGATCATTTATAAGTATCAAATAATTTTTCTCATGCATCATACCATATTTCATCAGAATATTCATCCCATTTTGCTACTTCTTTTGAATATTTTCAATATCATTCTATTTCTGAATTTTTAATTTCAATTTTCATAAATTCATGTCTAACAAGTTTGGATGGTAGATAACTATTTTTCATATTGAATCAGGCTAATAGATTTCATAAATTTGATGGTTCCACATCAATTCAATTAAAATTTATTACTCATCAATTATCAGTAGCTAATTTTTGAATATAAGGATTTCTTTTTATATCAAATGCTCAACTGTTCCTTGTTCCTTCATGAAATACTATGAAGTTAAATCAATTGGTATTATCTAATGCTAGATCAAATATAGATATGATTAATTTTTCTGTAATCATTGTTTTCTCCGTTCCCATCGGATCCCTAAACATCACTGGATTATTTCTCACATAGCTATACAAATTCACATCATCAATTTGTCAGATTGGGT
>CAYYDE010000009.1:0-199 GCA_964470525.1 uncultured Candidatus Peribacteria bacterium
CATTACCATCTACAAGTTATGCATCAAGTGGAGTATGTACTTTTCATTGTAATAGCTGATATACTTGGACAGGAGCAAGTTGTGTGGCTTCACCAACAGTGAATTGAAGTTGTTGAAGTACAAGATGAACGTGTAACGCGTGAACACTTTCGTGGGTAAATAATACAACCTCATGTGGAACAACAGCTACATGGAGATG
>CAYYDE010000009.1:299-23827 GCA_964470525.1 uncultured Candidatus Peribacteria bacterium
TAATGGACAAAATGGATGAAGTACGGTTTCTTGTAATATCAATAATGCAGCGTGTGCTGTTAGCGTGAATTGAAGTTGTTGAAGTACAAGATGAGCGTGTAGTGCATGAACACTTTCTTGGGTAAATAATACAACAGCTTGTGGAACAACAGCTACATGGAGATGTAATGGACAAAATGGATGAAGTACGGTTTCTTGTAATATCAATAATGCAGCGTGTTCAGCAACAGCGAGTTGTTGACCTGCTCATGGTACAGAGCTTTCAGCTTCTCCGACAGGTACATCAGCATGTAGTGCTTGAAGTGTTGTAAATTCAGCAACTCATGCATGATGATTTACATGGTGATGTAATGCGTGAGGAACAACGGTTTCTTGTTTAGCTGAGAGGGTAAAAACATATGCTTGGTCATCTTTTTCTTGGTCAGTATGTAGTGGCTGATCTCAGTCTCGTACTGTACGTTGTGTGATTACTTGGAATGGGAATACGGTAGCAGATTCGTATTGTTCTGGAACAAAACCTGCAACAACACAATCTTGTGTACCAGAGAAAAGATATATATGATATGCACAACTACGTGCAGTGGGCTCAATGTCTTGTCCATATTGGCATAATGGACCTTGAAGTCCAAATCCAACATATCATAATCCTAATGGATCTTCAAGAGGATCATTTACTTCATCTTCATGTCTTACATGAGAAACATTATCTATTGAAAGTGTAAATGAACATATCTCAACAGAATATAATGTTCCAGCATGAAATTGTACACAAACAGTTAGTACTCGACGTATCTTTAGAGCATATTGTATCGGTAATTAGTATTGTTGAAAGATAAATAAAAAAAAGCTTTTAAAAGCTTTTTTTTATTTATCTTTTCCATTCTTCCTCAGTATATAAAAGTTCTAATTCTCTTAAAAGTTGTCATCAAGTATCTGGAATAACGATTTGAGTATTTTTTATAATGATATCTTTATTATTTATGAGAGTATCTAAAAGATTTTTATTGTATTTGTTAAGAGCATCATAATAAGAAATAAATTTATTCAAAAATACAATATACGTACGAGCATATGTATTTTCTTGTCTTATTTCTAGGTATAAATCAATATTTGTGATGGTTTGATTGGTATTAAATCCACTAAAATCATTTTCAATTTTTGATCTTATTAAATTTAATTCTTTTTCTGTGTTATTGAGTACTGCTATAAGTTCTGATCTTTGACTTTCAAGAGATTTTAAACTATTATTTCCAATAGTATAACGATATTCGAGTTGAGCAATAAAAGCATTTAAAACAGAAGCTCTATCTTTTGTACCAGAAAGTAAAGCACGTACATCTGTTTTGAGAACATTGAGATATTCATTGAGAAGAATCATATGTTCAGAAATGAGTTTATCTTTTACTTCATTTTGATTGGCAATAATTTCTCCTATACTAAAAACATCTTTATATGTTGCAATAGGAATACTTTGAAATTCTTGAAAACGAGTTCCTATATTTGTACCTAAAGCCATTCAAACAGCTCAAACTGATTGTATATCTTTTGAAACAAAAGTATCAATATTTTTTGCAGAGTTCATTTCTTTTTGAGTTTCATTTGCATTTATGAGATATCAAAAAAAATTTATAAGGACAAAGAATACACTACTGAGAATGAGTATTTTTATTCCAACTCACCATGCGTTATTTTTCATAGAAAATTGATAAAGTATTATTTATTCTCATTTATATAAATTTTTTTGATTTTTTCAAGTTTTTATTGATTATTCTCTTTTTTTTCATAAAATGGAGAGGTTATTTTATTCTTGAAAAAAATCTTTGTATGTTCGAACTTATTTCAAAATATACCCCAACCTGAGATCAACCAGAAGCAATTGAAAAATTACACCAATATCTTCAAAACTGACATAAATTTCAAACACTTTGGTGAGTAACAGGTTCATGAAAAACCTTTACAATGGCAAATTTAATTCAAAAAATTCAAAAACCAACTCTCATTATTGCACACAATAAAACTCTTGCAGCACAGCTTGCAAGTGAATTTAAAGAATTTTTTCCAAATAATGCGGTTCATTATTTCGTGAGTTATTATGATTATTATCAACCAGAAGCATATGTAGGGAAAACAGATACTTATATTGAAAAGGAAGCAACTATCAATGAAGAAATTGATAGACTTCGTCATGCAGCAACACAAGATCTGATTTCAAGAAAAGATGTAATTATTGTTGCTTCTGTGAGTTGTATTTATGGGGTTGGAGATATAAAAGCATATGAGGATAGTATTTTTGATATTTCTGTTGGAGAAGAATATCATTTTGATGAACTGATTAAAAAACTTCTTTTATTACAATATAAAAGAGCATGAGCTGATTTTAAACCAGGAACTTTTCAGGTGATGTGAGATGTTTTTGAGATATTTCCCTCTAGTCAGGAAACAGTATATTCACTTGAATTTTGGGGAAATGAAATTTCGCAAATTACTCGTCGTAATTATCTCACAGGAGAAGTATATGAAATTATGCAAAAAATAGAGATTTTTCCAGCAAAACATACCGTTACTACAAAAGACACTATTAACAAGATTATTCCACAAATTCAAGCAGAACTCAAAGAACAACTTGATCATTTTAAATCTGTATGAGATGAATTAAAACATGAAAGATTGAAAACAAAAGTAGAATATGATCTAGAAATGATGCAAGAAGTTGGATATGTGAATGGAATTGAAAATTATTCACGTTATCTTGATGGAAGACAATCATGAGAACCACCAGCAACTTTAATAGATTATTTTTGAGATGATTTTTTGTGTTTGGTAGATGAAAGTCATATGACTATTTCACAAATTTGATGAATGTATGCTTGAGATCGTGCGAGAAAGGAAAATCTTGTAAATGCGTGATTTCGTTTGCCTTCTGCTCTGGATAATCGTCCAATGCGTTTTTGAGAGTTTGAAAAGAAAATTCCTCAAATGGTTTTAGTTTCAGCTACTCCATGAGAATATGATATTATAAGAAGTTGTCAGGATGAAAAAACTTTTGAATCTAGAGATGATGATTTTGAGTTTCAAGATAATAATCAAGTAGCTTTTAAAAATTATACAACTTCTGATAAAGCCTATCAAAAAGCACAAGAATTTTTTGAATTTAATCCAACAGATGGAAAAACTTGGGTTGATAGTGAAGAAATGAGAATTGTTCCTCAAGTAATTCGTCCAACGTGACTTCTTGATCCTATTATTGAGCTTCGTTCAATGCGTTATATGGTAGATGATGTAATGAATAATCTTAAAGAAGTGATTGATAATTGAGAAAAAATGCTTATTACAACACTTACAAAACGTTCGAGTGAGGAATTAACAGATTATCTTCTTGAAAATGGAATAAAAGTTAAATATCTTCATTCAGAAATTGAAACTCTTGAGCGTCTTGAAACGTTAAAAGATCTCAGAACTGGAAAAATTGATGTGATTGTTTGAGTAAATCTGCTTAGAGAAGGACTTGATCTTCCAGAAGTTACTAAAATTTGTATACTTGATTCTGATAAACAAGGATTTTTAAGAAGTAGTAGTGCACTTATTCAAATTATTTGAAGAGCTGCAAGAAATGAAAAATGAAGAGTCTATATGTACAGTGAAGCTATTGAAAATGAGAAAAAGCTTTCTGAAATTCTTGAAAACAATTCCAAAGATTTTATGCTTGATGAATATGGACAAAAAATTGATTTGTATATTTTAGATAAATGAAAAATGGTTACTCAAGAAGGACATTTTGTTTCCAATGCTATGAAAGTAGCTATTAACCTTACAAATTATAGAAGAAAAATTCAAAAAGAGTATAATGAAAAACACGATATTACTCCAACAACAGTTTTGAGTTCTATTAAGGATATTGGAATTCCTTCAAAGAAAAAAGATTATTCACTTGTGAATGAAAAAGATTTAGAAAAAGAATATAAAAGACTTGAATTTGAAATGAATGTTGCTGCTGCAAATATGGATTATGAAAAAGCAGCAGAACTCAGAGATGAACTTATTGAACTAAAGAAATGAAAAAAAACATAAAAACAACGAATTTTCGTTGTTTTTATGTTTTAATTTTTTCTAATTGTTGAGATGTTAATATTTGTTCTACTTCTTCTGAAGAGCTTTTAAAAATAGATTTGAGAGTTGAAGCAAATTTTGAATATCTCTTTTGTCGAGCAAAATTATTTACTTTTTCCATTGATTTTTTGTGTCGAGCATTTGCTTCTTGAGAAACATTTGATGATTTTGGAATATTTTGTGAAGATCTTGCTATATCAGCAGAAATTCATATTTTATCACAGTATTTTTGTGTATAAAAGAGATGAAATTGTAGTGTTGTATCTTTAAGAATTTTAGATTTCCCTGTATTATAAAGATTGATTTGTAAATCTGATTTATTTCTTAATATATGATTATATCACCACAGTTTTTCTATTTTATTGAAACTTTTTGATGAGGGAATATGACTTATTTGTAAAAGCTCGTGTATAGATTGTGTGAGAGTCTGTAAATATAAATCTATATTTTTTTTATTTTTTAAAAAATCAGTCCAATATCCAAAATAATTATTTTGTTTCCATAAAGTAAAACTTGTGATTATCTCTTGTGTTTTATGTAATGAAAGGTCAAAATTTACACATCATATCAGATCAACATCTCTTGAGACTGATACCATATCTTCATTTTTTGCTTTTTCTTCTGGGTGGTCGATAAGATATGATCTTTGATTGATTCTATTGAGTTTGTAGTTTAATTTTTCACTTTCATTTCATAGACATGTTATATCAATTCAAATTTTTATGTTTCATATCTTAAAAATAAAATCAACACATGAAAATTTATCGAGTTGTTGAGTTGATACAACTCATAAGTTATTTTCTAGAAAATAACTTATAAATGCCATTTCCATTATTTTTCATAAGGATTTTGACTCAATAATTTCATCTATTTCATCAACTCAATTGTATCTATTAAAAAATCTTTTAGAATATACTTTTTCTTCTCTGTTTGAAAGTTGTTCTTCAAGAATTCAAAAGACAAGAGCTTTTGATTTTTTATGTATGGATTCTGCAATTTTATCTTGAGAATTTTGATCTGGTTCATTGAGATATAACTTAATCTTTATAGGAGAGTTCATAAGTAAAATAAACATAAATAATAATTACATTATCTATGAAAAATAAAAAAGTCAATATATAAATAAAAAAATATAATAATATTTGACAAAAATGATTAAATTCGTATAAAATAATTACTTTTCTTATTTTTGGAGGTAGATTATGTTGCAACAGTAACTCCTTTTGGTGGTGTTGGTTCTGATTGTGTTGAACAAATCGATACCAATTTGACAGGAAGTTGTTTTCTCGTTTCTTTTGAATATTCCGATGGTACAACCAAATATGCTTTGGTTGACTGTGGAATACATCAAGGAACGAAAAATAATGAATCCTTAAATAATTTTTTCCCTTTTGATATAGATGACTTAAGTGCTGTTATACTCACTCATGCTCATGTTGATCATTGTGGAAGAATTCCTTGGTTGTATAAAAATGGATATCGGGGACATGTATATGCTTCAACGCTAGAAACAAAATTATTATCGGAAATTCAATGGGCTGATTGTGCGAACATTAACCAAAGAGAGTACGATGATAAATTACGTGAATTTAAGCGTTTGAAAAATACTTGTGCACAGGCTGGGCGTTTGTTAAAGGCTCGTGAAAAATCTGTTTCTGGAAATGGAGGAAATCGTGTAGAGAAACCTTCTGTTCAAGAAACAAACGAAGCTGTTGCTGCACGGGAAAAGATTTTAAAGCAGTACAAAGTTACCAATATTGATGATATTGCACCAGAACCTCCGTTTTATGTACTTGCAGATGTAGAAGTTGCAACACTCTATACAAAAGTATTACCGAAAAAAGATGGCAAAAATTCTGGAAGTATTCCTGAACTCCCTTGTGTTTCTTTTCAGACTTTTTACGCAGGGCATATTTTGGGAGGATGTAGTATCGTTCTTTCATTTTTATCAAAAGGAGGGAGGCAAAAGCGTATTTTATTTTCTGCTGATTTGGGGACGTATGAGCGTGGTTTTTCTCCTCATGGAGATCCTCAGACTGATCCAAAGTTGCGTGTTGACCTTGCTTTTTTGGAAACAACGTACGGTGGAGTAGTACGTGAGGAAAATTATTACAAAAATGGATTAGAGCAGTTTATATCTGGGGTTCAGGAGGAACTCCGTAAAGGAAAAACTCTTATTATACCTGTGTTTTCTATGGATCGAAGTGAAGAAGTATTGTATCACTTGAAAGATATTTCAGGTGTGAATATTTACTTTGATTCTAAAACAGGTATGCAGATTATTTCTTTATATGAGGATAGGGTTCCAATGTATAACGGAACTTTAAAGTATATTCCTCTTGATTCAGAGACACGGGAAAAGTTTTTTACGGATACCTCTAAAAAGATTGTGGTGACATCCTCTGGTATGTGTGAAGGTGGTCCGGTGGTTGTGTATTTAGAAAAATATCTCAATGATCCAAACATTACCATTATGCTGACTGGATATATGTCACCATCTACCTTAGGAGGCAAACTTCGTGAAGGACAAAAAAGAGTTGAAATAAAAACTTCAACAGGCAAAAAAATAGTTGAAGTAAAAGCAAAAATTCTTTTCTACTCATTTATGAGTGGACATGGTGATGAATCAACCCTCCTTCGTTGGATTGATGGATGGAAGTGGAGTCAACATGGAAAAATATACTTAAATCATGGGAGTAAAGATGGAACCACCCTTGCTTTTAAGCATACTATTGAAAGAAAACAATTGAATGGAGAGTTGAATTCTAAAGTGAAACCTTTTGTTTTGAGTTTAAATCAAGCAATTAGTGTTTAGCTTTAGAGCTTTCCAATAACCACACCTAAAAAGTGTGGTTATTTTTTGACAAAAACATTTTTTTCAATATAAGTAAATTAAATATTTTGTAATATTTTTGTCATATGGCTAATAAAGGTACGGAAGCATACGATCATTTAGGAAAGCTGTTGAATTCTCATACTTCTTCAGAGAAATTTAAAAAACTTTTAGAAACACATGATTTTGGTTTTCGTAATCCAGCAGAATTGTTTGATATTTATAATAAACTTAAATCTTCAAATAAGGAAGGAATTACTCAAGAAGAATATCATCTTTTTGAAGAATTTCTCGCTCACTCTGAGGCTGAAGAAAAACTCCTTGAGGCTTTTGATGAAATGATGAGAAAAAAACTTAAAGCAACTGTTGATATAAAAACATTTATTTATCAACTTCTCGTGGAGTCTCGCGCAATGAATGTGCTTTCTTCAGAACAAAAACATCCATGAGCACAAGTTGATTTGTTTGGAAAACAATATAGAAAAATTCGTGATGGATGAGGAAAAACAAATTCTACGAGATGAAAAAATAATGCATTATATGTAAATGTATACGATAATAATAATGGATATAGTGTTGGATATTCACTTCGTACTCGTGATTTTGTGCTTATTGATGATGAAAAAAATGAAAGTATTTTTGAATCTAATACTCAAATACGTTTTGAAAAAGATGCTTTTCGTCAGTCATTTTATATTCTTTTTTCCACTTGAGACAAAAATTATGTTGTATTAAATAATCATATCACACCTCTTTCAAAAAATGTAATTTTATTGCAGGATTGAAATCGTAAAATCATTGTAGATGCAAAATGAGGGACTATTTTTTTACACTATATGAATGATCCAACTCAATCTCTTTATACTAAAGTGCTTGAATGAGCAAAAGTTGAAAAATTATCTCAAGAATTTTGAATGATGATTGTACATGATCGTTCAGTTGCTTCATCAGATTCAAATTATCAACTGTATGACATTTTTAAAAGAAAAGTTGTTGAAAATTATCTTGATCCAAAGACTTCAGGATTTAATGAAGAAGGTTTTGTTTGAAAAACGGTAGATGGAAAATATTATCTTGAATATTCTTCAGAAGAAAGAGAGCTTACTCATCAAAAGCTTCAATAAAAATAAAAAACGTGAAATTCACGTTTTTTATTTTTTTAATTTTAGATTTACGGTGATATCTTCTATTTCAAGTTGTTTTGAAAGATCAGCATTTTCTAGATTTTGAACGAAAGTTGAGAGTGTTTCATTTGCAATCATATCAATAAAATTTGATATATCCACACTTGTTGTAAATGATATTTGAATTCTATCATCTACATTATAATTTGCTTCTTTTCTTGATTCTTGAATATGTCTGATAATATCACGAGCATATCATTCAGATTTGAGTTCAGGAGTTATGGTTGTTGAGAGAGCAAGAACAAGACCATTTCCAGTTTCTTTTCTTTCAAGATTACCATTTTCTGCTCAAACACCTTGAAATTCTATTTCAAATTCTCACGCATTTAGCTCAAATTCTCCTACTTTTACTCATCCATTTGCGAGTTTTTCAAAATTTCCGAGCTTTGCTTCTGAAATGATGAATTTTACATTTTGTCCAAACTTTGGTCCTATAAGACGAGCATTTGGTTTGCATACTTCTTTTGGGAGTTCTGATTCTTCAAACACACGAATTTCTTTTACATTGAGTTCTTCTTTGAGAATATCTTGATAATACTCACTTACTTCATGAGGAATTTTAATATAATTTAAAGGTTGTCTTACTCTTATTTTTTCATTTGCACGTGCTGAGAGTCCGAGAGTGATAAGTTCTTGGGTAAAAGCCATATCTTTTGAAAGTTGACTCTCAACAAGAGCATTTATTTTTTCAGGGTACATTTCTAAATGTACTGATTCGTTACCAGTAAGATTTTTATAGATATGTTCTGATACAAATGGCATGTATGGAGCAATAATTTTTGAAATAGTTACAAGAACTTCATACAAAGTATTGTAAGCTTCAAATTTATCTTGTGTCATACCTTCTGCCCAAAATCTTTTTCTTGATCTTCTCACATACCAATTTGTAAGATTATCCATGAAGCTCACGATGGGTTTTGCAGCTTCATTGAGTTTGTAGGTATCAAGCGATTTTCTCATATCTCAAGTAAGCATATTAAGTTCAGAAATAATCCATTTATCAAGAGGATTGTTTCTTGTGTAGCTTGAAGTAGGTTCAAAATTATCAATATTTGCGTACGTTGTAAAAAATGAATAGGTATTCCATAAAGGCAAAATCACTTTTTTCACGACTTCTTCTACTCCTTCATCACTAAATCTCATATCTTCTGCTTGAACAGCTGGAGAATTCATAAGATAAAATCTCATTGCATCTGCTCCGTGTTTATCCATGAGAATTCCAGGATCAGTATAGTTTTGAAGTCTTTTTGACATTTTTTTCCCATCTGCTGCGAGAATTGTCCCGTTTACGATAACATTTGAAAAAGGATTTTTATCAAATAACGCAGCTCCAAGAACTACCAAAGTATAAAACCAACCTCTTGTTTGATCAATTCCTTCTGCAATAAAGTCAGCTGGAAATTTAAATGCTTCACTATTTTCAAAAGGGAAGTGTTTGCTTGCGTACGGCATAGAACCAGACTCAAACCAACAATCAAGTACTTCAGGAATTCTTTTGAGTTCCACTCCAGTTTCAGGATGTTTAATTTTTACATCATCCACAAAATGTTTATGAATATCGATTTCTTTTCCAGTATTTGTGTAGAAAAATTTTCCATCTTTTTTCTCAATTTGTCCAAAATCTTTGTTGAGCTCATAGAGTTCTTCAATCGATCCAACACACCATTCGTGTTTTTTGTCTTCTGATTGCCAAACAGGAATGGCTGATCCCCAATATCTATTTCTTGAAATATTCCAATCTCTTGCTCATTCAAGCCATTTTCCAAATCTTCCGTGTTTGAGATTATCAGGAGTCCAATTGATTTTGTCATTTGCCGCGAGCATTTTATCTTTGATTTTTTCTACATTGACATACCAAGCTGAAATCGCTCTGTAAATAAGTGGAACATCTGTTCTCCAACAATGAGGATATGAATGCACAATTGTATCGATTTTTACCGATAAACCTGCTTTTTTCATCGTTTCGATTGCAAGTTCGTTGAAGTCAAATACCCAAACTCCATTATTTTCTAATAAATTTTGAGTGTATCCGTTATCATCGATGTGAGCAACAAATCCGAGATCGTGTTCTTTTGCAATTACCGAATCGTCTTCTCCGTAAGCTGGAGCGATATGAACGACTCAAGTCCCGTTTGCATCTGTAACGTGATGACCAAGTACAACAGAATACACGTTTTTCCCAAGTTTTTGACCAAGAGGAAGATTATTTGTTTCAGATAAATGTACAAAATCTGGATACAGAGGTTCGTATTTGAGACCAACTAAACAGCTTCCAGGATAACTTCTCACAAGAGTGTAATCATCAGCATTTTTATAATAGGCAGCTATTCTTGAAGTGGCAAGTACATAGGTTTCACCAGTTTTTTTATCGAGGATTTCGCTATATTCTACTTCATTTCCGACAGCGAGTCCGAGGTTTCAAACAAGTGTCCAAGGAGTTGTCGTCCAAGCGAGGATGTATTTTGACTGCGATCCAACAACTTTGAATTTTACGGTAATTGTTTTATCTTGTTTGTCTTTATATCCTTGATTTACTTCAAAGTTTGAAAGGGGAGTTGACATACCAACTGAGTACGGAACGACTCTATAATCTTGGTAAATGAGTCATTTTTTGTACAATTCTTTAAATACCCACCAAACTGATTCCATAAAATCAACATCCATCGTTTTGTAGTCGTTATCCATATCCACCCATCTTCCCATTCTTTCAACTGATTTTTTCCATTCATCTACATAGGTAAATACGTTTGCTCTACATTCTTCGTTAAATTTAAAAACTCCTACTTTTTCATCGATTTCTTTTTTTGAAGAAATGCCAAGTTTTTTCTCAACAATTCCTTCGATTGGAAGACCATGACAATCCCAACCAAATCTTCTCTCAACTTTTTTTCCAAGCATGGTTTGGTATCTTGGGATAACGTCTTTCATAGTCCCAGCCAAGATATGACCGTAGTGTGGAGTCCCAGTGGCAAATGGAGGACCATCATAAAAATTAAATTCCTCAGCGTTTTCTCTGATTTCAAGGCTTCTTAAAAATGTTTTATTTTCTTTCCAAAAAGCAATTATTTCTTTTTCCAAATCAGGAAAAGATTGTTTTTGATTTACGGGTTTAAATGTCATAGTATGTTAGTTAGGGGGTAAGTTAGTTAGAGTATCGATTTCGGACACGAATTATTTCCTATAAACCATTCCATACGCAAGCGTATTTCCTACTTCACGATTTTCTCAGGTTTTTTCAAATCCGATATGTTCATAAAATGATACTTGATTTTCATCTGCATCAAGAAGCATTTCTCAATCATATTTTTCTAAAACATGATTTATGAGTTTTGTTCCGAGTCATTTTCCTCTATATTCTTCAAGAGTTCAAAATCTCCGAATATAATTTTTTCCAGTCTTTTTGTTGGTATAAATAATTGCTGAAATTATTTGAGAATTTTCTTCAAAATAATAAATATCACAAAATTTATATCGGTCTATCTGATTTTTACAATCAATATCAAAAAGTTCCATCCACATTTTTGAGAAAAAATCATCTATTTTTTGATATTCTTCATCGGTGGTTATTTGGTGGATTTTCATATTTTCACATTACTTATTAAATTTCCCAATCTCTTCTAAAGTTTTTTGGCTTACTCCGTACGGAACGTGGATAAAATCAATTTCATTAGAGCACGCAATAGCTTCATCTCATTCTCAATCTCAGATAAAAATTGAATTTTGAGAAAAATTTTCATCTTTTGTAAATTTTTTTAGAGAATCAATATGAGCATTTCACTTTTCTATTTGTGATGATCAGAGAATTTTTGAAAATTTATCAGCAATTTTTCATTTTTTGAGGATTTCTTTTGCAAAATCATCACTTGATCTTGTTGAGAGAAAAAGTTGAAATTTTTGTGAAACTTCATTAATTACTTCAATAACTCAAGGGTAGAATTCTGCATGTGAATAATTTGAAATTTCATTTTGATATTCATTTAAAAAGTCTTTTGCCTCTTTTTTTCAAAATTCTAGCTGTTCTAAGATATAACTAGCATTGATGATGCGCGAATTTTTTACATAATAACGAGCATTTTCAATTTTTTCAGGATATTTTTCTGAGAATTTTCTCAGAAATATGTTTCAAAAATTTATTTCTCTTGGTTTTGTGAGTGTTCCATCCAAATCAAAAATTAAGTATTTTTTCATATTTTATTTTCTATTAAATTATATTCCCTACTAACTCCTCAAAATGTTCCTGAAAATAAAGTGTCACATATTTTTATCATCTTCAAGAATTTCTTTTTTTCCTCCAGAAAGGATTGTATAATCAAAGTGTAATTTTTTCATAAGAATTTTAATATTATTTTATTCTTCTAACCAATAATATGCAGTTATGACAAAAAGTATGATAGTAAAAAATATAGCTGCATCTTGGTTTACTATCAAGCATCATATTCGTATACAAGTATCTGTTTCCCAAAAATCAGAATTATTAAAAATAAGTAGTAATAAATAAAAAATAAATAATCATAGGGATGAATATTTATGTTCTAAACCTAAAAATTTTTTTTCCATATTGATAATTTTATCAACTAATATTTTCCTTTAACTCCTCAAAATGTTCCTGAAAAATAAAGTGTCACATATTTTCAAAAATTTCAAAATGTGATTTTGGAAGCATTTTTTGCATGTGTTCACAATTTTCAAATCCAACAATTTCATCATCTTTTGAGAAATAAAAATATGTTTTTTCTTCAAAATTTTTATAACTTGCAAGATTTTTCTCAAAGTGAAAACTTCCAAGAAGCTCTTCTTCAGAGTCAAATACTGCCGGAGCAACAAGATGAATTTGGGAAATATTTTTATCAAGAGTATTTTCGTTTAAATATTTGAGTAAAAAACTTCATCATAAACTATGACCGATGAGAATATTTTCTTCTCCAAAATAGGGAAGTGCTTTTTCAAACATGACTTTCCAATAATCATAATACGCAAAATATTTATTTGGCATTGGAATTTTTATGACTTCAAAATCTTCTCAAAGATCAGATTGTAAATTGTCTTTCCATCATTTTTCAAACACTTCATACGGGTTGTACTCTTGTTTGTTGAGATAATCTTCATAATTTTTATAGTTTGATTGATCAACTCATCAACCGATGATAAATATTTTTTTCATGATTATTTTTTATTATTAAAATAATCTTCTTTCATCACTTCCATTATAAGTGTGTCATAATATTCTCATTTCAAATATTGATCTCTTTTGAGAATTCACACTTCTTGAAATCAGCATTTTTTGTATGATTTTATTGCTCGTTCATTGAAAGTATTTACTTTTAATACTATTTTTTCATATCATAAAAATTCAAACACATATTTTTCAAAAAGTCTAATAGCCTCACTTCCATATCAAAGTGAAAGATTTTTTTCATTATAAATCACAATTCAAAGAATTCAATTTCTGTTAATTTGAGATTCTTCATTCAATCATATAGATCAAATAATTTCTGAAGTTTCTTTTATTTGTATCATAAAAAATACATCTCTTTTTTCTGTAAGAGATTTATAATATGATTCTTCATTTTCCCTATAATATTGTCTATTTTGTCAAAGAAGAAATTGTATTTCAGGATTATTTATTCCACGAAACCAAATTTCAATGTCTTTTATTTCTGGAACAACAAGATTTATTTTTTCTCATTCTATTACAACTACTCTTTTTCCCATAAATTTTTATTAAAAAATTAAATTTTCAATTCTTCTTCAATTTCCGCAATTATCGCAAGAGCTTCTTCTTTATACTCAGCTTCTTTTAGCTCAACATACAAAGTTATTTCTTGGAGGATATCATCAAGTTCCTCCATTACATCATCTGGAATTCCTGCTTGATAGAGATATTCTAAAATATAATCCATTCCATCAAAATCATCTTTTTCTAAAACTTCTTTGATTTTTATGATGTAGTTATTATAGATTTCTTTGAGTTGCATAATTTTTTTTAATGAAATAAAATTTTATCTAAAATTTGTGTTTGTTTTTCTCAAACATTTTGAAGACTTTCTTGTAAAAAATTGATTTTATCAAAAAGTTGATGTATTTCATCTATTTCTTTGAGAGTTAATTTTTTAATCTTATTTTGTACATCTGTGATGAGAGACTCAATAGTGTCTCATTGTTTTTCAAGAGAATTATACGTGAAAAGTAACATATTTTGATCAGAAATATCTTCAATATGAATATTTTGAGAATCTGTAGATTCATCTACAAATTTATTTTTGTAAAAATCACTCATGTGAGAAAAATTAAGAAATATAGTATTTGTTGTAAAAAAATGGAACAGCACTCAGAAATGCCAATTCAAATTGATCAGATCGAGTGAGCATATTATCACTCCATGCTCCAAATGCACCATTTTGTTTTCTTGCATCTAAGTTTCAAGTAATTTCTTCAAGAACTGGTCAGAGCTCTTCACCATTTTCATAGAGTCTTTTTTGAAAAATTTTTGGAAGTTTCATCATATTTGAAATCCCATAATTTTCTTGTCCATCTTTTGAAATAATATAGACTACTCCAAATAAAAATGCATCTTCTCCAATCAATGTTGTTCCTCATTCCATTCAAATAAACAGATCTCCTGAACTCAGCTCTTTTGCATGAAGGGCTCTATTTTTTGCTCATAAAATATTTTCTTCCAAAGATAAAGGCATATCTGAAATTCAAGAACTTGCTTTTACTGGAATAATTTCTATGGTATCATTTTCAAAATAGATACATTTTTTTGTAGCTGATTCTATTGCTTGCACCTTTGGAGGTGATTGTGTTCATAAAACAATTTTCATATTTTTTTGTTAAAAATTATTGGATACAAGTCATTTTTTCCAGTTTTCCATCTGTACCATAAATGATTTCATACTCTATATATTCTCCAGAAAAGATTCTTGGAAGCCAAAGAATATCTTCTTTCCACATGTCATCAACTGGAAGATTATCAAGATCAAACCACTTTGGAAGCATTTCTTCACTCTCACTTGGAATTCCTACAAAATCACTGATAAGATAAATATTTACATAATGATTTTGTTCTTCATTTGCTTTATTTCTCCAAGAAAACTCTCATACTTTTTTTAAATTTTCTTTTTTTACATCAATTCCAAACTCTTCTTTTGTTTCACGAATCATGCATTCTTCAATAGTTTCTCATGGGTCTTGTTTTCATCAAGGACCATTCCATTTTCATTTTCAGAATTTGCGTTTTTTCATTCCAAGAAGAATTTTTCCATCTTTTACAATAAGCCCCAGAGTTGTTTGTTTCATAATCTATAAAAGAAAAAATAAAAGCACAGTATAAAAACTGTACTTTCGGTTCAAAACAATTTTGAAAGGTACCACCTAAAGTATTTCTTAATTTTATTTTTTTCACGAAGTTTCTCGACTCCGAGAGGTTCTACTGATTATTACAATGTTCTTCCTCCAGCTTGTGGTTGATAGCCACTCAAATGCTTTTTTATATTCAAAATCATTATATAGGAAATATGTTTTTTGTAAAGGGGAATTTTGAAATTTTTATGAAGAAATTTTCTTACTATTGACTTATTATTAAATTATGTATTATTATGCTACTCAATTTAAAATAGGAGTACAAGAATGTATACGATTCGAGAACAGACAAGACCTTGTAATAAAAAAGTTTTTACTTGGAATAAATTATCATGGAATGATAATCTTTTTAAAGTTTTGACTTCTTTTTTACTCAAGCAAAAAGGTGCATACAAGGATGCTATATGTTTTGTTGAACAAAAAGGAGAATTTCACAATGTGGCAGCTGCATCCTTTGAAGAAGAACAATATCATTATGATATAGATTTTCTTCAAGGAGTCTTGTTGCAAGATACATATAGACACATACGAACATATCCACATCCTTCGGGATTTCACTATATTTCTGTTATTCGATTTCGTAAGGAGCCAAATGCATATTTACTGATTCGAAAAACAACAGAGAAATATAATGATGGATTGTTAGAAGTTTGTCCTATATTAGCAATCAACATTTGATTGTTTTAAAAAGAGCTACAATTGTAGCTCTTTTTCTTATAATTCTTTCACCATATATTCTCATTCAAGATGATATCCTCTTTTTTCATAATATGATCTTACTCAAACTCCAGCAATAACGGCCATTTTTTTGAGATGGTATTTTTCTTTTGCAAGTCTTTCAGCTTCTGCAATAAGTTTTTTCCCAAAACCAATATGTTGTCAAAAATTATTTCCTTTTTCTCAAATATTGAGTTGGTCTCAAAATGTGTGAATTTCACGAATCAAAGCACTTCCTTGAAGCTCTGGAAGCATTTCAAGCACTTCTTGTGCCGTTTCATCAGGAATAGTATATGAAAAACTTGGAATTCTAAAACGCAGGAGTGAAAAAATGGTTCTATCGTCTTTATCTTCAAAAGTGAGAAAATATTCTTTTCCATCACTTGCTTCATACTCATATGTGTGAAGAATTGCATTTTGAGGATCATTTCCTTTATTTTTGATTTCTCTGTGACGAATATCAACCATTTTTATTCACTCTGATTCAAGTTTTTCTTCAACGATTTGTCTAAGATTTGAAACGTGACTTCCAGCTAAAATTTCTGAAGCTGGGATATCGCGATAGGTACGATTGAGACGAACATATTCTGGAATCATTGCTTCAAGCTCGGCTGTTAAGTTGATCAGTGTTTCATCATCATATGGAGTAAATCCTCCATTTCTCCAAATATCAGTAAGTTCTGCTTTATCAGTCACAACCATTGGATAAATTTTGAGCTCATCAGGACGGAATAATTGATTGTCAAAAACAGTAGCAAGTGCTTGTTTATCCATTTCAGGATTGCTTCATAAAAGATTTGGCATCATATGCGCAACGACTTTAAATCAAGCATCTTTGAGCATTTTTGTGGCTTTGATACTTTCAGCATTTCCATGTCATCTTTTGTTGAGCTCATTGATTTCATCAAAAGTTGTTTGGTATCCAATTTCTACACGTGTTACTCAATATCTTCTCAATTCTTTAATTTCTTCTGGTGTAATCCAATCAGGACGAGTTTCAATTGCCATACCAATCACACGACAACGAGCTGTTTCATTTTTTTTCTTGGCTTCCTCAAGTGTTGCTGATTTTTTAAGCTCGTATCATTTTTTGAGTTTAAAACTGGCAAATTTATCATTTGCAAGATCTGTTTCTTCAATAAAATCTTTCATTTCATCATACGTATTAAACGCATCATAAATTCATTTTATAAAATCATCTCTATATTTTTGAGGATACACAGACCAAGTTCCACCGATAATTCTGATGTCATTTTTTTCGATTTTATGTCCTGTCACTTCTAAAGCTCTGAGACGATTATGAATTTGTAAAATAGGATCAAATTTATTGAGTTCTGCTCTCATCACGGCTGGCTCATTTGGAATGTATGATTTTGGAAGTCATTCAAAAGTAGGGCAGTACACGCATTTTCCAGGACATCACCAAAATTTTGTCAAAAGACTAATCACAGTTACTCCTGATAAACTTCTCACTCATCTTTTTCTAATCACTTTACGAAATGCTTCATTTTCTTTGATAATTCAGTCACGAACCAAAAGATTATATCTTTCAATAATCTCAATGGTTGCAATAGGTTTTTCAAGTTTGTAGGTTTTATAAATAGAATTTTTTATTTTATGAAATCAGTCTTTTGTCAGGTTTTTCTCTTTGAGTCAAGCATAAATGAGTTCATCAATTATTTGAGTTTTATCAAGCATTTGCGTATTTTTATTCGTAAAAATTTAATATAGCATATATTACTCAAAAAAGAAAAAAATTCAATGTTTCTTTGTAAAGAAACATTGAATTTTGAGATTATTCATATAAATCATCCAAATTATATTCATCGTTGTATTCTATTCATGAGTAGAGGAGTGAATTAAGATCTATAACATTTTCTGGAGTTTTGATTTCACGATTTCCATCTCTTTTTTGTTGCGCTGTATTTTTGAGTGAAAATTTTCATAAAAATGTATCAGCTTCATTTACATCTATGAAAATAGAAACATTATTTTTATTATTTTCTCCGTCAATTATCATGTCAAAATTTCCAGAATATTTATTTCATGCCAAATTTCCTTCATATTTTGAATCAAGAGAAAAATATTTTTGAGAAGTTTTTCCATTTCATTTCCAATTCCAAGTTTTTCCAGAAAGAGAAATATTGTAATTTCAAGTATTATATTGTGTACGAGCATTGAAAAAAACATCTTTTGTTTTCGAGTCTGCTCACACAAATCTTATATCAAGTTTTTCAAGGTTTCCAACATTATTTTGATTTCACACTATTTGAAGACCATAGATATTTTTTAAAGTTTGTGAAAAAGAATCATTTTCATAATCATATTGCCAAGAAGTTTGATATATTTGGTATCTTCCAGCAATTTTTTTATTTTTTAATGTAAAAGCTCATTGTATCACTTTTGGAATCGAGATTTTTGAATCAATTTCCACAAAAGTATTATTTGCAAGTTTTGAAAGAAATGAAAAATTTATTTTTTCCTTTACAGAAGTGAAAGAAATATTTAAATGTTTATTTTTTAAATAATTCAATTTAAATGCATTTTTTGGATTTTTTACATCTTGAACCAAAAGAGAAACTGCTCCAAAAGAAGTTTTTCCATATAAAAGATTTGCTTCAATTTTTATATCATCTTCTACAAAAGAATACGAAAGTTTATTATTCACTTCTCATAGAGTCAAAGTGAGGTCACCATATTTTTTGAAAGTATTTACAAAACTATTGTATGCTTGGCTTGTACAAGAGCTTGGTGTGTACCATTTTTGATACATTCCAAAAGTATTTTGAATTTCAAAAAACAGATTACAAAATTCTCTTGTTGGTGTGAGAAAATACGTATTACCTTCTTTTTTATATGCTTCAAATAAAGCTGTTGTATTGAGATGTTCAAGAGCTGGATTTATATTTTTTGGAGAAAAATTTTGCATCATGAGCATCATTTGTCTTGAGTTTTCATCTGAAATTTTCAAATATTTTTCTTCTTTGAAAAAATATTGAACTTGTTGAAAAGCTGCTTGAATTTCTGGATTATTCGTATCAAGATTTAGATTTTTTAAAAGAGCATAATTTTCACCTTCTTTGCTTATAAAAGAGAAAAAAGTAGAAAGTTTTGCTGAAATATCTTCAGGATAGAAAATATTTTTTTCCATATCAAGTGAAAAGTTTAAGTCTCCAGAAATTTCACTATCCAAACCAACAGCAACTGCTTCATAGTTTGGCATTTCAATTTTTGTAGAAAATTTTGCATCTTCGATATTTGCTTCCAATTCCATGCTGAGATTTCCATTTTCAACATAGTTTGTATATTTTTCAAAATCTGAAACTAATTTTTCAACAAAATTTTTCCCTGAATTTCCAAGATGTTTTTGGAGATCAAGAATTGCTTCTTGCACTTGGAGTTTTTCTGTTTGAGAAAGAGGAGTCTCATTTTGTGCTTGAACAAAAGGAATACTTGAAAATACGATTGCTCCAATTACCAGAGGAGAAAGATATTTTTTGAGTTGGTTCATATAAAATAATAAGTTAAAAAATAATTTTTGTGTACGCAAGGATAAGGATACACTATTTTTGAGATATGTCAAAAGAATTCGGGACTCAAAGTTCAGCTGGGAAGTTTTGTGCTTTCTATCAACTATTCACTAGATGTTGAGCCACTAACATCCTAAGTTATTTAGAAGATTTATTTTTGATAATAAATTTTATAATATCATTTGTTTGGTAATATAACAGAATTTTTTGAATTATGTATTTATTCATCTATAAATTCCCATCATCTTTTTTTTCTTTCTTTTTTTTCTTTATCAAGAATTTTATCTTTATATTTTTCAATTAAAAAACTATTTATATGATTTTCTAATTCTGAATTATCAAAGAACAATGTAAAATATAAATTATTATTTTTATTATAATTATCTAGAAAATCTTTCACTAATTTATAATTCTCAATTTTACTAAATCAATTATAATAAAAATCAGGAGGATAGAATTCTATATTTTCTCAAAGAAAAACTTCAATACTTTTGATAAATAACTCTTGTTGTATAACTAAATTATGTAATTTAATTATATCTCAATAGTTAAATCATACATCATTTATACAAATAGTTTCATAATTTCATAATTTAATTCAATTTTTTAAATAGAAATCAATTATATCTTTATATTTTTCCATAATTTTATTTTTTAATGTTAAATAATCTATGATTGATATTTCAATCATTATCTTTTATGTATTCATAAACTCATTTTTTTCAATTTAATTCTCAAGGAATACTTAACTTATGGTACTCTTTCCCATCTGCTCATTTTATTACTTGAACATTTCAGTTTTTTGAAGCAATATCATCTATATTTTTTGGAAAACCATGATATTTATCCCTTTTCATATCTTCTAAAACTTTCTGTGTATACTTACTGTCCTTAAAAAAATCTTTCACATTTTCAGCCTTTCCAGCTTTATTTAATCAAAAAACTCAAGCTGCAACAATCACTCTTTCTCAGTAAGGTCAATAATTTTCTTCATATTTATTTCAATCATATTCACTTGGAGCATGAGCTTTTGGAATTCATAGCCCTGCTCTTAGTATTCCTCAAATGACATCAAAAGTAACTATAGCTTTCTTATCAGTCCCCATTGGATCACTAAACATAACTGGATTATTCCCAACATAAGCATACAAATTCACATCATCAATTTGTCCAATCGGGTCTCTTGAGATAAACCTTCAAAGTTCAGCACTATAATATCTTGCTCTATAATAATACAAATCTATCTCTTCGTCAAAAACAAGCTTTCTCACTTTTGTAACCAAAAGTAAGCAAAAGTTTTAGGGGGAACAAAGTTCAGCTAGTAGGATTTTGTACTTTCTATAGCTTCTCACTAGATGTTGTTCCCCCTAAGACCCCATTTGATTTAGAAGTTATTTTGATATTAATTCATTAAAAATAATTTTATCTTCTTCATTTAAACTTTCAAGATCTGATGAGTGGTAAAATTCTCTAACTCAGTCGGAATAAGTATGCATTTTTATTAAATTAGGTTTCTTGTTAATATCATTGATTGCAAAATTATCATAAGGTCCAAAAACAGAATAAATTTTATCTCCCCTTGAAAATCAACTAATAGTATGATATGAGTCATAAGGAATGTAATATATATATAATATTATCAGTAATCTTGTAAGATATTATATTTCACTCTAAACAACCATATTTTATAAAGTTATCACAAATTTTTTTATCTTTTCAATTATCTCAAATAATGTATCTATTTCAAATTTCCAGTTCAATATTTGAAATTCAGTACATATAATCTTTAAATTTAGTTAAATCATAAACAAGAAAACTTATTCATAATATAAAAATGGTTAATATTGTAAGTCAAATTTTTGCTTTTTTATTCATATATAGTGATTAATATTTAAATTTATCTTTTATTTCTATTGTATAAGGAAACGGTGTTCATGCTCATGATTGTTGAGATAAAACTCATAATTTATTTCAATCATATTCACTTGGAGCATGAGCTTTTGGAATTCATAGCCCTGCTCTTAGTATTCCTCAAATGACATAAAAAGTAACTATAGCTTTCTTATCAGTTCCCATTGGATCAGTAAACATCACTGGATTATTTCCAACATAAGCATACAAATTTATATCATCAATCTGTCAAATTGGGTCTCTTGAAATAAATCTTCAAAGCTCTGAATCGTAATATCTTGCCCTATAATAATACAAATCTATCTCTTCGTCAAAAACAAGCTTTCTCACTTTTGTAACCAAAAGTAAGCAAAAGTTTTAGGGGGAACAAAGTTCAGCTAGTAGGATTTTGTACTTTCTATAGCTTCTCACTAGATGTTGTTCCCCCTAAGACCCCATTTGATTTTGAAGTTATTTTATAATTATTTATTCTTTCTTCAAATATCAATATAAGCCGTAATAATAAAAAGCATAATTGATAGTAATATATAAGGCATAATTTTTAATCAAATTGCTCATTTTTCATATCATTCAAGTAATGCAAAGTTTACAAAAAAATTAATGTATAAAATGAATGAAATACTTACTACTACATATAAAATGAATGTGAGTCGAAAAGTTTTACGAAAATATAATAAAAATATTAAAATAAGGAATAAAAAACTGTATAAAATCATTTGTTTTACATTATTAAATAAAAATTTATCTTCAATTTGGATATATATCAAAATATACATTCAATAATTCATCTTTTGTAATTTTTCATGTTCTTGTAGTTTTAGCTAATTTATGTCAAGCATTATAAAATTTCCAATCTTCTTGCTCATTTTTTAAAGCTCATTCAGGTTTTTGTCATAAATCGGATGCCACTAAAGTAGGTCAAAAAGCAAATATTTTTAATTGAGGCAATGAATATCCAACTTTTTCTCAATTATATCCATATAATATATTTCATAAATCTGCTAACCAAATATCTTTTCAATCAATTGTGATTTTTTTTCAGTCATATTCTCAATCATAATTTTCATCTATAAAATTTGCTCTTTCTCTAATTTGGGGATTAAGTTTTATATTTCATAAATCTTTGTTGATAGTAATATCTGCAAAAATATTGTGAGTATTAAAGCTATATAAGTTTTCAAAATAAGCTCATAAATAATTAAACCTATCGACTACGATGAGTAGTGCCTTTTCAGTTCCCATTGGATCAGTAAACATCACAGGATTATTCCCAACATAAGCATACAAATTTATATCATCAATCTGTCAAATTGGGTCTCTTGAAATAAATCTTCAAAGCTCTGAATCGTAATATCTTGCCCTATAATAATACAAATCTATCTCTTCGTCAAATTCTCTTCATGTGAAAAGTCTTGTATTTCAAATATCTATTCCTAAAAGAGTGAAATTTCAAAAACTATCATATTCGTATTCACTTACAATATTTCAAGTATTATCACTTATTCCAACAATACTTCCCAAATGGTCTTTATGGAAATAATAAGTATTTTCAACTATTATACTTCAAGAATTTTGTAAATTATTACATCTTTCAACAATATCATTCCAACCGTATTGTATAAAACTTCAAGTAAATCAAAGCACTCTTTCATTACAAAAGTTTAGTTCTCATAATTCCTCTAAAGAAAGATTTGAACTTTGTTGTTCTACAGCAATCACATCGTCTACTCAAAGTCAATTTACAAAGTTCTTTGTAAAGCTATTTCCTCAAACAGTAGTTATTTCACTTAAGATATTTTTATCAGAGTAAACATAATTCACAGTTTCACTATTTGTTTTCTTTTCATATCTTCTTCCAAGCACATCATACGCAAATTCTACAAT
>CAYYDE010000010.1:0-22738 GCA_964470525.1 uncultured Candidatus Peribacteria bacterium
TGAAACTATCGTATTCAAAAGTAGTCGTATTTCAGAGAGCATCAGTTTGAGAAATAAGATTATTATTTTTATCGTATGCTTTTGTTGTAGTGATAAAAATATTTCCCGAAAGATCTTTTGCAATTTCTTCTTTGATTGCTTGACTCAGATGGTTATAAGTTGTTTGTACTTTTGCAAGTAAAATATTGGCAGAAGAATATTTTTTGACTTCAGCAATAGTATGGTCTTTGTTATAAGTCAAAGTATAATAATTTCCTAAAGCATCTGTTTCTTTGATGAGTCTATCAAATAAATCATATTCGTAGAGTGTTTCATTTCATTTTGGATCCGTTTTTTGTATGAGATTTCCATTATTATCATACTCAAAAAGTGTAATAATATTTTTAGAAGTATCATTTGTATCTACAATAATCGTTTGTTTGATAATTTTTTCAAATTCATCATATTCAAACTCTGTTTTTGCTCCACTTCAATTTTTTTGTGATATCAAACGAGCATTATCGTCATAAGTAAAAGTATTTTGTAAAAATTTTGAAGTATGGATTTTAGTCGTACTTCCTGAAAGATTATCTAAAACATCATAAAAATATTCTTTTTCCAGAGTTGTACTTCCACTTTGAGTGATGAATTCTTTGGTTTTGTTGTTATTTGGGTCATATTCAAAATTTTGAGAAATTCATTCTGGAGTAGTGATTTTTTTCACTTGTCAAAAAGGAGTATTTTCTATTTGTTTCACAAAACCTTTTCCATCTGTTGAGGTAAAAAGTCTTCCCAAAGTATCGTATGAAAAACTTTGAGTAATTGCTTGTGTACCAGTTCCAGTTGTTTGGGAAATAAGAAGTCATCAACTATATGAAAATTGAGTTATATTTCATTCTCCATCAGTTTGAGAAATCAGATTTCAAATACTATCATACGAAAAATTTTGAGAAATATTGTAGGTGGTGTCATTTGCTCTTTTCACTCCTGAAGTGGTGGTGGAGAGAAGATTTCCAAGAGTATCATACGTATTATTTACTAGAATACCATTTGCAAAAGTATGAGTAAGAATTTGATTTTTGTCATTGTAGGTAAAAGTTTCTACAATATCTTCAGAACTATTTGTTGCTTCAACATCTATTTTTTGTCTTTTTTCAAGGAGATTTCATTTCTCATCATAGCTATAAATAAATCCATTTCCACGAGGTTTTTTCTCTTTGGTAAGATATCCAAGTTCATTGTATTCATAAAAATAATTTATTTCTCCATTTGAAGTAAAATGTTTTGTTTGAATATTAGCTCCATTCTCATCATAGAAATAATCTACTCTATTTCCTTCTCTATCTACAACAGAGTTTGTTGTTACCAGGCTTCCAGAAAGAGTGTAATCATAAGTAATATCTCCATTTCCGTAGGTTTGTACAATGACTCTATTATCTTCGTAGGTATTTTCTACATAGGTTTGTCCTTTTGAATCAATCAGTTGTACTAAGTTATGGTTTGAAGTATTATCTCATCCTGTTGTATACGTATATTGAGTTGATTTACTTTCATTTTCTGAATTGATAGTAACTTGTTTCAGATCTCAAAGATTTCCATCTCCAGTGACTCAGTCAAAATATTCAAATTCAACTGTATTTCCTTCAAAATCTTCTATAAATTCAAGTTTATTATTTCATCAATAATTATATGAATAATTTCTTCCTAAAGTATCAGTTACTTGTGAGAGATAATTTCCAGAATATGAAAAAGTAAGTTCATTTCCATATTTATCTTGAAGAGAAGATATTTTTTTATCAGAATTAAAAATATATTTATTTTCATTATCAAATGCAATAGTAAAAAATCCAGAATTTTCTATAAGATTTGCTTTGAGTCCTGGATTATAATCATAACTTCCACTTCCATTTTTCAGAAAACGAAATACTCCAAGTTTTCCGTTGTAAAACATCATATTTTCTTCATTTTCTTCTCATAAATACAGATATAATTATGATCCCAATTCACTCAAACAGGTCCATCATAATAGGTTTGATTTTTATAATTGAGGGTCACTTCAAAAGGAATTTTTTCTCCAGACACACTCATAAAGGTGTTTTCATAAGTAAATTCACCATTTGAGAGTGTCACTGGATCTCAAGCTGATTGCGTTATTGCTTGAGAGTTGGTTGATGTTTTTAATAAATTTGTATTTCATTGACTCATAAATGATTGTTGATCGTTTGCATTATGAGTTGAAATTGGATTATAAGCAATAGGATTGTTTGGAGCAAATATAGGAGAGGCTTTACTTGCATGACACGTTGTGTTTCCTCCTCATCCACTTCATTGACAAGTCCAACTTGAACTTCCTCCAGCTGATGGAAATAGAGGACTACTGAGTTGAGTTCCACTTCAACAAAATATTCCAGTATATTGAGTTGCTTCAAGTGGATATTGTTTTGATGCAGTTCAACATGAGGCGTTTATAGATGAAATAGTAGGCAAATAAACAGGGTTTGTACCATTATTGCTTGTTATAGCAACTCCATTTCCAACATCATGGGCATTTTTACGATAAATAAGACCAGCCCCATATGTAATATAGTTTCCATCAGGTGAATACGATGGAGTAAGTCAATTGGAAGTTGTAATTGCTATTCAATTTGCAGTATCATTCGCATTTTTACGATAAAGTTTATTTCAATCAGAACCATTTGTATAAACTATATAATTTCAATCTGGTGAATAGACAGAATGAAGAGTAATAACACTTGTTATTGGGATCCCATTTCATGTATCATTCGCATTTTTACGATAGAGCTTATTTCCATCAGAATTATTTCTATATATAATGTAATTCCCATTAGGAGAATAAATAGGGTACATAGAAGGAATACTTGTTATAGGAATCCCATTTCATGTATCATTCGCATTTTTACGGTATAACTTATCTCCATCTGATTTATTGATATAAATTATATAATTTCCGTTTGGTGAATAAGAAATTCATAATCAAACTGAAACACTTGTTATAGCACTTCCATTTCATGTATCATTCGCACTTTTACGATAGAGCTTATTTCCATCGGAAGTATTCATATATATGATGTAATTTCAATCAGGTGAAGAAGCTAATCCTACTCCAACCTTATCAGTTGTAATTCGAGTTCCATTTCATGTATCATTCACGTTTTTGCGAAAAACATTATACCCATCAGAAAAATTTCTATAAACTATATCATAAGAAAAAACTGGTATTCAAAAATTTAAAAATACAAACATTCAAAACAATAAAAAATATATTTTCTTCATAACTCCCACTATTAAAATATAAAATTAAAGTGGTCAAAGGATAATATACTTTTTTCAAGAAATCAAACTTTTTCAGAAAAAAAGAAAACAAAAATAAGATTTAACAACTACTCACCTTCAACTTTGTCAAAATCGTTGGAGTTGCGTCACTCACTGGCATAGATTGTCATTTTCCACAGGTTCCGTGGTCGAAATATTCTAAATCATTACAAATTCCATAAATTTCATTGAGCATTTCTGGACCATTTCCACTGAGAGTTGCTCCATTCACACGTGTCGTGAGTTTTCCATCTTCTATAAGAAATCCTGATTGCACTTTAAATACAAAATCTCAGCTCGTTGTATCCACTTGACCTCCTCACATAGCACTCACATATAAACCATTTTTCACACGAGAAATCAGTTCTTCTTTGGTATCATTTCCAGGAAGTAAATACGTATTTCACATTCTCACAAGTGTTTTATGTTTATAGGTTTCTTTTCTTCCATGTCATGTGGAATTCACTCAAAATTTTTCTGCTGTTTTTTCGTTGTGAAGATAAGATTTCAAAATCCCATTTTCTATTAAAACCGTATTTTGAGAAACATTTCCTTCATGATCGTGTTTATAATGTCCTCTATGACGTAAAAGAGTTGGATTATCTACGACACTTACGAGCTGTGAAGCAACTTTTTGTCATATTTTTCCTCTGTATACTGAAGAGTTTTGTAAATCAGCTTCGAGTCCATGTCAAACTGCTTCGTGAATAATCGTTCCTCCAGCTTCATTTCAGATAATGACATCAATTTTTCCATTTGGTCCAACATTTCCATCAAGTTGTTTTTCGAGTTCTAAAATAGATGTTTCAAGAAGTTTTTCAATATTTTCAAAAGAAATTTCTTCTAAAATATCATTTCATGCAATTTTTTTATACATTTCTTCTCTTTTTCCATTTTTTTCTCCAATCAGTACAACAAAAAATGTGTTATAAAAACAAGTATCTTGGACAAATTTTCCTTGAGAATTTCCCACAACAAATGATTTTTTAGATAAAATGAGAGAAAGATCACTTGAGGTAATCCAAGATTTTGAAGCAATCATTTTTTGAAACAATGTTTGTGTATCTTGCAAAATAGATGTAATATCAAAAGAAATATTTTCTATTTCATCAAGTTCTAAATACTCTTCTCACGCGAGAAGCGTGAGAGTTTTTGGTACACCAAAAAGCGAAAATTCTTTTTTCATTGCTTCAATAGCAGTTTGCAAAGTATGTGAAGCATCAAAAATTTTAAAATATTCTTTTTTTCAATTACGTGAGAGAATACTCAGTCCATCCAGACTTCCAAAAGAAGGCACTCGAACCACTCCATTCAAACAATTCAAACGAACACTTTTTGATTTCTCAATAAAAATTTCACGATATTCTCCTTCAAAATTATTGAGAGCTTCTTGAAGATCTTTTTTATAAATTTTCATATTTTTTTATTATTTTATTATTTTATTATTTTATTATTATACTACTTTTTGAGCTGAAAAACTCAATGATGGTACTTTAAAATTTCCATCTGTTTTTGCGTCATCTCACACACCAGAAATAGAAGAAAAAAGTTCTAAAATATCTCCTGTGAGAGAAATATTTTTGATATATTTTGTTTTCTTTCCATTTTGATCAAGCTCATATCATTCTCATGCAAGAGAAAATTTTCCAGTATTCACATCAATCGTATGAAATGCCATTAAATTCATGAAATGATAGCTACATCCAACTCAAAAATTTGAAGTTGGTTTTGAGAGAAAATCAATATTTGAAACTCGAGAATTTCCTAAATATTGTATTCCTTCTTTTAAAGCATTTTTATAGTCATAAAATTTTCCAATCCATTTTCATTCATCAAAAAGCACCGTTCTTTTCGCAGTCACTCATTCTTTATCAAACAGTAAAGTTCCAGTATATCAAGCCAAATTTGGATCATTGATCAAAGTAAAAAGTGGAGAAAAAAGCTGATCTCCTAATTGTTTTTTTGAAAACATACTCAATCCTTCACGAATAGATTCTGCTCACAGATTATCAAGAATTACTTCCAAAAATCCAATCACTACTTCCCTATCCAAAACGATATCACACACTTGAGATGATTGATTATTTGTATGCGCGTCTAATTTATCAAGAATCATTTGTTGAACTTCAGAAATATTTTCTGGAGTAATTTCAAGAAGATTTTTTGAAGAAAATGACTTCCATTCTGCTTCAGATTTTCCATCTTTTTCTCAAAATAATACTAAAGCAGCATGCATAATATTATCTTTTTGCATTTTTACACTTCACAAAGAATTGATGAAATGATGAGTAGAATTTTGTACTCAAATAGAAAATCATTCTATTTTTATATTTTTATGATACGAATAATTTTTTACTGATTCAAACTGTTTTTCAAAAAAATCAAATCCTACTGTTTCCAAAACACGATTTCAGAAATCCTTTTCTACACAATCAACAATTTCAGCAACTTGAATATCTGTATCGTATTGCGCAAATGCTATAATTTTTTGAATTTCTTGAAATGCATTTTCCAATTTTTCTAAACTATATCCATCAATACTATACACTGCTTTTTTGTGATCTTGAATCACTGTCAGAGTTGTTGAGATATTTTCACTACTATCATAAGAAAGCTCATCGTATAAAGGATTATACTCCATGTCTTTTGAATCCGTGTGTCCAATATTTACGATTCACTGTACTTCATATTTTTTAAAAAGTTGTTGAATATTTTTTACATCAATAGGTTGTAACATTTTTGTTTTTTATTTAGAAAAATAATTGTTCTCATAATAAATGATTTTACTTTTTAGTCAAAAAATATTTGAATATTTCAAAAGGACTATATAATAAGAAAAATATTTATTTTTTGAATAAAAAATATGTTTATAAATTTTAGAAAAATATTTGAATATCTTTTCTCATCGTTTGATATTGCTTGAGATACAAAATTGATTAAAAAATTAGAATGAGAATGAGTTCGTTTTATCATGCTGATTAAAAGACATTGGATGTATTCAATCATTCATTCTTGGAAACTCTTAATTATCATAATAATTGCGTTTATAAATATTTATTTACTCGTTTTTTCAAAAGAGTGATATGAAATATATGGTTTAATTATTGCTGGATTTTTATTACTCAATGTGGCATATTGGTTATTTATTATCATTCACTATATTTATGATTTTTATAAAATACAATGAAGTAGACCTGAATTAGAAGATGTCTATGGAATTTTGAAAAAAAGTAAAGATTCAGATAAAATTTTCACCAGCTTTTTTAATCAAACTATTTTTGTGTTGTTATTGTTATTGTGAATTACTCTTTTTACTTTCATTATTGGAGTTATGGGACTTTTACAATGATGAGCAACAACTTTTGGAGTAGGAATCCTCAATGCATTTTTACTCATTATACAACTTGGTCTTTTTTATAGTTTTCTTCTTGATATGATCAATCAAGAAATGGATTTTAAAGTAGTGATTCCATGAAAAATTATGTTTTTTAATCAAACTTGAGTTCTTGGAGATTCTCAAAATCTTAATGCAAATAAAATAAAAACCATCAATACACAGTATCAATGATTTTTAGGTTCGTTTTTTAACTATTGAGATATTATCGTATTTACTGAATGAGATCAAGAAAATAAATGACAAATGAGAATGGATTATATAGGAGATCCAAATCATACAGTAAAAGAAATAGAAAAAGTATTAAAAAATGATTTACAAGTTATGGAAAGAGAAATAAATTTAGTTCTTAAAAGATTCAAAGAGCAAATCGGATATGATTCTTTTCATACTCCTGAAGCAAAAGAAGCTCTCAAAAAATTTATTTGAGAAAATGAAGAAACACTCAAAAATATTTTTGAAAATGGAAATGAAGAAACAAAAAAAGAAGTAAAAGAAATTTTTGCATTAAGCTATGAATAAAAAAGCGTACTTATGTACGCTTTTTGTTTTATTTATATTGTCAATGAAAGGCGCAACAAGAGTTGCGCCTTTATGAGAAATTTCATGCACTTTTTTGAGTTGAAAAAGGATTTTCCCCAAATGAACGTACATAATTTTCTCTACACTTGTAACACAAGTGGAGATCAAGATAGATTGTGGAAGAAATTTCCCCACAATGTTCCTCTGATTGACAAGGAATTATTTCTTTGCCAAGTGATAATTTTTCTGGTTCACTTTCCATAAACACCTCTTTCATTTTTAGAGTGAAATATCTATTTTCCAGCAAAGTGAATGTAATGATTTTTTCAAAAAAATCAAATAAAAATATAAAAAACACAAAAGTCAAATAGTTTTTATAAACTTTTCTCTTTAATAATTGACTTTTTATATATTTTGATTATTAATAAATCTTAACATATAGTTAAGACTTATTATTTCAAATCATCCATATGAAACATCTATTACAACCAAAAAACAATCTCCCAATATGACAAACAAAATCATCATTTATAAAAACGATCCAAATTATTTCTCTTTGAGTTGCAGGAGTTATTAGTGGTTGTGGATGATGAAGTTCATCTTGAAGTCAAAAGTCTCCATCATCAATTCCGGTATCAAGCAGTTCTCTAGCTTCTTCATCACAAAGAAATCAATCCAGTATTTCTAGTAGTGTCAATTCAAGTGAATCATCAAATATTATTGTTATAGATTCAATGAAAAAAGTAATTCCTCAAAATACTTCTGAATCAATTACATCATATAAATTTCATACAAATATTTCTTGAGTTTCTTTTCAACATCATGGTTCAAATCATGAGAATATTTATTTTTTAAAAAACAATCTACCAGAAAAATATAGTCTCTATGATCTTGAAAATAGTTCATTTCTCAAAGATGATTTTATTGAACTCTATATAAATAGTAACTGAGTTTGATTTGGAGAATCATTTTCATGAAAAATAGAAATTACATGATTTTCAAATCAACAAGAACAAAAAATATCTTTACCATATGAATATATTGTTTGAACTTCTCTGAATATAAATATAATAGATGGAAAACACAATTTCCCAATTACAAACACTCAAGAATACATTCCATTCCAGATTGATAAACAATTATTTCATATTCCTCAAAAACGTTTTGAATATGAAATACTCTCTCCTTCAAATATTATTCTCAGTTTTCCAAGTATATCAGTATATAATATGAACTTTATTCATACTCTTTATATTCAAGACAAATCTTCTCCTACAAAATATCAAGAACTTACACAAGTAGATTCATTTGGAATATATACAACTCCAAATAGCAATACCGTTTTACATGATTGTCTAACATCTATCTCTTCTGATGGTTCTGTACAACTTCATTGTGAATACAAAGAACCTTTTCCTCTCAATGAGCAAATAATTATAATATCTCGTTTTACATGAACTCCTATAGCTACTTCAGCAATTCGTTTACTTTGAACAGATATAAAAAATACTTCATCTTCATCTATAAGTTCTAAATCAGAAAGTTCATCATCAACTTCAGATATATGATTTTCTGCTTCGTCATCAGTATCAAGTGTTTCATCTTCAAATATTCCAAGCAGTTCAAGTGCTTCAAGTAGTTTCTCTCTATCAAATAGTACATCATCTATCAGCTCAAGTTCAAATTCTATGACATTTTCAAGTGTTGCATCAACAAGCATTGCGAGCAGTATTGCAAATATTATTTCCTCTTCAAGTATTGCTCATACGAGTTCAAGTACAAGTTCTATTTCACTTTCCAGTCTTGAATCATCAAGTGTTTCAAGCAGTAGTGTAAATAATAGTTCCATTTCAAGTTCTGAATGATCAAGTAGTTCTTCTGATACTATAAATACTGCTCAATCAGAACTTCTTGTTACATACAACAATAATCAACCATCAAAATTTAACTCTGCAAATTATACTGCAAGGAGTTGGTTATTATACTTAGAGGCAATTGAAAATGCTAAAAATACTTTAGATATGCCTACACCTGTAGCAGAAAGTAAATATAAAAATGCTCTTTTTTTCCTAAATTATGCACTTTCTGAAAGGGAAAAACATGATTTAAGTGAAATAAATATAACTCTTAGATCTGTAGAAAATTATTCACAACTTTGAAATTATAATGTAAATGCTTGGAGTTTATTTCAAACAGTACAACAAGCAGCTCTTGATATAAGAACTGATGGAACACAAAAAGAAATTGATACAGCAAATAATAATCTCAAATATGTAAAAAATATTTTAGATACTTCTCCGTCTCAAAATTATACAAAATTTTTATGGAATCTTCCTACAAAAAGAGAAAATTGTGATAGACTCATTCCTATTGAACTTTGAGGATATGAAATAAGATATAAAAAACCATCTGATGTACAATTCACATATATAAATATCAACGAATATGCTGGATTGCAATCTGTTTTTCTCCTTCCGATAGAAATAAACACAAATACAGATATCGTTGAAATTGCTGCATATGATACAAATATGCTTTATAGTAAATATGTTCCTATACTTTCATCTGATTCTCAAAACAATGATAATTCATGTGCTCAATAAACTTTTTCTTGAAAAAATCAAAAAAGGATTACAAAATTGTAACCCTTTTTTTCTTATTGAAGAATAAGATCAACTGTTTTGACAACATCATACATTTCCGAAATCATAACACTATATGCTTGAATATTTTCTGATAGAGTAAAAGGCATATCAAGAGCCTGAGAATATGCTAATACATATCATCAAATAGGAAAAAGTTCAGTCAAATTAAATAATCCATCTCTTTGTTGTTGTTTCCATTCATCTGTTGAGAATATATGAACATTAAACAACATATTTTTCCCTTCTCCATTTGATACAAATGAAAATTGTAAAATATTTTTTTCTACAAATTGATATTCATATTTTCATGCCCAAGAAGTTGGAACTTTGACTTTTAAAGTAATATCTTTTGTATCAATTTTTCCATGAATCTCTAATCTTTTTTCTAAATCAGTTGCTTGAATTTTTTGATTTTGAACAGAAATATGTAATTTCATATTTTCTATAATATGTCCATCTTCATATTCTACCAATGCTGTATGTGTATCCATCCATTTAATATTTGTAACATACCAAGTTCCTCACAATACTGGTTTTACCGGTGAAAGAGTTGAAATATTTGTTTTTATATATTTTTCATAAATATTTTTTTGCAACGTATTTTCGATAAGAGATTTTATAAAATTGTATGCTCCTTTCTTTTTTGAATCAAAAGATTCTTTTTCAGCAACTTTTTCAACTCTATCAATAGCTTTTTCAAGTACAGAAGATACCTTTACTGAAGAAGCATTTCATAGATTTTTTGAAACAGCTTGTTGCCAAGATTTTTCTATTTTTGTTTCTAAATTTTTTGAAATACAAACTCCATTATATTTTACTCAAACTTTTTGAGCTGAACATGCATTTCCGTATGTTTTCCCATCAATTCCACAAACAGGATTATATTCCATAGTACACATAATCATATCTTCCTCATCTTCTACATGAGTATATTCATTTGCATCACTTGATAATCAGTAAAATTCAAGAGCATCAACTATTTTTCAAGAAGAAAGTTTACAATCTCAAATATCATTTCCAGATGTATCTTGTCCTTTATTTATAAATTCATTTCCTGTAATTGCACAATATTTTGCATATTCTCAAACATATCAAGTAACTTTTTTTCATCCATAAGGACATTCTCCTCTATAAAAAGCCCATTCTTCACATTGTCTATTATCTTCAAAGTAACAAATTCCATATTGACTTCCATCAGTTTTTGTAGTAATTTTTGAAATTCATCCATTTTCTTCACAATACGCAGATGCCATATTTGGAAGCCCTATATTTACATCAGCCTTACAAGATCATTCATGTAAAAAAGTTGCAAGTGAATTATTTCACATTTCACATTTATTTGAAAATGTTTCTTGTATTGGATAACAAGGAGAAGTAATACATTGTACTTGTACTTCTGCACAAACTGGTTTATATTCTCTTGTACAAGGTTTTGGAAGATTTGAATTAGAAGGACAAACAAATTCACAATTTGGTCATGTTCTTCCTACCCAAGATCCATCACTACATTGTTTCGCATCCATAGTACACATTACCATATTATCTGATGCAAAACTCATTTGCATTCATGAAAACAATACAAAAAGAAAAACAAGTATATTTTTCATAATCAAAAAATTAAAAAATAATTCTAATATAAAGTATAACTCTTTTTTATAAAAAAAGTGACAAAAATATTAAAAAATCCTCACAAAATAAATTCATCAGAAATAAAAAGTACAAAAGAGGCTTTTTTAAGCCTCTTTTTAAATATTTATATTTTTCAGAAAAAGTTCTAAAATTTGTTTTTTTACAGAATTTGTTTCTTTTTCATATTTTTCTCTTAATATTTTTTTAACACTATTTTTTTGTTGAAGTGAATATCAAGCATATTTCAAAAAATATTTTTTGATTATTTCTCTTTGATTTTCAGAAATATTTATAATTTTTGAAATATCTTCACAATACACTGATTTTCCAATATCAAAGTTTGCAAAAACATAACGTGAATAATCATCATTATGAATAAAATAATCGTATTCTTTCATATGTTTTGATTCTACTCAATCCTTCACAAAAAAATATTTTTCATCGTTTTTTGCGTAAAAAAAAATCTTATCTCCATCATAAAAATTTGGATGAGAAATTCTATCATATGTTAAAATTTCTTCATCATTTTTTATGAGCACATCTTTCTTCCCTTTTTTTCAAGAAAATATTCTATCTCAATTTTCATTAAATGCCATATAATATAATCCATCATATTTCTCATATTCTTCTCCATTTATATTCCAAATATCTTTTCCATTTTTTACCACTCTTGCATAAAATCAGCTTTTATCTGGAAATTCAACTATAGCATATACTGTATCATATTCCATTTCTTTCTCTCAAATAACGAGAAAACTTCTATTTCATACATCTGTTTTTACTATCTTGTTATAAACTTTTTGATTATTTATAAAGTGAAATTCACTGATAAATTCATCCATTTTCGTTGACAAAACTTCTCTCCCATTTAAAAGAAATGTATAATCATTCCCATTACGTACTCGAAATCAATACTCTCAATTATCAGATATTTTTATAAAATCAACTGCATCATATAATTGAGATTTTTTTCCATTTATAACATAAAAAGAAGTTTGTGCATCTCATCTATAATAAGAAATAATTTCTCAAATATGTTTTTTATTGTTTGAATATTCTCTTCTTAAAAATGGTTGTTTTCAATGTGGAACAAATTTTCCATCAATGAAATCATATGCTACTTCATCAATAAATCAAGAAAGAGCATATTTTGTTGGGATGATTTCATATGTACCATCTTCGTGTAATTCAATAAAATCACTATCAGAATTTTTTATAGGATCTACCCACCAAGTTCTGTCAAATGTAGTAATATAAGTGTCATTTTCATAAATATCTTCTTTCCCATCATTATTTTTCTTTGAATATAAAATTGATCAATCGCTTGTTAATCACATAAATCTAAAAATTCATATTTTGAGAAGAGAATGATTTTTATATAGATTTTTTTCTTTAATATAATATACATCTCAATTTTTTGTAAATGTAAATCAAAGTGAACCTGGTATCTCTTTTGAATTATATTCTACACATTTATCAAGTCAGCTAAAATAAATGTTTCCATCAAAATTTGCAAAAACAAAAAATGGAAAAAATAAACCAATAAAAAATAAGAAAATTTTCATAAAAATAAAATCAAAAATAATATATTTTCATATTACACAAAAAACACCTTATTCAAAATGTTTTTCTCAATTGAAAAAGGTGTTTCTTGGTGTTATTCATGTTTGGTCAAACATGAATAACACCTAGTTATATTAAAATTGAAATTCTAAAGAAAAGATAGGTATTTAAACTTATCAAACAAGCTTCACTTCATCATTATCAGGTAAAAAATAATTATCAAGTAATGTAGTGTCAAGAAGTCATTTTGTTTGTGATATTGTTTGTTGTACATCAGTATGCATATTTACTTCTCCTGAAACGAGTTCTCAAATTTTTAAGAGAGTTTTTAATGATTCAAATACTTGTTTATAAGGAGCAGAGGAAGTTTCTCATGATACTTTTCAAAAAGTGTGATCAACTCAAAGCAGATGAAGAAAAGATTTATTTTCAGTTCCTACATTTTTATAAAAGCTTTCAAATGCTTCTGGAGTAAAAATATCATCTTCATCTCAATATTGCATCAAAAAGCTTCACTCAAATGCTTGAAGTTTTTGAATAATTTCACTTGCTTCTGGAAATGTATTTAAAATAGGAACATCTTTTATCTCAAGTCTCAATCATGTTCAAACAGTAGAAATATTTTTAACCTCTGGAAATTCATTTGCTAGATAAAAAGCAAGTATTCCTCAAAGAGAGTTTCCATTGAGAGTAATTGTAAGGTTTTCTCTTTGTACCCCAAAAGCTTTTTGAGAATTTTCTATAACCCATTTTACTACTCTTCTTGCATCCTCAAGCTCATCTCCGAAAGTTTTTCAAATAAATTTTGCTTGTTTTTGTTTGTATCTATCAGTCATAGTACTATCTAGTTCCACATTTTTTCTTGAAGAAGCATATAATACACTTCCAGCAAGTTGATTTTGTTGAATTTCTTGAGCAAAATGTAAATATTTATCATTTGATCAAGTGAGACTTCCAAAAGTCCCATGAATATTAATAACAATATTATCATTATTTTCACTCGGAAAAGCTGAAACTTTTATTTCTTTGTCTCAATAAACTCCTTCAAGAGTATAATCTTGCTTGTGAGTATTTACATGTTCTTTTGTTTCCATAATTATTTTTTTATAAAATTCAATCTACTTTTCAAGCAACTTGTTTTGTTTCATTTTCAACTTCAAAATATTTACTTGGATTTATAATGACTCATTTATAAATTCCTTTTTCTGGATTTATTTCATCAGTAAGTTTATTGAGTCCATTAACAATAATATAATATTTTCTATCATATTCAAAATATCAATCAAAAGTTGGAATTTGTCTTTTTTCTTCTAATTCCTTTGCGAATTTTCAATTTTCTTGAAATTTTTGTTTTAATAATGCAATATCCTGACTTCTTATAGTTTCATTATCATATTCAACTACAAAAAAGTTTCATCACATATCAAAAACTTCTATATCACTATTAAAAGAAATTTTTTTTGTGTTTTTTCATACAAAATAAAAATTTCATTGTACCATATCTTCAATATCTCAAGCAAAATTTCATGTAATTTTCATTTCATAAAAAATAATTTTTTTTGCTTGAAAGTTTATAGGAGCAACATCTGTCAACTCTCTTGTATCTTTTGTTACTATATTCATAATTTAAAATTATTTATTTTCAATAATATTTTGAACTCCATCTATTGTTTGAGTTTGAAGTATTTTTGTTTTTTCTCATATTCAAAAATATTTTTCAGGATCTAAAATAATTCATCTATATAATCAATTTTCTAAATTTGTTGCTGTATCATTGTAATTATTTAATCATTCAACCCATAATCAAATCATTCAATTATATTCAAAAGGTCATATAGGATTTACGATTTGAATTCAAGGGGATATTTCTTCGCTAAAAATACCTTTTTGCTTAAATTTTTCTTTAAATAATTTCATATCTCTTTCTCTTTTTTCTTTGTTTGAATATAACAAAACAAATTCTGCTCAAGTAAGAGGAATACAAAATACCTCTTCTGATAATTTTAATTTATTAACATCATTTTTTCAGTCTAATATACCTCTTATTTTTCTAATTCTAATATCTATTGAATATCATTGAAAATCTAATGATGATATTTCTCTTTTTTTAAAATGTTCCATATTTTTATTAATTAGGGTTAATTTACTCTTCAAAAATCTATTATATAAATTCTTCAATCTTTATCTATCATAATATTTCCACTATGTAAATCAGTGTGGTCTAACTTATTTTCTTTTAGATAATCAAGAAATTTGCTTAAATAAGGATTATCCTTTTTTATTTGTGCTACATAAGAAGAAGAATTATCATCAAATAATTTTTTCAAATTTGCAGGAGTTTCACTATATTTATTTAATAATAGATTTATTATATCTTTATCACTCAAACTATCTAAAAATCAAGGTAATTCATTTTTTAATCAAGGATGTAAATCTCTAAACATTTTTGTTGTCAATGTTTGTCAATTTATTTTTTCCATAGTAAAATATCACTTTAAAAATCATCTAGGGTCTTCTTTTAAAATTTCAGGAATATAAATATTTGCACCTTTATTTATACCATTAAAGTTTTCTAGTAACTCTAATGCTCTTCAATGATTTTGGATTTCAATTCATAAATCATCTATATGCATTCAAGGTTTTCTTACTTTTACAACAACATCATCTACAGAATGTCTAAATACAATTCCATTTACTCATTCTCACATAATATTTGCCTGAGTAAGATTTTCTCATAATATATCTTTATAATTAGCCAGAAAATCATAATCTGGATCATCATACAAACTTGGTAATTTTGGTAAAATCGGTAATTTCTCTTTTCCACAAACTCATTTTTCCATAAGTGTTCTGATTTCATTATCATTAAATCAAGCCTTCTCAAGTATTATATATTTTTTTCTTAAATCTCAAATATCAAATTTTCAATCCTTATTTGGAAATCAAACTTCATGTGCTTTTATGATTGCTTTTTCTTGTTCTGGTGTCAGTTTTCTTTGAAGATAAAAACTTCCTGCTTCAAGTCTTTCTTTATCTCATAATTTTGCTATATCTTCTACAAGCATTTTATTAAAATCAACTTGTTTTTTCGGTATAACTTCATTTACTTTTTTATTCGTATCTGAAATAACTCATTTTATTTCAAGATTGCTCACAATTCTTTCTTTATTTACTCTTAATCTTGCTACTTCTTTTATTCAAACTTTTAAAGCTTTTCTTCATACTACTGCTGTAACTCATATTCAAGTTCATACCAATCATAATTCTCAAACTGCTTTTCATTTTTCATAAGCATTTCAGGTAAATAAGTTCATAACACTTTCTCATAGAGCTTTTGCCATTTGTTTTATTCATTCCCAATTCATCAAAGCTTTTAGTGCTTCAATTATAACTTTTCCATTTGTTTGCCAAATTTCAATTGCTAAATCATAATTATCTATCACAAGCACATCAACTATTCATTTTAGAAAGTTCTCAGTTCTACTATTTTGAGCTTGATTTTCATTGATTCATAATTTTTCATAAATCATTGTTTTTGCTTCTTGTATCATTACTTCCTTATCTACACTTTCTCTTGTTTCTCAAATTTCTTTTTGTCTTAATTCTTGTATTAAATCTTTTCTTTCAATGTCTTGTCTTTCTAATAATTCTTTTATATTTTTAAGTAATTTCTCATAGTCTTCCTTAGAAATTCATTCTTGTAATCTTTTTTCTACATAATTTTTTGCTTTCTCTTTTATCTGATTTTCATTGAATCAATCTGGAACTTTATCTCATTTCACATCTATTTGTTCAATAGAATCATTATATCTTCAAAAGGTTTCTGTCATAGTGAAAATACTGAAATAAAGTAAAAGTACTGATCAAAGTGTAGCATATATCTTAAGATTTTGCAAGAAAAAGACACAAAAAAGCACTGCCAAGAGTGCAATCTTGGCAGTGCTTTTACTTTGTTTTCAAAAATGGTGGACCCACCGGGCTACGATCCCGGGACCTTCGCCTTAAGAGGGCGCTGCTCTACCAACTGAGCTATGGATCCAAAAAATGACTTTGAAAGTGTACGCAAAAACTTTCAAAAATCAAATTTTATTCAAAACTTTTCCCTACAACAAATCCAGTTGTCCAAGAAAGTTGTAAATTAAATCCTCACGTTTTTCCAGTAAGATCAAGAATTTCTCCAGCAAAATAGAGTCAAGGAATGAGTTTTGATTGAAGATTTTTATCAAGTTCATCTATACTTACTCATCATCCCGTCACTTTTGCTTCTTTCCAAGTACGATAGTCTTGAAGCTCAAGAATTTGCTTAAAATTTTCTTCATTTTCTAAATCAAAAAACGTATGAATTCTTTTTGGGATAATTTCCCCTGAAAAAGTAAGTTTGATAAAAATATTTTGTAAAATATAACTTCTATCAATATAATCTGGAATTTCTCCCTCTGGAACTTTTGAAAGATCAAGATTTGCAATAAAATCATCTAATTTTAAACTATTTATATGTTCTCCAAGCGCAACAGCAGCATTAAAAATTATCGGTCCAGAAATACCAAAATGGGTAAATAAAAGTGGTCAAAATTCTGAATAAAATGACCTTTTCAAATTATTTTTATCAAACATTTCTATCTGAACATCGAGACTCACTCAAGAAATTTCCGAAAAATCTTTTTTTGTCACCAGTCCACAAAGTCCTCTATGAGGTTTTTTAAGAGAATGCCCAAATTTTTCTGCCCAAACATATCCATCTCACGTAGTTCCAACTTGTGAAAAAGAGGTTCATCACGAAGTTATAACTACGTTTTTTGAAAAATACGTGCTTCAAGAACTGGTTTGTACTTCAAAAATTTCTTGATTTTTTACAATATCCACTACTCACTCACTACACTTCAATTCTGTATTATTTTCTCTTGATTTTTTCAAAAGAAGCTCTAATAATTCCCTACTATCTCCACTTTCTAAAATCAATCTTCCTCTATCTTCTTCCACAATATTCACTCCATTTTGAGCAAAAAAAGAAATCATATCATAATTATTGTATCTTTGAAACAAAGAAATCAGAGATTTTTTATTTTGTCCAAAATAATCTCTTTGTGGTTCGATATCAATATTTGATACATTTGCTCTTTCTCATCATGATAAAAGCACTTTTACTCATGGGTTTTTATTTTTTTCTAAAATCAATTTTTTGAAATGTTTTGGAGCTTCAATACTCGTATAAAGTCCTGCTGCTCCAGCTCAGATAATAATAATGTCGTAAATGTTTTTCATAACAATTATATAAAGAATTTTTTGTATATTATAGGATTTTTTAAAGTAAAGCAAAAAATAAAACGATGAAGTCGTTTTATTTTTGAAACTAATCTAATTTTTTCTTTAAAATATCCGTGAAAATTTTTGGATTTCCAGCTCATTTCGAAGCTTTCATACATTGTCATACGAAAAATCCGAAAATATTTGTATTTCCTCATTTATAATCCTCAATTTGTTTTGCAGAATTTGCCAAAACTCCATCAACAATTGCTTCAAGTGCTCAAAGATCATTTTTTTGTCTGAGATTTTTATTGTCTACTATTGTGTCAACTTCTCCTCCATTTGCAAAAATTTCTTCAATCACAACTTTTGCATTGGTAGATGAAAGTTCATCTTTATTTACAAGATTGATGATTTCTCCAAGCTTTTGTGATGTAAGTTTTAATAATGAAAAATCTTCAATATTTTCTTGTTTCATCAATGCTAAAACTACTGTTGTTAGATACGAACAAGATTTTTTTGCATCATTTGTTACATTCACCACTTCATCAAAATATTTTCCAAGATCAGCATCAGCAGATAAAATTCTTGCATCATCTTCTCCAAGTTTATATTCATTGAGATATTTTAATCTTTTTTCAATTGGAAGTTCAGGTAATGATTTTCTCCATTCTGCAATAAAATCATCATCAAGCACGATTGGAAGTAAGTCTGGTTCTGGAAAATATCTATAATCCATTGCATCTTCTTTACTTCTTTGTGTTGTTGAAACTCATTTATCATCATCCCAACCTCTCGTTTCTTGGTCAATTTGTCCTCCTTCATCAAGGATTTTTACTTGTCTTTTAAATTCGTGTTCAATTGCTCTTCCGATTCCTGAAAACGAATTCAAGTTTTTCATTTCTGTTCTGGTTCCAAAAGTAGTTGATCAAACAGGCATAATTGAAAGATTTACATCACATCTCATTTGTCATTTTTCCATATCGGCATCTGATACTCCAGCAGAGCGAAACATTTTTTGTAATTCTTTCAAAAATTCCATAACTTCATCTGCTTCTCTAAAAACAGGATCTGTTACAATTTCCATAAGTGGAGATCAAGCTCTGTTAAAATCACAAAGTGTTTTTCATCCAGCATGGACAAGTTTTCCAGCATCATTTTCAAGATGCATATGATGAATTCCAAATTCTCTCTCCTCTCCATTTACCAAAACTTTTACTTTTCAAACTCCCACAATTGGCTCATACATTTGTGTAATTTGAAAACTATTTGGATTATCTGGATAAAAATATGTTTTTCTGTCAAATCTCGAAACTTTATTGATTTCACATCCCATCATCATTCCTCAAATCACTCAAAGTTTTACAGCTTCACTATTCACATTTGGAAGCATTCCTGGAAATCCCATACAAACAGGACATACATGTAAATTTGGTTCTGGAGCTAGTTCAACAGCATTTTTACAATTACAAAACATTTTTGTTTGAGATTTAATTCTTACGTGTATTTCAAGTCAAATCACTTTTTGGTAATCTTTGGTTGGCATATTTTCCTTTATAGTATTAAAAATGTAAACGCATAATAATTCCATTTTATGCAAAAAAAAGAAAAAAACAAGCTTGTTTTTTGAAAAATATAGGCTATTATATGAATGTAAGATTTTTTCTTACCCAAGCAAAAATTTTTGATGAAAAAATAAAATATTTTTTTTCAAAAATTTTCTCTCGGAATTTTATCATTTAATAGAGAAGTCTATGAAATTACAAACAATAATCCATGCATGAGATGCTCAAAAACCAGTTGTTGAGAGATTAGCAAGTGAAAATTTAGAAAAAAAACTCAATACATATTTAAAAAAATTCGATAGAGAAGAAGTAAAATGAATTATAGATGTTGATGTAAAAGAAAATAAAAAATGACTCTTTAACGGAATTTTACAAATTTCAATTGATGGACAAAGTTTTCATTATTCAAGAGAAGATTATAAAAATTTAGATGATCTTGTAAATAATTTATTTGATCACTTTAAAGAAGAATTATCAAATAAATAAAAAATGACTTTAAAAGTCATTTTTTATTTGTAAGAATTTTCGTACCTCATTTTTTGAATAGGTTCAAAGATTTTTGAGAATATCTTCTGTATTTCTTCAAAATGCTATTTCTCTATTGAGTGCTTTTTTCAACATTTCAAATTCTGTAAATGTAAGAGAAAATTTTTCTCTCCAAATATAAAGATTTCAAAAATCAACTTTTGATGTATTTGCAAGAAAAAATTTTTCTAAAGAATTTATAATTTTTTCCACATGTATTTGTCACAATTTTTCTATTATTTCTTGAGGATTTACTTTCAAAGATTCTTGGCTCACCTCATCAAATGGAAGTTTAAAAATAGCATATGGAATTTTCTTTTTATTACACACTATTTCCACTCAAATACTTTCCATATCAACATATTTCTCTTCTGCTAATTCTTGTTCATTTGTGATAATTTTATCACTACAAGCCAAACTTTCAACTGGTAAAAAATCCAAATACAAAGGATGAATATATTCTCTCATATTTGAAAGATATTTGCTTCTATATGCGAGAAAAAGTTCATTTGAAGCTCATATAATTTTTCCACAAATTCAAATATTTACCACAAAATCAATATCAATATTTTTTGATACATATTGAGTAAGTTCAAAAACTGTATTAAGATTTCCAACTCATAAAATCAAAAATTCAAACTCAAAATCATTTCAAGAAGATTTTTTAAAATTTGCCTTTATAGCTTGCATTTCCAGTGGAAGTGCTGATGTGATTAAAATTTTTTTCATATTACATTATTTCTTTTAAAACATAATCCATAAGAGGATATCCTTTTTTTGTGAGTATAAGAAAATTTTCTTTGTATTCAAGTACATTTTCCTCAATACATTTTTGAATTCCAGATTGAGAAAGGTTTGAAATATACTCCTTAGAAATTCAAGAAGTTCTCAATCCAAAAAGAAGTTTTTCTAAAAAAATATCTTCTTTGCTCAATATTTCTTCGTATTCTAATTTTCTTTTATAATAACCAATAAAATCCTGCGTGTACGCATATCTTTTTCATCTAACAAAGCTATGCGAGCCAAGTCAAAACCCAATATTTTCACTATGGTTCCAATAGGATTGATTGTGTTTGCACTCAAATCATGACTTTGCAAAATTTGAGATTTCATAGCGAGAAAATCATTTTTCTTCTAAAAAAATCACTATTTCATGGTATTCATTCTCATACTCACTTTCTGGAATTCCAAGATGTTCCCAACGTTCTGGATAGGTAATTTTTTCATACATTTTTGCTTGATCCTCAACATCATAATAATCCTCTAACATATAAACAGAAATATGTGTCAAAAAAGAAAATCTTTCTAAAATTTCTTTGATATTTTCAAGAATTTCTCATCTTTTTACATATGGAAGTCCAATAATAAAATCACAGCTTATATTTTGAATTCCTGAATTTTTGAGATGTTCTAAAGCTTGAAAAATAGTTTCTTTATTTGTTCTTCAAATTTCTTGTAAAGAAGCATTATTGAGTGTCTGGATCCCAAAACTAATACGATTCACTCCCAGATTTTTCCAAGTCTCAAGATTTTCTTGTGTGAGATTTTGTGGAGTAGATTCAAGAGTGATTTCAATATTTTTTTCAAATCAGAAAGTATTTTGTAGCATTTGAAGAATTTTTTCTACATGATTTTTCTTCAAAATTCACGGAGTTCCTCCACCAAAATACACAGATTTGAGAGATTTTTTTATGTGAGAAAATTCTTTAATATTCGCAATCAAACTTGCCACATAAAAATCAACTTGCGTATAATTCACTCCCCCCAAAGACGCAAAACGACAATACTTACATTTACTCTCACAAAATGGAATATGAACATAGCTAAACATGAAATTTTTGGTAGAAAATATTTTTTGAAGTATAGGAGTTTTTATAAATTTATCAAGAAAATAAGTAGAATATTATTCTACTTATTTTCAGCTTACACAATACACTTCATAAACCCGCATCCGATAATTTGTATCAAATCAAGCACAATTTACAAATCAAGGATATTCATATTTACTTACATTTGATGGTAAACTATTATTTTGATAATAGGATACTTCAGGTCATATTTCCATAGTTTCTCAGGCATTACAAAGAGTGTTTGTTTGTTGACCAGAAAGATTATAATATTTATTTTCTTCTCATCATGTTGGTAAACTATAATCACAATGATAGTCACTATTCCACATTACTTCTGCCCATAAATATTTATTCCATCCTGCATGTCTCTTTTGAGGACAACTTTGAGTATTACTTCAACTACAAGTACTACTACAACTTTGAGAGGTTGTTGATGTTCAACAATTACTATTCAATACTACTGCACCATCACTACTTCTTATACAACTT
>CAYYDE010000011.1:0-15630 GCA_964470525.1 uncultured Candidatus Peribacteria bacterium
ATAAAGCTCGCGCACACATCAAGGCTTCCCCTTTGGGGCTTTCCCAATTTGTCAACACATAAAAGGTGAAGTTTTTCAGGTACTTAGTCCCCACCTATTGGGGTAGGATCTAAGTTATTGATATCGTTGCGATATCAAGCGTAGAGCATCCATGCTCCACTAGCGGCGGGGTTCGACTCCGACCGATAAACAGAGTATACCACGTCCCGAATTGTGACACAAGTCCCATATTCAGGACATGGCTGTATCAGCGTGCTTGATTTTGACGCCAAAATCTGAGAGAATTAGTTATCCGGTGACGACAAAGAGGCAAATAAAATGAACGGCGCAGCAACCCAAAGACTGATCGATTATATTGCGGCGAACGGTCCAGTATCGACGATTAGAGCTAGTTCGAATAGACGCAGGGATTGGGGCATTGCACGTTACGAAATTCGAATTGTCAAACGCGGCGGATATTTGAGCAACGTGGTAACGCACGGCATGGGAAGTGATAGATACTGGACATTCCGCGCGGTCAAAAAGTTAGCGCATCAAATAGCAAAATCGGAAGGACGAATTTTCTTTGTCAAAATCGGCAAACTGACCGAGGACGACGCTAACTATATATTGATGCAGCTCGGATGCTTAGAGCAATCGGCGGAGTAAGGGAAAAATAAAATGAAAATCACAATTGAACTATCCGATCAGCAGATAAATAGTCTGGAGAGGTTTCTGTATGATTCGACTCACAATGCCGCACGGCCGAGCATTTATGTTTCGTCATCTGAAATCAGCGCTATATCAGCTATCGCGACTGTCATTAACGCCGCCCGCCGTGCGAAACCGTCACCGGACGTGTCAGCGCAGGCTGACAGCTACAACGCCGGCTACGCGGCAGGGCGCGAGGTAGCGGACCGTGATACGTTCTATGCAGGTAAGAGTGCGGCGTACGGCGCGATGATAGATTTTCTAGACGGAGAAATAAAATGATACTACTGCGCAGAATATTAGCGACGGATGATAAGTTCACGCCTATTTATATTCGAGCATCATCCATAATTTCAGTGACCGCGTATTTAGATTCAAGGGGCGAGGAAGTCGGCTCGATCATCAAATATGCGGACGTGCAGGAATGGGTTTTCGAGTCGGTCGATCAAATACTTGAAAAGATAAAAGCTGATCGGCGGTGGCGTTATTAACTCGTATAAACATCCGCGAACGATATCATCAACGTAGCGCCGGCCCCGATAACAACGGCAGTTGCCGTATCGGTCCAGACGAACGTGAGGATATCGTTCGCTTTCATGGGTACGTATCTTGAGCCGCTGAGATCGCCGTGAAATCCTGACGATTGCGCGTCCCACAGACCGGGGATGGTATCCACCAGTACGTTATTTTTCAGGATGCCGAATGTGATACCCTCGGGTCCAAGCGACGAATCGATATCTGCCGCGTTTATTTCGACGCGATATGTTCCGGGGATTTGACAGATAAAATTATTGCGCGTGACATCCCACATGCCGTACGGATTAATTTGAGCGGTCGGAAACGTCGCCACATTCGTAGGCAGTATCATAGTCGTCGGTGTCAGTTTTTTAACCTGACAGAATGGCCGCATTTCTCCATCATAACCCTGACCGACGCTCATTTACTCTTCCTCGTTTTCCGTTTCGTTTTCGCCATCGATCTCGGCAACCTCAATAATCCGATCAACGTAAATCTTTTTCCCGTCATTCTCACGGAAATTCAGAATCGCGGCCGCGACATCTTTTCCTTCGACGATAAAATCATCGCCAGTATCCACTATAATTTCCCATTTGCGCATTCTTGATTACCTGCTCATTAAAATGGAATTGCTTTGATCCATTTTTTATCGGGCCATCGTGCGCGCAGACCTTTGCTGATTCCCATGAGAATCGGCACGATGAGCAGCGCATGTGGCATCGGCACGATATCGAGCAATTCCGGCGATGCGGCGGCGGCGGTTACGCCGACGGCGACGGTTCCCCGCGATGCGCGCTCGATAACGGGCTTTAGCAGCGGGATGAGTGCGAGAACGACGGGCGCGACCATTTAACTGTTCTCGTTATCGACAATTTCATCAACCGGCGCGAGATAAGCGGCATTTTGCACTTGCGTCACGCGCGTGATATCGGCATTGCAGTAGGCATTTGCGACCTCATAAACGGCATTCGGCACGGTATCGGCATCGACGCCGAGCACTTCATAGACATCATCGTTTTCGACATATGAAACGTTGAACGTTGGCATGATGATAAAGCTCCTACGATAGAAAAACGGATTTTTCATCGGTCCGTCGATTGATCAGGCCGCCCTCTTCTTTACCGCCGGCGTATATCCAGCGTCCGAATTCGCCGGCGGCTCCGGCATAATCGCCCGCGTTGAGTTTGGAGAGCAGAGTGCTGTTCGCGAACGCCGTCTGACCGATATTGAATACGAAAGACGTGAGCGCGTCAAGTTGTGATGAGGAGAGCGGAACGCGGGTAACGCGTAGTACGGTCTCGCGCGCGATTTGCATGTCGCGAGCGAGCAGCGTATCGGCCTCGGCCTCGGTGATTTTCGCGACGGGGCCGTAGGGAGCGTACGGGTCAGTTTTCAGGATCTTGTGGCCGTAGCCGATGGTCCAATGACCGGCTGAGTCTTGGTAGGGTTCGAGTCGCAGCCCTTCCCATTTTTTCAGCAGAGCTGAAGCCGTATTTGTTCGCATGATCGCGTATCCGATTAAGCCGAAGGACATTAACAAAAGAAGAATTTTCATTCGACGGTGATGTATGACACAGCGTTTAGCAGCAACAGGCCGTTGCTCGACGTGCTGGTGATATTACTGCTTAATTGTATTATCGACTCCGGTCCGTTAATAGGTACGAATAAATTATCTAAAATAGCGGTGGTTTGCGGCGGCGGGCTAGTAGGATTGACCGATCCGGCCAGCGTGATTGTTTGCGCGGCAATGGGTGAGAATTCTGATCTAAAATTCACGCTACTGAGGTTTATGGTACCTGATGCGTTACCGCTAATAGAGCATTCGCAGTATATCAATATTCCGATAGCATTTGCCGGCGCGTCGCTCAATACTATATCACTGGCGAACGGTACATTTATATTATTCTCACGGGAGAAAATAGTTTCAAACGACGGGGTATTTAACAAGATGCCCCCCGAACCGCCGCCTGAGATCGGAAAAAATATAGGCATTTTACGATGATCGCAATGCGCCGACAATATTCACCGCGACGTTCAGAACACCTATTCGTTCGTCATGAAAAAATCGCAGCGTGCCCGATGAACCGCTGAATCCGAGCAATAGATTTGTCACAGATCCGCTGGATGATGGACTATCACCTGATTCGCCGGGTGAGCCTATCTCAACGGTGGGAAAAATTTCGGACAACGAATCGAACGGCGGATTGATAGGTGATAGATTATAGATCTCGATCACGGTAGACGTACCTGCACCGAACGGTTCGACCGAATTGGCCTGATAGGACAACAGTAACGCGCAGGTATCGCTCGGCATTCCGTTTATGGCTACGTTCTGATCAAACGGTAATCCGCCGGTGTGTGAAAAAATAGTTTGAGCAATCGGCGTAAAATTTCCACTGCCTGATCCGTACGCCAGCGGAATTGTGATTGGCATTACAGCGACCCAGTCAACGCGAACCCCACACCGGCGATATTAACGGCCGATGTCGGCGCTACCAGCGGTTCATAGTACGCGAACACTGACCCCGGCAATTGCAGGCCGACGGTGGGCGAGCCTGAAACGCCGGTAAAATCGATCAGCATAACAGTTCCGCCCTGATTCTGAATCATCAAATAGATACGCGAACGATCCGCAGGCAGGTATATCGAGCCTGAAAAATTAAATTGCTGGAAATTTGCCTGCTCGAAGGTACGAACAGGGATTTGATCTTTTTCCTGAATTCCGAGAACGGGAGAAACAATCGTTCCCGACCGCCGCTTGACGATGTTTTCACGGATAACATTGGCCGGGATACGATTATTCATAATCAGCTCAGATTATAGATGCGCTGGCCCAGGAACGACACATAATAGTTCACGGGGTTCGTGCTCGCAAAATTCGTGAGCGTGCCGGTCAACGCCGCATTGCGATTGAGCAGTAGCGGCGTGGACAAAATGTACGGCAATTGGCCGTTACCTGCAAAATTGGTGAGCGGGATCGGCTGATCGAACACGTTCATGCCGGACCCGGTATCGACGAACTGCGCGGTCGCGTAGAGCGGCACCGGCGTCAGCGGGGTAGTTGGGTCGATAGCAGCGACGGTAATTTGCTGTATCAGAAAATCGGAATCTGCCTGTATAACCAGCTGTCGCGTGTCGGTAGCGCTGGCGCCGACGACAGGAAAAAACATGGAATACACAAAGAATTTTGTGATATTGCGCGACAATCCGGCATTGATGTTGCGGAGCTGCTGATTCATTTGATCAACTGGCCGGGACATAGTAATAATCCTCTCGAAAAAAGTGGCGGCGGATAATCCGCCGCCTAATACCCACTTGGATTTTTACTGAATCTTGCGATACAGGATACCGTCCAGCACGACGCCGACGCGCATAGGATTCGAGAACGTCTGAGCGCCTTCCGGCCATGCGATAGTCACGCCGAAGAAGAGATTCGGCGTCAAGCGCAGCGGCGCGCGGAGATTGTACGGGCGTCCAGCGGCGTAGGCGTACGCGATGCGTGACTGAGAATCCGCTGCCGGCGTAGTGCTGGTGGCCAGCGCGGCATTGATTTCCAGATGCGTTTTGGGCGGCAGTTTACCGAGCGGCGCTTCCTGAAGGTAATTTTTCGAGCCGATAGTAAGTGCCAGATTGCCGGTGCGCGTGAACAGATAGACATCGTTCACCTGCGCGGCAACGGCGTTAGCGCCGAACGCGGCCGGGTTATTTGCGGCGACGGCGGGCACGGTCGGGAACAGCACGATTTCAATGCCGGTAATCAGGAACTGCTGATTTGCCGGAAGCTGACCGCTCAGCGTCATATTCGTGTCGCTGTAGGTTTTACTTGCCTGACCAACGGGGTTTGAGAAAAACGCGAGCTGCGTTACACCCGTCGCTGCGAGCGGCTGAAAATCATACAGCGTTTGCGTGCTCGCCTCATAGCCGTTCAGCGTGACATCGTACTGATTCAGGCCGCCCATGGACGGCACGCCGTCGCTGATCGCCATTTCCTTGCGGAACTTATTCGGTCCGAACATTTTCATTTCCTCTCAAAAGCGCGCCTTTTCCTTTCGGTCGCGCGTGAATTAAAATTAGTAATTGACGCCGACATATTCGCCGAGCGGCATGACCGTTTCGTTCGCCACGAATTCGCCCATGCCTACGGGGAGTCCCGCGTTGACGAAGCTCAATTGCGGATAGCCCGACAGCCCCGGCAGATCGGGAAGGACCGAGCGCACGCCGCCCTTGATCGTATCGTACAGCACTACGGTGAGCGCGCCGGCGGTGACCTGTTCGCCGAGGCGCTTGTTCGCGATTTTCGACGCGATCATGCCGAGCGCGACGGCTGCGCCGATGCGCACGAACGGTTTCAGCGCGCCGGTCTGTACAGCGGCAGGGAGCGGCAGAAAACCAAGCATCAAATCGACGCCGAGCGCGCCCATACCGCCGACGGCTGCCGGCGCGAGCGTGCCGCGAACGAAACCGCCGGGACGATTGATCGAGCGGCGCGAGCGACGTACGCGGCGAGCGATGCGCGAGCCGGTGCGGCGAGCGCGCGTGACCAGGCGCGTTGAGCTGCGACGGCGGCGCGGCGCGGCGCGGCGTTTGCGTGACGAGGTGGATGCGCGACGCTTGCGCTTCTTGGGATTAATCAGCATGAGCTGTGCCATAAAATGTCCTCTTGTTTACGTATCTTCGATGCCGCGATCCGTGAATTTGTAACTGCCGCCGATCAAATACAGTTGCAGCCCGTCGTCACTTACCGCCAACACCGGCCTGGACCGCGACTTGAACCGATGAATATAGTTTTCACCGTCCACGCGATACGCAATATGAGTGCATTCGCCAATGCGGAGAGCTACATCATTATCCGGTAACGTGACGGTGTCAAGTCGCGTGTTCGCGTCGCCGTGAAATTTTTTGTAGAGGCGTCGGGCGCGCTGAACGGAATCGGTCATAGTGACAGTACACCGATGCGGTAGGCGATACCGGCGTATTTTGCGCTGAGCGCTTGCGCGGTTTTAACCGCGTCGGATCGCACGAGATAACGCCGCGCGCGCGTTTTTGCTGTATCAAAAACATGTCCCGTCCAATAACCGTCAACCCGTTTACGTTCGCCGGCCGGAACGGCGACAATAAGATAAGCGGGAGAACGCGCTTTTTTAACGACACGCTTTTTTCGAGCCGGCGCAGTATTCTTTTTAACAACGCGCTTTTTCTTGACCGTATTCTTTTTAACAACGCGCTTTTTCTTCGGATTAATCCGCCACCGATGCGGCTCACGGTCATAGCCGATAACGTCGTCGAGCTTCACGAAAGTTGCGCGGCCGGACGTGCCGATGTAGACACCGGCGATATCGCCTTTCGGATCAAGCTTGAATTTCGTGACAGTTCCTTTCTTCGCTTGACCGCGTGCCGCGCGATACGTTATTTCATAGCCGATTTTTATCATTGTCCACCTTGAGCGCGAATATAAGCCTCACCCGCCGGCGTAATGCGGAAAACGCCAGACGAATCATAATACGCATAACCGAGGTCGATCCAGTGTTGCGCGTCCAATTGCGATTGCGGCGTAATTTCCACGGGCTGATAATTGGAATCTGCTATAACCTGTCGCCACGCATCGCCCGTTAATCCGCGTTGAATAGCGTCCGTGAGCGCGGTGCCCGTAGTTGAAAACAGATTTTGAGCGTCGCGGCGTGAAATAAAATAGACGGTCAATATAGCACCGGCGATGATCGCAATTCCTTTCCAGTCAAAACGCACGGCATAGTCCTCTAAATTTGCCACGCGCCAATTTTGCGTGAGAAAATGAACACATGCGCCGCCCATGGTCCGACGGCGAGACATGCGGCGGCGTCGGAGAGGATCGGCAGACCGAGCCGTTTGATGGCGGCAAGCTGCGCATCGATAAAATCGGCGTGTCGCACCAAAGTTTCATATTCCCGAAACGTATCAGGCTTTTCCTCACGCACGGCTTCCATTCTAGTTCGCAAAACATGGAGCGCGGTTTTATTATCGGTCAAAATTTTCTCAGCCGTTGCGCAATTTGCGAAACGCGCGAGATTCATTTCTTTTTCATGAGCATGACGAGCAGAACCCCGCCGAGCGCGACCGCGCCGGCGACGAGCAGCGTATTACGCGTACCGGATTCCACGCCGACGTTAAGCGTAGCCTGGGGGACCACGCCGGTTTTCGCCTGCTGTCGCATCGCTTCGATCTGCGCGACACTCTGCCCTACGGCCGTCAATCCGGTAATCGCCTGTTGCCACCACGGCGTAGCAACGGCAGTGTCACCCAGCGTTTCCACGCCATCGCCGGACCAGTATCGATTATATGACATTTTGAAACCTCACATTTTGGTAGCGAGAAACAGCGTAACCAAACCGATGCCGGCTGGCAAGAGCCAATCTGGCCCGGTCGATTGCGGCGTGGACGGTTCGAGCTGAGGAATAGCGGGCGGATTGCGCGCGGCGTCAATTGCCTGATAAACACCATACGCCTGCTGCGCGCCGCCGGCGACGGCACCGGCCGTACCGGCCACTTTTCCGGCGGTCGCGAGTGCGCCGGTCGCCGCGCCGCCGGTAACCGCATTGTACGCGGCTTGCGCGCCCCAAGTTGCCGCGCCCACTTTCGCCGCATTTTTCGCGGTCCGCTTCAGCGTATCTTCTTTCAGCGCGTCGCGCCCCGCTTTTGCTGACTGAAACAGCGCCGTGCCAGCGGCCGCGCCGACGGGGCCGCCGAGGATAAAGCCGGCCGTCGGCGCGGCGACTTCGAACACGGGCTTGAGCACCGGCACGGTGACCGTCGTTTTCGCAGCATCGCCGACGTGCTTGCCCGCTTGCTGAAACGGATCGAGTACGGATTTTCCCGTCGCGAGATTGATCACCGCTTTAGTTGGCGCGATCATGACCGAGCCGGCGGCTTTCGCGACATCTTTTCCAATATCAATCGTATGTTCGACGGCCGACTTGATCGCTTTTCCGCTCACGATATCTTTCACGCCGCCCGTAACCGCCTTCGTCACTTTCTTGAGCGCTTTTTTCAAGCTGAACCCGAGTAGCTCATCTTCAGGCACGTAAAAATGACGTGCCTGTTGATAAGCGGCGTTTCGGCGACGGACAACGGTAATGCGCATCGGCTGTGCCATAGCTACCTCATCAAGAAAAATGCGGCAGCCGCCGCGAGCAAGAGCGGCATCGTCGCACCGGCGGCCGCGACCGGCGCGGGCGCATCGACATCCGCGCCGCTGTCGAACATCGGCATGACCACGCCGGCATTCGAGCCGACGCCGCGTTGCACCTGTTCGTTCGGCGACCAGTAGCCGCGTGCGACCGCACCGCTTCCGCTGCCGCCTTGACCCGGCGTACCGCCGCCGTACGAAAACGTCGGCGTATCCACGTGTGTGAGATGTTCCTGCCCCGTCGTGAGCATGTTCGTATTCTGCAACAAATCATCCGCCGAAAAAAATCCAGCTTGCATATTTTGCGCGGCAGCGGTCAACAACTGATCGCGCGCCTGTGCGGCGATATCAGCTTGCCCCGTCAACACGTTCATATCACTGCCGCCTGCGGCCATTTTCTGAAGCGCCGTATTCGCGGCCGTCGTGGATGCGACATTCGCGAGCAACAGCGCATTATTACCGCCAGTTGCGAGCACGGTTTGCGCGGTAGCCGCGAGCCGATTCGCTAAATCGGCGAGCTGATCGGGCGATGCGCCGGCGGCGCGATACGCTTCCATCTGAGCCAGAGCCGCCGCTTTTTCGACAGCCGACGCGGACGCTTGCATCGTAGCCGCACCGGCGGCGGCGGCGCGCATGGCGCTATCGGAATCGATCACCGCTTTCATGCGCGCCGCGAATTCGGGATCAACAGCCGCGCGTTGCGCTTGAGACATGCCTGTATAATTCGGCGTCGCATCGACAATGACCGGCGTCGATGCGAGACCGTTCAGCATCGACGACTTAACTTTCGTGGCAAAATTAAAGAGTATCGAAGGCTTCGGCTTCACAACGGGCGCGTTTTTCTTCGTGAGATGCAGAATCATCGCCGGCTGCGCCTTCGCCGGCTGCACCTTCACCGGCGTTGCTATTGCGCGCTGCTTCGCCATTGCCGCTATGATGTTGTCAAACAACCCGCCCATTCCGGCATCGTAAGTACCACGTCGATTGATTCGGATTCGGAGCGGAGCTGTATAATTTTGCATGATTCGAATTTCCTTTTCGATTGCGCCGGCGGAATTGTAATAGCAATTATAATTAGAATGGTAATTCCGCGCGTCAATGATTATCTATCACGAGACCTTCGAGCGCATCCGGCGGTTCCCAGCCGAATGGTACCGGCTCGGTTGTTTCGAGCGGTACCCAGGGGCCAGAGCCGCCGATGCGAGTTTCGATTAATACGTGCGAAAATTTGCCCGGCTTGAACGACATCGCCTTGAACCGCGTCGGATGACCGATCGATTCGAGCAATGAAGCGAGCAGCACGGATTTATCATCGCAATCGCCTTGCCCGATTTGCAGTGTCACGTCCGGCATCTGCAACGTTTCAACGCCGCGAATGTCGCGCACGTAGCGGATGCGGTCGCGCACGAAACGCCATAGCGCGTACACTTCGGCACGGAAATCTTTCTGTGGAAAAAGACGCGTCAATCGCACCGCGAGATCGCGAACAGCGGGATGCGTCTTACCGGCCAGCGTCAAATTGCGCATGACCCATAGCGTATCTTCCGTGCCGGCGCGGCCGCTACCGATTTCTGTCAAAAAAGAAGGGCGCATAGTGGGAAACTATGCGCCCTTGCGGCTCATCCGGTCAAGTGTTCAATAAGGTTCAATAAGGTTCAAAAGCTTCGCGGAGCGTTTTCAGCTTAGTAAGGTCTACATTAATCACATTTACCGCCTCATCGTCCAGTTCCTGACCGGGCAGCTTAGGCATATCGAGATAATACTCGAAAGTGTTAATGCTATTCGTGAGTATTTCATACACCAGCCGGCGCTCGTATTGAGAAATTTCGACGATAAAAAGATCATCATTCACGGGACTGTTCATAGTCAACCTCCTGAAGGTTCAGGGATTTCTTCACCGCTTTCCGCGCTGAAAAGTTCGTCAAACCATGCACGGTGAGCGATACTATTACGGAGTCCAGCGCAGTGATTTCATCTGCAATGTCGGCGCGGACCTTGTCGCTTAATCCGTCACTAAGCGCGAGCGATTCTACTAGACATTCCAGGCGAAAATTGAGCGCTGTTATTATCAGTTCAAGTCCGTTCGAATCCAATTTAATATATCGCATTTCCGGGTTATTCATGGGCCACATCCTCAGGAATATCCTGAACCGGCATTGCCGCTGACGGTTCAGGGCTTTCTTCACTGAAAAGTTCGCGCAGCGCCGCTTGCAGTTCGTCAAACCACGCGCGGTAATACGCGACTTCAGGCACGTACTCAGTAGCTTTATCGATTGAATCCGGCTGCAACAAATGCTCGATAACGACTTGCGCTGGAAGTTGGTCCGCAATTACTTCCGCATAGAGCGACGGATTTTTATCCGTCGCAGCCAACTGGACAAGCCGCTTAATCTGAGAACGAATGAGCTGATCTTGAATAATACCCACCGGCTGCTCCTCATTATTGACGTTGCCGGCGGCCGCGCCGGCGGGGTGAACGGTTCCGGCCGTCGGCTGTTGCGCAGGAATTGCCCGTATTGCCGTTCCCGCGCTGGCCGGTATTTGCGCGCGCGGCGTTGTGAGCGATGAGATTGCATTGCCGAAAGCCTCACTTTTAAGCAAATCGCGCGCGATATCGAGCAGATTCGTTTCGCCGCTTCCGCCCGATGACGGCACCAAATCCTTTACGACGCTGATAACTTTCACCAATTGATCCGTGGAATCGCGCGCCGGCGCAATAAATTCCTTCATCTGCGACATCATCGATAGCATGAGTGTCATGCTTTCCATCGGATTTGTAGGAGCCGCGCTCTTCCCCGCTGTTTGAAACATGAGCTGTTTCATCTGCTCAAACATTTGATGCTGCTGCTTCGCCATCGCTTCGAGCGCCGATGTCAAATCGCTACTTACCGCTTTCGCTGTCGGCGCGAGCGTTTTCGCGATAGCGAGCCGCGTAGCGCGAGTCAGCTTAAATTGCTGCGCGCCTTTTTTCGTGTACACGCGAATGACGTAGTTTCCGGGACCGAATTCGTCGCGCACTCGATCCGTTATCGGCAATTCGCTTGGCGAACAGTCAAAACAGAACGCCATATTCGCGCCTTCGACTTTATATACCTTAATTTTGTGCTCCACTTCGCGCGTGTCGCCGCCGAACTCCGACGTAATGCGCCCCAGCTCATCATCAACTTCAGCCTCGATCTGGGAAATGTCCTCAGCCTCACCTTCAATTACAATCTCATCGTCGTCCGGCGACGGTAATGCACGTCGGGCCATAATGTGTAACCTCATGATTAATCAGTTATTTACGCTGATGCGCGTAGCGTACCCAGTAACCTATAGTGTAGGCTAGTATATAGGAATTCAGGACAAAGAAAAGGGCGCCGGAGCGCCCCCTTAAATCAATCCCCCAAAAACGTTCCCGGTCTCAATTCCGTTACCGGCGTCACTGAACGATAAAAACCGCATGCCGGGTCGTCTTGTTTTACCGGCGGGCGAATGCTCATAATTCCCATTGCGCCGCCTTGATTGATCGGAAACGGTACTGGCGGATTGAACTTGCAGTAAAAAGCGTTCATTTGATGCAGTTCCTTGTGGAGAAATTTGCAGGAACCGCAGACCATGTCGCTCATTTTATTTCTGCCGGGTCGCCGCTTTTTCCGGCGACGGCAACGAACGCATCGTTTCCATTTCATGCCGAATCGCGGCGAGCGGATCAGCGCCGCGATGCTCGATCAGACTGCGCACCGTAAAATCGTAACCTACCGGCGATTTGCTCGGCTTAACGCCGACCTCAAACGCAAAATCGACCGCCTCGGCCTGGTCGGCGGAAATGGCCCCGGCGAGCAAATTCTCAGCAATACCGGGCAGAATCAGCGCGCCCGATGCTGTCACGTCGCCCGTTTCGAGATTGACGCCTTCAAATCGCCCGATGAAACGCACAAAATTGCCGTACTGAGTCTGACCCGGCTTCATCGCATTCACCGTGCCGTAGATATGCGCAACGGGTCTCGCCTTTTCCGGCCGCTCGATTTTTTCGCCGACAATTCCCTTCACAGTAATCTTTTTGACGATTTCAGTCATGATTGTGTCCTCGCTATTAATCATAATGGTTTTTGTGCTACCGGAACCGCACATTACGCTGTGGAATATCCGCGCACCGGATACGCGGTAAGAAAATCAAGTCAAATTCACGTCAATTTAAATCGATACCCATAACAGCGCGCCGACGACGCCGAGGATGAATCCGCCGACACCGCCGCCGAGAACGCCGAACAGCAGAGCGTGGAATATCCGGTCGTCGTGCTTATCATCGCTCATGTCGCTATCTCCCGATAAATCGCATCGCGCCGCTGTGAATCCAGAACGCCGAACAGCTCTTCATCGAATTCTCGCCGGTCCTTGAACGCTACAGCGCGCACGGACTCGCCCGTGCGGATGAAAATCACCCGCTTAACATTCCCGCTCGCGCGGCTGGAAGATTCGATGTTCATCGATCAAATACACCTTGCTGTTGCCGACATCCGTACCGTGCCTGGAACTAGAACGAAACATATCACGCCCGGCTAAAAATTTCAACAAATTGTTGCGCTGTATCTGGACCTGTTTCGGCGGGGTTCCGTCCAGCCACGTATCAAAATCATCAGCCGTCAATTGCCGCGTATGCAGACCCTTCGCTTTCAGAGTGCCATCCTGCCCGTGATAAATCTTTTTCCCAAGAATCAGATATTGCTCACCCGCCGCTTCCTCTTTCCACGCACCGTACCGCGCCGGATCTATATCAATAGAATGGCTCATATCCTCACTGAACACGACGCAGTCCGTATCAGCGTAGAGAAATCGACCAGGCGCTTTCAGCGCTACTTCCCGGACCTTGCAACGAACATGCGCAGTAACGAAAATGCCGATTTGCGGCAAATGGTGGCGCTTCGTCAGCGCGAGCGAGTGACGGCTGAACACATTTTCCGCGAGCGGGTCGAAAGGATCATACAAATCATACCCCGGCGGGCATTCGTTCGCAATAATGAATTCCTCACCGTTCGGTTTTTCAAGCGTTTTTCCGTATGCGTTATTACCGATGGCTTTCACCATCGTCCCGAGCGGACCGCTTGGGCCTTCGGGATCGGATCGGCGTAAAGTTTCCAGCCGATTTACTGTACCAGCAAAAGTAAAAGAATCTCGCCAGTGATAACCGCGTATATATTCCACGTCCCAATTATCACGGAGTAAATGGAAAATTTCTGTAGATGTAAGCCACATTCTACGCGCATATTTTCCCGTCGTGAATTCGCCGGGGCCGCATGAGAAGGAATCCGAATCTGTAGAGGGCTTGAAATAAAACGGCACCGGCGACGGTCTCGCACGGCTTATGCTAACTTCGTATACTCCCGGAAAATCTTCGGACCAGCCCGTGCTGCTCGTAACGAACCCGGCCGGTAATCGCTCATCACGCATCGCCGCCGCATATGCTTGATTGATATCATATTTCCATACCGGACCGCGATACTGGCGCATACACCAGCAATAGCCCCCGCGCTTGAGCGGGCCGTGCAGTACGTCCAGTAACTCACCCGTCGGCGGAAACAATTGAGCGCCATCAGGTATTGTATCCATAAAATAATTGATGGCGAGATTGCCAATCGTCGGCTTGAGTTTTTCCGCTCCCGTTAATTCCGTCAAAATACCTGCGACTTTCTCCATCGCAACATAAAGCCCTTCCGAATCTCGCTCAGCATATCGGACATGGAATTCGTCGCTGCTGTCGAATTCGATCCCCTCTTCAGACAAATCGAGATCCAACTTTGGAAGCTCAGGCGCAAATGTCTGAAGAAACGATTTGAGCTTTTTACCCACTATACCTGTCATGGCAATCCCGTCAAGAAATTGAAATTGCAAAATTCGTTGAACAAGTTTTCCTGTTCGCGCATCTTTATATCGATATCGCTCCCGAGACTTAACGCGCACGCCGCGAAGTGATTTACTCGCGGTCATGAAAGGATGAAGTTCCCATTTATCACTTTTCAATAACGCTTTTACGATAAAATAGGCGTCGAATTTGTTGCCGTTCCACGCGACGAATTGCGCGCCGTTGCGCTGAGGTAGCAACAGGCAATCGTCTAAGAGATCGCGGAAAATTTCATATCGGCGATCATGCGAATCATTCGGGGAATAATAAAGCGGAGCGGAAATTTTATCAGGCCCGGCCGGTGTCCGGGAGTATGAAGTGAAATATAATAGTTTAGGCGTACCGGCATCGATACGCTCTGATTCTAGATCGTATCCGTATATCATCGGCGACGGTCCGATGCCCAAAAATACAAAACCTTACCCTGCAAGTTATGAGGCTTCCCTCTTTTCCCGTCTACAAAATCGAGCACGGCTTGGTAAATCGGCGTATCCGAACCCGCACCGAACGGCGGCGAATCGGCGACGGTGTAGCTATCTACCGGAAATGTCGAACCAAGTTTTTGCGGATAATGCTCGGAAAATTGTTTCATATCGTACCAGAATCGGTAACGCCAGTATCCGGCGGCGACTAGATGATACAAAAGCGATGCCATTTGTTCGCGGTTAAATCGATTCAATTCCTCAAACATGAATTGACCGATGATTCCTTCCATGCCGGATACTAGAAACTCTGGAAGATTTTTTAGGGGGATCGGGGTTAGGGCGCGTTTCTTTCGCCGTTTTTTCTTGACGGGCTTTTTCTTTGCCGGTTTTTTCTTTGCCGGTTTTTTCTTTGCCGGTTTGCGTGCAGCCGGGCGCGTATCAACTTCCCGTAAATAGTCAAGAATAGACTCAATACGCGAAGCTTCCGAATCAAAATCATCAGGATCAAAATTATCAGGATCAAGCACCAGCGGGCGCGGCGCACCGCGCACACGCCAGACAATAGTTTTCTTTTTCTTCTTACGCTGAGCCATCGGTAACCCCTCACCGGACATGTACATTATAGCCGCTTGACCACTTGCGCGCAAACACGTATACTCATGGAACGGTCAAGAGACCAAGCTGAACAGGAATGTTCGACTCTCGGCCATAGCCGGCGCGGTGGGCTTCAATCTCACCGGAAATGAGTTGTACCGCTCCACCGCGCCCGCGTCCTGCGAGGCGAGACCACCGAGCACCACGGCCGGCGCACGGACTGGATCGCCGGCATCGGCCGGCCCGCTGGCGCGCTCGACGTCGAGGTCGACGTCGTGCTGACGTGGTCGCTCACCGACCTCGACGGCGCGACGCTCGTCGTGCTCACGCTCGACGAGCTCGAACCCGGTCCGGACCCGCGC
>CAYYDE010000012.1:0-5404 GCA_964470525.1 uncultured Candidatus Peribacteria bacterium
AAAAAACAAAAAAAGTTTTGACAAAGGATAAAGATTTAATATACTGAGTCGGCTTTCACAGGAAGAGTGGAAGAAAAGCACCTTAACATAAATACTTGAAAAGATTAGAAGAAAACCGAGACTTTTTCTTTAGCGAAGCGTTATTTTGGAATAACAAAATAAAGAAAGAAAAAATACGTTTAAAAGAGTTTGATCCTAGCTCAGGATGAACGCTAGCGGTGCGCCTAACACATGCAAGTCGAGCGAGAAGAAGATGTAGCTTGCTACAGCTTTGGAAAGCGGCGAACGGGCGAGTAACACGTTGGTATTTGCCCCTTGGTCAGGGATAGCCAGTTGAAAGACTGATTAATACCGGATAGACTCTGAGGAGTAAAGATTTATTGCCAAGGGAGGAACCTGCGTCCTATCAGCTAGTTGGTGAGATAGAAGCTCACCAAGGCTATGACGGGTAGCTGATCTGAGAGGATGATCAGCCGCAATGGAACTGAGACACGGTCCATACTCCTACGGGAGGCAGCAGTGAGGAATCTTCCACAATGGACGCAAGTCTGATGGAGCGACACCGCGTGAAGGATGAAGGCCTAACGGTTGTAAACTTCTTTTCTGGGGGAGCATAATGAGAGTACCTCAGGAATAAGGGACGGCTAAATACGTGCCAGCAGCCGCGGTAATACGTATGTCTCAAGCGTTATCCGGAATTACTGGGTGTAAAGCGTTCGTAGGCGGCGAATTAAGTTAGGTATGAAAGACCGGAGCTCAACTCCGAGTTTGTGCTTAAGACTGGTTTGCTAGAATTAGGGAGAGGTAAGCGGAATTCTAAGTGTAGGGGTGCAATCCGTAGATACTTAGAGGAACACCAAAAGCGAAGGCAGCTTACTGGAACTATATTGACGCTGAGGAACGAAAGCGTGGGGAGCGAAAAGGATTAGATACCCTTGTAGTCCACGCCCTAAACGATGATAACTTGGTGTTGGGAGTAATCCCAGTGCCGAAGCTAACGCGATAAGTTATCCACCTGAGGAGTACGGTCGCAAGATTAAAACTCAAAGGAATAGACGGGGACCCACACAAGCAGTGGATCACGTGGTTTAATTCGACAATAAACGGGGAACCTTACCCAGACTTGACATCTACAGAACCTCCTGGAAACAGGAGGGTGCCGGTAACGGAGCTGTAAGACAGGTGCTGCATGGTTGTCGTCAGCTCGTGCCTTGAGGTGTTCGGTTAAGTCCGTTAACGAGCGCAACCCATGTCATTAGTTGTATTATCTAATGAGACTGCCTAGGTTAACTAGGAGGAAGGTGTGGATGACGTCAAATCAGCATGGCTTTTACGTCTGGGGCTACACACATGATACAATGGTGCGTACAAAGAGGCGCAATACGGCAACGTGGAGCAAATCTCAAAAACGCATCTCAGTCCGGATTGAGGGCTGCAACTCGCCCTCATGAAGTTGGAATTGCTAGTAATCGTGAATCAGACATGTCACGGTGAATATGTTCCTGGGTCTTGTACTCACCGCCCGTCACGGCATGGGAGAAAGTAATATCGGAAGTCCCTCTAGTAATAAGGGGGCCCATGGTAGGACTTTTGACTGGGCTGAAGTCGTAACAAGGTATCCGTAGGAGAACCTGCGGATGGACTATCTCCTTATAAAATTCCTGAAGAATAATGTATTCTATAAAGGAGGGTTAAGATTTTCTTCTAATATTTTCATGTATTTGTTCATTAAAATAATCTGAATAATTAAAGTTAGTTAACAACGCAAGAAGTTAACGAAAGTTAAGCAAAATAACAATTGTAATAAAAAGTTTTAAGATAAGTTACAGTATAAAGTGGATGCCTTGACTTGAATATCCGAAGAAGGACGTACAAATCTGCGATAAGCCGAGAGGAGTTGATAAGAAGCGCTAAGACTCTCGGATTTCCGAATGGGGGAACCTAATACTGGTAATCAGTATTGCCATAAAATATGGAGGACACATTGTGAATTGAAATATCTTAGTAGCAATGGAGAAGAAATCAAAAGAGATTCCCTGAGTAGTGACGAGCGAAACGGGAAGAGTTCAAACCTATTATATGTAAGCGTAGGGCGTTGTATAATAGGTGTTGTAGGTTTAATATACGAGTTTCCTGATAAGACTCAGTATATCTTATATTATTAAAAGAATGCTATGCGAAAGAGCAGCCAAAGAGAGTGTAAGCCTCGTATTATAAAATAATGTAAGCTGTATATATTAATACCTGAGTAGGATTAGGCACGTGAAACCTAGTCTGAATCTGGGGAGACCACTCTCCAAAACTAAACAGTATTCAAGATCGATAGTGAACGAGTACCATGAGGGAAAGGTGAAAAGAACCCCGGGAGGGGAGTGAAATAGACCCTGAAACTTTATACTTTCAATGAGTGGGAGCCTACGGGTGACCATGTACTTTTTGTAGAACGGACCAACGAGTTAGTGTGTGTGGCAAGGTTAAGGAAGAGAAATCCGGAGCCGAAGTGAAAGCGAGCCTGAATAGGGCGTATAGTCATACATACTAGACCCGAAACTGGGTGAGCTTCCCATGAGCAGGTTGAAGTAAGGGTAAAACTTTATGGAGGACCGAACCATTTGGAGCTGCAAGTCCATTGGATGACTTGTGGGAAGGAGTGAAAAGCTAATCGAACTCAGAGATAGCTGGTTCTCCGCGAAATATATTTAGGTATAGCCTTGGTTCATTGTTATACGGGGGTAGGGCTCTGATAGGACTAGCGGGCTTCACAGCTTAGTAAATCCTGATAAACTTCGAATACCGTATAAATTATACCAGGAGTCAGACGGTGAGAGATAAGTCCCATCGTCAAGAGGAAAACAGTCCAGACTACTATCTAAGGTCCCAAATTAATAACTCAGTGGAAAAGGATGTGAGGTTGCTGAGACAACCAGGATGTTGGCTTAGAAGCAGCCACTCATTTAAAGAGTGCGTAATAGCTCACTGGTCAAGCGACCTTGCGCCGAAAATTCAACGGGGCTAAGTTATTAACCGAAGATGTAGATTCATACACTTGTGAGTGTATGTCTGGTAGCGGAGCGTTCTGTATGCCGTGAAGGTGAGGGGTGACCCGAGCTGGAGGTATCAGAAGTGAAAATGTTGGTATGAGTAACGTAAATAAAATGAAAACTTTTATCGCCGAATACCCAAGGTTTCCTACGCAACGGCAATCGACGTAGGGTGAGTCGGTCCTAAGGTGTAGCCGAAAGGCAAAGCTGATGGATATCAGGTTAATATTCCTGAACTACAATAAATCGTTATACGAAGGGGGGACATATCGGGATAGAGATCGTGCCTGATGGATGGCATTATGAAGACAAGGTTTAGATTATAGGTAAATCCGTAATCTTCTAAGACTGAGTTTAGTTAATCTTATAAATTTCTTTCGGGAAAGGCATAAGAGGGGTCTACTGTATTCTGGTATCGAGAAAAGCCTCTAAGGAGATTCTATTGTAACCGTACCGTAATCTAACACTAGTGGGTTAGTGGAGAACACTAAGGCGTTCGAGAAAACCATGCTTAAGGAACTCGGCAAAACAGCGGTCGTAACTTCGGGATAAGACCTGCCTAGACTTTACTTTAGAGTCTAGGCCGCAGCGAAAGAACTCAGGCGACTGTTTACCAAAAACACAGCTCTCTGCAAACTCGTAAGAGGATGTATAGGGGGTGATGCCTGCCCAGTGCCAGAAGATCACGGGGATGTGTGCAAGCACTGAACCTAAGTCCTGGTGAACGGCGGCCGTAACTATAACGGTCCTAAGGTAGCGAAATTCCTTGTCGGGTAAGTTCCGACCCGCACGAATGGCATAACGGTCTGAGTACTGTCTCAAGCATGGACTCGGTGAAATTGCAATGTCGGTAAAAATGCCGACTACCTGTAGCAAGACGGAAAGACCCTATGGAGCTTTACTATAGCTTGGTATTGTGTTATGTTGTAAGATGTGCAGTATAGGTGGGAAACTGTGAAGTAGAGACGTCAGTCTTTATGGAGTTGTCGTTGAGATACCACCCTTCTTACAATGTAACTCTAACCCGTAAAACGGGGACAGTGCTTGGTGGGTAGTTTAACTGGGGCGGTTGCCTCCTAAAGAGTAACGGAGGCGCACAATGGTTAGCTAGATCCGGATGGAAATCGGATTGATAGTGTATTCGCAAAAGCTAGCTTGACTGAGAGACCTACAAGTCGACCAGACACGAAAGTGGGTGAAAGTGATCCGGCATTAAAGTGTGGAATTGATGTCGCTCAACGGATAAAAGTTACCCTAGGGATAACAGGCTGATCGCGTCCAAGAGTTCATATCGACGACGCGGTTTGGCACCTCGATGTCGGCTCATCGCATCCTGGGGCTGGAGAAGGTCCCAAGGGTATGGCTGTTCGCCATTTAAAGCGGTACGTGAGCTGGGTTCAGAACGTCGTGAGACAGTTTGGCCCCTATCTGCTATAGGCGCATAGGAATTTGAGAAGATCTGCTCCTAGTACGAGAGGACCGGAGTGGACGAACCTCTGGTGTATCGGTTGTCAGGCCTACTGGCACTGCCGAGTAGCTAAGTTCGGAAGGGATAACCACTGAAAGCATCTAAGTGGGAAGCCTACTTTAAGATAAGATTCCTCTGCCCTTGAGGCAATAAGACCCCTTGGAGACTACGAGGTTGATAGGTTTCAGGTGTAAGAGTAGAGATACTTTGAGCCGAGAAATACTAATAGGTCGAAAGATTTTAAAACTTTTGAAACAAGGTTATTTTGAGAAAAGCGTGAGTTGACTAACTTTAATTGTTTAGATTATGGAGAAGAAGAAAAATATGAGAGGGTCTTAATGTTAAGATCTTGGTGGTTAAGACGGTTGAGGTACACCTGTTCCCATACCGAACACAGAAGTTAAGCCAGCTCGTGCCGATGGTAGTGCATCTCATAGATGTGCGAGAGTAGGTAGCTGCCAAGATTTTGATATTAAGATTTTTTTGATGAAGAAAAAAGAGATAATATTGAAAAAGAAACAAGAAACGAAAGAAGAAAACAACATATAAATAAAGGAAACAAGACGAGATAGGAGAAGACAGAGAAAGACTTATATGCCCGAGTAGCTCAGCGGAAGAGCAGTGGCCTTCTAAGCCAAAGGTCGTAGGTTCGATCCCTGCCTCGGGTACCATTCTTCGCTGAAGCTTCGAATGGCACGGCCAGAAGAAGAAAATGAGAAGAGAAAAAACTAAAGATAGTAGTAAAGATAGAATAAGAGAAAAAGTAAGAGTACAATCCAGACAAAAGAAGTAAATGGAATACATTACAAAACTATGGGTGATTAGCTCAGTTGGCGAGAGCATCTGCCTTACAAGCAGGGGGTCATAGGTTCGAATCCTATATTACCCACCATAT
>CAYYDE010000013.1:0-2494 GCA_964470525.1 uncultured Candidatus Peribacteria bacterium
TTATCAAGATTTAAAAGTCTATTTAACCCATCAAAAGTTTGAGAAATAATTTTTCAGTTAGAATTTTTGATGTTGAGTACAAAATTATAAATTAATCCATATAAAATATCAAAAAATAAATATCATAAATCCAATCATTGGAAGAGTCCAAAGAAATATTTTATAAAAACTTTTTTTATCTCATTTAAAATTTATCCATTCTAGGGAACTATAAACAAATATAGCTCATTTTTCTTTTGAATAATCTAAACTCCAAAGCATTCCTGCAAAAATATAGAAAAAAGGAGATAATCAAATATTTGAAAATGCCATTGGTGGGTAATGTCAGAGTAAAAAAAGAGTACTATATGCATCATAAAACCAGCAAGTTATAAAAAATAGTAATATTATGGCAATATATAATTCTATTTTACTATTATGAAATCACTTAAAATATCTATAAATAGTTCAAACAGAGTATGGAGAAAAATAAAAAGTCATAATACTCATAATAATAGTTTCTGTAATATCCCAACTTGGGTCAAATCATAGGCTTGAAATATAACTCAAACTTACAGTTGCCATTAAAAATAAAACTATTTTCCATTTTTTAAATAGGAAGAAAACATAATCCTTTTTAAAAAGGATTATGTTTTTTCTTTCTTTTAATAATAATATTAGTCAGATTCAAGTTAATATTGACCATATTATTATGTATAATACTATTAGTTTACTTATCATAATATAATTCTGAATTGTAATCTATTTGATTTTGTTTTTCCATTCATTTCATAAACAAATATGGAAATATCATTAACAGAGATATTAAAATTAGTAATAATACTACAATTTTTTTATTTATCATAAATTCTTTCGTTAGTGTTAATTTCAATATTTATAGGTGTTAAAATATTATATTTATTTGCTTTATGCATAACATTTAAGTAGTTATTCAAAAAACTACCATCATAAGGTTCTTTATTAAAATCATACACATCAGTAATTTTTATGTTTATATCAGTATAACTTTCTTTTTTTTCAGATATAACTTCATAATCAAATTTTCAAAGTGTAAAAATTGTTAATTGGTCTGATGAATTAGATGAACTACTATAATTTCCATTTCCTTTTTTAACCTCTTCTGTAATTGTATTTACTAAAAATTTATAATCATTAGTAGTTTTTAATTTTTTTACATAATCACTACCATCATAATATTTTAATTCGGTAGCTCAAATTAATGAATTTCATAAAAATTGACTAGAATACTTCATATCTTCATCAATAATTCATAATAATCAAAATCAAGCTAAAGTAAATCATGCTGTTAATCATGTAAATCATTTATCAATCATTACTTTCGCTTCTCAATCTGGGTCAATAAACATAACTGGATTATTTCCAACATAAGCATACAAATTTATATCATCAATCTGTCAAATTGGGTCTCTTGAAATAAATCTTCAAAGCTCTGAATCGTAATATCTTGCCCTATAATAATACAAATCTATCTCTTCGTCAAAAACAAGCTTTCTCACTTTTGTAACCAAAAGTAAGCAAAAGTTTTAGGGGGAACAAAGTTCAGCTAGTAGGATTTTGTACTTTCTATAGCTTCTCACTAGATGTTGTTCCCCCTAAGACCCCATTTGATTTTGAAGATTTATTTTTGATAAATATCAATAATATTGTTACATCAAAATATTATTTTATCTTCATAATATAAATCAGGAATATTACTTGGAGTGTTAATTAGAATTCCTTCAAATTCTCCATTTGAGAATATATTTTTTATTTCTACCCACATTCTTTCATTTTTTCACTCTTCATAAATAAAAATTAGTTTCACAATTGATCATATGTGAAGAGAAAGTAATTCATTTTTAGAAGGTAAATAAAATTCCTCTCAAGATTCTTTTCTTCTTTCGGTAGCATTTTCAAGTGTCCACATAAATATTTAATGGTTATTGAAATAAGTTTTTAATACGATTTTTAAAATCACTATCTGAATTTTTTCATTTCTGTCTATTACATGTTCTACATGTATTTTGTAAATTGGTAATATCATTATTTTTTGATTTAACAAAAGGTTCAATATGGTCAATTTCTGATTTTGTAGGATTAGATTTTTTGTCAGTATTTGTTTGTACTCAACAATAAGCGCAAGTATCTCAGCTTTTTTTTCTTACTTCATTTTTAGTTTTTTGAGACACATATCTACTATCAGCTAAACTCATTACATTTCCTGCTTTTTTAACTTTTCCAAGAGGATTAAACAAATTTTTCAAGTTTTCATCAACTCATTCATTTCAAGCCTGAATTAGATTCTGGTCAAAAGTTACAAGTCCCACAGTTCCAACAGCAGCACTTCATACGACTCATCACATATCATAAAATGGGCTTATTTGAACAACTTGATTCATAAATTTTTTCGCTTCTCAATCTGGATCCACGAACATCACCGGATTATTTCTCACATAGCTATACAAATTCACATCATCAATTTGTCAGATTGGGT
>CAYYDE010000014.1:0-2264 GCA_964470525.1 uncultured Candidatus Peribacteria bacterium
AGGGGACCCCAAACGGGTAAGCCACTGAAGTATCTGAAGCCACCCCGAAACCACAAACAAAACACTTTTCTCTCCGATCGTGGAAGGCAGTCACTCTCGTTACTTCATAGGTTCCACCGTTTGGGGTCCCTCCACTTCGTATCGAGTAGGACGTTCCCCCCGAAAGGGGAACGGACCTCTCACAGAACCGTGCTTACAGGTCATGTACACGGCTCCTCATGTTAATTTCTTCCAAACGGAAAGTGGCTGCCACCAAGGCATGACTTTCGTGAGCGCGGAATACATACCGCGATTTCCGAACCAGTCATTTCCCCAGGCTTTATTTACTGCATAGCAGGTGGATAACGCCCAGGTATTTCGGTTCTTATAGACACAATTCGAAGCATGTTTCTTGGGGACTCCCATTTTGCAGAGCTTTCTTACCAGGAACCGTTTGGCACGTTTCGTGGAGTTTCGCACTAGTTGCGCTCGAAAGCGCCTTCTTATGCGGGCTTCTATTACCTGCAACTGTGACGGGGTCTCCGTTACATTGTAGTAATTGCTCCACCCCCGGTACCAGCGGTTCACTCGTCCTATCTGCTCTTCGAGCGGGATATGGGTGCGCCTCGGTATGAGTTCACGCACCGTGGCGTGTGCTCTTTTCATCGATACTGCTGATATGAGGACCATACCAGCTATTATCGTCGTTCCAAGGAACTTTACTGAACTCGCAGGGGCTGCTTTGCTCTTCATCCTATTGACTCTGAGCTTGAGCCGCTTCTCAATAAAGCTCGTTATTGACTCTAGTACTCGTTCTGCTGCTTTCTTTGACCTAACGAAGATATTACTATCATCGGCAAATCTACAGAACGCCAGTCCTCGCCTCTCCAGTTCTTTATCCAGTTCATCGAGCACGATGTTACTCAGAAGTGGACTCAGCGGACTGCCTTGAGTTGACCCTTCAGGCGTGGGATGCCATCCTTCTCCGGTTAACACTCCGCTTCGGAGTCCCATTCCGATTATTCGCAATACCCTTTTGTCGTCTACCTTTTTCTTTAGTAGGTACATCAACTTATCCTGATTGATCGTGTCAAAGAAACGTTCCAGATCAATATCTACTACCCATCCTTTGCCTCCTGCTACATACTCCTTTGCCTTCTTTATCGCTTGCTTCTGATCTCGACCCGGTCGGAATCCGTAGCTGTTCTCAGAAAAGTCTCTGTCGAACAGCGGTTCCAGACTTATTTTGATAGAAGTATACAGAACTCGGTCTCGTACAGTAGGAACTCCTAGTTTGCGTTTTTCGGTGTTCTTTCCTGGTTTGGGTATTTCTACCCTTCGCACCGGTTCTGGTTTGTATCGCCACTCCCTCACTTCCTGTGAAAGTGTGGTTATCTCTTCGAGTAGGTTCTCCCCAAAGTCCTTAATGGTTTGTCCATCAACTCCAGGGTTTCCTCCGTTTGCCCTCACCTGCTTGTATGCCTGTTCGAGTTGTTCTACGGAGGTTATCTTCTCAAAGAGTCCGTTCTCTGTTGGGTTTAGACTCAGTTGTTCCATTTTGCTTCTTGCACTTCTCTTCTTCGGTCTTCTCGCGCTTCCGGGAGGATTCTTCCTCCTTTTCTCGCCAGACTGCCCTCAGAGACGTCTCTTCTCTGGCGCTGAGTCATCAACATGTTCCGCCCTTCGCCTCCGACTTCCTTGTCGCTTGCAATACGTTTTCCCCTCTCCGTACGTCACCATACAGGTCTTCGGCGTTTCGCTTTACGGCTACTATGGCTTCTTCTGAAACCCCCTAAGTCCTTAACGGTCATGTCGCCATGCCGCTTAGTGGTTCAGTCGGCTTTGTTCCGCTGCCACGGTTCTTGCGGGTCTTCCCTGGGTAAGTTCACACACTTTCTCTGCACAACTACCTCCTTTACACATGCACCTTTACTTTGAGGATTTGGGGCTTTGTAATTCGACGGTTACTCGCCCGGTGCACGCGCCTCTAAGAGGTTCGCTGTTCGCTTAGTTCGCAGATTTGCTTCCACCTTCCTTCAGATTCCTCATTGGCTTACACGGCACCTGGGTTCCTTTATTGGCAGCACCGTTAAGTTTCTTCGGACACCCTTGGCTTCAGCTACATATTCCCTCCTCTTTAGGCTATCTCTGGACTCTCTCCAGATAGTTCGTGAACATGCCAGGCACACGTCTCTTCTTTCCGCTATCGCTCCAAGAAGAGACACTCCGGTCGGGATGACAGCCGATTCGCAGCGATGAATGAAACTCCCTCCGCTGATTGTCCA